>CAZYWC010000001.1:0-37462 GCA_964651125.1 uncultured Vampirovibrio sp.
TGCCTCCTTGCCAAGGAGGATGTCGCGAGTTCGAGCCTCGTCTCCCGCTCCATTTAATAGAGGGTTTCAGATACCCTCTTTTTTAATGCTTTTTTCCTGTGTGTAATCTGTGGGCAATGATAGTTATAAAACTTATACATATAACTATGAAACTTAAACACTGCAATATGAAACTAAAAAAGCCCTCAATATATGAGGGCTAAGATGTATAATTATCAAGAATTTCTACTGCATCGAGCTTTCTTTGTGGAACTGGATGAGCATATCTTTGAGTTGTTGTGATTTTAGAATGACCTAGTATGTCTTGAACAACAAACAAATCTATATTTTTTTCGACCAGTCGTGTTGCAACAGTATGCCTTAATTCATGAAATCTAAAGTTCTCAATTTTAGCATCTTGCAAAACAGCTTTAAAAGCTTTTGTGATATCTTATAAGCTGTTTTGGTTTTAGGATTGGTAAAAACATATTTTGATTCTTGTTTAATTGTTCTAAGAATAGCTTTTAAACCCGTTGACAACGGAATTTTTCTCGGTCTATTAGTCTTTGTTTTTAATAAATCAATAAATCCATATTCAAAATTAATATTATCCCACTCAAGATTTAAAATTTCACCTTTTCTCATCCCTGTTTGAAGAGCCACCATAATTATTGGTTTTAAATATAAATAAGGATAAGATATTTTCTTTTGTCACTTATTAAAACCTTCACTATTGATAATTGCAAACTTATGCATTTAGAACTAGGGAGCATTTGTTCATTTATTGGGCGGGCAGAAAGAGAAAACAACTACAAAATTTGGGATAACGGACTTAATTTAATACAATCCAATGCTTTTAAATGTATGGAGTTTAATGAGGAAAATAGAAAATTAGTTGACAAAAAGAAAATTCCAGAACTAGTACTAGCAAGGGATGAAAATGGCAATCTATATTCTTTTTAACTTAACAACGTATATATTTTCTATTGCCTAAATTCTCTCGTATTGGCAATTTACAGCGATTTTAACTTGCGGTTGACGATGATATAGTATAAATCTGTATAATTAGGCAAAACACATGAAATAGCCGTAAATACGCTTGGTATTTGAGATACAACAAATACAATTAATTATTGTTGCAGTTTTGTAATACTACACTTGACAAAATTAAACAAATCGTAAATACTATAATTAGTCATCTGGTAATGGCTACGGAAGGTTCTTATGGAAACCGTAGAGGGACTACCAGATGATTTTTTATTTTCAGGTGTTTCAGAATACAAATCATATATAGAAAATTCATCAATTTTCATTTCTTCTGAATCAAGTCTTTCTTTTACTGTTATCATCGCAAAAAATATAAGTCCACCTATTTTAAGAGGTAAAGCAAAACGATGAATTATTTGATTATGATACAATGCTTGTTTCTTCAATTCCGCATGTTTGAGAATTGGTACTGCGGCATAAAATATTAAATCTACGTTGGCAACAATTTCTTTTTTAAGATAACTAAATTTACCTTGTGTATCTTTTGTAAAAACAGTTGAAATAATTTTGTTTAAGTGCTTTTTGGATAGTCCTGCAACCATTTTTGAATACTTATTTTGAAAGTATAATTTGTTTTTATTTTTCAAAACGGCATTATGTATATCTAACTTTTTAATATCCTTAGCCGCAATTCCCTCGAATTTTAAATGTTTAATATCTAAAATTGCAACATCATTAATACCTGTAAAATTGTACAATTCAACTTTTTCAATTTTACCGTCTTTTCGGCATAATTCAAATGGCTTTAATGCAATATAACTCATGCCTTTAATTTTAACACAAAGTCCAAACAATAACTAAAACTGGGATTCCCTAAATTCTAAATCTAACACAAATTGTAAAAACAGGCATGGAATTAAGTTATGTAACAAAATGAAATTTTAGCAATTTTATGTTATAATCAACGACAAGGTAAGAAAGTGTATGGATAAGAAGGCATTTGTATCAAAATTAGGCTTTGTGCCTAAAGACAATACTGTTGGGATTTATGAGAAAAGATACCAACAACATAATTATTCTATTGAAATTGATTTTTCAAAAGAACAAATTTGTTATGGACATTTAATAGGTGCAGATTGCAAAACAACCCAAAATTTTTCACAAGCAGAAAATTGGGTTGTACTGGAATGTGTTAACAGACTATTAGAAAAAGGATACAAGCCTCAAAATATCATATTAGAAAAAACTTGGGCCGCAGGGCATGGAACGTCAGGTAGACTTGATATTTGTGTAACTCGTGACGATGGTTCTGAATATTTGTTGATTGAATGCAAAACTTTCGGAAAAGAATTTGATAAAGCTGTTGCTAGAATGTACAAAGATGGCGGACAACTTTTCACATACTTTAAATTTAGCAATAAAGCAGATATTATTATGCTTTATGCTTCAGAATTGCAAGATGACAATGTTGTATATAAAAACGAAATTGTAAAAATTGAAAACGATTATAGAACTGGTGATGTAAAAGATTTTTACGAAAAGTGGAATAAACTTGCAAAGGATAATGGAATTTTTGAATCTTGGGTTAAGCCTTACTGTTTTGAAAGTAAAGCATTGACTTTAAGTGATTTAAAACCAATAACACAAGAAGATTCTAGTTTTATATTTAATCAGTTTTTGGAAATATTAAGGCATAATGTTGTTTCTGATAAAGGAAATGCCTTTAATAAAATATTTACTTTATTTTTATGTAAAGTTTATGATGAAACATCTAAACAAGATGGTGAAGAATTAGATTTTCAATGGAAAGAGGGTTTTGACGACCATGTAAGATTCCAGTTACGTTTAACTGATTTATACAAAAACGGAATGCTTAATTTTCTTGACCGCAAAGTTAGTGATTTTAATAATGAAGAATTTGAAAATAAATACAAATTCCTCGATGAAAATACTAGAAAAGAATTAAAAGAACAAATTAATCGTTTAAGACTTGAAAAGAACAATGAATTTGCAATAAAAGAAGTTTATGACCATGATTCTTTTGTTGAAAATGCAAAAATTGTAAAAGAAGTTGTTGAGCTTTTGCAAGGTTATCGTATAAGATATAACAAACGTCAGCAATATTTATCTGATTTCTTTGAATTGCTTTTAACAACAGGTTTAAAACAAGAGGCTGGACAATTTTTTACACCAGTACCAATCGCTCAGTTTATTATTAAAAGTTTGCCATTAGAAAAAATCATTGATGAACATTTAAAATCAAAAAATGGTGAATTGTTACCGTATATGATTGATTATGCAGCAGGCAGCGGACATTTTATAACCGAATATATGCATGAAGTTCAAAACATTATAGACCAAAAGGACCCTACTAAATATATTCTTGGAACTAAAAAAGATTTAATGTTTTGGCAAAATGCAAATTATGAGTGGGCAACCAAGTATGTATATGGCATTGAAAAAGATTACAGACTTGTAAAAGTTGGCAAAGTTGGTTGCTACCTACATGGCGATGGTTTAGCTAATGTTATTTTAAGTGATGGTTTAGGAAATTTTGCAAATACAAAAGATTATAAAGGTATTTTAAGAAAAGAGGATGATAAATCTAAAGATAATCAACAATTTGATATAATCCTTTCTAACCCACCATATTCTGTTTCATCATTTAAACAAACTACAAGGGAATTTTATACAGAAAAGGATTTTGACTTATATGATTGCCTAACTGATAATAGTTCGGAAATTGAGTGCTTGTTCGTTGAAAGAACAAAACAATTACTTAAAGATGGTGGTATTGCAGGTGTAATTTTACCAAGTTCAATTCTTACTAACACTGGTATTTATACAAAAACAAGAGAATTGTTGTTAAAATATTTTGAAATTGTTGCTATAACAGAATTAGGCTCAAATACATTTATGGCAACGGGTACAAATACTGTTGTATTGTTCTTGAGAAGAAGAAATAACTACGATTGCATAAATCTTCAAAAAGCAGTTGATAAATTCTTTGCGGATAAAACTGATGTAACAATTAATAATATTGAAACTCCTGTATCTAAATATGTTAATTATGTTTGGGAAGGCTTAACTTTTGATGATTACTTAACTTTGTTAAACAAAGAACCTAATGATAAAGTTGAAAAGCATGATATTTTTAAAGAATATTCGCAAAAAATTAAATCAAAATCAGAAAAGGAATTTTGGAATAAAGTTTTAGAAATTGAAAAAGAAAAACTTTATTACTTTATATTAGCTTATCCTCAAAAAATTGTAACAGTTAAGACTGGTGAAAAAGATGCAGAAAAACAATTTTTGGGTTATGAATTTTCTAATCGTAGAGGATCGGAGGGCATCCATGCAATACAAAGAGGTAAATCTATAGACGAGTGTACTCATTTGTTTGATATGAACACATTTGACAATCCACAAAAAGCTAGCACTTATATTTATAGAGCATTTAATGGTGATATAACTTCAGAGATTGATGATTCATTGAAAGATAATATTTCAAGGGTTAATTTGCTTGATATGATAACTTTTGACAGAGTAGATTTTGAAAAAGTTATCAATGTGAAAGCTAAAAAAAAAATAAAAATTGAAAGCAAATACCCAATTGTAACTTTAGACTATGTTTGCAAAGAAATATTTGCAGGTGGTGATTTACCTAAAGATGCGTGGTGTAAAGATGCAACAACAAAGTTTAATATACCAATTTATTCAAATGGGATAGAAGAAAAAGCTTTGTATGGTTATACTAATATTGCACGAGTTAGTGAAAATGCACTTTCTATTTCTGCTAGAGGAACAATTGGATATTCGGCTTTGAGAAGAGCTCCATTTTATCCTATTGTAAGGCTTATTATAGCTATTCCTAATTCCAATATTATTAATTTACGTTATTTATATGAGATTTCAAAATATCTTAATTTTACTAAGAGTGGTAAGACTACACCTCAATTAACAGTACCAATGGTAAAACCAACAAAACTACCACTTCCACCTTTAAACATTCAACAAAAAATTGTTGATGAAATTGAAGATGTTGAAAAGAAAAATAATCAACAACTATTAAACATAACCGAGCTAAAAGAAAAAATTAAAAATATATGTATAGTAAAATCTGAACACAAAAAATTAGAAGATTTTGCAGTCTTATTAAAACGAGGGAAATCTCCAAAATATTCGTTAGAGCAAACAGATATTAAAATTTTAAAATCTGGACAAATAAGAGGTCTTAAATATTTTGATTTACAAAACAAATATTATGCAAGTTCTAATATGATTGTTGATGAAAGATTACTTGAAAAGGATGATTTGCTGATTAATTCAACTGGTGTTGGAACTGCAGGTAGGATAAATATCTTCAATTTAAATGGTCAATATTTTGTTGATAGTCATGTAACGATTCTTCGTTTAGATAAATCACAACTTTTACCATTATTTGCATTATATCAACTTTATTATAATGTAGGTTTTAAAAATATTGAAAAAATGGCAACCGGACAAAGTGGACAAATTGAATTATCAATTAAAACAATTGCAAATATCAAAATTCCTGTACCTGTACTTTCAGAACAACAGAAAATAGTTGCTCAAATTGAAAAATTGGAAAAACAAATTGCGGAAGCTCAGGCAATTATTGATAATTCAAAGCAAAAAAAGCAAGAAATTTTAGACAAATATTTAAAATAATTCTTCAAAATATAATTTGTAAGAATCACTTGCTTTTTTTGCTTGAAAATTTTTTATAGAATTACTGATATTTTTTGTAAGAGTGATTACTTCTTGTTTATCGTTATCTTTTATTTGGGTACCAAGATAGATTGATTTTATACATTCTTTCGCAATTGGTAAATCAATAAATTTTTCATTATTTTTCAGTTGTTTTTTACAATTATTGTATTTACTATCTATGTTCGGTATTTTTAAATTACTAAAATACCGATATAAAAACTCTGTTGAGAAAAAACAGCGCACTTCGTTTTCATATTGCCAATCTATATATTTGGTAAGGAATAGAGCAACGTATTCATTTTTTACTTGGTTATTCTTTGTGCATAAATCTTTTAAAATACGACCTTCAATGTTTTGCGGATTTTCACTATATTGGATTTCACAAGCATTTTTTATAAATTTATAATTTTTATCAAAACCAATTACAACACCTGTATGATTTTGTGCATAATGTGACCACATAAGGATACTATCTTTATTTTTAGACAAACACAAAACTCGTTGATTTTTATTTATATTATTTCTGCAATTGTCAATAATTGTCTTTGCGGCATGTCTCATTTCTTCATCAAAATACTTAGCATTGCGTATTTTGTTATATTCCATTTTTAATTTGTTTTTCGCAATATCATCATCACATAATAAAAGTGCATTATCGTACAAAGCTAACAAATCTTTTTTTGAAAAATTTGTTACTTTGTATGGTGCTTCACAATCATAAATATCATTAAAACTACAAGGTTTGGAAAAACGAATGGTCAAATCAGACAAAATAATTTTTGCAGTTTCAAAAGAAACATATTTATAATATTCATTATCCATAAAAATATATTATCATATAACAAAATATAATAACAACAATTTTATTTTTCTTGTTCTTTCTGTCTTTGCAAATATTCCATGGTGCGTTGGTGGCGTTGTTTCAGTTCAAAGATTTGTTTTTGCAGGCGGTTTAAATTGCGATTGAAACTGTCTTTTTCTGTTTGTATTTTTTTATTGATTTCTTCTGTATTCATATTTACCCCTTTGTTTTAATAAAAACAGTTGTTTGCTCAATGCGTTGCTATATCTTAATAACGACCGTTTAAACTTTCGTCATCAGTAAAGTAAAAACGGGTGAATTTTACGATATGGGATTGGATAATAAAAATATAAAAGATAGGTTTTCACGATATGGCATAAATTTTAGCCCAGAAAGGAGCAAAAAATGACCACCTATTCATACCTTAGAGTAAGCACATTAGAACAAAACACAGAGAAGAACAAACTAGATGTTTTAAAGTTTGCAAACGAAAGAAAATTAGGCAACGTGGAATTTGTGGAAGAACAAATTAGCGGTAAATCAAACTTTAAAAACCGACAACTTGGTACATTATTAGAAAAAATGCAAAAGGACGACACTTTAATTGTTCCCGAACTCTCAAGAATTGCACGCTCAATTACACAAATATTTGAGGTAATTGACATTACAAAACAAAAAGGCATTACACTTTACTCAATTAAAGAAGATTTTTCAAACAACGACAAAAGCATTACATCTACTGTTACAACAACAATTTTTGCTTTGGTTGCACAAATTGAAAGAGATTTGATTAGTTTGAAAACAATCGAAGCATTACATGCTAAAAAGGCAAATGGTGCAAAATTAGGCAGACCAAACGGCAGAGGTAAATCAAAACTTGATGAACACCAAGAAAAAATACTAAAATTAGTTGATTTACAAGTTCCTAAAACAATTATTGCCAGACAATACAACACATCTGTTGCAAACTTGCACAGATTTTTAAAATCTTTGTAATTTTAAAATACAAAATATGGCAGGGCAAAATGCTCTGCTATTTTTTGTTTGAAATTTTATGTAATATTTATGAACTATTATGTAATTTTATGTAGTTTTTTTTGAGTTTTACCAAGGTTGCAAAAGTGTTTCAAATGCAAGTATAGTGTAAAATTATAGTATTCAATAGTAGCGTTGCCTTATGTTGCCAAGGAGGGTGGCGCGAGTTCGAGCCTCGTCTCCCGCTCCATTTTAAATATAAGAAGTTAGAAGTCCTGAGAAGGGCTTTTTTTATTGCATTTTTTAGTGTGTGTAATTTGTGGATAAAAATAGTTTTAAAATCTTTAATTTAAAAACAATTTTATAGTAAAATAAGATTATGAACGAACAAGAAAAATTAATAATTAAATACATATGTCTTGGACTATCGAATCAAGAAATCGGGAAACGTATGTGTTGGGATATAACCACAGTCAAGAAATATGTTAATGAGATTTTCGCAAAATACAATGTTTACAATAGAATTGAGCTAACAATCAAAGTTTTAAAATCAAATATCATCAACGAACAAGATTTATTAAATTAACCAATTTTCTAGTAATATCGATGGCGGGACTTGAACCCGCAAGGATTGCTCCACATGAACCTGAATCATGCGTGTCTACCAATTCCACCACATCGACTACCTAATATGAACATTCTAATATAAAAATGGTGGAATTGGTAGTTATCTTCTATACGGCGCGTCTCACTAACTTTCAAACTTGCCTACCTCCAATAAAAACTTGACATTTAGTCAGCTTTCAAAAGAGTTCTTGGCTCGACTCACTATCATTCGTTCTTACCGACCTCAAATAAAAGAATTATCCCAAAATATACTTAGTAGAAAGATACATACTGATAAACACAACTCCTGCAATTAAAAAATTGATTCCTGCGAGTACACCAACTACCCACAATGCAGTGGATGGCAAGCCCAAAATTATGATTAAACCCAACAAAAACTGCATAACACCAACCAAAATTTCAAGCCACCAAAAATATAATGTATTTTTATTTTGAACCGCAAATGCTATTGAAGAAATACTTTCAAGTATAAAATATACGCCAATTGCGCTCGTAATAAGAAGCAGATTAAACATTGGTGTCATAAATAAAAATACGCCAGTCAAGAACAACAACAAACCCGCTACAACATTCAAAACAAAATGTCTTGAATAGTTTCTGGTTAAAATTGCGTTAATGACTTTATAACCACCATAAACAATAAACGTAAGACACAACATCAACCCGAAAGAAATCGTAGTTATTTTAGGAAGCATAAGCATGCCCAATCCCAAAACTGACAACAAAATACCTTCTATTAAAACAAAACTCAAAAATCTCTTTTCTGTCATAATGTTCTCCTTTTATTTTTAGAATAATTGTTCAATAATTTTTGTTATTCAACAATCGGCTATAATTTATGAATAATTAATATACTTTTTGTTTCTGACCAACTTGAAAAAAAACTTAAATTATTGTAAACTTATATTAAGTTACAATCCGAACTAGAACAATGTTATTAAAAAGAACCCCTAAAAGAGAGAAAAGAGTTAGTTTAAAAGGTGCTGTGCAAATTAATCACAACAGCTACTTTGTCTATGCCGATGAAGGCGGAAAAACTTTTCTGAATACAGGCGAACGTATTCAGAAGTATGCTGTTAAGCGTATGATGTCACTTAATCCTGCAGTAAAAGCACTTTTAAAGCAATATAAAATCAAGCCTGAAATTGACACAAAAACACTTTCAGAGCTAACAGGCGGTCACATGAACGAAACTTGCAATATTGCAGAAGGCGTTCTTTCAATGTTACCCGAAGATTTAAAAATGGATTTGGATAAGTCTATAATCAAGGAAGCGTCAATGCTTCACGATTTGGGCAAAGTGCTTATCCCATCAAAGATTTTAAACAAACCTGCAAAGTTGAATGTTAAAGAACGTGAAATAATGAACATTCATTCTACTTTAGGATATGAATTATTAAAAACACAAAATCTTTCACCTAAAACATTGGAACTCATCAGATATCATCACCAAAATTTAAAACATTCAGGCTATCCTGCAATTGAAACAACTATTTCATCCGACATTGCAGTCCAAATAGTATCTATTGCCGACAAATACAGCGCATTAAGAGAGGCTCGAGTTTATCGTCGCAGATTGAGTCGTTTGGAATCTCTTTTAATTCTTTACAAAGAAGTAAGAGAAGGTAAGATTTTGCCTGAAATTTATAACGCGCTTGTTAAATACGCAACCAATTTTGATAAGTAGAATATCATACGAACAGTCTGTTAGAGATAATTGCAAGAAAATCGCAAGATTTTCGTAGCTATTTTAGCTTATAACACCCTCTCCCGTCCTCCGGACACCCTCCCCCAAAGGGAGGGAACTAAAGTCGTTCAACTAGTACCAACTTGACATTACGTCAATTTCGCACATGCTACTCTCTCCCCTTTTATCATTCGACATGGGGAGGGTGTCCGGAGGACGGGAGGGGGTATTATTAACTTATTTCAAATTTTTGCTGTATAATAAAGAAAAATAGAGAGGTAGGAAAGTATGGAAGTTTCACTAAATTGGTTAAACGAATTAGTTGACCTTAAAGACATAGACGTAAAACAAATTGCTCATGAGCTTACTATGAGTGGTTTAGAAGTTGAAGAAATTGAAGAATTAAGACCAAAATTTACTAATATTATTACTGCAAAAATTGAAAAAATTGATAATCACCCAAATTCAGATCACTTGCACCTTGTAACGGTAAATACAGGTTCAGGTCTAAAAACAGTAGTTTGTGGTGCGCAAAATATTCAAGTAGGACAGGTAATTCCTTACGCTTCAGTTGGCAGCAAGGTTTTAGACCGCAAATCAGGTGAACAATTCGAACTTACTCCTGCCGTAATCAGAGGTGTTGAATCTCAAGGTATGCTATGTTCTGATGATGAACTTGGCGTTGCTGACAGAAACTACCAAGAAGAAGATGGTATTCTTGTTTTAAACAGAATTTTCCCTAACGTTGGCATTGGTTTGGATGTAGAAAATGTTTTAGGTTTTGAAAAAGACTATGTTTTGCATACAGCACCAACTGCAAACAGAGGTGACCAAATGTCTGTAATTGGTATTGCAAGAGAACTTTCTGCACTATTCGACAGACCTCTAAAATTTGAATACGCAACAAAAGAAACACAACTTGCAAACTTTGAAGTTGAAATTAAAGACAACGATGTTTGCAAATATTATTCAATCGGTGTTTTGAAAGGTATTACAATCAAACCTTCTCCTGATTGGATGCAAAAAAGACTTGTTTCTTCAGGTATCAGAGCAATCAATAACGTTGTAGATATTACAAACTACGTTATGTTAGAATACGGCACTCCGCTTCACGCTTTTGATTTGGATAAATTGAACGGTTATTTGTGCGTAAGACGCGCAGAAGAAGGCGAAAAGCTTGTAACTCTTGACGAAGTAGAAAGACAACTTCACCACGATACGGTTGTTATCGCAACAAAGGAACAACCTGTTTGCTTAGGCGGTGTATTTGGCGGTGCTAATTCTGAAATTGATGACAATTCTAAAAACCTAGCTTTAGAAGCTGCTTATTTCACTCCTCAAGCTAACAGAAAAAGCTCTCGCAGCGTAGGTTATAAATCAGACGCTTGCTCAAGATTTGAAAGAGGAATTGATATTGAAGCCGTTAAATCAGGTTTACTAAGAGCTGTTGAATTATTGGAAAAATACGCAGATGCTAAATTTGAAGGTATTGCAGAAGCAGGTAAAAACAAACTTGAACCAATCGAAATTACTCTAAGATATCCGCAAATCAAGAGAATGTTGGGTTGTGAAATTGAAGCTTCAAAATGCTTAGCAATTTTAGAAAAACTTGGTTTCACAATTTTAGGCAAAAACGAAATGGCTTGCAAAGTTCAAGTTCCTTCATTCCGTGCAGGTGATGTTACAAGAGAATGTGATTTAATAGAAGAAATCGCAAGAATTAACGGTTACGACAAAATCACGCCTACTCTTCCAAACAGAGCAGGCACTCCTGAAATCAGCCTAGCTGAAAGAGTTATCAATAAAGTTCACGATTTGATGAGAGCAGCAGGACTTAACGAAATGCAAACTTCATCGCTAATCGGCGAACCTTTGCTTAAACAATTCAACATGACTTATGATAAAGAAAAGGCTATTTTTGTTGAAAATCCTGCATCAGAAGATTTTGCAATGCTTAGACAAACTCTTATTGCAAGCCTTTTGAGTTGTATGAAATACAACTACGATAACGGTCAAAAAGATTTTTGGGGTTACGAAATCGGACGCAGTTACATGAAGGTTGGCGAAACTACCGAAAAAGAAACAGGTATTAAAGAAACTCAAACATTAGCAGGTATTATTACAGGTAATGTTCAAAACTCTTTGTGGCAACCAACTGGTGAAGTTGATTTCTACACCGTAAAAGGTATTGTTGACAAAGTATTGGAAGAATTCGGTTTAACAAGACGTATCAAATTCTCATTGTTAGCAGATTCTCCGCTTGCTGATACTCACAAATGCTTGCACCCATACAAAACAGCTGTTTTAACTATGTTGGGCAAGAAACCTGAAGTTATCGGATATTATGGCGAACTTCATCCTGAACTTAAGAACAAATTGAAATTAAATCAAAACGCATTCTTGTTTAAGTTGGATTTAGATATGTTGATTTCAGGCGTAAACGAGTCTGTAGTTAGATTTAAGAAACTTTCTCAATTCCCTGAAGTTCAAAGAGATTTGGCGGTTATCATTCCTGCTAAAACAACTTGGGAAGAATTGGAAAAAGTTGTTAAAAAAGGCGTTGATAACAAAATCTTTGCAGGTTGCGAAGTATTCGACGTATATCAAGGCGAACACGTTCAAGAAGGATTTAAGTCAGTTGCGTTCAGAATCAGAATGCAAGACGCTAATTCTACAATGACGGATGAAATGATTGAAACTCAAATGGCAAACGTAAGAGCAGTTCTTCAAAAGAATTTGCCTGAATTGTCATTCAGAGGATAGGAAAATCTTTAATAGCAAAAAAGACGCTCAATAGAGCGTCTTTTTTGTATAGTTAAATTTAAAGTTTAAATTTTAGCTTTTATTCTTTCAACCAATTTTTCAACACTGTCTTTTTCTTCTTGCGGAATATCAAAATTCATATAGTTTTCAAAATATTCAATCGCGTCTTCATAATCGTTTCTAGCCAAGAATAGCACACCGACTTTTTTGTAAGCAAGCGTAAATTTGTCATTAACTGCAATTGCTTTTAAATAGTTAGAAATCGCTTTATCAATTTCGTTGTTTGCTTCATAAGCTTGCGCTAAAGCATAATAAAGAAGTTCATTGTTTTCTTGATAAGTTATAACTGTTTCAAAATTAGAAATTGCACTCTCGTAATCGCCGAGTTCAAAATAAACGTGGCCTAAATCATAATAAGCGTCATAGTTTTCAGGTTCACCATCCAAAACTCGTTCCAATTCGTCAATCGCATCATCCCATCTTTGGTCTTCGATATAAACTCTTGCAAGCAAATGTGCTATCGCCAAATTGTCTTGCAATTCATAGCTTCCGCGTTGCAAAGTGCCGACTGCTGACGCTAAATCACCTGCTTTATAGTATAAATCAGAAAGATTGATATAAGCTTGCGCAAGTTCAGGGTCAAGCTCAATTGCTTTCACATAATAGTTTTCGGCTTGTTCAAAATTTGCCAAGCAAGAATACGCAACACCCAAATTGTTATAAATATCAGCATTATCAGGTTCTGTTTCCAAAACAGAATGGAAAGCATCAATTGCCTCTTTGTATTTACGTTCTTTAAACAGGCTCATTGCCTTATCTATTTTTTCTGACATCTATAAGTCCTCATTATCTTTTGTATCAATGTTGTGAATAATTGTTCTAACGTTGCCTTCTGCTATGAAATCTTTTGGATCCATTGTCATTTTAATTTTGTCGGCAATAATATCTTTATCTTGTTGAACAATCTTAGAACGTCCTACAAAATAAACCTCATTTGGTTTATTAGTCTTAGAATCAGGGAATACTGAAACCTTCGGACCTTGTGCATAATAATCATCATACCAAACTTTTACGTGGCCGCTTCCGACATAAGTATTTTGTTGTTTGCTGTATTGCTGATAATCAGAGTGGATTGTTAATTTCTTACCGTCATCGGAAATCGCAATTGTTTTAGTATTACCTGTAACACTCATTTCTTCCGTTATCGGATTGTAAACAAAGTGGTGACCTTCTGATTCGTTTTGTTCTTGTTTAACTTTTGCATTACCGATTAAGTCGATTTTTCTCAAACCGCCTTTTTGGTCTGCAATAATAACAGCTTTATCCGAATAAGTGTCAATGTCTTTGTATTTAATTGTTACACCGCCCGTACAAACCATTACACTGCTTTTTGTATCGTATTCTTGAACGTCAGCGTTAATAACAACGATAGGCGTATTACCTTCCGTAATTACGGATTGGGCTTCGCCTTCCGCTCTAACAACTTTGTTAATCAAAGAAACCTGCAGAATATTTGCCTTAACTTCCCTTTTCTTGTTTTCGTTTACTTCATAAGCGTAAGGTTTGTCATAAAAGGTTGCCGTATCAAGTTTGTTGTTACGTCTTACTGAAACATCGGCTCTATCACTTTCAACCGTCAAGTTGTCAAGCTTAACCTTAACTCCGCCATCAAGTTTAATCTTGTGTTCCGAATCAGAAAATGTTTGAGTTTTTGATTCGATAATCAAGTCAGAAGAAAAAACCGCCAAGCTTGATAATATAAGTAATGCGACTATTAAAATCCTTTTCATTATTTCTCCTTATCGCTAAAAATCTTTGTATTGGTTTTACCGATGATTCTAAATTTTTCATAACCTGGGTCGATAACACCTTTTTGTGCCGTTGCAACCATTTCACGATTTTTCTTGATAACAACGTGACCATCCGCAACAGTTTCTTTGCCGTTGCCGTACCATGTCAATTTGTCTGTGTTAAGTGAAGTTCCGTCTTCCAAAACAATATAAGTATGGTCATAAAGTGTTATAACGCCTGAATTTTCGTCATAAGTTCCTTTTGAAGATTGGAAACTCATTGCTACTTTGTTTTCTTTATAAAAATTACCGATTACGTTATTAAGAGTTGCGATACTGTGGTCGTTGCTGTAATGCCCCGTCTCACCGTAGATTTCAAAGTATTTATTACCGTCTTTTGTTTCCGTAATAATAATACCCGCTGCGTCAACTTTTTGTTCATCTTCAGAGTTTTTAAGTTGCGAACGGTTAAAGTTTGCAGTAATTACACCTGCTGAAATAAACGCCCAAGCCATGACAAAAATCACCGCAAATACTGCAATAAAATAATTGCGCTTCTTCTTATCCAATCCCTTAAATCTCTCGTATAATTTTTTAAGATATTCCATAACAGAATTCTAACACAGTGAGGGTGAAAAGTACACAAAATAAAAAACCCACCTCTCGGTGGGTTTTAAATTCGGAGACGGTGGGATTCGAACCCACGATACAGGTTGCCCCATATAACACCTTAGCAGGGTGCCGCCTTCAGCCGACTCGGCCACGTCTCCACGGCGTTGAAATTATAATAACATAAACTTTTTATTTTGAAAAGCCTTTATATTTAAATTCTGTTTAATTTATGAACATGCAATCGCCATAGCTATAAAAACGATATTTTTCTTTTATCGCTTCGTGATAAGCTTCAAATATAAAATCTTTTGTTGCCAATGCACTTACAAGCATTAACAAAGTTGATTTTGGCAAATGGAAGTTTGTAATCAATTTATCAACAACCTTGAATTCATAAGGCGGATAAATAAACAGCTCAGAAGCACCCTTGCATGCCTGAATTTTACCATACAACTTATAAGCTGTTTCTAACGTTCTGACACTTGTTGTACCAACCGCTACAAGTTTTTTGCCTTCTTGTTTTGCTTTATTAATCAAGTCCGCAGTTTCTTGCGTAATCTCAAAAATTTCAGAATCCATGTGGTGGTCTAAAATATTATCACACTTTACAGGTCTAAATGTTCCGATACCTACATTTAGAGTAACATAGCCAATCTGAACACCCTTATCCGCAAGTTTTTTCAAGATTTCTTGAGTAAAATGTAAACCTGCAGTCGGAGCTGCTACAGAACCTTCTTCTTTAGCGTAAACAGTTTGATAACGTTCAAAATCAAGTTTTTTAAGTTCTTCATTTGTCATTTTACGTTCTATATACGGTGGTAGCGGAATGTTTCCTACTCTGTGCAAAATCTCAAAAATATCGCCTTCATAAATCATTTGCACAAGCCATTTGCCATCATCAGGAAGTGGCATTTTTACTTCACAAGACAATTCGTCTGAAATCTTAATCACGGTGCCGACTCTTACACGCTTTGAAGGTTTAATTAAAACTTCCCACTCTTTGTTTTCTCTTTCTTTTAGCAAAAATACTTCAATCTTTGCGCCCGTATCTTTGTAACCGTAAAGACGAGCAGGAATAACTTTTGTATTGTTAAGAATCAGAATATGATTTTCATCCAATAAATCTACAATATCGTAAAAATGTTTGTTTAAGATTTTATGTTCATCACGATTAAGAACCATCATGCGTGAATTTTCACGTTTGTCTGTCGGACGCTGTGCAATTAGTTCTTCCGGTAATTGATAATCAAATTCTGATAGTAACATATTAATACCCCTTTTATGAATTTAGGGTGGTTCTTAATTAAAAGCCCCCACCCTAACCCTCCCCCATGGAGAGGGAATAAAGTTTAAAATTTTATTTTTCTTTAATCTGTTTAGCGTTAGCTATATCAATATCATCAACCTTTGCTTCCTTTTTAGCATCTTCTGCTTCAAGCTTTTTATTGATAATCAAAGTTTGTGCAACTTGGAAAATATTGCTTGAAATCAAGTAAAGAAGAACGCCGGCCGGAATTGGAATAATTACGAATGTAAATGTCAACATAATCGGCATAAACGTATTCATTGATTTTTGCATAGCTGCTTGAGCCGGATCTTGTTGAGCAGATTTGTTCATTGCCATCATTGCTTTTTGAGAGAATACCATTGTTACAGCGAATAATGCGATTAACAATAATACATCATAGTGGAATGAAGCTTTCATTTCCTTTGTAGGAATTGAGCTAATCAAGATACCGTCTTTTCTTTCGAAGTTCAATGTTTCAGTTTCTTTTGTTTGAACATCCGTTACATCAATTTCAGCTTTTTCAATTTGGTCAAGTTGGCTGAATTTCAAATTCAAACTGTCAAGACTAACTTTAAAGTCTGCATTTTCACCGGGAGTAAGTTCACCTTGAACTTCAACAGCCTTTGTAGGTTTTACAACCTTAACGTTAAGTAGAGGTTCTTCAACACCCTTCAAGTAAACTTTAGCAGTTTTGCCTGCCATAAATGTATCATATTTAGCTACACCCAAAACGCCATCATGTGAAACACCGGCAGAAGTTTTTAGAGTTGCATCTAATCTGTTGATGAACAAGAAATGTGAATCACCTGCCATTTGAATAAATTGCGGACTCATTAATGTTGAATACAACAAAATAAAAATTGGCATTTGAATAAGTAATGGAAAACATCCTGCCATTGGATTGAACTTGTGTTCTTTGTAGAATTCCATCATTTTTTGCTGCATCACTTGAGGATTACTTTTGTATCTTTCTTGAATAGCCTTCATCTTTGGTTGCAACATTTGCATTGTGCGCATAGAACGCTGTTGTGACAAGCCCAAAGGCCACATTGCCGCTCTAACAAGAACTGTAAGCAAGATAATCCCTACTCCGTAGCCTCCAAAAAGTGAAAGCATTTTTAAAACTTTGATAGTTAGTGTTGTAAAATCCATATTTCTCTTCCCTAAGTTATTCTAGTGTCCTTAAAAAGTACTAATAGTACCTTAGTTAGGATACTTTAAATAAAAAGGCAAGTCAAGGAAATAACACTAATATTACTATATATTAAGAAGGTTTAAACGCCTAAAGATGGTGCGATTTGAATAAATGTTCTTACTAAATCGCCGTCCCATTGCGTACCTGCGCCTTCTTCCAATATTGAAATAGCTTTTTCTATATTCATACCGCGTCTGTATGGTCTGTCACTTATTAGTGCATGGTAAGTATCTGCGATTGCAACAATTTTTGCAGCAAGCGGAATATCACCGTTTTTAAGTCCTTCAGGATAACCTTTACCATCAATTCTTTCGTGGTGGTATTTTACAATCGGTATCAAATCTCTAAGAGAAGGATTTGGCATCAACACTTTTTCAGCACCTATTACAGGATGTTGTTTCATAATTGCCCACTCATCATCAGACAACGGGCCTTCTTTTTTAAGTACGGATTCAGGAATACCGATTTTACCGACATCATGAAGCAATGCGCCCAATTTAATGCGTTCAACTTCACCTTCAGGAAGATTAATAGCACGTGCCAAAGCTTCCGAGAATTTTGAAACAGAAGTTGAATGACCTTTTGTGTACGGGTCTTTTGCATCAATAGCACCTGCTAAAGAAGTTGCGATTTCTGAGATTCTGTTGCCTGACATTTCATGGTCAACATTGAATTTCGCTAACAATTCTTCTTCAAAGTTTACACCAAGTTGTGAGTGACGTTTGCCGATAACTTCCGCATAAGATTGAAGAGCAATATCATCCCAGAAGTTAAAGTCCGCAGAGCTGATAATCGCTGACATACCGTCTTTGTAACCTTTTGCTTGCGAAATATACATCGCCTGTTCTGCTAAAATCAATAATTTTTCTTTGTCATCCGCACAATCAGGATAAGTTGAAACGCCGACAGAAACTTTTACAGGCCCGATTTCATCAATAAAACAGCAAGAAAGCGAATAGGTTAAATATTCTGCAACATATTTTGCTTGTTCAACAGAAGTTTTAGGTAATATAATTGCGATTTCATCACCGCCGTAACGACCTGCAACATCTCCTTCTCTAATATTTTGACGGACTTTTTCCGCAACAACTTTAATAACCTCATCACCTTTTGCGTGACCAAGTTCTCTGTTGATTTTTGTGATATTACAAATATCCATCATCACAATAGAAAGCTTTTGTTTATTTGTTTGCGCACGATTTATTTCATTTGACAAAATTTCTTGGAAACCGCGGTGGTTATAAAGAAGTGTCAAATTATCCGTGTTTGCGTACTCGTCGCTCTTTTCGATTAAATCAAAATTGTGAGCGAAAAGTGCGGTATAGTTTGCTATAAGTTTATACAAACCGATATTTTGTCTTGCGTAATTATCTTCTACAATCAAAACACCAAGACATTTGTTTACTGAAATAAGCGGAAGAATAACTACCGCATGATTTTTGAAATAAGAAAGTTTCAAAAAGTCTACATCGTCTTTAAATATTGCTTCACGTTTTTGAAAAGCTTCTATAATCGGATTATCAATATCTTTCAAAAATACTTTTGAAGAATAGAAATTACCCGTTTTGTCTTTCAAATTAAGATTAATACAGTTTGATTTTTCTTTAAACAAACCGTAAGCCATGAAATCAGAATCTATACTTTGGCAAATAATTGAATAAATTTTTGAGAAAAGTTCTGAAACAGATGACACATCGGAAATATTTACCAATGCATCAATAATAGATTTAGGATTAAGAGTATAACCCTTTTCATTATTAAATGATTTGTTTTGTGGTTTTGACAGAGAATTCGCACAAGTATGAAATGTAAGCGAATTTACTTTTGACACCAAATTCTCTTGTTGAATTGGTGATGTCACAGGGGCATTGTTGGAAATCTCTGAAATTTTACTGACTAAACTTTTTTCTTTTTTCACGCATCCACCTTCACATTGTAGAGATATAAAACCGATAAAGATAAAAAATTGACTTTATATTACAAAAAATTTACATTTATAATAATTGGATTTTGAAAATCATTCTCAATCGATAAATCCCTTTAATAATTATATTAACATTTTTTTGAAGTTTTACTAGTGTAAAATGTACTTTTATTTACAAATGTTTATACACTTTTAAATTATACATAAAAAAATATGTTACAATTTGTTTACAAACGCGCAATTTTTAGTCTTAACCTGTTTTAAGGGAAGTATAGTAGAAGTGTAGCAAAAAATGAAAGAAGGTAAAAATGGATCCTATCAAAAATAACGGTACAATGGATTATACAATGGCAATGCCACAACAAAACAATATACAACAAACCCAAGATGAAGATTATTCTTCTATGCCAATGGTATACGACCCAACCATGGATGAGAAAAAAGAATCTGCTAAAAGCGGTGCTGCTCTTAAAGCATTAGCTGCTATTGGTGTCGCAGGGTTAGCAATGTGGGCAGGACATTCTATTGGGAAAAAGAGTGCAAAAGCTGCAAAAGAAGCAGAAGATTTAGCAGTTAAAGCAAAAGATGAAGCTTTAGCAAAGGCTAAAAAATTACAAGAGGCAAATGATGCAGCTTATGAAATCGCAGATAAAAAGCACATGGGTATTCTTGATAGAAAGAAAACTTTAAGAGAAGATATCAAAAAAGCTTTAAGACCTGATGAAGCTGAAGCTAAAAAAGCTACAGAAACAGCTGAAAAAGGAGCAAAAGAAGCAGAAGCCAAAGCCGAAGATGCTGCCGAAAAAGCAACAGAAGAAACAAAATAAAACTTCAATCATATAATACAAAAATCGGATGTTTATTATTTAAACATCCGATTTTTGTTGCAATATTTTTTTATTCAGGCATGTGATCCGAATAAATTACACTCGACCAATCACCTTCAAAATAACTTATTTGAGTCAAAGTACCAGTTTTTATCAAATTCTTAAATTGGTTCACAGGAGTCAGTTCCAAAGTTTTGGCAATTGCAGACTGAATAACATCCTGCGTTGTAACCACAATGATTCTGTTTCCGCGATTTTCTTCTACCAATTTATCTATGACATCCGAAACTCTTTTGTTAAATGTTGCTAAAGATTCACCATTCTTCGGTTCTTGCAAAATAACTTCAGGCCCGTATTGGTCAAATAAATCTTCATAAGAACGACCGCTCCAATCACCGTGATTTCTTGCAGGCAAGTCAATTATAGAAATTTTTTTCTTGAAAAGTTTTGCTATAATTTCTGCGGATTGCGTACATCTTGCAGAAGAACTTGTATAAATTTTATCGTAAGCAACTGCTCTGCATTTAAGAGTGTGACAAACTTTTTCAATTTCTTCTTCACCGAATTCATTTAATTTAGGGTATTTTTCAGTATCACAAATAATACCATCCAATGAATGAACAGTTGCACCATGTGACACAAAAGTTATTTTACATTTACGTTTAAACATTATAAATCCTCTACTAATTAATCTTGACTTTCCCGCTCTGAGAATATAGTACCAATTAATGCCATTATACCATACATTCGGCAAATGTTTCAATTGGTCAAACAAAAGCGGGTTGGATTTTTTAATCCAACCCGCTCTACTAACATCATTTTATAACAATTCTTTTAAGTAATTTGGCAATGCAAATCTCGCATTATGATAATCTTTGTTATAAATCTTGCAAGTTTTTGTAATTGCTTCGCCTCTTCTTTCATCCCAATAAGAAAGCGGTTCAACTTCTTCTGAACAAAATGCCCAAGCCCAATATCCACCTGGGTATGTAGGAATGTTTGAAGTGAATGTTGAACAAATAGGGAACACTTTTTTAAGAAGATTGTACATTTTTTTGATTTCTTCTTTGTTTACAAAAGGTGATTCTGATTGAGCGCACATAATTCCGCCCTTCTTCATAGAATTTTTAACATTTGTATAGAATTCTTCAGTAAACAAGCCTTCTCCGGGGCCCATCGGGTCTGTAGAATCAATGAGTACGATATCAAACATATCTTTTTTGTCTTTAATATATTCAATTGCGTCTTCTACAAGAATTTCGCATTTAGGATTGTCTAATTCGCAAGCAATTGTTGGAAGGTATTTTTTGCAAGCTTCAATAACCATTCCGTCGATTTCGCACAAAACAACTTTTTCTACAGTATCGTGTTTTAGAACTTCTCTAACTGTACCGCCGTCACCACCTCCTATTACAAGAACTGTTTTAGGTGCTTTATGGTGCATCATAGGAATATGTGCAATCATTTCGTGGTAATGATACTCATCGCCTTCTGTTGTCATCATCAAATCATCAAGAGTAAGAACTCTGCCTAAAGTTGAATCTGATTCAAAAATTTCTACTTTCTGAAAAGGTGATTGTTCAGAAAAAAGAACTTCTTTTTGTTTAATTGCTATACCAAAACCTGATGGTGTAATTTCTTTGTAGAATTGTGTCATAGTTTAATATTCCCCGCTAATATATGTATATGCAGGTGGAAAACTTCCTGTCCTGCCTCTTTTCCTGTATTAATAACCGTTCTGTATGATTTTAAGCCGACTTTTTTAGCAGCTTCTTTCACAGTCATCATCAATTTGCCCAACAAAACTTCATTATCAAGTTCATTTAATGATTCAACGTGTTTTCTTGGAACAACAAGCAAATGTGTATCTGCTTTTGGGTTAATGTCTTTGAAAACAACGGCATATTCGTTTTCAAGAACGAATTCTGTATTAAAATCCCCGTTAATTATCTTACAAAAAATACAATCGCTCATAAGCCACTCCTTTTGTTTTATGGTAATTCAAAAGAAGATGGTTTGCAATAAGATTAAAGGGAATATGGGAATAAGAGATTTAAATATTTTTTAAACAATTTTCCACTTTCCATTTCCCATTTTCAATTAAACTACGCCCACATGTTTTTTTCGGCGTAAAAGTTTTCTCCTCCAAAACATATTTTTCACCAGACAATATGTAATTTTTTATTACAGGATTTTGTTTTTGCATGTTTCTATATTAAAATATAAGTATCAGAAAAGACTTTGGTCTTTTTGGGGAGAAAGAGTTTAATTATTAGTTGGGATAAATTTGAATGAGAAGAAGAAAAAAATACGATTTATATATAGTTGTCTTTTTGGCTTTATTTACTATCGGCTACTTTGCTTATAACCACACATCATCAGAATCAAGAGGCGTTGAAAATTATTCAACAGCACTTGAAGACTACAAAGCGAGCGATTACGAAAAGGCTTATCAAGAATTCGGTAAAGTCCCATCAGGCTCAACTCTTAAGCCATCAGCATTATTTCGTCAAGCAAGATGCGCAACAAATATGGGTAAAAACGAATTGGCCATAAAAAAATACAACAGAATCGTAAGAAACGGCTCAAAGTCTTCGATTGCGCCAATTAGTGAATACAATATGGCGAATTTGATGTTTGATTCTAATGACAAAGACGCAAAAAAACATTTCAAAAAAATCATCAAAAAATACCCGACCAGCGATTATGCAATAGCTTCAGAATACTACCTCGGAATGATTGAAGTTTCTAATCCACCTAAAAATCCAAAACGCTTAGCGAAATCTGAAGAAAAAGCAGTCAATTATTTTAAAAACTATATAGAAAAAGCTCCTGACGGACGCTTTGCAATAAAATCCATCGAAGAAATTATTAAACTCGACAAATCACTGTCTAATTACGATAATTTACTTATCGCAAAAGGCTATTATGCAAATGGTGAATTTGAAAAATCTAAGAATTTTTTAAACAAAACAACTCTTGCCGAAAGTTGGTCTGATTTTGCGAAAAACGAGTACAAGTTAGGCAACAAGGATAAGGGTAATTATTATGCAGAACTCGGCTTGAAACAACATGCCGGAAATACTGCACAAGACGATGTTTACGAGGTCATTGACAGCTACGTAGCAGCTGCAAATAATAGAACAGAAGGCATAACAAAGCTTGTAAATTTGGGCGCAAATTCAACAGGTGCAGATTATATTGCATACCTCAATTGCAATGAAGTAGTTGGAGAAAATGTAAAAGAAGCCTGCTTTAGAAGTCTTTATGAAAAATATCCGAACGGACAATTTTCAGCAGATTCTTTGTACAACCTGTTTATGACAAAATATTTGCAGAAAAAATATCTTGATGCACAAAGATTAGGTTTCTTGCATTTCAAAAAATTCCCTAATACAAAATCAAGCCCTGCTGTAACTTATTTTATGGGAAAAATTGCATACAAACTTAAACATTATGAAAGCGCAAACAACTATTATAAGCAAGTTTTGGCATCATATCCCGACTCATATTATGCGTTTAGAGCTAATTATAACCTGAATAAAGATGATGGAATGTTCCCATTCTTGGAGCTTAACAGCAAGCCTATAGTGTTCCCTTACAAAAAATCTTTGGACAACAATTTGGTTGTAAAACTTGCATATCTAAAAGATTATGACCTAGTTGAAGAACTTTGCAAACACGATAAATTCATACAAAGCTGGATTGCATACCAAAAAGGCAATTACACTTTGTCTGCGTACTTAGCCAGAAATGGTATGGAAGAATTAGATGTAAAACCTTCGTTCAATGATTTAAGATGGCGTTTGGTTTATCCAATGCACTATTACGACATTGTAGACAAAGTTAAAGGCGACAACAATCCGATTGTTTTGCAATCCATTATTAAAGAAGAAAGCCATTTTAATCCGTTTGTTAAAAGCTCTGTCGGAGCTGTCGGTTTAATGCAATTGATGCCTGCAACTTATAATGAAGTGGTTACTAAACACAATTTACCGACAAATTTGAATGTCGAAACCGCTAATATTACAGCAGGAAGTTTATATTATTCAAGCCTTAAAAAAGTTTTAGGAAACAAGGATTTGTACGCAATAACGGCATATAACGGCGGTATCGGCTCTGTAACAAATTGGTTCTCGAAATTGATTTACAGCGATACGGATGAATTTGTAGAACAAATTCCATATCCTGAAACAAAAAATTATGTTAAGAAAGTTTTGAGAACGTATTGGGTTTATGGAAATGTTTACTAAAAACAATGGAAAGTGGAAAATTGAAAATGGAAAATTGTCTATAACAATAACTTTCTTTATCCTCTGTTTGGTTGCATTGAAATGTTACGCATTTGCGAATTTTTACCTTGTCGCAACAAGTGATAAGGATTTGCAGGCAAAACTTGATTTTTTGGATAAACTTTCAATTTGTGAAAAACACAAATATCAAGAAGACGGAATCGGTTCTTATGAGATTTTCGGCAAACAAAATCAAGCCTGTAAGGTAAAATGGACGCTTGTAGATTGCAATTTTCCCGAAGGTGTTTATCAAAAGTTTTCTAACGTTCAGAAAAAACGCGTGGTTGAGAGATACAACAACTTTCAGGACAAATATTATATTGAAATAGAAGACGCAGATTACAGATATTTGTACAATACAGGCAACAAGTTCTGCACAAATCGGTATTAGTTATAACTTGGGTTTGTTGTTACCAATAATAACTTCATGGCTTACGCAGTGCAAACCCCTTCCCTTGTTAGGGAAGGATGGGATGGGTATTAGCCCGTAGGGAACAACCTTATTGAAACCCACCCGTATCTGTAAAACTCAGCATAGCTTCGTTAACAGCTGCGACCTCCCTATCCATGGAGGTTAGAGTTTGTTTTATTTACCAAACATTTTAGATTTTATAAATTACAAATAGGGATAGAAATTGCGTACAAGATATGTTATAATGCACTATATGAATTGCACACTTGGAAGTTAAAACCCCGCTGTTAAGAGAAACAGGTAATAAAGCAATTTACTAAAAGGCATTTACATAAGAAGAGGTATTATAATGAATTCACTAATTTTATTGGCAATTGCAGTTGTCGTAGTCGTATTTTGGACTTATTCAATTTACACATCAGTTATCAGAAAAAGAAACAAGGCACAAGAAGCGTTTTCTTCAATTGATGTACAACTTAAGAAAAGATACGATTTAATCCCAAATATTTTGACGATTGCACAAAAATATATGGAACACGAACGTGGCATTATGGAAGAAGTTACAAAACTTAGAACACAAGTTATGGGACTTTCTTCTAATTTTGAAAACATTGATAGAAAAATTGCTTTGGATGGTGAAATTACCAAAAGAATGGGACAAATTATGGTTGCAGTTGAAAACTATCCGCAATTGAAGGCTGATCAAACTATGATTACAGCAATGCAAACTTATAATGAAGTTGAAGAACATATTGCAGCCGCAAGAAGATTTTATAACTCTGCTGCGAATGATTTGAAGAATGCAGTTGAAATTTTCCCTTCTTCTTTGTTTGCAAGAATGTTGAATATTAAAGCTGTTGATTTTATTAAAGCTACAGAACAAGAAAGACAACCGGTTAAGGCAAGTGATTTTATGAAGTAAAAATCACTCCTTCCTCAATCAGTGAAGTGGATTGGCCGCTCTCGTTAGCACTAATATCCATAATAATTATTGATAAAATAAAAATAGTTATTAAGAGGCTGGATTTCTCGGTGCTAATCGCACCTCAAAATGACGCCAAACTGGTAGTTTCACGCCACGTCATTCTGAGAAACTGTGTTTCGAAGAATCCAGCTTTTTATTAACTATTATTTTAAGTCTATACAATACAAATTTTATTAGAAAGCCTTGAAATAACTACTTTTTGTAAATTATAGATAAATTAATCTCGGACACTAGTGTCTAACTAGGGAAGGAGTCTTGAAAGGAACGTCATGCCACAAGAAAAAACATACTCACAAATGCGCAACGAATTTACGGAGAGATTTTACAAACAAATTGTACCCAAAATTCAGAAATACGAAAACGAACGAAAAACAATATTGGCTAAAACTATTTGTTTTTCTATTATGATGATTTTAGCAGGAATATTAATTATTATTTTAAATATTTCTTTGCAATATAAAGGATATGTCGAAAATTTTGATGAAAACCTTGGGAAAATTACTTGCGCGCTATTTGCAGGAGCTTTTCTCATATTTCCATTTTTTAAGAAAAAATTCGAAAATAAAATAAAAGAAAAGACAATGCCAATTGTTTGTATGTGCTTTCCTAATCTCAAATGGTCTCCGAACTTATATGGTTCATCTTCTATGTTTAAAAATTCTTTTTTAATTAATGATTATGACGATTCTGACTATGATGATATCTTTAGAGGGCAATTTAAAGATGTTAATTTTGACATCATTGAATCTGAATTCACAAAAGGTTCCGGCAAAAATAAAACAACCATTTTTGATGGCGTAATCATAAAACTTGAAATGAACAAGAATTTTACAGGACATACTGTAATTAAACCTGATACATTAATGCATACCACACCATCAAAAACACTTAGACATACCGAACTTGAAGATATTCAGTTTGAAAAGAAATTTGATGTTTTCACTGATGATGAAGTTGAAGCGCGCTATTTAATCACACCTTCTTTTATGGAGCGCTTAAACGCAATGAAAGTTGCTTTTAAAGCAGATAAAATTTCTTGCACCTTTTATGAAAAATATTTGTTTGTTGCCTTATCCACTAAAAAAGACTTATTTTCGATTTGCTCACTGTTCAAAAAAGTAGATGACCCTAAACAATTTTTCACAATGTTTGAAGAAATTCTTTCTATCATCAAGCTAATCGACCACTTTAAACTTAATCAGAAAATAGGTTTGTAAAGTTGCGCAATCATCTTATTTTCTGTAAAATAAGTCTATATAAAATATAGAGGTTAGACTATGAAGGTTTTATTATTGAACGGAAGTGCGCATTTGCATGGCTGTACATTTACAGCTTTGAGTGAAATTGCAAAAACACTTAATGAACAAGGCGTAGAAACAGAAATTTTTCAACTCGGGAATCCTGCACTAAAAGATTGCAGCGGTTGCGGAGCTTGCAGAAAATTAGGCAAGTGTGTTGTTGACGATGTGGTAAACGAATTTGTTGAAAAAGCAAGAAGCTGTGACGGATTTGTATTCGGAACTCCTGTTTATTACGCGCATCCGTCAGGCAGAATATTATCATTCTTAGATAGAGCCTTCTATTCAGGAAAAACAGCGTTTCAATTCAAACCCGCTTGTGCAATCGCGTCTGCTAGACGTGCCGGAACAACAGCAAGTTTTGATGTTCTAAACAAATATTTCACAATAAGCAACATGCCGGTAGTTTCAGCAGGTTATTGGAACAACATTCACGGCTTTGTTGCAGAAGACGCTATGCAAGATTTGGAAGGTTTGCAAGTTATGAGAACATTAGGACGCAACATGGCTTGGCTGCTTAAATGCATTAAACTTGGAAAAGAAAACGGGATTGACAGGCCGGAGTTGGAAGAACAGATTTTGACGAGTTTTATATAAAAATTAAGGTAATAGGGGAATAAAAAGTAGTAAGGTAGACTTTAGTTTACCGTTATCACTGAACCACCCCTCACCCGAATTTCTAAGTTTTGCACAGCTCAACTTGAAATTCTACCCTCTCCCTCAAGGGGCGAGGGAACAAAATAATAAAAAAGGAAAACATAATGCGTGATGAACTACTACAACTAATAGAAAAAAACAGCAGACTTGGAATAAATGAAATTGCAGTTTTGCTTGGAAAAGAAGAAATCGAAGTTGCAAATGAAATTGCAAAGCTTGAATCAGAAGGAATTATTTGCGGTTACCACACTTTGATTAACTGGGAAAAAACTTCTATAGAAAAAGTTACAGCCTTAATCGAAGTTAAAGTAACACCGCAAAGAGGTCAAGGTTTCGACTCCATTGCCGAAAGAATTTATAACTATCCTGAAGTGCGCGCTGTGTACTTAATTTCAGGCGGTTACGATTTATTGGTAACTTTGGAAGAAAAAAGTTTGAGAGAAATTGCAAACTTTGTATCCGATAAACTTTCAACACTTGATAGCGTTTTGAGTACAGCGACTCACTTTATCTTGAAAAAATACAAAGACCACGGAACAATTTTCGACAAAAAGCACGAAGATGAAAGAGAGGTTATTACTCCATGACAAAACCGCTTTCTAAAATGGTTGAAACAATTAAACCGTCAGGCATTCGCAAATTTTTTGATATCGTTAGCGAGATGAAAGACGCGATTTCACTCGGCGTCGGCGAACCTGATTTTGACACGCCTTGGCATATTAGAGATGAAGGGATTTACGCACTCTCTAAGGGTAAAACTTTTTACACTTCGAATGCAGGTTTAAAAGAACTTAGAGAAGAAATTTGCAATTACTTACAAAGAACTCAAAATATCCAATACAATCCGCTTAAAGAAGTTATTGTGACAGTTGGCGGTTCGGAAGCGATTGATATCGGTTTAAGGGCAATTGTTAACGCAGGAGATGAAGTCATAATTCCTCAACCTGCTTACGTTTCTTATGAACCTTGCACAATTTTAGCAGGTGCAAAACCTGTGATTATAAATCTTAAAGCAGAAAACGAATTCAGATTGACCGCCGAAGAATTGGAAAACGCTATAACAGATAAAACAAAAGTTTTGATATTGCCGTTCCCTAACAATCCGACAGGCGCAATTATGGAGCGCGAAGACTTAGAAAAAATCGCAGAAGTCATAAGAAAACATGACATTTATGTTATGTCGGACGAAATCTACGGTGAACTGACTTATAAAGGCGAACACGTTTCTATTGCCTCAATTGAAGGAATGCAAGAGCGCACAATTCTGATTAACGGTTTTTCAAAAGCTTATGCGATGACAGGTTGGAGATTGGGTTACGCTTGCGGGCCTGAAGCGATTATTAAACAAATGACAAAAATACACCAATTTGCAATTATGTGCGCACCAACAACAAGCCAATACGCAGCAGTTGAAGCACTTCGAAACGGTGACGATGATGTCAAAATGATGCGTCAAGCTTACAATCAGCGCAGAAGATTTTTGTTAAATGCTTTTAAAGAAATGAATTTAGAGTGTTTTGAACCGTTCGGCGCATTCTACGTTTTTCCTTGCATTAAAGAATTCGGAATGACAAGCGAAGAATTTGCGACCAGATTTTTGGAAGAAGAAAAAGTTGCGGCAGTTCCGGGGAACGCGTTTGGAGATAGCGGTGAAGGTTATTTGAGAATATCTTATGCGTACTCGTTAGACAACTTGAAAATCGCAATGGAAAGATTTAAGAGATTTGTTGAAAAACTGAGAAAATAAGTTTTTTAACTTAGGAGTTTGAGGTGATACAAAAAGATGTATTGAAGAAATATTCATACCAAATTGTGATTGGTTTAATTTTGCTTCTCGGATTTATCGTGCGTACTAATTTATATTGGTCATCAAATTCTTTTGAAGATGATGAATGCCGACTTACAATAACAATGCTTGATAAAAATATGTGGCAAATGTTTTTACCACTAGGCGACGCTCAATCTGCACCTCCGATTTTTATGTTCTTGTCAAAAATTTTAGCGAATTTGTTCGGTTACAAAGAACGAGTTTTACATTTTATTCCTTACGTTGCAAGCATTGCATCACTGGGATTTTTCTATAATATCTGTAAAAATTATTTTTCTAAAAGATTAACTACAGTAATTGCAACATTTCTTTTTAGCATAAATTTGCCTATAATCTCTTATGCTTTTACATTCAAACAGTATTCTTTGGATGTCCTAATTGCCTTGGTTTGTATAAATTATTTTCCTAAAATTGATATCAAAAGTTTAAATATAAAAAAACTTGTTTTTCTTTCAATTGTTTTGATGGTATTACCTTTAATCTCATTACCTTCTTTGTTTTTTATTGCTGGTTTATTTATGTTAAATCTAATCAAAAATTACAAAGAAAAAGAGTTTTATAAAAAATCACTCGCAATTTGCATTCCTTTTATTTTAATGATGGGAATTTATTATTGGAATGTACTTTTGCCTTCTAAAGTTGATTTAGATTTAACGTTTCCTAATTATTGGGCAAACGGTTTTTGGGATTTCTCAATTTTTAGTTTAGTAAGAGTTATTACATTTAATTTTCTTTTTGATTTCGCACCAAACAGGTTAATGCTGTTTATATTTATATTATTTGTGTGGGGTTTTGTTAGTTGCTTTATTGATAAAAAAGACACACAAAAGGTTTCTTATTTCATTATTGGAGTTTTAGTAACGGTATTATTAGCATCACTATTTAATATTTATCCGATGGTTGGCAGAGTTTCTTTATATTTAACGAGTGCTTTCCTTCTGTTTATTTTGCGCCCACTGGATATTACAAAAAATAAAATCGGCATAGTTTCTATTTTATTAATGATTGTTTTAGGTTTTGTGCAGTATTCGCCAAATTACTTGTATAGCCTAAGAAATGATAATAGAATTGTAAAATACGCACCTGAAAGTTTAATGCAGATTTTGATAGAAAAATTTAATCCGAATGAAGATATAATTTTGTGCAATTCAGCTTCTGCAAGCAGTTTTCTTTTCTATTCAAGCAGAAATAAATTTTATACGGATAATGTCCGTGACATGGACATAAGACCCGCTACAAGAGAAGCTGCCGAAAAATATTTTAAAGAATTAAAGAAAAATCAGAAATATTGGTTCTATTTGATTAAAGATTACGAAAAGGATAAAGTTTTTCCTTATATATTGGATGAATTGGGAAAAAAGGACATTTTGTATTTGAAGAAGGACAGAGAGTCGATGTTGATTTATGTGCAGAATTAATTTAATAATACTCTCTCCCTCCCTCGGGGGGACTGCCGAAGGCGGGAGAGAGTATTATTAACATTAAAAAAGAAAGGACAACATGCAAAACAAACAACTCGGTCAAAACGGCGAAGACATAGCAGAAAAGTTTCTAATAAAACAAGGTTACAAAATCCTAGAACGCAATCGTCATTTTTCACGTTATTGTGAAATTGATATCATTGCGCAAGACAAAGATACACTTGTTTTTGTTGAAGTCAAAACCCGAAAAACCGATATTTGCGGACACCCGCTGGAAGCCATTACCAAAGCTAAGTACAAAAACATAAGAACAGGTTTAAGCTTATATTTGCAAGAAAATCCAAATTACAAAAAATACCGAATTGACGTAGTTTCAATACTTCTAAAACCGAAACTCGAAATTAAACATTTGAAAAACATATATTTATGATAAAATTAAGAAGTGAGTGTGGGTTGACACCTCACCCAGAACACGCTACTTCCAAGCTTGTAGCATTACTTACAATTTGGAAGTAAAATGAAAAACCTCTCCTCGAGGTGAGGGAGAGAAGGAAACAGTGAGGATTTAATATGACAGATTTAAGAGATAAATACGAAGTCGTGATTGGCTTGGAAGTTCACGCACAATTGAAAACAAAGTCAAAAATTTTCGCACCTGATTCAACAGAATTCGGTAACGAACAAAATACACAAATAAGCCCTATTACATTGGGTATGCCGGGGGTTTTACCTGTTCTTAACAAAGAATGCGTAAACATGGGTATTTTGCTTGGTTTGGCTTTACATTGCGAAATTCCTAACCGTTGTAAATTTGATAGAAAACAATATTTCTACCCTGACCTTCCAAAAGGTTACCAAATCTCACAATACGACGAACCGATTTGCGTAAACGGTTATATCGACGTTAAAGGCAAAAGAATCGGTATTACAAGAGCGCACTTGGAAGAAGATGCAGGTAAACTGGTTCACGTAGGTGCAGCAGGTATTAACGGCGCAACTTATTCTTTAGTTGACTTAAACAGAGCAGGAACTCCGCTTCTCGAAATAGTTTCAGAACCTGATATGCGTTCAAGCGAAGAAGCAAGAAACTACATGGAAGAACTTCGCGACATCGTAAGATACCTTGGCGTTTGCGACGGTAACTTAGAAGAAGGTTCTATGAGATGTGACGCAAACATTTCAATTATGCCAAAAGGTTCTAAAGAATTCGGTACAAGAGCAGAAATCAAGAACGTAAACAGCTTCTCTGCACTTCAAAGAGCTATTGAATACGAAATCGACAGACAAATCGAAATCGTTGAAGAAGGCGGTCAAGTTGTTCAAGAAACAAGACTTTGGGACGACAACTTGAAAGAAACTCGTTCTATGAGAGGAAAAGAAGACGCTCACGATTACAGATATTTCCCGGAACCTGATTTGATGCCTCTTGAAATTTCAAGAGAATGGGTAGAAGAAATCAGAGCAAAAATGCCAGAGCTTCCTGAAGCTAAGCGTCAAAGATACTTGAGTATCGGCTTGAGCGAATATGATGCTTGCGTAATCGTTGAACAAATGCCGCTTGCATTGTTCTTCGACAAAGTTCTTGAACTCGGTGCTAACGCAAAAATCGCCGTAAACTTCATGATGGGCGAAATTGCAGCATACTTAAAAGAAAACAAAGTTGAAATTACTGAAACTAAGTTAACTCCTGAAAACTTGGCAGAATTAATTTCATTAATCGAAAAAGGCACAATTTCTAACAACATCGGTAAACAAATCCTTGTTGAAGATATGATTACAAACGGTGACAAAGCTTCTGCAATCGTTGAAAAGAAAGGCTTGAGCCAAATTTCTGACGAAGGCGCAATTAAAGAAATCGTTAAGAAGATTGTTGACGCTAATCCAAACCAAGTTGAAGCTTACAAAAACGGTAAGACTAACTTGTTAGGTTTCTTCGTTGGTCAAGTTATGAAAGAAACTAAAGGCAGAGCTAACCCTAAAACTGTTAACGAACTTGTTAGACAGATGTTGGAAGGCTAAAAACTATATTGATACAAATATAAAAATAAAACTGCGCTCAAAAAGCGCAGTTTTATTTTATAAGAATCATTCTTCCAAAAAAATAAGGCGGTCGATAAATCAACCGCCTTATTAATAACCTTATTAATTAAATTATACACTAACTTTCATTGTGTTAGCAATAATTTCGTTGAAGCTGTCAGCCTTCAAGCTTGCACCGCCAACCAAAGCACCATCGATGTCTGATTGTGACATTTGTTCTTCGATTGTGTTAGGTTTTACAGAACCACCGTAAAGGATTCTGATTGCGTCACCGGCAGAAGCTGAAGAAACTTCTTTAACAACGTTTCTAATCATAGCGATTACTCTGTTAGCTTCTTTGCTGTCGCAAGTTTTGCCTGTACCGATTGCCCAAATTGGTTCATAAGCGATAACTGATTTAGCAACTTCTTCTTCAGACAAGCCGTTTAATGCAGCTCTGATTTGAGATGCGATGTGTTCATCTGTAACACCAGCTTCTCTTTGTTCAAGAGTTTCACCACAACAGATAATAGGAATCAAACCGCCTGCTAAAATAGCTTTAGCTTTCTTGTTAATCATTTCATCTGTTTCAGAGAAGTATTGTCTTCTTTCTGAGTGACCGATGATAACGTGTGAGCAACCTGCGTCTGCTAACATTTCTACTGAAACTTCACCTGTGAATGCGCCTGATTTTTCCCAGTGGCAGTTTTGACCTGCAACTGCGATTTTATCACAGCCTGCGCCACAAGAGCATTTTAGAGAATTTACAACACTTAAAGATGTAAATACAGGTGCAACGATAATTTCAGGCAATTGGTCTGCTGAAAAATCTTTTGCAAAATTCTTTATACCTTCAAACAATGATTTAGCATCTGATTGAAGTAAGTTCATTTTCCAGTTTCCTGCAATAATTGGTTTTCTTGACATAATTTTCTCCTTTTTTTGAAGGGAAATACCCCTCTTTTCTTATGTATTATTACACTCTGATATTAGAATAAACAAGGAGCAAAATCAATAATGCAATCATTGCCCGACAAGGGATATTCAAGATTTTTCATTTGTTTGTATTATTCATGTTCTAATAATTTTACAGTATACTGTTTGTATGAAGAAAATTATACTTATCACATTATTATCAATATTTTTAACTCCTGCTTCATTTGCAGAAGATAATACACCGTCTTTCAAACTTCACCTTTTGAACAATGATACTCGTGAAGTTAAGTCACTGCTTAATGCTCAAGTGCGTTATGCAAACAGAAACAACTTTGATAAATTTATAAATACTTATGACAAAGACTATGTAAATTCAGACGGTTTTGATTTGAAAACATATTCAGACATTGTAAAAGACGTTTGGAAGTCTTACGACAAAATTAAATATGGAATAAAAATTAAAAATATTGTAATTAAAGATGATTTAGCAATTGTACAAGTTGATGAAACTTCCAGCGCAACAATTCCTGATAAGACTATGAGCGGAGTTTTGAAAAGCGAAGCTGACAGCATTTATCATCTAAAAAAAGTTGACGGGAAGTGGAAAGTAACTTATGATGCCGTAAATTCCGAAAACACATCAATGCTTTATGGTGAAGCCAGAAATTTGGATATAAAACTCACTGCGCCGAAAGAAATTGAAGCAGGTGTTGAATATACAGCATCTTTAGAATTCACTCCGCCTGAAAACTCTGTTGCAATCGCATCAATTGCAAGTGACAAAGTCGAATATCCGCAAAAACAGGCAAAAGAAGTATTCAGAAAACTTCCTGACGATAATATTTTAGAAAGACTTTTTATCTCAAACACGGATAATGTTAATGAGTATATTGTAGCTTCAATCGGAATTACAAAAGCTGATATCAGTGATTTGAGCATAAAATTCAGTCTGACAGGTTTCGGTTACCAAATTACCAGAGTGAATGTTAAGCAAAAACCTGTCAATGAAGGCATAGAAGGTTTGAATGACAAAGACAAGTAAAATCTCATACTTTTTGATTTCAATTATATTTTTTATTGCATTTGATATTTACTTTTCAAATATAATGATGAGTTGTGTTAAAACTATACCAAATAACCCCGTTTTTGACTTGATTTATATTCAAAATACGGGTGCAGCGTTTAGCATATTAGAAAACTCAAAAATCTTTTTAATAAGCTTTTCTGCGCTTGCAATTTTGGCGATGATTTTTTATTTAATCAAACATATTCAAAAAGCTTCAACGTTTGCAATATTTTGGGCTTCACTATTAATTGCAGGTGTGTTTTGCAATATGTACGAAAGAATTGCTTACGGATATGTGAGAGATTTTTTCAAACTTAATTTTATCGACTTCCCTGTTTTTAATATTTCTGATATCTTTATAAATATCAGTGTTGCAGCAATCGTTATAATAATTATCACAAATGAAATTAATAATAGACGAACTAACAGATAACCAAAGAATCGATGCATATCTTGCAGAATATATGCAGGATTTTTCGCGCTCAAAAATCCAATCAGAAATCAAAAAGGGTTCTGTTCTAGTGAATTCCAAAACCGTAAAACCTTCATATAGCGTTAAAGAAGGCGATGAAATCGTTTTTGAAATTCCTGAAACGACAATAAAAATTGAGCCTGAAAATATTCCGCTTGATATTGTTTGGGAAGATGAAAATATGCTTGTAGTGAATAAACCTTCCGGCATGCTGACTCATCCTACAACCATTGAAACGACAGGGACTTTAGTAAATGCGCTTTTGTATAAGTACGGTGAAAATCTTTCTGACGTAAACGGCGAATTCAGGCGCGGGATTTTGCACAGACTTGATAGAAACACTTCCGGCATGCTTATGGTTGCCAAAAACAACAAAACTCACGAATACCTTGTAGAAAAGATGAAACAAGGCGAAATGACAAAAAAATATCTTGCGGTTGTTAAAAGTGTGATTGAGGAAGATGAATTTACGATTAATAAGCCAATCGGGCGCAATCCTAATCAACCGCACAAAATGGCAGTTGTAGAAGGCGAAAAAGAAAGTATTTCAAAGGTTAAAGTTCTTGAAAGATTCAAAGACGCGACATTGATTGAAGTTCACCTGATAACAGGTCGTACACACCAAATCAGAGTGCATTTGTCAAGTATCGGTCACCCAGTTTATAACGACACATTGTATGGTTTTGGCAAAATGAAAATCAAAACCGACGAACAGGTTTTAGAATCATACAAATTAAGTTTTCCGCATCCGTTTGACGGTGGAACAGTATCACTTGAAATTAAGCCTGATGAGAAAATAGAAAAGGTTTTGCATTACTTAAAATCATTATAGATTAACAAATTTATCTATGATTAATCGTTTCAGGATTAATTTGCCCGTAATATTCAACAGGAATATACATATCCGTTGAATCCTTTGTGAAAATTTTCGTATCTTTTATTATTGCTTTTTGATTTATGTGCGCCTTTGCATAGTCATTACACCATTGTGGTATTAAGGTTGTTGATTTACCTGTGCAAACCGGCATCATATACAAATGTGAACCAACAACAACTGATTCATCCTGCTTCTGCGCAATTTTATCCATCTTTTTTTGAAGTTGCTTTGCTGATACTTGCGTATCACTCAAACGCAAAGTATCTTTTCCGAAATATTTATACGTTGTATCCTTTAAAATTTCATTTGATTGTTTAGCTAAAGAATCAATTTTTCTTTCAACTATTGCAGGTATCCTATCCTTTGACATTTGTCTTAATGGCTTTTTAGAGCATGAAGTTGAGGCTGTTATTAAAGCAGAAGCAACTACGTAATTAGTAATTTTATTTATTTTTATCATTTAGTAAATCCTCTTTCTTAATAGTCGGTGACAAATCTTTAACTGCAAACGGTTTGGCAAAATATATTGCACTGATAAAGTTTAAAATAACACCTAGAATGTTTGTTGCTTTTTTCGCACCATTCCACTTTTGCGGTAAAAAGTTCGCTAACATCATTGTAGAACTTCCCGCCATTAAGTAAAGATATGCCTTAAAAATTCCTCTTGGCACTGCGACGCAATCTTTTACATCTCGAGGATTTTTGACATTATCAGTCAAAACATCGATAAACTCGCGCTTCTGTGGCTTTTGATTATTATAAAAATTTGGTGTGTTTTGAATTTTTGAAATATTCATGATGTTATTATAAAAACATGTAAAAAAATTTTTTGCTAGGTATTTGAAAATAAAAACATTTGTGATAATATGAATTTGTTACGCAAAGCAGTTAACAGTCTGTGTAGCGAATAAAATTGAATTGGGTGCGTAGGACTCCGCTGAGGAGTTGACTAAATGTCAAGTCCGAAGATGGAGTAGGTGAGTCCGAACGTGAGTGAGGCGAGCCGTAT
>CAZYWC010000001.1:37562-235117 GCA_964651125.1 uncultured Vampirovibrio sp.
ACAAGATATCCAACTGCGCATCACGAACAAAACAATTAAATAAATATGGGTGCGTAGGACTCCGTCGAGGAGTTGACTAAATGTCAAGTCCGAGAATGGAGTAGGTGAGTTCGAACGTGAGTGAGGCGAGCCGTATACAAGATATCCAACTGCGCATCACGAACAAAACAATTAAATAAATATGGGTGCGTGGCGCAGTTGGTAGCGCAGTTGACTCTTAATCAATTGGTCGTGGGTTCGAGTCCCACCACACCCACCATTTTAAAAAAGACTTCTTCGGAGGTCTTTTTTCGTGGAACTCTCACCACTCCACATTTACAGTGTAGTCTTAAACCCTATTTTATTTTAGGCATTCTATATTTGATACTATGTTTCTACTTAATTTTCTCTTACCTATCACATCATTTCATAGAGTTCATTATACTTTTCTATAGTTTCAAAAGTCCAAGTTGCATCATAGTTCATCGCATTTTTGATTAGCAAATTCCAGCTTGAATGATTGTTTGTGTATAAATTTAGCGCCTTATTTAATATCGCAAGATAATCTTCTTCTGCGTCCGCATCATTCAAAAGCGATTTTTTTGTCTTAAATCCGCCTCCCAAAACCATATCGTCAAAAATATCCGCAACTGTGTCGTTTAAAATTCCAACTCTTGCAGCAACAGGAATACAGCCTAATTCCATACCATGCAGATATTCAATATCAGAGCTATTGGTGCGTCTTGGCAAGAGATTTATATCAGACGCGGCATAAAATTGTGCCGTATTAATTTTGCCGTCTATAAACAACCACCTGCCGTTCAAGCCTGAATTATTTTCCAAAAACTCAACCCAAGATTTAATATAATTATTGCTTAAACCGTGTGGAATATTAACAATCACCTGAATATTTTTTCTTAATTCAAAAAGCTTCAAAATTGAACTAAACGCAATATCAATCCCGTTTCTGAAAATATCTTCGCTAAATGTCGCAAATATAAGCGGAGCTTCATAAAAAGAATCAAGAGAACCTCTAATTTCACAATCTTCTGACTTCAAAAGACTGATATCAACAAATTTTGTCTTAACTCTCTGTGCTGAGAATTCTTTCAATAAATATGTTTTATTTCTCTGTCTAAATTCTCTGAAATTATCAACATCAAAAGGCTGGTAAAGTTTTGTTTTAATTTCTCCAACGCCTAAATTCACAAATCCGCTTTTCGACTTGGTTTGATTTATTCTTGTTTTTAAATCCACACAAGGATTTTCAAAAATTTCTTTGTAATAACTTTCAGAAATCACAGCCCAAAAATCTGTTTTTTTGAGCGTAAAATACATTTTGTCATAATAACTGTTATTCTCGAAACACAATTCGGGAAAGAGTTTCAAGACTCTTGCATTCATTCTCTTGAACAAAATATTTTCATCAAGTTCTTCATCTCTGTTAATATTTTCTCTGAATTTCACATAATTTTGATAAATAAAATCCAAGCAATCACGCATTTGGCGAAAATTTTTTGTGCTGTGCAAATTAAAAAGCGACGCAATACATTTTTGAATAATTTTATCACGACAAAGTTTTTTCATGCCTTGAGGATTAACAAGATTTATAGCCGCCCAAAACGGTTCGATTCTCTCACTTTCCAAGGTATAAAAATCATCAACAATTTGCAAAACTCTAATGGGATAAGGCAATTTACTTTCAAACTCCGCGCCCAAAAAGAACGGGATTTTATCCGCATGAATTATATCAGGTTTGAGTTTTTTTGCGCAAATTCTAACCGCTTTAATAAACGGCGCTAAGAATTGAAGTTTAGAAAAATCATTACCTTCAAGGCTTGAAAACGCTGTGGAAAATAATCCGAAAACCTCCACATTTTCGATATTTTTCGGAAATTTATATAATCTTGCTTCATTAGTTTTGTTTTGCAAAAAGAAATCAAAACTGATACTTGTTTTTTCCAAATTTTCAACGTTATTTACAGGAACAAGGACTTTAATATCTTTATCGGGATATTGTTTTCTAAACGCCAAAATATAATCAACAGGCGGTTTTTGCACAGTTACAATCAGAACTTGTTTAAAATCTTTTTTCAATCTTTTTCTTAATAAAGACGAGAGATTTTTTCTCAAAAACCTGAATTGAGTTTTGAAATCATGAAACATATCTACATTTTCAACCTGCTGAACAACTTCTTTTGAAGGTCGTTCAAACATCAAATCCAGTTCTTTTGTATGTGTTTCTGTTTCAAAATTTTCCATAACCCTTAAATAAGTTCTTTTTCTTTAATATAACGAGGTCTTGCTTTAACTTCGTTAAAAATTTGTCCTAAATATTCTCCGATAATACCCAAGCAGAACAATTGCAAACCTCCGAAGAATGCAAGCAAGACAACGAGTGTAGCCCAACCGCTAGGAGTATTGTGCAAGAAATATTTTTCAAAAACAACTTCCGTCGCGAGTAAAAAACTGCCTAAAACAGTCAACACGCCGACTGCCGCAATTATTCTGAGAGGTACGATACTGAAAGCCGTAATGCCGTTTAGAGCAAGGCTTGTAAGTGAAAAGAAATTAAACTTTGAAGAACCTAAAGCTCTCGGTTTAACGTTAAAATGCACATAAGCCGTTTTTAAACCGATTTCATGGAAAAATCCTCTTAAAAATAAACCTGCTTCTTGGTATTTTTCCAGAATTTCAAGCCCTTTAGAGCTTACCAAACGAAAATCAGAATGGTTTGGCGGGATTTTTACACCTAAAATATTCATCAGTTTGTAAAAACAAAGTGCCGTGTATTTTTTGAAAAACGAATCTGTTTTGCGGTCGTTTCTGATACCCGAAACAATTTCCGCACCGTTATGATACTCATCAATAAATGTTTCAATCGCGTTTTCATCCTGCTGTAAATCCGCGTCAATTGAGATTACACAGTCGCATCCGATATTTTTAACACCCAAAAGTCCTGCAATAAGTGCTTTTTGGTTGCCGTAGTTACGAATAAACTTTGTACCCTTAACTCTTGCGCCATAAGTTTGGTGCAAGTTTTCAATAATTTCCCAAGTTTTGTCTTTTGAACCGTCGTCAACAAGATAAATATAGCTGTCATCCGCGATTTTACCTTTTGCGATAATTCCGTCCAAGACTTTTAAAAGCGTTTCAACAGTGGATTTAACCACCAATTCTTCGTTAAAACATGGAATAATAATTGCAAGTTTTGTTTTGTTTTCGCTCATCGTAACCTCTTTTGAGATAATCATACTATATAATTACTAATATGAAAATAGCAAAACTTGAAAGCATTTTTATGTAAGACATGGTAAACTGTTGTTATGTTGGATATTGATACAGGCGAACAAGTCGAAGCGCTTTACAAAATGATTGAAGTAAAGGGCGGGAAAAGAACAGAAAAATTCAAAACGACAGATTTAAAACGTGCTTTAAGGTTCCATAAATGGTATGTTTCAAGGTACAAACAAGGTCTGCTTATGGAGATTCGTCGTCAGAAAAAACAATACAACTGGAAAGAAAAGACCGTAAATTATACGTTTGAATAACTATGACTAATCAGAAATACATAGCTTTAATAGATTGTGACAGCTTTTTTGTGTCTTGCGAAAGGAAACTCAATCCCGAGCTTAAAAGATTGCCTGTGTCCGTTGTTTCAGGCGAGCGCGGATGTGTAATCGCACGTTCTCGCGAAGCAAAAATGCTTGGAATTCCGATGGGTATTCCGCTTTTTCAGGCAGTAGAAAAATATCCTGAAGGAATTTATATTACTGCAAATCACTATGCGTATACAAAGATTTCAGGCATGGTGATGAAAATTTTGAAAGAATACAGCCCGAATGTTCAGGTTTATTCAATAGATGAGGCGTTCGTTGATTTTACGGGGCTTACAAAATTATATAAGAAAAATTATTTCAAACTCGCTTACGAATTGCAGCAAAGAATTCTAAAAGAGGTTGATATTCCTGTATCTATTGGTGTTGCGAGGACTAAAACCATTGCAAAATTGGCTTCCGACAAATCTAAAAACACAAGTACGCATATCACTTTGGTTGGCAAAAGCAAATTAACGGAACTCCTAAAACATACTGATATCCAAGAAGTTTGGGGAATTGGCAGAAAGCTTGGCGTCAAACTTTGGGGGCTTGGAGTCCGAACTGCTTATGATTTTGTTCAAAAAGACGATGCTTGGATAAAATCAAGATTCGGCAAAAATGGTCTTGCGATTAAATTCGAGCTTTTGGGCATTATGGTTTCTCCGATTTCTAATGAGGTTGAGCTTCCCAAATCCATAAGTGATACAAAATCATTCTTGGAATTCTCTTCTGATTTGAATTTTCTAAAAAACGAGCTTTCTATCCATATCCATGATGTTTGCACAAGGTTGAGAAAAATTAATTGTAAAGCTTCAACAATTGGTGTTCTTTTGAAAACAAAAGATTTCAGAACGCTTTATTCAAAAGTTACATTGAAAGTTCCCGTAAATTTTGAATTTGAAATTTCGAAAAGTGCGTTTTCGATTTTGGAAAGCATGTATTCTTCAAACGTTTTATACAGAAGCGTTGGCATTGTGCTTGAAGATTTTAATTTGTGTTCGGAAGAACAGTTGATTTTGTTTGATACTGATACAAAAAGAGAGCAGAAAGAAAAATTAGGAAAAAGTTTAGATAAGCTTGAGCAAAAATTCGGGCGTAATATTGTACGGACAGGGTTTGTAAATAAAGAAGTGCCATTTTCACAAGGATTTTTGACAAGTCCGAAAGAAGTTTAAAGATTAATGGAAAATTGAAAGTGGAAAATGGAAAATTATTTTAAAATTAATAAATTTTCAGCTGTAAAGCTTATTTGAAAGGTGTTTTGTAAATTTTTGTTAAAAAATTAAACCCAACTAGCAAAAAATTTTATTTACACGTTTTAGAACAAATGGATGGTTGGTAAATTTTAAAATATGATATAATTGAATAAATAAAGCGAGGTATAAAACATGAGTGAAATTAATGGTCCAAAATTTAGTGTTAATCAAATGAATTTTAGTGGAATTCAAAAAGCTCAAGTTGATGTTCCACAACAAGCACCTGCAGAAGCTGATGCTCCTAAAATCAACGATTTTTCTGATCCGAAAGCCGAAGCTTTAGGTCGTTCAATGTTATTTAAAGGTGCGGATGATACTCAACACGATTTAAAAGTTTTATTAGACAATCCTCAAATCGCTGAAAATTCTGATGAAGCATTTGAAACAGCTTTAAAAGCAGCTCAAGATGCAGGTGTAGCTAATCCTTATGAAGAAGCTGCAAGCTTTGCTACAACTTCTTTGAGCTAGTTGTAAAAGTTAATGGTGCAAAAAATTGCACCCTACCTTTTTGCGAAATGGATGCGAATTAAATCTATTTTATGCTATCATTATAAAAAATCAGAAAGAGAAGAGGGGATTATGAAAAATAACAATAAGCCGGTTGTTAATTTGATTTCTAAACCGGCAAACATGCTAAAAACAATTTATACAGCAGCAAGAACTTGTTATAGTGCAGACACACCGTTTAATATCTATAACAGCACAGACGATGAAGAAAAAATGCTTAAATTAATTGAACGAGTTATTTCTTCAGGTCACTATTCCGTAATCGAACATATTCAGGTAACTTTTGCAATCTCTAATGTTTCAAGAGCTTGCACTCACCAACTTGTGCGTCACCGCCACATGTCTTTTTCTCAAAAATCTCAAAGATATGTTAAAGAAAAAGGTCAATTTGACTACTTGATTCCACCGACAATTGCAAGAGATGAAAACTTAAAAGCAAAATTTGTGGAATTTATGGAAGAAATTTCTAAAAAGTATTTAGAATTTACTGAAGCGGGAATTCCTGCAGAAGACGCAAGAGCAGTACTTCCGAACGCAGCTTCAACTTCTATTGTTGCAAGTTTGAACTTGAGAGAAATGATTCACTTAGCAAATTTAAGACTTTGCACACGTGCGCAATATGAAATCCGCTCTATGATTAAAATGATGTGCGATGAATTGATTAAGGAAGAGCCTTGGCTTAAGCCTTATCTTGTTCCAAAATGCGAACGCCTTGGCTATTGCGATGAAGATAAATCTTGCGGAAGGATGCCTAAATTAGCTCAATGAAAAAATTAGCAATTATACTGACTCTAATATTTTTAGCCTTAGTTGCTGCTTATTTCTTCATTTTCGTTCCCGAAAAATATGAAGAAAATGATTTGTATGATGAAATTTTACATCGCGGAAAACTTAAAGTCGGTATAAACACAGACTCAAAACCGTTTGGATTTATGGATAAAGATTGGAAAATTGTCGGCTATGATGCTGATTTAGCGCATTATATGGCACAATATCTCCTTAAAAATCCTGATGCAGTCGAGTTTTTCCCCGTTACACCTGCAAACAGAATGTTAAAAGTTTCAACAGGCGAATTGGATATGGTAATTGCAACGGTTACAATTACTCCGCAAAGAAAAGAAATTATTAATTTCTCTGTTCCTTATGATTACGCTGGTCAGGCGCTTTTAGTACGTGCTAACAGCAAAATTAAGTCTTTAGCGGATTTATCAGGACAAAATGTCGGTGTTGTTTTCGGAACGACAGCAGAAAAAAATATGCTTGCCTTAGCACCTGATGCAACTGTTATAGGTTTTAGAAATTATAGAGTTGCTTACGAAGCACTGAAAGCAGGAAAAATCGATGCTTTGACTTCCGACGATACAATTTTGAGCGCTTTTGCATTTGAAGATAAATCGGTTAAACTTCTACCTAAAAGATATACAAGAGAGCCTTATGGAATTGCCATCAGAAAAGGTAAAGGTACACAAAAGTTAAAAGAAAACATTGATTTTGCAATCGGCGATATGAAACAGAAAAATGTAATTAATCGCATGCGCCGCAAATGGGGATTATAATTATTTTTTTCTAAATGCAAATTTTTTAAAGAACACGTAAGTGAAAATTGCAGATACTATTGTTGCTACAATTTGTGCAACAAAAACGTTTAAGTGTAAGATTTTGACTATAAATTCTAAAAGCCCTGCATTTATAAGGTAGCTGAAAAACCAAGTTGTGCAACATTTTAGATATTCTTTAACCCAGTTTCCATTGCCTTCAAACACAAGAAATTTTTGAGTGGTGTAAGAAACAACAGATGAGATTGCCCACGCTAAAGCTAGAGCTATTTGGTATGCGCTATCACCCAGCACTATACAAAAAGCTGAGTATATTAAATATGAAACGCCGGCATTAAATCCGCCAACAAACAAAAAACGTATTTTATCCGATAACTTAAACCAGTATTCTCTCATGTGTTTCATTATACAATAAAAATGGTTGAATACTGTACATTTACGCAAAAATATGCTAGAATTGTTCTATGTTTACCGGAATCGTAGAAGAAACAGGAAAAATCCAAACTGTCACAGATAAAAAAGTTGTTATTGAATGCCACGAGGTTTTAGAAAATACTAAAATCGGCGATAGCATTGCAGTGAATGGCGTTTGTCTGACTGTTACAGAAATCGGCAAAAACAGTTTTTCTGCCGATATTTCTCCTGAAACCTTCAAAGTTTCTTGCAAGCTAAAACTCGGTGATATTGTAAATCTGGAACGCGCAATGAGTGCAAACGGACGTTTTGGCGGACATATCGTGAGCGGTCACGTAGATGGTGTTGCAACAATCGTAGGTTTAAAAAACAATGGCGAGTTTTACGATTTACGACTAAAATTAGCAGATGAAGAAGCTAAATACACAATAAGAAAAGGTTCAATTACGGTAAACGGCATAAGTTTAACTATCGCAAGCGTTGAGGATAATTTAATAAATATTGCCATAATCCCCCATACTTATGAAAACACTTGTTTAAAAAGCTTAAAACCGGGTGATTTGGTGAATATAGAGGTCGATATCCTAGCTAAATATATTGAAAAATTTTTATCAACGAGTGATAATAGATCAAGAATAGATATTGATTTTCTACAAAGGAATGGTTTTTGTTAATATGACAGGTCAATTTAACACAATTCAAGAAGCTTTAGAGGATTTCAAAGCAGGCAAACCATTAATTGTCGCAGATGATGAGGACAGAGAAAACGAAGGCGATTTAATTTGTTCTGCTCAATTTGTGACACCTGAACTTGTAAACTTCATCACAAAAGAATGCCGCGGAATCGTGTGTTTAGCGATTTCTGACGGTATCGCAAAACAGCTTGACCTTCCTCAAATGGTAGAAAAAAATACGGAAAGCATGCAAACAGCGTTTTCTCTAAGTATTGATGCACATCCAAAATATGGTGTTACAACAGGTGTTTCAGCATTTGATAGAGCAAAAACAATTGAAGTAGCTATTGCACCTGACGCGCAACCTTCCGACTTACGCAGACCGGGGCATTTGTTCCCTTGCGTAGCAAGAAAAGGCGGAGTGTTAAAAAGATGCGGACACACAGAAGCCGTTGTTGATTTGGCAAGACTTTGCGGACACAGAGAAGCAGGAATTATGTGCGAAATCATGAAAGAAAACGGCGAAATGGCAAGACGTGACGATTTGCACAAATTCGCTGAAAAGCACAATATCAAATTCATAACTGTTGCGGATTTAATCGCGTACAGACTTGAAAAAGAAAAATTTGTAAAACGAGAAGTTGAAGTATTTTTACCTACGCAATTTGGCGATTTCAACATCGTTGGGTATACAGACACTATCACAGGCTGCGAACACGTAGCTCTTGTAAAAGACGACAGTTCAGACAAAATTCCTTTGATTAGAGTTCACAGTGAATGCTTAACAGGCGACATTTTCCACAGCTTGAAATGCGACTGCAATTGGCAATTACACACAGCTTTAAAAATGATTAACGATTACGGCAAAGGTGCTGTTATTTATATTCGCGACCACGAAGGACGTGGCATCGGACTTATTAACAAGCTTAAGACATATAAACTTCAAGAAGAAGGTCAAGACACAGTTGAAGCCAACGTTTCACTTGGTTTTGCGCCTGATTTGAGAAACTACGGAGTTGGAGCGCAAATTATTTTGGATTTAGGCTTCAACAACTTCAATTTAATTACAAACAACCCTAAAAAAATCGTTGGATTGAAAGGGTATGGTTTAACGATACACGAAAATATTAACTTGAAATCAGAAGTTAATAAATACAACGAAAGATACATAAACACGAAACGCGAAAAAATGCACCATATTATGTAATTCAGAGTGCAACAAGAGGATATTTTATGGCAGATACATCATACGAAGTGGAATTACTAAACAGCAACATATACAAATTTTTTGCGGGAGTCTACAACGACTTCAAAGCAAAGGCTGTTAGCGAATACAAGTTTGAGCTTGAACCGCTTCCTTATGAAGAATTTATTGATGCCGTTGAAAAAGACTACATGAAATGTATTGTTTTGAAAGAAAATGAAATTCCGACTGCGTTTTTGGTTTATACGACTTCAATTTCGGAATCAATTGAACTTAACTTGATTCACTGCCTTGGAACAGAAGACGAACTTTCTAAAATCAAACTTCTCATCGAAAAATTCTTGGAATTAACAGAAGTTGAACGTCAAACAAAAGTTGTTTCTTACCCTATGATTGGTCACCAATCAGTATTTACAGCAGATATTTCAAGATATGGATTCAAATACATAGGACTTGCAGTTTTAAGATTTATGATGGGCAACGCATCTTCCGAAAGAATTTTAGAAAATATGAAATTAAGCGAAAGACCTTCTGAATACAAACTTGTAAGTTATGATGATACATATAGAGAAGATGCTATACGCATTATTCACGAAGCATTCAGAGATACTCAAGATGCTATTTATGATACAAGATTTAAAAGCATGGATGGAACTAAAGACATTATCAATAAAGTAGTTGATAACGTTTATGGCGAATTTTTGCCTGAAGTAACTTCTGTACTTTTATACAACGACAAGCCCGTAGGTTTTGCGTTTGCAAACGTTACAGGCGGAAAAATTGCAAACTTACCTCTTGTTGCAATCGAAAAAGAACACAGAGGTCATGGTTTTTCTGAACACCTTTTAAATCGTTCAATCAAAACTATTGTTGATTGGACTAAATTGGGCAAAAGAGCTTTCAGTGAAGTCAATGTAACTACTGAAACAAACAATTACAAGGCTTTAAAAATGTACAGAAGAATCGGTTTTAGAGAGGATTTTTGTTATCCTCAGGCTTACTTGATAAAAAAATAGTGGTATAATAAACTAGAAAAAGAAAAAAGCGAGAAAGAAAGGAAAGGAGAAGTATGAAATTATCTACTAAACTTATGGCAACTTTAAGTGTTGCTTGTGTAACTTCTTGCGTAGCTATGGCAGGCGAACCTGCTGATATTCAAGCCTACGCTCACCCGACATTGTTTGGTTCTCAAAGCCATGCTATGGTAACTTCTGAAAACGATGTTATTGTTGGTGGTAAAATCTACAAACCATGCAATGTTAAAACTATCGAAGGAAAACAAAACGTTGTTGTTGCACGTTTTGCAAAACAAATGCTTAACAATATGAAAGGTCAAATGGACTCTAGAAGAGCTGGTCTATATGACCCTAAAATGCCTGTATTGCGTTCTGAATTGGCATTCATTATTGCTGATGGTCTAAACTTAACAGAAGTTAAAGACAACAAATATACAGACGTTGCAGCTGATTACTGGGCTAAATCTCAAATCGACAGAGCTTTGACAGCTGATGTTATGATTGGTTACCCTGATTTGACATTCAAACCTGACCAACCAATCACAAAAGCAGAAGTATTCGCTACATTTGCTAAAATGATGGACTTAGATGTTGATAGAACAGCTACTCCAACATTTGAAGGTCAAACAGTTAAATACATCCCAGACTGGGCTGTTGGCGCTGCTGACGAAGTTATCGCTTCAAACATCTTGAACAAAGTTCCTGATAAAGACAAAATCGTTAACGATGAATACTTATCAAAAGAACAAGTTGCTTACATGCTAGGCGCTTTGAAAGCTAACTTCAGAATTGATACTTCAAACGGTATCGCTGGTTGTGCTACAAAATACGAACCAATCGCTGTTAAAATTAAGTTAAGCGAAAGAATCAGCGCTAGAACTTCTAACGTTGGTGATACATTCTCAGCTAAGACTGTTGAAGATGTTAAAATCGCAGGCGTAACTTACCCAGCTGGTTCAACCGTTAAAGGTAAAGTAACAAGCGTTGCTAGACCTGGCGTTAAAAAACCTGGTTACATCGAAGTTCAATTCGAAAACATCAAGAATGGTGACAACTGCGCTGAATTCCCTAAACAACTTTCATCTGCAGAAGTTAACGTAACTAAGAACCCTAACATCGTTTCAAGAGTTCTTGGCGCTCCATTCTCAATGGTAGGTAGAGTTGCCGGTGTTGCCGGTAGAACAGCTTCTTCAGCTGCAGAAATCGTTGCTAACGGCGTTGAAGAATACGGCGACAACTGGTCAGATGCATTTGCTGATACAGCTTCATTACACCCTGTTAAAGGTCTTAAGAGCGTAGGCAGCAGCTTCATTACAGTTGGTAAAGGTGTTTATAACCTTTCTAAACTTGCTGTATCCGGTACATTCGGCGTATGCTATGAATTCGTTGACGAAGCTAAGTACTTAATCGTACCTAACACAACTAACGATTCAAGCTTGAACCCAGATGAAGTATTGACTATTCTTTACTAAGATTTAGTTTTTACAAAAATTAATGAGGGCGGAGGAAAAATCCTTCGCCCTCATTTTTATAAATCTATTAAAAAAAGCGACTTTAAAAAGTCGCTTTTTCAATATCTTTATTTTAAGTCGCTTTCAACTTTTGCCAAGATTTCATCCAACTTGCCTGCGTCTTTTACGCCACCTTGAGCAAAGTTTGGACGACCACCACCGTTTGCACCGGTAAATCTTGCGATTTCACCAACAAGTTTACCTGCGTTAACGCCTTTTTTAACAAACCCTTCAGTTACTTTTACAATAACCATTCTTTCGTTTGCCAAAACAATAACGCTTTCACCTAACTTGCTTGCAAGCATTTCAATACCGGCTTTAACTGCATCAGCATCAAAGTTTTCAATCTTAGAGATGAACAATTTTCCGCCTTCAATGTCTTGAGCTTTAGAAATAAATGTTGAGAATTTAGATTTAGCCATTTCAGCTTTTGTTTGTTCTAAAGATTTAGCCAATTCTTTATTTTCCTCAGCCAATTTTTCTACACGTTCAAGAACTTCGTCTGTGTGAACTTTGAATTTAGCTTCTAAAGTATCAGAAATTTTAGCCTTGTTGTTTAAATATTCGATTGCGGCTCTTGAAACAACAGCTTCAATTCTTCTGGTACCTGCTGCGATTGCACCTTCTGAAATAATCTTGATTAATCTCAAATCACCTGTATTCTTAGCATGAGTACCTGCGCAAAATTCCATTGAAATTACGCCAGACTTATCTTCATGGCATTTGCATCCGCCGCCGCATTTACATTGTTTTGCGCCACCGATTGATACAACACGAACTTCATCTTCGTATTTTTCACCGAATAAAGCTGTTGCACCTGTCAATTTAGCTTTTTCAATGTCCATAACTTCTGTATAAACAGGGAGTTTTTCCCAAATCCATTCATTAATGATATCTTCTGTTTTTTGAACTTCTTCAGGAGTCATCGCTCTAGAGAACGTGAAGTCAAATCTCATTCTGTTTTCTTCAACTTGAGAACCTGCTTGTTTAACTTCATCACCAACTACCTTAATCAAAGCTGCTTGCAGTAAGTGAGCTGATGTGTGGTGAACTCTGATTTCTGCACGTCTTGCTGCATCAATTTTTGCTGTAACTTCGTCGCCAACGTTGATTTCGCCGTTAACAACCTGACATCTGTGAACGAACAAGTGGTTTACTTTGAATGTAGTCAAAACTTCAACCTTTAAATTGTCATTGAAAATATAACCGCTATCACCTACCTGACCGCCGCATTCTGCATAGAATGGAGTTTTATCAAGAACAACGTCTACAAAGCCTTCGCCTTCGATTAAAGCTAAAACTTTTGCGTCGCATTTAGTTTCAGTATAGCCGACAAAATCGGTTGAACCAACTTCATCTTCTACTTTTGCGTATTTCATATCGCCTGTAACTGAAATTTTCGCAGTAGCTGCTTTTGCTCTGTCTTTTTGTTCTTGCATAGCAACTTTGTAGCCTGCTTCGTCAGCTTTCAAGCCGTTTTCTTCTGCGATTTCTCTTGTTAGCTCAAATGGGAAACCGTATGTATCATAAAGTTTGAATGCGCTTTCGCCATCAATATCTTTTTTGTTTGCAATAAATTCATCAAGAAGTTTGTAACCTCTATCCAAAGTTTTTGCAAATCTTTCTTCTTCTTTTTTGATTACGTCAATAATCTTAGCTTTGTTTTTAACCAAATCAGGATAAACTTCGCCGTACATATCAATAACCGTATCAACGAGTTTATACAAGAACGGCAAGTCCATACCCAAGATTTTTCCGTGTCTTAAAGCACGTCTTAAAATCATTCTTAAAACGTAGTTTCTGCCTTCATTACCGGGGATAACACCGTCAGAAATCAAGAAACAAACACATCTTGCGTGGTCTGTAATGATTCTAAGTGAAACATCTGTTTTTTCTGATTTTTTGTAAGGTACGCCGCTCATTTCTGAAACTTTGTCCAAAATCGGTTTCAACAAATCAGTTTCAAATGTTGAAGCAACACCTTGACAAACCATTGTGATACGCTCCAAACCCATACCTGTATCAACGTTTTTGTGTTCAAGCGGTGATTGGTTACCTTCTTCATCTTGATATAATTCAGTAAATACCAAGTTCCAAATTTCAACCCATCTGTCGCATTCGCAAGTATCAATACCGCAATTAGGGTCGTCACATTTGTATTCTTCACCTAAATCATAGTGAATTTCAGAACAAGGACCGCAAGACCCTGAAGCCCCCGGAGGCCCCCAGAAATTGTCTTTTTTGCCTTTTCTTTTAATTCTTTCGTCAGGAACGCCGATACTTCTCCAAATATCGTAAGCTTCGTCGTCTGTTTCGTAGATTGTAATCCAAAGTCTGTCTTTATCAAGCTTTAGAACTTCCGTAACAAATTCCCAAGCCCAAGGAATAACTTCTTTTTTGTAATAATCGCCAAATGAGAAGTTTCCTAACATTTCAAAAAATGTATGGTGGCGTGGTGTTCTACCTACGTTTTCAATATCAGAATCCTTTCCGCCCGCACGAGCGCATTTTTGACAAGATGTTGCTCTTGCCGGATCGTAAGGTGATTTTTGAATACCTAAAAATATAGGCAAAAACTGCAACATGCCGGCTGTTGTCAAAAGTACAGTCGGGTTATCAGGTACAAGGCTTGAGCTTTCAACGATTGTATGTTGGTGCTTTTCCTTGAAATAATTTAAATATAGATTTCTGATCTCATTTCCTTTAAGCATAATTAATTCCTTATAATTTTGTATAAGTCAATTATACATCATAAAATTATTGGTGCAAAAAAAAGTGCGCTTTCACGCACATTTGTATCTTTTGATGGAATTTATACCGAATTTCGGTCTAAATATAGATACAAGAAATTTTCTTTTCGATTATTAGTTTGTTTTTATATTACTGGTTATCGTATTGGTTAAAGTAATGTTAGAAGTAATTTTAAAATATAAGTATGATATTGTCAAGGACTTTGTAAGGTTAAATGTATGACAATAGATAGAAAGTTAATGAGAAACGGCAATGGTTGGGTATTGTGTTTAAACTCAACAATACTGGGTTTATTAGACATAAACCCTGAAGAGGATATGGTTCAATATGTAGTTGAAAAAGACCGTTTGGTCATTTCAAAGAGTGATAAAAAAGTTGAAAAAAAGCCCAACGCTAAAAAGTAATAAGAAGTACTAAATGCTTATAAAATATTGAGCATAATAATCTATGCAGACACTGAAGCCGTAATACCTTCCATTATGTTGTAAAAATCCTCTTTTGGAAGTGTTGACATTGTTTTCAAAGCATAAGAAAGAATACTTACTTTATCATACCAACGTCTTGAATTTGAGATTTTATAAAGCCCCAAAACTCGGTCAATACCAATACTTACGTCTTGCTCTTCATCTTCTTCATGCATTTCTTTAATCTGTTTTACAACATTAGCTAAATCGCGTGACAAAGCTCTTCTTTTAACTTCATCCATATCTTTTAGCAAAGACAAAGCCTTTTGCGTATGCTCGTTTGAATCGTACCAACGTCTGTTCATCAAATCCTCTCCCAATACACATCCAAATTATATGCGATGAGAACTTGTTTGCAATCATACATCTATATGAAAGTTGTTAAAATTAATAAACAAACTTTTGTTTATACTAATCAAGAAAAGCACCAATTTTTGATTTATTCTCTTTTACGATAATATCAAGTTCCCGCTCTGAAATTCCGAGCGCATTTGCTATTACATCATTTGGCACACCGGAAGCTATACGTTCAAAAATTAATTTAAGCTGCACTCGTTCTCTTTCTTGCATTAATTTTTCATAAGCTTCTTGTCCTATAACACTTATTATTTTTCAACTGAATATCCGGTTTCAGTCTCTATTTTTTATCAAAATGTCCTTTTGTTACTGAAGATTTTAATTTTAATAACACTTTTGCTTGTTCTTGTTTCACAAGTTTTTCTTTTTGACTAATTTCTTGCATCCAATGCTCTTTTTGTCTTTTATAAAACAATTGTTTTGCTTCATTCTTTTCAGAAGATGATATATGTGGATAAATATAAGTACGAAGTGTTGGCAGTGCAATACCACATTCTTTGCAAATCAGCTTTAATATCATCAGTTGCATTACATAATTTAGCCAAATATGCACGTAATCTCATTATAAGTTCTGAACGACTTGTTGCTTTTGGCACACTTTGTACCATTTTAGAGGCTCGTCGTTTTGCCACCTCTGAAGGTCTTCTTTTATCCGCTCCACGTACTATAAACAGACTCCTTGTACTTATTATTAGTTCTGTTATCAGTATTATAAACTGTTGTATTAAATAAAATTCTCATATCAATTTAAAATAACGCAAAAATATTTTTTGCTATCTTTGATATAAAAGTTTACAATACTCCCGTAAATACAACACTAGGAGTCTGCTCAACTTCTTTGTTACCCCAACCTTTTGCTTTAGCGGATGTTGTGATAAACAATTTCTTTTGCGCACGAGTAATCGCAACATACAAAAGCCTCAAGCTTTCTTCCGAATTGAATTCTTTAAGCTCCAATTCAGATTTGCGTCTGTATTTCGGATTGAACGCTTTAACTTCTTCCATAAATAAAGAGGAAGCTTTGAGCTTGGCTTGATTTACGTCAATAGAAAGATTTTTTTCTGCCATTTCAGGCAAAAAGACGTACTCAAACTCATCGCCTTTTGATTTATGCAGAGTCATGATTTGAACTTTTCCACGCATTGCATCTTTGTCCTCTTCTTCCGAGAAGAATTTGAAACCGCTCAAAGATGGCTTTTTAGAAAGCTCTTCTAATCTTTGCAAAGTCAAATCAAATTTACCGCTTGCGTTCAAGCGTTTTACAAGTGTTGCAATCAAATACACATTGGATTTTTCGATATCACTTGTATAGTAAAATAACCCGATTCTTATAACCAATTCTTCCAAAGGAAGCGTTGACGAATTCAGCCAATACTGCATATCCCACAAGAATTGAGAAAGACTCATTGATTCTATATCGTCACCATCTTTTTCAATAAAAGGCGTTTCAGAATTTCTGATTTCAAGCTGCAATCTTTGTCTGTAAAATCCGAGGTCTGAAAGGGTTTCGTAAGTAGAAACCAAAACTTCGTTATCGAAAGGATTTTGGATAAATTTCAAGATTGAATATATTGTATTAAAGACGCCTTTTTGTCCTAAAGATTCGCTTCTGGTGATAGTCTTTAAACCGGCATCATTAATAAAATGCGTCCAGTTGGCTACTTGGAAATTATTTCTCAATAAAATCCCAATCGTCGCGTTTTTATTTCTTGTCAAAATATTTTTGATTTCTTTTAAAACAAAATTTCTTTCTGCAAAAGCATTCTCAAAAATCTTTGAATAAATCGCGTTTTCGCTTTCAGGATTTTTGCCTTTAACTCCTTGCATGTAGCTTGTAAAAAATGCTTTCGGCAAAATTCCGTTTCCAAAATCCACAAGATTGTTTGCCAAAGTCATGACATCTTGTGTGCAACGTTGCGAATGATTCATCTCAACCGTTGTGTCTGCGTTTTTTATAAATGCTCTAAATCCTTCCACATCTGCATTTGAAAAAGTTGTCGTAATCGCTTGGTTAATATCGCCGCAACGGATTAAGTTTTTGTGTTTACCGCTCAATAGTCCGATTAATCTTTGCTGAACGCCAGATGAGTCTTGAGCTTCATCTTCTATAATATATTCGCAAATATTTTGATAGTATTCCAAAATATCAGAATTCTTTTCAAGCAATTTTACTGACATAATCAAAATATCATCATAATCAATCAGATTAGATTCTCTTAATTGTGCTTGATATTCTTTAAAAAACGTCTTAAATTTTTCAATCTTTTTATCGGTAGAAGGCGTGTCAATATTGCCTTCTTGGAGTTTAAGCACGGAAATTGCGCGGTCAAATTCTTCCATTTCGGTTTTTGTAAATTTACCGACAATTCCTTTAATTATTCGCATTCTTTGAGTGTCATCGCAAATGTCAAAATCAGAAGACAAATTCAATCTTTCGTAATTCGAATTTTCTTTTAATATCTTTAAAGCAAGCCCGTGGATTGTACTGATATTAGGTAAAAGCGTTGAATTCGGACACATGTTTTTTATGCGTTCTCTAAAGTTTCTTGCTGCAGAATCCATGTAAGTCAGAACAAAAATGTTTGTCGGAACAACTCCGCGGTTAATCAGTTTTATAATCAGCGCAAGCAAAATCGTAGTTTTTCCTGCTCCCGGAACTGCAGAAATCGCCATTGAACCTTTTTTATAATCTAAAACAGGTTTTTGGTCATCACGCGGAACAATTTTGAAAACTTTCTTTTCTTCTACTTGTTCGCTATCATCTCCGCCTGCTAAATAGTCTTCAATCCCGCCTAAATTTTCAGCACCTGTCGGGTCAAACAAACTTGAGCATGCCCAAACATGATTTTTTGCTAATAAAAGTAATTTTCTTAAAATTCTCGCAGTTTTTTGCTTTGATAAAAATATATCATCTTCAATTGTGTATTCGTCTTTTGTCCAGTCTGCCTGCATTACCCAAGCATTATACAAAGGCCCTGTGTCGTTTTTTACCCAATCAGAGTGTGAAACATCCAGCCAAAATTGATATTTTGTAGAAATTTTATTATCAATAATTTTTTGCGGAGTCGCAACAACCAAATCGTCGTCTTTAATTTCTAAAGTCGAACTCGGATTTTCTGCAATAATTGAATTTTCAATTTGTACAATAATTTCGTTTGCGCGTTCAATAACTTGTTTCCACCCTAAAACGCTTTCAAAATCCTTTAATTGTTTAATAAAGAAATTAAACTTGTTGATTTTCGTTTCATCAACGTAGTTAACAACGCTGTAAAACATTGTATAAACTGCGTTCGAAAGTTTACATTTTCCACTTTCAACTTTTTCTTTTACATTTTCGAACGCTTCATAAAATTTTTGATACTTATCATCGTAAAAATCGAGTTTCATCACAGGAAGAAGTCCTGATTGTTTGTAAACTTCCAAAATCTTGTGGCAATATTTAATCGGAATTCCAACATAATCTGATAGAATTACGCGCAAATCCATCTCCGTAATTTCCAAGCCCAGCATAAGTTTTAGGATACTCAAACTTGCTTTTACAAGTTGGTTATCAATAAGTTTTTCGCTGCCTGATAGGAAAAGAAGATTGCATTTTAGATTTTCTCTCAAAGTAAAATGAAGCATGTCATCTTGGAGCGGAGTTATTATTGCAATATCTTTTGGTAAGACATTTTTTTTGAATAAGTTTTGTATCTTTTCAATCGTGTAATCCAGTATTTCCGCGCGTTTGGATAGAGAAGTTAATGTAAAATTTTCCAATCTTTCATGCTTATTTTCTAAAATGTTGGAGAAAATAATTTCACCTTGCGGGAAATCATCCCCCCGCCCCTTGAGGGAGGAGTATAGACTTTTATTAAAACTTTGTTCTCTCCCACAGCATCCATTTAGTGGGAGAGATGTCTCCTGTGGAGACAGAGAGGGAAGGGGGTGGGGTGTTTCATCATCAATGGATTGCTTCGTCGCACAGCTCCTCGCAATGACCTGACGCGAGTCGCCATGTTGAACATCGCAAGCGTGTTCCCCCGCCCCTTGAGGGAGGGGGTTAGGGGGTGGGGTAGAATCGGAATGAGCGTCCGTGGTCATTCCCTCTCCTTTGAGGAGAGGGCTAGGGTGAGGTGAAAAACTTTTAAGCATTTCATAATCACTTACAACTCCTTCCTCAAACACACTCTTCAACTTACACTCAATTGACGTATCCGCGCTCAAATATCCGCATCTGCTTGAGCCAAGCGAGTCAAAACAAATAATCCAATCTTTCAATTGAGGTTTCAAATACTTGATAAAATCAAAACAAACCGGCGTCATTTCATCCGCATCATCAACAAGCAGATATTTTATGTTTTTAAAATAATCTGTATGTTTATATACATGATTAAAAATAAGTGTTTGCCTCAAATAGTCTAAACTTCTGCTTTTTAGAGTCGAAGACAACAATCTTTTTATGATAATTTCCGCATCTTCTGCAAAAGATTCTTTTAAAATTTTTGAACGCTCTTTTACTTCATCATTTGTCAAATTATTCTGAACAATAAGCGAATATCTTCTAAAAATTTGGTGAAGCAAAGACTTTTTAGAATTGTAACCTTTTACTTCAACTTTCTTTAAAATATCTTTTAATAAAAACTGCGAAACCTCTAACCCAACAAGGTTTGGGAGAATAAAATGTTTATCTCCGGGGATTACATTTTCTATAAAACACCAGTTTTCAATCAAGGTATTATAGACGATTGAAAAGAAAGAATGTATGTTTAATTTTTCGATTGCATTAACACTGATTTTTTCCAAAACTTTGTCGCTGAATTGTTTTTTTAAAGTTGAATTTTGGACAAGAACCAATATTTCTGATGGTTTCACGCCAACAGAAATAAGCTCCAAATATTTATCGACTAAAATTTTAGTGCGAAAATCGACTTTAATAAAATTTAATAACATACTCCTTATGGACTATTTTATCACAAACGCCTTTCAAAAGTATTGCAAAACTAGAAAATTTTTACTACAATGAGGGGGTAAGTTTTTACAGACGACACTATTTAAGAAGGAGATTTAAAATGGCAAAAGTTAAAGAAGACAGAAAAGGTATCCAAGAACAAATTATTGAATCAGCTGGTCAAATTTACAACTACCTTTCAAACAAAGGTGAAGTTTCAATCAATAAGATGAAAAAAGACCTTAGCTTGAACGAAAACTTTGCTGAAATGGGTTTAGGCTGGTTATCTAGAGAAGATAAATTAGAATACACTCAAAAAGCTAAATCAGTAACTGTAAAATTAAGATAGTTCGATTTAACAGAATAAATTTAAAATAGGATGGCGAAAGCCATCCTATTTTGCTTTTAAATAAATGTTGTATAATATTAACTATGAACGAAGCTTTATTGGAACAAATTAAACTCGTACCGACTCAACCGGGATGCTATCTTTATTATGATAAAGAAGGCACTATTATTTATGTTGGTAAAGCAAAAAACTTAAAAAGACGAGTTTACAGCTATTTCCACAAACAACACGAAAGCCCTAAAACAAATATCTTGGTTTCTCAAATAGAGAAATTGGAATATATTATTACTGATTCCGAAGTTGAAGCTTTAATCTTAGAATCTCATTTAATTAAACAGCACAAACCAAAATACAACATTCTTCTAAAAGACGATAAAAAATATCCGTATTTTTTAATCACTGACGAAGATTTCCCGCGCATTCAAGTTGTGCGCAAAAAGAATTTAAACCCTGATAAAGGCAGATTTTACGGGCCTTATACCGATGTCGGCGCGATGTATGCAACGCTTGATTTTTTGAAGCGATTATTTCCTTTAAAGCAATGCAAAACTCCGAAATTTACAAATCGCCCTTGCCTTTATTACCATATCGGAAAATGTCTTGCACCTTGTCAAGGCAAGGTTACACCTGAAGAGTATCAAAAACTTATTCAGCAAGTTGAATTGTTTTTGAGCGGTAAACAGTCTGAACTTTTGAAACAAATTCAAGTGCAAATGCAAAAATATGCAGAATCCGAACAGTTTGAAAAAGCTGCAAAAATGCGTGACAGCTATTTGGATTTGCAAAAAACTTTGGAAAGACAAAAAGTCGTTTACGAAAATACAAAACTCAATGAAGATATTATTGCAGTACTTTACGAAGACGGAATTCTCGCAATCGTAATTATGATGATTAGAGAAGGACGTTTGATTGATAAAAAAGATTTTACGTATTTTGTGGATAATGTTGATAAAACCGAGTATTTTGAAACCTTTTTCAGAGATTATTATACAAATCTCAAATTGGAATTTCCTGACAAAATTATTTCAAAAGACTTGGAAGAAGTCGGAGAAAAGGAACTTTATCAAGATTGGTTGAAGATTCTTTCAGGCAAAAAAGTTACTATAAGTTACGGAAAAGGCAAGTATAAAGAGCTTTATGAGCTTGCGCTTAAAAATGCAACAAATCTTTTAGAGAATGCAAAACTAAAAAAGATGGCGCAAATCAGGGATGATTTTAATGAAGTCGGTTCATATTTGGCAGAAAAATTGCAGCTTACAAACTTCCCTAATCGTATTGAATGCTACGATATTTCACATATTCAAGGTACAAACACGGTTGCTTCTATGGTTGTTTTTCAAAACGGGCTACCAAAGAAAACCGCTTACAGAAAATTCAAAATCAAATCGACGGAAGGCAAGCCTGATGACTTTTTATCAATGAAAGAAGTACTTTCACGCAGACTTTCAAGACTCGGCGAACCTAAGTGGGAAAAACCTGACTTAATTATTATTGATGGCGGCAAAGGTCAACTATCAAGCGTTATGCAAATTGTAGAAGAAATGGGCGTAAAAGTCGGCAAAGGCGGTATTGATTTTGTATCACTCGCAAAACGCGAAGAAGAAGTGTTTTTGCCAAACCAATCCGACTCAATTTTACTCCCGAGAGATTCTAACGCACTCTATTTAATCCAACGAATAAGAGATGAAGCGCACAGATTTGCAATTACGTTCCATAGGGATTTGAGGTCTAAGAAGCTAAAAGAAGGGAAATAGCTTTATTTAATCCTCTTCAAAGAAGACAAGAAATTAAAGTTAATTACATCGCCATCGACTTTTGTCAAGAATACTTGTGCGTCTTTTTCATCTGCTTCAATTTGCGGAATTTGTTCGATTTCAGACGCGTAATAGTTGCTGTCATTTCTTCCGCTTGAAGAAATCTTGTTAGCTAAACTATTTAAAGAGATGTTTCTCAAAAATCCTGCGAAGCCTTCGCCTTTGTTGGACATTTTTGTGTAAATTCTTAAAGACGCGTCATTTGTGTTCAAATCGTATCTGCCGATAATAAATGAACCAAGTTGTTTTGCAGAAGATTTTATCATCATTCTTTCGATTACATTGTCTTTAAGTTTCAGCTCACCCTTAATCACATCGAATTTGCCGTCAGGAATGTTAACCAAATCGCCAAATGTAGTTGGTGAAATCATTACAAGCGGATTTCTGAATAAAGATGCAACTTTTAGAATATATTCAACATATCCGACTTTTTCAATCGTTCCGTTTTGGATATTGAATTTAATGTCGCCGTTTAATTTAAGACTTGCATCAGAATTTATTTCCACCAAGCCCATTGCTTTTCCGGAAATTTCTCTTGGCAAGCCTAAAAGCGCATCCGCCATAACTGTTGAATTAACATCTTTTACACCGAGTCTTAAATAGTATTTATTTTTAATCAAATCTGCGCGGACTTTTAGCGTTGAAATGCCTTCTGCAATGTCAAATTTGTTTGATTGCAAATTCAAAATTCCGTCTTTATCAAGTGTCAGGTTCGCGTGTAAATTTCCAAAATTAACGTTTTTGTATTTCCCGCTATCAAGGTTCAGCATACATTTTTCAACAATAATCAAACCTTTTTGGAATGTCGGAACATCAACGTTAGTATCAGCTACCGAGTCTTGCGTAGTTCCCTCTCCTTGGGGGAGGGTTAGGGTTAGGGTGGGGGCTGATGTTGAAGTCGAAGCACTTTCTTGACTATTCGCCAAAAATCTTTCCAAATCAATACTATCAACACTCAAATCAACATTTTTAACCACAATCGGCAGTCTTAAATCGTTAACAACATAACCTTTAAAATTATAATTAGAACGTTTAAATCTGCCTTCTGCAATTGCGCCCAACTTGTCGCCTTTCGCACCGATTTTAGCCGACTTTATTGAAAGTCTTTGAGAAGGAATTCTAACATCTTTTAGCGTTATAACACCTTCCATTACAGGAAATGCGCCTGTGTTAACGACGCCCATTTCGCCTTCAATCGTACCTTTTTTGAATATTTTTTGACCTGCTAAAAAATTCAAAAACTCACTCGGAAGCGGGCGCGGAATATTCAAATGGATATCTTGAAGCTTCATATTATCAGCCATATCAAGATTTCCGTTTATTGAAAGCACAGGCGTCATGCCTTTTTTCAACTCGTTTGTTATAAAATAATCAATCGTGTTGATTTTCAAAATGTTTTTAACAACACTCAAATCCACTTTGAAAAGAGTTTTATAATCCTTCAACACCATTGACTGATCGCCAAGCATAAAGCCTTCACCTTCTCTTAGCAAAAAGTACCAAAGAATATCGCAAGAGCCGTTTTTAGAAGTCAAAGTCAGTCTTGAACCTGCATCACCTACCAAACTGATTGGAGAACCCAACATTTTTGAAAGATAATCTCTAAAGAAATCGTCGTTCACAAAAATATCTGAAACAATTTTCGTATCGCAAGTTTTCCAATAATCTTTAACTGTGCCTTCCATCGTCAAAGTATCATTGGTCTTGTTGTTATAATACCCTTTAAAGTCCTTGAGAGTAATATCTTTGTTGCCGATTTCAACAATACCTTGTGTAATTTTTACAGGCATTTTCATCAAATCTCGAACTCTAAATTCGGACTCATTTACATTAATATCACCGCGAATATTTTGTTTTGTTAGATGCAGATTAAAATCCACACTGCCTTTAACATCACAAATCGGCGCAAGCATTTCTTTTCCGTTCGGCATAATTATGTTGGAAGCTACGATATTATAAATATCGCGCGCGCTAAAGTTTTTGGACGCAATATTCAAATTCATGCCGGCTTTTCTTGAAGCGAAAGCGTCAATTACGATTTTGGATTTATCTATTTCTATCGGGAATTTATCAACATGTAATTCGCCGTTTCCCATATAAATACAATGTTTATCGTCCGCTGAAACTTGAATTTTGTCTTGACCTTTCGTCATAAAGAAATCAAAATCAAAGTGCAAATATTTTTTAGCCTTGGTTCTATCTAAAAGAATATTTTGCGCATCAAATTTTATCCCAACATCATCCATGTTGTAGGTAATCAGACATTTTTTAACACCAAAAATTGTGGAAAACATGTCTAAATTAAACTCACTCGGTTTTTCTTCTTTCTGCTCTTGTTTAGGTAAAATTGCCCTCAAATCAGACGCGTTTACAAAAATATTTTCTGCAAGAAGTTTTTTTACAATAATACGTTTTACCCAAATATCTTTAAAAGAAAATTCTGTATCCAAATTGTTAAGAGCAAGTATTTGTTTATTGTTTTTTGTAAGCGTCAATTCTTCCAAAGTAAAACCGATATTCGGGCTAAAGCTCGTTGCAAGTTTTGGATTTTTGATTGATAAATCAACATTCAAAATTTCAGACGCTTCTTTTACGGCAACTTTATTTAACCAAGCACTTGAAACAAGTTTTGGCAAAGTATAAAGGTAAGCACAAACTCCTACGCCTGCGATTACGGCAGCAGAACAAACGGTTGCGGTTAATATTTTGACGCTCTTTCTCATAGTCAAGATTATAGCATGAATTTTTTATAATGGTGCGTCCAAATGACGCACCACATTGACGAAAATTTTCATACCGTTTTAACTTTCCAAATATGTTTTTAAGTTCTCCACTCGCTCAACTTTCCTAAGTTTTTGTATCGCAATATTCTCCAGTTGTCTGATTCGTTCTTTTGAAAATCCTAAAGCATTTCCAATTTGTTCTAGAGTTTTGGGTTCGTCATTATCAATCCCGAAACGCTTTTTGATAATTTCTTCTTCTCTTTTATCAAGAGTTTTAAGTAACCGCACAATATCCTTTTGCTGTAATAATTTTTGGGCGTTATTTTCTGGCGAAGAATAAGACGTATCTTCAACATAATCCTGAATGCATAAATCATCCGTTACATAAGTATCAAGACTCACAGGTTCTCTTTTTAAAGCACTTTTAACCTCGTCTATCTTTTTCGAATCCAAACCTGATAATTTTGCAATAGTTTCTTCATCGCACTCCATATCACTATTTACAGACACCAAAGAACATGCTCGTTTATATTTTCTGATTTTTTCCAACATGTGAACAGGAATCCTGATTGTTCTCGAATGGTTTGAAATCGCTCTGATAATCGTCTGCTTAATCCACCAAGTCGCATAAGTCGAAAACTTAAAATTCTTTTTGTAGTCAAACTTTTCTGCGGCTTTAATTAATCCTAACGAACCTTCTTGAACCAAATCCATAAACAAAACTCCTTGCCCGATGTATTTTTTAGCAATACTCACAACTAACCGTAAATTGGCTTGAACAAGTTCTTTCTTAGCCCGCTCTTTTTCACGCGGAGTTCCTTCCTGAATTTTTCGTCCAAGCTCAACTTCTTCTGCTTTTGTAAGCATTTTCTTTTTGCCGATTTCTTTTAGGTACATTTGCAAAATATCATCATTATTTACAATTGAACTAAATGTTTTTGGGGTTTCGGTTTCATTTTCGACAGTGTCAATAAATTCTAAATTACTCAATGCTCTACTCATCTTCACATCTCCTCTTGCTATTCTAATTGTTAAGACGACCGATAAGAAAAAAAGTTCCATTTTTATATAAGATTTATGAGCGAAGCGAATTTAATAATTTTCCATTTTCCACTTTCAATTTTCCATTAAAAAAGCATGGGTGATTGTTTTTATTCCTAAAGTGTCTGTTTTACAATCAATGATATTTATAGAAATTGTCAATTGTTTTTACAACATTTTTCATGCGAAAAATTTAACAAAATTTTACAATATTGAGAAATGTAAAAACTTAATTCTATTGAGTTTCAGGGTTTGTGATGTTTTGTAAATTTCTTGATTAGAATTGATGTTTGAATTATCATATAAACATAGGATTAGATTTGGGGAAGAGAATGTTATTCTCTTATTATAAGGAAGCTGAATTGAATAAATAGCTCACCTTTACTTAGATTAGGAGGTTTTTAAGGACATGCAGAATAGTTTAAATAAGGAAAGAAATATTGTAGAATTTACCTCACCAACAAAAGTAGCAACCGACGTAATTAAAGGCTCTACAATTTCACCTATGTCAAAAATTATTGAGCCAAAGACTGCGCAAATTAAACCTTTAAAACTAAATTGTATTTATGTTGTTAAAAAAGACGGTACAAAAGAAGAATTTGATAACAACAAAATTATCAATGCTGTAAAAAAATCTGCTACAAGAATGTTAGTAGAGTTTACGGATGTGGAATTAAAAGAAATATGCGATTTTGTAGATGAAAATATTGTTAGAATGAACAAACAAGAAGTTACAATCGCCGATATGCACAACCTTGTTGAAGGCGCTTTGGAACATATTAGTCCGAAAGTTGCACAAAGCTACCGTAATTACAGAAACTACAAGCAGGATTTTGTACACATGCTAGACAAAGTTTACCAAGAATCTCAAAGAATTATGTACATTGGTGACAAAGAAAATGCCAATGCCGATTCAACTTTGGTTTCTACAAAACGTTCTTTGATTTTCAACGAATTAAATAAAGAATTATACAAAAAATTCTTCTTAACAGTAGACGAATTGCAAGCAATCAGAGATGGTTACATTTACATCCATGATATGTCTGCAAGACGTGACACTATGAACTGCTGCTTATTTGATGTAGCTTCTGTTCTTAAAGACGGATTTGAGATGGGTAACTTGTGGTACAACGAACCAAAATCACTTGATGTAGCGTTTGATGTAATCGGTGATATCGTAATGGCTGCAGCAAGCCAGCAATACGGCGGTTTCACAGTACCTGAAGTTGACAAAATTTTAGTTCCTTACGCTGAAAAAACTTACCAAAGACAATATGACAAGTATTTATGCTTAGGCTTGTCGTTTGAAAAAGCAAGAGAAGCAGCTTTAGCTGATTTACAAAAAGATTTTGAGCAAGGTTTCCAAGGTTGGGAATACAAATTCAACACAGTAGCATCATCAAGAGGTGATTATCCGTTTATCACTGTTTCAACAGGTTTAGGAACAGGTGAATACGAAAAAATGGCAACTCTTGCAATGCTTAAAATCAGAATGGGCGGACAAGGTAAAAAAGGCAATAAAAAACCTGTATTGTTCCCTAAAATCGTTTTCTTGTTCGACAAAAATCTTCACGGCGAAGGCAAAGTTAACTATGACTTGTTTAAAGCCGGTGTTGAATGTTCTAAAAAGACTATGTACCCTGACTGGTTGTCATTATCAGGCGAAGGTTATGTAGCTTCTATGTACAAAAAATACGGAAAAGTAGTTTCTCCAATGGGTTGCAGAGCTTTCTTATCACCTTGGTTTGAAAGAGGTGGAATGCACGCAGCTGATGAAAACGATGTTCCTATATTTGTAGGTAGATTCAATATTGGTGCAATCAGCTTGCACTTGCCAATGATTTACGCTAAGGCTAAAAAAGAAAGCAAAGATTTCTACGAAGTTCTTGATTACTATATGGAATTAATCAGACAACTTCATATCAGAACTTATAACTATCTTGGTGAAATGAAAGCTTCTGTAAACCCTCTAGCATTCTGCGAAGGCGGTTTCTTGGGCGGTCGCTTAGGTATTCACGACAAGATTAGACCTGTTTTGAAATCTTCAACAGCTTCATTCGGTATCACAGCTTTGAATGAATTGCAAGAAATTCATAACGGTAAATCACTTGTTGAAGATGGCGAATTTGCTCTTGAAGTTATGAGATATATCAATAACAAGATTAACGAATACAAGGAAAAAGACGGAATTCTTTATGCAATTTACGGAACTCCTGCTGAAAACTTGTGCGGACTTCAAATCAAACAATTTAGAAAAAAATATGGTATTGTAGAACACGTTTCTGATAAACCATATATTTCAAACTCTTTCCACTGCCACGTTTCAGAACAAATCAGCCCAATCGAAAAACAAGATTTGGAAGGCAGATTCTGGGATCTATTCAACGGTGGTAAAATTCAATACGTAAAATATCCTATTGATTATAATACAGGTGCTGTTGAAACTCTTATCAACAGAGCAATGGATAAAGGTTTCTACGAAGGCGTAAACTTGTCACTATCTTATTGCGATGATTGCGGTCACCAAGAATTGAACATGGATGTTTGTCCAAAATGCGGTTCTAAAAACTTGACAAAGATTGAAAGAATGAACGGTTATTTGGCTTATTCAAGAGTTAAGGGTGATTCAAGATTGGCTGACCATAAGATGGAAGAAATCAAAGACAGAGTAAGCATGTAATCAATTAAAATTTGAAAATAAAAAGGGTAAAGTTATAACTTTACCCTTTTGTTTTGTAATTTTTATTTAGTATCACAATTCCTGCACTCAACAGTACGCCCAAACCGACTGCGAGTAGAGCAATTTTTTTATGCGTACCTTTTGGATTTTCTAAAATTTTTCGGTATTTAACGATTTTGTTGAACAATTCAGGCTCGTCTTTATCCAAACCTTTCGCTTTAAAGGTTTTTTCTAAGGCGTCCATTGGATTAAAACCTTTTCCGTTTTCTAAATCTTTAAAATATTTTTCTTCGAAATTTTCAGGAATTTTGTCACTTTCATTTGCTAAAGCATCACGAAAATAAAGCATATTATTGTAAGCCATCATAGGTTCGGCAAATTTTGCTTTAACAAATTCTTTTTCATCTTTTAATTTTTTAAATGGAATACCTAAAATTTTGCTGAGCGTTTTTGCTTGATTTTCGTTATACTTTATAGGCTTTGAATCATGGTTCGTTGCACCTATGATAAAGTTTTCAGGCTTCCAACCGCGTTCTATAAAGTTTTTATTTGTACCCCAATCATCAGAGAGCCAATCAGAAGTATAAATTTTGACTCTATTATCAATATAAGGTTTTAATTTTTCACCGTCATAAATATTGAAATCATCTGCTGACGCGACAAATTCATGCATAATATTATGCAAGTCAAAATCTTTGCCTTTAACTTTTTTTACTTCATCATCAATAATATTCAAAATTCTGTCGCCGTAATCTTTATTGAGCGGTTGAACATAAATCCAAGAAGCGTCAATTCTCAATCCGTCAAAGCGTTTTGCGTAAATATTAACTTTTTCTCTTATAAGTTTTTCAGCTTCTTTTGAGTCCAAATCAAGCGCAGGCAAATCCCATTTGATTGTTTTACCTTCTAAAAAAGCTTTCGGGTGTGACCATATTTCATCATAAGACAAACCGCAAATCATATCTCCATCAAGCTTCAAGCCTTTTTGATTTAGCATATCTTTTGCTTTTTTTAAATCATTTTCAGCCAAAAATTGTTTGAATTTATAAAAATCAATTTCTTTGTTTTTAAGTTTATAGATTTCTGCAATTCTCCTATCGCGCTCTGTTTGTGGTAATGAATACAGATTTTTGTCCACATCGTTCCATTTTTTGTAATCGTGTGTGTGATTAATTTCTCCTAAGGCTCGGTATAATGCTTTAGGTTCAAGCCTTTCAGCATTTTGAGTTTTAAAGTCTGTGAATTGTGGATTATTTTTTTCTCTTTCATAAACTCTGTGTAAAATTTCTTCTTGCTTCGAAAAAGCTTCAACAATATTTGGGTAATTTACGTTAGTTTTACCACTGTTTGATTTAACTATTTCTTTAAATTCTTCTTCTGTACAGTGTGATTTTATGTCAATCATGTGATTGCCCAAATCCATTGATGTTCCCGAATAAATCGGATATTGCCCTTGCCAGCCGTGATATTGTCCCGCAGGTTGGATTTGGATTTCATTAATTCCCCAATATTTTTTCGCAAAATCAAAAAATTTTGCACTCTTTGTCTGATTAAGTGTGCCTACACCAGTGTTATTTTGTGCTTCTTGAGGAAGTGATGAAGTCGGAACAATAAGAATGGATTTACCTGTATTACCGATTTTCGCTTTGGCTTGATTTAAGACAGCAGAATAATCGCCTTCTTCTTTTGGTTTAAGGCGACGTTGAAAATTAATTGCGCTATTAATTTTGATGTCCATAATCACACACTTCTATTTATATTAAAACAAAATAAAAAAGAAATTTGCGCATTTATTTAGATTTATGAAGTTCTATTTAACAAAAAAATGCACCTAATATAACGAAACAGTAGTTTCACAACGATGTAATTGAAAGGGGCTGGAAAGTTTTACAATATGCGGTTAGCATAGTAGTAGTAAAACTTGTAATTGCCGTTAAATGCGAGCCTGCCAAGACAAATGTCACGTTTTGTGAGAGGTAAGAACCCGACAAGCTATGCTTGGCGCATGAGACGAATTCTTTGGTCTCCAATAATTAGAAAATGCGCCTGGAGGGAGTCGAACCCACGGCAGACAAGGTTTAGGAAACCTCCGCTCTATCCTACTGAGCTACAAGCGCATAACTTAAGTATACTCAATTAACATCGCCTTGTAAAGCTTGGTTAAAAATGTTAGAATGTAGTGTGTATGAAAAATAAGAAGATTTTAGCAATATTACCGATAAGTATTGGCGGCAGGCTTACTACAAGCAGCATTATTGATGGTTTCAGACAAAACGGGTGTGAAGTCAAAGTTTTTGATGAATTATTCGACAAAAATCTAAACGATTACTTGAACGATAGCTATGATTTTATCAGCGGATATGATTTTTCAGGACTTAAAATAAAAATTGATAATAACTTGCCTTGGCGTTCTTTGAATTATTTTTCAGACGATATAAGAAGCAAAGCTTCAGGGCCTGAGTGGGAAAAATATCTTCCATACTTAGAAAATGACGATAATTATACTTTTTATTGGGATAAAGTTCTAACAGAATATGAAAACTTTAAAAACATAAATTACTTACCTCACTTTGTAAACTTCGAAATCTACAAAGATATGGGTATTGAGCCTGAATTTGACGTTATGTTCGCAGGCAGACTCGATACGGATTATCGCTTAAGTTTTTTTGAAGAACTTATCACAAAACTACCTGATTTGAAAATTGCTTGGTACGCAATAGACAGGCATTATGAAGACGCAAAAAAGCGTTCCAAATACCCTGAATTAATTACCCTTTGTTATCAAGGATTTATTGATAACGAGGAAGATATGGCAAAAGCTATAAACAATGCGAAAATCGTTTTCAATATGAATTCTCAAGGCATATCTTCGCTAAATTACAGAACATTTCAAACCATTGCCTGCAAACGCTTAATGCTTAGTGATTTTAGAGAAGAACTCGCATTATTTGATGGTCATTTACCTTTTTATGAAGATTTTTCTGATTTGATTTTTAAGATTGAAAGCTATCTGGAAGATAAAGAAGCGTATAAACGAGTTGTAGACGAATGCTACAATATAGCTAAAATTAGTCATAATTCTAAGGACTGCACAAGGTATATGCTAAAAGTTGCGGGTTGAATTTTTTGGATTACTTAGACCTTTTCATTTTCTTAAACATGTTATAAAATAAAAACAATGTTTAAAAAGATTACGCAAAAATTAACAATTCATACAATTTTAATATTGACATCTTTGCTTTCAATATTTCCGTTTATTTGGCTGACTTCTACGTCATTAAAAGGTTTAAGTGAAGATATTTTTGCGTATCCGCCAAAACTTATCCCAACAGATTTCACATTCGCAAACTATGTGGATGTTTGGGGTAAAGTCGATTTCATGGCTTATTTTTGGAACAGTGTTATTGTTGCAGCTTTGACAGTTTTATTGAATTTAATTCTCTCATCACTTGCGGCTTATCCGCTTGCTAGAATGAGCTTTAAAGGCAAAAAAATCGTTTTCTTTTCTATCCTTGCAACGATTATGATACCATTTCAAGCAATTATGCTGCCTGTTTACATAATAACTTTAAAACTGCATTTGATAGACAGCGTAAACAACGTGATGGGCTATATTGGTCTTGTAATGCCGTTTGCGGTAAGTGCATTCGGAATATTTTTGATGCGCCAAGCATTTTTGAAAGTTCCTAAAGAAGTTGAAGAAGCTGCAATTGTTGACGGCTGCAATGTTTTCCAAATGTTCGTTAAAGTCGTATTGCCAATGGTTAAACCAACATTAGCAGTGCTTGCGGTTTTCACATTTATAGGTTCTTGGGGGGAATTTCTTTGGCCAAGCATTATGCTTACAAAAGATTCAATGTACACTTTGCCTGTTGGAATTAATAATTTGCAAGGTATGTTTTCTTCAAACTGGAGATTTATTGCAGCAGGTTCTATAATTTCTACAATTCCAATTATCATATTTTTCCTTGCAATGCAAAGATATTTTATTTCCGGTGAAAATGACGGAGCTGTTAAGGGATAAATTCTCAAACAAGCATAATTTTGTCTACGCCAGCTTCCTATAAATGTGAAATAGACTAAAATTTATTCCCAAGTTTTTCTAAAGAAATAACTTCATCAAAATCTTTACGAGCCTTAACAGTTTCTTTGTGTTCAACTTCGTAACCCAAAGTTATGATTGTTGATAAAATTTGGTGTTCATTCAAGCCTAAAACTTCTTTAGCTTTTTTATAAACATCAGGCAAAACGCCTGTAACTTCGTTGCCCATTGCACCAACAATACAAGACTTAATGTCAAGATTTTCAGCTTCCAACATCATATAAGAAATCGGATAAATCAATTGTTCCATAGTTCTTATGCGCAAAGCTCCTTCTGCTTGCAATGCAGGGTTCAAGGCAGGGTTTTTAATATGTGTAATTTTAGCTTCTTCCCAAGCGTTTTCATCCGCAACACAAACGATTAGTGCATCTGCATTTTTAACCTGTGCTTGACCCAGTGAAAGTTCAGAAAGCAAATCTTTAGTTTCTTGAGATTTAACCACAATAAACTTCCAAGATTGAACATTCATCCAAGATGGCGCAAGTCGACCCGCTTCCGAGATTTTTTTCAAATCTTCATCAGAAATATGTTTGTCAGAGTATTTTCTTACACTTTTGCGAGTTTGAATTAAGTTTAGTAGGTCGTTCATTGTGTATCCTTTCTTTTTGAGGGGAATAAATTCGCCTTAGTTATTACTAATTTATTTGAATATTGTTGTTGGGCTGAAAGCCCAACCTACGATTCTACATTTCATGAGCGAAGCGAATTTAATAATTTTCCACTTTCAACTTTCCATTTTCAATTATTTTTCTACCCTTCTGCCAAAATTACCGTAAAATCACCTCCCACAGAGAATGTTTCTGTCGGGTCGTAAATAAATTGCATGTTGTTTAATTCAGGCATTTTCTTTTGTAACCAGTTCAAGAAATCAACCGTAACAGCACTCTTGTTCGCAACAAATCTTGTGTGTGAAAGGTGAGTGATTTTTAGCATATTTACTTCATATCCAAGCTCATTGAATTTTTCTTTCAAAGCTTGCGCTTCTGCTTCTTTGCGCGGAGAATACATAATTCCGCCTTTGAATTTTGTTCCGTCAAGCGCAGGTTTATCTCTGTAAATCATTCTGTTGATTACTTCTTGAGTCTTTTTAGGGTCTAAAATCCAGTAGCTGATATAACCTTTCTGGTTTGGCGCACCCGGAAGTGTCGCGATTTCGATTTTATTTTCGTCAACGCTTCTTGCAAATGCTGCGTATTGTGATAATTCGTAGAAACTCATATCTGTTTTTATATAAGTATTACAAATATTCAAAACTTCAGGGATTTTTGTAATAACTTGCGGTGAGTGAAGTTTTTCAAACAGACTTCTCATAAACCATTGTTGACGCTGAGTTCTGCCGATATCACCAAGTCCGTCTTTTCTGTATCTCAAGTATCCGACCGCTTGATTACCGTTTAAAACAGTGTCACCTTTATTTAAATCTATGTGCAAATGTCCTGCATAATCGTGATAATGCATTGGTTTTTCAACATAAATAGGAATTCCGCCTAACGCGTCTACAACCTTTTCTACTGCTTCATCATGGACAATAATATATTTATCAACTTTTATTCCGAAAGTTTCTTTCAAAGTCTTTTTAACAAGATTAATTCCACCCAAAGCGTGTGCAGCGTTAATCTTTTGAACACCCTTGTTATCAGGAAGATAAACTTTGCTGTCACGCGGAATTGAAATTGCATTAATTGAATGAGTTTTAGGGTCGATATTAACAACCATAATCGTATCAGAACGAGTACCTTCCCAAATGTCAGCACCGTCACCGTTTGAGTCCACACCAAGTAACAAAATATTTTGTCTGTGAGGTGAAAACGGTACTTCAAATTTGTTTCTTTCCTTGCGCGCAAATTTAAAAAATCCGCTTGCATCATCAGCTTGTTCTGAATCAATTTTGTTTAAGAAGAAATTATTTTCAACAACGGTTACGCAAACTATAACCGCACATAAAATCGCCAAAACTATCGTGAAAAGTAGTTTTGCGAAGTTTGAAGTTTCTTCTTTTTCTTCCCTGATATTTTTTAAAAATGCTTTATATTCTTCTTGTTGATTATTATTTGCTATCTTCATTTCTTATCTCTCTTTAATGAAAATTATATTTTAAGCATGGCTTAAAATCAATAAATTTAAAGAGAGATGTTAATGTTAATAACACCCTCTCCCCTACCCCTCCCCCCAAGGGAGGGAACTAAAGTCGTTCGGTTAATTTTACTCCTCACTAAAGGGGTAAAAGAGAGAGTGTTATTAACTCAATCAAAATGCCTTTTCTTTGCCATATTAATCAACCACCCGTCAGAACGAAAATGTGCATAATTATTTTTCCCGCGATACTTACCGCCTTCAGGGCTTACCGTCAACCAGTTTTCTAAAATCTTTAATGCTTTGTCTATTAAAGCGTAACCGTATTTTTCAATTAAAGAATTATACTGCTTTGGTGTTAATATTACAAAATTTATTTCAGGAATTTCTACTCTGAGTTCAAAATCGGCTTTCGGTCTTCCGCCTTTTTTGCCATTCAATATACATGTTAAATGCCGTCTATTCATCTTCAGCTCCTTCTTCTTCAATAGTATTTGGTGCGCCAAGTTTTCTTACAAGTTCAATCACAGTTTCTTTCATCTTGCATTTGAAAATACTGTTTTCAAAATACGCTTTGTGCAAATTGCACACAGAACATCGACAGCCGAGTTTGTAACAATCTATCGCGGTTGGTGTCCAAATCTTTGACGTTGTTTCACAACATGAAACATTGTACCTGTAATCCATTAAAATCCTCTTCCCTTGCTATTTGACATAATTGGAAATATATGCTTAAATATCAGATATAAGCTTACATTTGTATCTTATTGTAAGATAATATGATACACATGTCAAGTGTTAATTTGCAAATGGTGAAACATGAAACTTGACGAATTGTTATCTATACTATCCAAAAGGATTGGCATGGCTGTTAATCAGTCTATGTTGGCTGACGCCTTGGGAATTACTCGTCAGACAATCAGCAATCGAATCAAGAATGAAAGTGAAGTTACCGTTAGCGAATTAAAAAAGGTTGAGGAGTTTTTCAATGTAAGCATGTTTGGGGAAATGCCCGATGACATTGCTTATATTGATTATTATACAGATGTATTTGCAAGCTGCGGTGAAGGCAGTATTGTATTTTCGAGTGAAAAAACTAAGTTGCCGATTTCAACTTCAATGATTAGCGGTTATTCCAAAAACAAATTGTATTCTATGATTAACGCAACGGGAAATAGTATGGCGCCTACGATTGACAATGGCGATAAACTTATTGTTGAACATTGGTCAGGCAATCAGATACAAGATAATAAGATTTATGTTTTTTGCTATAACGGTGAATTTTTTGTAAAAAGACTTTCCAAGAATTTGGATGAAATTATTATTAAATCGGATAATCCCGAGTATCGAGTTCGTACGATTGGCGGAAAATCGGTTATGGATTTGTTTTTGATTGGAAAGATTGTCGCAACTATCAAACAAGTCGGATAGTCGCAAGCTAAAAGCCAAACGCTAAAATTTCATATTCAGGCTAAAGATAAAAGTTAATCAAAAAGCTGGATCCTTCACGCTAATCGCGTTCAGGATGACGTAGCGTAAGTTTACCAATGTAGCGTCATTCTGAGGTTCGATTAGGACCGAGGAATCCAGCTTTTTATTAACCATTTTCAAGTATTGGTTTAACATCTACCACTTTGATAAAATCCACTCAAGTATAAAGCAAATTATCTATAATTTTCTATGTTTAATGTCTGTTTTTATTTTTTAATAGCTTTTTGTATCCAAGCCGGAAGTTTATTCAATGTACTTGCAACTGTTGTCTCATAGAATTTTCCGGAAGAAATCAAGTATTCCTTATATTTCTTACATTCTTCTAAAGACATTTTTGCCATTTTTAATAAATCAGATTTATAGAATTGAATACAGGAACCGCCACCTTTCTGAAATACTTCATCATACGTACTTACACTATTTGGAACATTTCTAGATGTTATACTTTTTTCTGATGCAACAACAATCTTTGAAAATAATATTGGTTGGATTTTTTCTGTCTTCATAATCAATACACCCAAAGTTAATGTGATTGTTTAATCGCATCTTTCAAAGCTTGAGGCACTTGTTCCCAAAATTTTCTTATCTTATCTTTTTGCTCCTGAGAAACAATCCATTTCGCGCCATAATCTTCCCCAACAGCACCAATACAATTAGGAAGTTCCCTCGAAACTAATTCTTTAACAGTATTCTTAACTTTTTTAGAAGCATCCGTAAACTCATTCATAAGATATTTCGAGGTTGATAGCGATACTTTCATAGAACTACACTCCTATCTCCATTCTAATATCATTCGTACACTTTACCTTCCAATAACAAGTTTTTCTTGTATTCAAGCCTTTCCTTTATTGACATTCCTTCCATCTTTTTTAAATCTTCAGGAAAGAACTTTGAACGGCCAACAAGTACAATGCCATACGCTTCATTTGTAGCTCCAATACAGTTGGGCAACTTTCGAGGAGTTATTTTGCCGGTCTTTTTGGCAATAGCCTTAATTTCATTTTTAGTTTCATTTAAAATCGTAGTATTTGCAGTTAATGGAACTATTTTCATAAATCACACTCTTACACCTTTATTCTAACATTATTTAAGAGGCTAAATATTTTCTTTTCCGTATAAGTATTAACATAAATCTCTGTTCCAAATACAGAAAGTAGAAAAGAAGTAAAATTAATTTCGAAAGCACAAATCTTTATACCGTTGTATAATTTCCTGTCAAAATCAAATATGCTTCGTAACACTTTCTTTCTGTCGTACTCATCTTTTTCATCTTTTCTTCATTTACTTGCGAATATTTAATTTTCTTTTTGAGAGCTTTTTTTGAAACATAATAATCAGAATCAAGCCCTACGGAATTTGGAACACGTCTGGGTGTTATACTCTTTTTTGAAGTAGCAAGAACCTTTGAAGATAACTCAAGCGCGTTATTTTGTACATTAGCAGCTTCAAATTGCGAAGATAATATTGGTTGAAATTTTACTAGTTTCATTAATCTATACTCCTAACTTCATTTTAACATCATTTATACAGTTGTCAATTATATCAGATTGTTCTATTTTTCCATCCAAAACTAACAATTTCTTTTTCGGATCATATTTACCTCCTTTTAACAATATTCTACTATTCCTTTGTATCAGAAATTCGGCTTCTGTTTTTTGCTCAAGATTAAAGCTTTCAATTGAAGTCCCTTTAGTTTTTGCAGGCACTTCAATTTTCCAAAGAACTTTTTGTGCATATTTTTCTGTTGCACGTGTAATCATAGCTGTTGACATGAATCGAGATTGTGTAATTAATTTATTTTTTAAATTATAATTAATATAAAAATCCGCTAACTTAATAGCTTCCTCTTCGGGTAAATCTTTTAATTTTTCAATAAAAATATCTAAGTTTTCATCTAATTTCTTGCCATTAGGTCCCTCTAATTTTCTAAATAGACCAAAACTTTTTTCTCCGCGATAAACTGTTATATCCTTTTTAGTCTCAAAAAGGTTTAGATAATTAGTAATAGCGTCAATTTTCTTTTGAACATCCGCTGTAATTTTGCCGGAAGACAAAGCTTTATTAATCTCATCAGAGTTAACTTTATACTCTAATAATGGTATAATCGCATCTTTTGGCTTTCTTACAATACCATCAACAACGATATCCCATTGAGCCGGATTAAATTGCAAAAAATCACCCGCTTGTTTTGAAAGTCTCATTGAGCGATTAAAAAGAGCCAATTTTTCTATATTCGGTATTAAATCCGTATCTGAATAACCTTTCCAAACATCTATGTACTTACCATTATGGAGATTCATCATATCGGTAATCAATTTATAATCCTGCGCTGTTAATTCAGGCGATAAATCAATAACCTTTTTAGGTTTAGGTTCTATCCTTGATAAAACATTCTTCATTTCTCTGACTAAATAATTATTTTCACTGAATTTGCCTGTTGGAAATAACTTCTTTACTTCATCAACTGTTATAGTTTTAGTGCTTCTTTCAAACGTATCAAACGCCGGTCTTAACTTTGTTAAATCAGACTTAAATACAGAAACAGTTTCCGGTCTTGTTACAAATCTTGAACCGGTTTTTGTTACAAACAAATCTATTACGGGTTTTATACTGTTTATTCCTACCAAAACCTAACCTTTATTTAACTAACCTATATTTATATAAAGTATTTTGGTCTATAAAAATTGCGTATTGGTTACAAAAAGTTAACAATATTAAAGATGCAAAAATTGTTAAGCAATGGTGCAATTCTTTGTCCCATTGAGTGGATAAAAAAATACAAGTATCTACCTGTTATCGCAGCTAAACGCTGCACGCTCGTGGCGCTATCAAACAAGTCGGATAGTTGCAAGCTAAAAGCCGAACTCTAAAATTTCATATTCAGACTAAAAATAAAAGTTAATTGAAAAGCTGGATCCTTCACGCTAATCGCGTTCAGGATAACGTGGCGTAAGTTTACCAATGTGGCGTCATTCTGAGGTTCGATTAGAACCGAGGAATCCAGCTTTTTATTAACCATTTTCTACTTTCAATTTTCCATTAAAAAGTAGGTTGGGCTTTCAGCCCAACAAAAAACTAAGTTAAATTTTATTAAGACATATACACCAATTTTATATGATTTGGTATAATACTTATATCTATAAGGCTGATGGTCAGGAGGGATGTATGAAAGAACGTGAAAGCAACGTATTATCATTATTAGAAGACAGAACAAACCATTACTCACGCAAAATCGCTTTGGGTATGAAAACTCAATTTGGTTGGAAAGAGCTTACTTATGATGGTTTGGGCTTGATGTCAAGAAGACTCGCAGCTTATTTGATGAACGATTTAGGACTTCAAAAAGGCGAAAAACTTGCTATTCTTTCAGAATCAAAACCTGAATACGGCGCTTGCGTTTTCGCGTCAGTAATTTCAGGTCTAATCACTGTTCCTTTGGATATAAAATTAACAAAATACGAGCTTCAATCAATCCTTTCAGACTGCTTACCTTCTGTAATGCTTGTATCTCAATCTTATATTGACAAAGCTTTGGAATTGCAAAAACTTATTCCGTCTTTAAAACATATTATCGTAATGGACGAACATCCTGTAAATGATGATTTGCAAAGTATCTACACAATTCCAAATAACTATACTTGCAAATGGCGTCACCGTTCAAGAAAATCTACCGTGTTTATTATCTACACATCAGGCACAACGGGCAAACCAAAAGGCGTTGAAACTACTTTTGGAAATATGTTGGCACAGTTGAACGGTTTGAAAGTTACTTTTGATAAGATTTTACCACACGGCGATGTTAGAATTTTATCAATTCTTCCAATGAATCACTTATTCGAAATGACAGTAGGGTTTACAACCTTCTTAAACCTTGGTTTTTCAGTTTATTACACACATAATTTGAAACCGAAAGATATTTTGAATATTATGCGCGACAGAAAAATCAATTTTATGATTGTTGTTCCTGCGTTTTTAAAATTGCTTAAAACAGGTTTGGAAGCAGAAATGAAGAACACTTCTAAGTTCTCTCAAAAAATGTTCCCAATCCTTTATCATTTCGCAAAATTCGTTCCATTCATTTGGATGAAAAAAATCATGTTCAGAAAAATCCATAACTGCTTCGGCGGTTCATTCAAAGGCTGTATGTCAGGCGGTGCGCCATTGGATTTGAATGTAGCAAAATTCTTCCAAAGAGTCGGTATTCAGGTTTATGAAGTTTACGGTTTGACTGAAACAAGTCCGATTGTAACAGTGAATGTTGAACGTCACAGAGATTTGCGTTCTGTCGGTAAACCGCTTCCAAGCTACGAAGCAAGAATTGACAAAGAATCAGGCGAATTGCTGCTTAGAGGCCCTTCTGTAATGAAAGGTTACCACAATCAACCTGAACTAACCGCTCAAGCAATTGATGAAGACGGCTGGTTCCATACAGGTGACAAAGCAAGAATTGACGACCAAGGCAGAGTTTATATCACAGGTCGTTTGAAAAACATGATTGTACTTTCAGGCGGTAAAAAAGTTTTCCCTGAAGAAGTTGAAGCAGTTTTAGAAAAAAGCGATTTGTTTGCAGAAGTTTGCGTATTCGGCGTTTCTCGTGAAGGCGGTGCAAAAGACGGTACGGAAGATATTGCAGCTGTTGTTGTACCGACTGAAGAACTTAAAGCAAAATATGATGATGCGACTTTGGATAAGATGATGAAAGACGAAGTTAAACGTCTTTCACAACGCTTAACGCCATACAAACGCCCGATTAATATCAATGTTCTTAAACAAGCCTTGCCAAGAACCAAGAAGGCAACGGTTCAGAGAAATAAGGTTAAGGAGTTGATACAAGCTTAATTGCAAATGAGTTTTGCAGGTGAAAAGTTTATGTCGAGTTGACAGTTATCACAAAATACAATAGTAATGGAGCAAAAATGTACGACAAACTCGCAACAATCAAACAAAAATGTTTGGCATGCCACAAATGTCCTTTGGGCGAAACTCGTACAAATGTTGTTTTTGAAGATGGTGTTCCTAATCCAAAACTTATGCTTATAGGCGAAGCTCCCGGGTTTAATGAAGATAAGCAGGGAAAACCTTTTGTCGGAAAAGCGGGACAGCTTTTGGACAGAATTTTTGAGTCTGTCGGTTTGTCGCGTAAGCGCGATGTATATATTTGTAATACGATAAAATGTCGTCCGCCTGATAATCGCAATCCTTTGCCTGATGAAAAAAAGGCTTGTTGGGAGTATTTGAAGGCGCAGATTGATATTATTCATCCGAAAATTATTTTGCTTTGCGGAAATGTTGCCGTGCAGTCAATTTTGGGCAATGTCGGCGGTATAACGAGGATTAGAGGCAAATGGTTTGACGGGGATGATAAGGTGCATGGCGCAAAACTTATGCCGATATTTCACCCTTCGTATTTGCTAAGAAATGATGCTCGTACAAAAGGAAGTCCGAAATGGCTTATGTGGCAAGATATTCAGGAAATCAAACGCGAATTTGATAAACTTTAGTAAATTATTGTACAATTAGTTTATGAAAAAAATTTGTTTGTATTCGGTTTTAATAATTCTCGCGCTCTCAATGTTTGTACCGTTTGCGCTTATGTTTCTGATATCTTTGAGTGGAAACGAGAATATTTTTACTGATTATAAGAATATAAATTTATCACTTGTTGCCTACAAAAATGTGTTTGCATCAATTCCTGTGGTGAAATATTTTTTAAACAGCTTAATTGTTGCAGGATTTGTGGCATTTGGACAAGTTTTGGTTTCGGCACTTGCAGGATATGGATTTGCAAGGTTGAAATTCAAAGGCAGTGACGCATTATTTTTTATATTTATCCTAACAATGATGGTACCGCCGCAAGTAAACATTGTTCCGCTTTTTTATATAATGAGCAAATTGGGTTGGATTAATACTTATCAAGCCATGATTGTACCCGCGATTTTCGGCGGATTCGGCGTTTATATGATGAAGGAATATTTTACAAGTTTTGCAAAAGATTTGGAAGAAGCTTCTAAACTGGATGGATGTAATGCTTGGCAAACTTTCTATAAAATCGCGCTGCCTTGTGCCATGCCGGCAATCGCTACTTTAAGTATTTTTACGTTCGTAACAACTTGGAACAGTTTCATGTGGCCACTGATTGTTACCAACACAGAAAGCATGCGAACTTTAACAGTTGGGCTGACGATTTTTAAGGGTTCATTCAGAGAAATCACATTGTGGGGCGAATTAATGGCATGTTCTTGCATTTGCTCAGTTCCTGTAATAGCAATATTTTTAGTTGGCAAAAAATATCTAATCAACAATCCAATGGATGGAGCGGTTAAGGGATAGCATTTTTACAATATACTGATAGCATCTGTAAAGTCTTTAGACTTTGCAATTGCCAGAATTGTAGATTCTGTCTCTATCGCTTTTTTACGAGCAGTATCAATTATTACCTTTAATGCATTTATAACAACATTTTCATCTATATTTATTAAATCTAAATTCAATAGATCGTGCTCATCATAATCATTACCCAGTATATTTTCTAAGACTTTTAAACCTATATGGTATTGAAAATCAAGCTTTTCGTGTCGTTTATACTCATCGGAATGATAATTTTTTATAATTGTTAAAACTTTTTTCATAAAGAGAACTGCTTTAGCATAAACCTCAATATTCTTATAGCCAAATATCTTAGAGTATATCTCATCATTTTTTACCAAAGAACCCGGCGCACTACGAGAAACTTGAGGTTTCTTTAATAATATTGCATTTATTACTTGAGCCATATACTGAATGCTAATTATTTGTTCCGCATTTTTACCAATATTTTTATAATAATTCTTTCGTCTATCATAATAGAGATTTTTTGATTTTAAATAATCTTCAATATCTCGATGAATTTGTTCTGTTGCTCTTAAAGAGTAAGGTGGTAGAGGAGTTTGAGAATTTGTAGCTTTTATGATTCGATCTGCCTTAAAATTATCTTCTGAAGTTAAAATTACTCTTACTAATAGTTCTTTTTCCTTATTTTCAGCGGTCATTTTTTGATAACTTTCAAATATTGAATAGCTTGTTTGTAAGCCATTTACAATTTGAATTTGGTCTAAATTAATTGTTCCTGCTGCAATAGTGGCATCTGAAGCTAAAACTGTTATTCCATTGTTTAACCACCAAAAATTTATATCTAATTCTTGACTACTTTCCAAAGTATCTTTAATTTCTTTATTAACAGCCACATTTCCTTGATGGTCCCTTATGTTTGCTTCAAATAAATAATCTCGGATCTTATTATTATTTTTGTTATTTATTAAGAAATCATAATAATCTTTTATCTTAACAAGAAGTATATAACTATCTTTCAAATTCATTATAGATTGAAATTTCAAAGGTAATTTGTATTGTGGTAAAATCCGATTCAACTCAATTAACCCCGCTGCACCGTACAAATTAACATTTGCACTTTGTGGAATTCCTGTGTTCATTATGTCTGTTTTAATTTGACTCATAGTGTTATGTATTTTTTCATTTACATCATCTAAAAAACCTTTTGAAGAATAAGAAATATTAATTTCTACCAATGGATGATAAGGTGCTAATTCTAGAAATATTTTTTTAAATAATTCTCTTTTTTCAATAAGTTCATTTTTATATACTTGACTAGACATTTCATAACTCAAATCCAAAAAATCTTTCATTGTAGATAATATAAACTTCATAACAGTTTCTTTAAAAGAATCTGAATTCTTCGCTTGCAAAATATATAATGATAGCTTTGTATTGTTTGTTTTGAAATTTTTAATATTTTCTTCTTCTAAAAATTCTTCTGTACAAAGTTGACCATTTATAAATAGATAAATGGCATCGATTCCACCATCATCTCCTCCATCAATAATACCTTCGTTCAAATCATTATCACTTAATGAATAATCTTTTAAAATTTGTTCACAAGAAAATAATTCAAACAACTCTGATGCATTTAAGTCTTCAGATTTAGATTTTGCATATTCTTTCAAAATACTGTTTAGTATCAATAAATTATTGGAAGTTATAGTCATTTATATTACCTACCTTTAGACTCTAACTTACATTTAAATTATTCAATTGTATATTAGCTATGTGGCTATAATATTATTTTATCCAAAACCTCTTCTTCTAAATCCTGAATATTATAGACTGTATCCAAAACATCAAAAGTTTCTTCTAAATTATGTCTTGCACTATTCCATCCGCAACCATCTGTAAACCATACAAAAGTTACTCCATCAATTGTTGCAACTTCTTGTGCTAATGTTTTATAACTTCTTGCAGTTTCATTAAGTTTTGAACCACCGCTTGAATAAAAATTAGTTTCAATTACATAGATTTGATTATCAGTTTTTATGACAAAATCAAAACGTTTTTCCATTTTCCCTTGATTTGAAATTGCAGATAAATTTACACCCCATTTTTCTTCAATTTCATGGATATACATTTCTTTGAAATAATTTTGCCCCTTTTTAAAACCAGCTTTTTGAATAAAACTTTCAACAAGGTTTTCCATTAAATGACCGCCACGATTTTTACGACCGTTACTGTCTAATCCTGTTTCTACTCCAGTAGCATAATCAACTAGATTGCTGACAATATGATTTTCTAATAAATCAAAAAGTTTTGTTTTCCTCATAAACATTTTATATTCTTCAATACTGTAATTACATTTATTAAAAGAAAAATTGTAATCACCATCAGCATCTGTAACAGAAATTTCATTTGAACGAACTGCTAAAAGAAGTGGAACACATTTTAAAGTTTCAGGATATTTTATAATAATATCTTCAAAATCTTTTTCAATATTTTTTGAACCAATAAGGGTATTCAAAATATTTAATTCTACTTTGATATTATCAACATTTTTATTAACTTTATCAAAATCTACATAATAGCAATAATCCGCAATACAAGGTCTAAAAGTTGATAGCCATTTATTAAAATTTCTAGTCATAATTTTTAACTAAAACCTCCGTTATTTTACCTCTACCATCAGCATTTGCATTTATTTGACGAGAAGCAAAAACTTTTTTAATTTCATAATTTGCATATAATTCATTAACAAATTTAGTATCAGAATTTGATAACATCAATCTTACACCCATTGAGTCCAATTCATCGCATACATCACGTAATTTGAACTGCATATCAATATCAAATCCGTCTTTTGTATATGATGTAAAACTGGATGTTTCATTCAATGGCACATAAGGCGGATCAAAATATACAAAATCACCTTTTCGTACTTTGTTTAAAATTTCAGAGAAATCTGCACATTTAATTTCAGTCTTTTTTAAAAGCTCAGAACAATTGAAAAGATTATTTTCATCAATAATTCTTGGATTTTTATAATTTCCAAATGGAACATTAAATTCGCCTTTAGAATTTACTCTATACATACCGTTAAAACAAGTTCTATTAAGGTAAATAAAACGACTGGCTCTTTCAATATTCGAAAGATTGGAGTATTCTTCTGTCCTATCAATGTTACGGATTTTTAAAAAATATTCTTTTGAAACTTCGTGTTTACTTAAATCCTCGATAAGTTCATCAACACTATCTCTAACAACGAAATAAAGATTTATAAGTTCTTCGTTCATATCTGAAATATAAGCATTATCAGGTTGTAATTCAAAGAACAAAGCACCACCGCCGATAAAAGGCTCAAAATATCTATCATAACTTTTAGGCAAGTTTTTTAACAATTCAAACATAAGTTGACGTTTTCCGCCAACCCATTTTACTATTGGATAGGTCTCATTTTTTAAGTTTTCTAGAACTACTGCCATTGTTTTTCTTTCTTTGAGAATACTTGTTCAAACCTTTTTATCGAAAGGTCTAAATATTCTTTTTCTAAATCTATCCCGATAAATTTTCTACCTAATTCTAAAGCCATTATACCAGTCGTGGAACTTCCTGTAAATGGATCTAGTATTAAATCGCCTTTATTAGTTGAGGCAAGGATTATACGCCTTAACAATTCTAAAGGTTTTTGTGTTGGATGTTTCCCAAATTCTTTTTCATAAGGTTTTGGAGTGCCTATTGCCCACACAGAACGCATTTGTTTTTCGGGCTTTTTAATAAAATCTTCTGACCAATCTCCATTTTTCATTATTTCATAATTAAATGTATGCTTTGTTCCATTATCTAATTTTGCCCATAATAAAGTTTCATGACTTGCTGTAAAATAGCGACAACTCATATTTGGAGAAGCGTTTGGTTTGAACCAACAAATGTCATTCAATATTTTAAAACCTGCTTTTTGTAATGCAAAACCGCAAGCGTAAATTGAATGATAAGTTCCTGAAAGCCAAATTGTTCCATTAGGTTTTAAAACTCTTTTGCAAGCATTTATCCAATTTTGATGAAATTCAAAATCTTCATCAAAGCCTTTGCTTTTATCCCAATTGCCTTTATTTACAGAAACAACTTTGCCTGCCTGACAGGTAATTCCGCCATTAGATAACATATAAGGTGGGTCTGCAAAAATCATATCAACAGATTCAGGAGTTGCCTTATTCAAAATTTCAATACAATCTCCATGAAATAAAGTTATATCTTTTTTTGCATAAATCTTAGACATACACTTATTATATTATAAAACTGATTTTTTATTGATAAATTACCAAAACGCCTTTGGCATCATGCGTTTGTATATCCAAACATCCACATTGTCATATTTTGTATCAAAATCAAGTGCAAGCTTTTCGTCCACGCCGATTGCAACAATCGGCAAATTTATTATTTCACAAGCTTTTTTCAGTTTGTTATAACCGTTTATTATATCTTCCTTTGTTGTTTCATCTCCAAAATGCGTATTAGAAATCACACCCGCGAACTTTTTCCAAGGTCGTTTTTCCAAACCCTCTGAAAAAGTCACATATTCAATAATATTTTCAACAGTAGATGTTTCAAATTTTGCCGTATTTACGACAAGGTAAATCTTAAGATTTTTTTCTTCCCCAATATTGTTTATAATATCCAAAATGTCCAAACCACCAGCACCGTAGCCGACATCAATAATAATATCACCATCATTATTCAAGCAGTTTACTTGTGTAGAAGTTACATAACTCGCGGCTTCGCCCAACCCGAAATTGTCAGGCTGAGTTATAACACTTATTCCCATTGCTTCAAGCTCTTTCGCAATCGGACGCAACGTATAAGCAGGCTCAACAGAATCCAAATCAACCAGAGTAATTTGTTGCTTAGCATTCGCAAATTGTCTTGCTCTGTTTAACGCGGTTTCAGATTTTCCGCTTGCATAAGCGCCTGCATAAACTTCTACAAATCTTTCGGACATTTTAACCTCATTATGTTGTATTACCCCTCACCCGCACTCGTAAGGCTCACAAAGCTCGCCAACGATTGCTCCCTCTCCCTCAAGGGGCGAGGGGATAAATGACTAATAACTTCATTTTATATTCTTCAAATCTTTTTCGCAAGCGAATTTTGCGCTATACTTAGGCTATGAAAAATCTTGATGAAAAATATATGCGTATGTGTTTTGCGCTTGCAAAAAAAGGTTTTGGTAAAGTTGCACCTAATCCGATGGTGGGTTGTATTGTTCTTGATAAGTCAGGAAAAGTAGTATCAAAAGGTTACCACAAAAAATATGGTCAAAACCACGCAGAACGTGACGCTTTATTAAAACTCAAAAATAATGAAGCAGAGGGTGGAACTCTATATGTAAATTTAGAGCCATGTTCGCACTATGGCAAGACTCCGCCTTGTGTAGACTTAATCATTGAGAGAAAACTCAAAAAAGTTGTTATCGGAATGAAAGATGTTAACCCGAAAGTTGATGGAATAACAAAACTAAAAAGCGCAGGCATTGACATTGACTATGTTTTAGAAGATGAAGCAAAATTTTTGAACCGAGTTTTTATAAAAAATATGACACAAAAAATGCCTTATGTTGTATTGAAAACAGCAACAACTATGGATGGTAAAATCTCAACACATAATGGTGATTCTAAGTGGATAACCTCTTCTGACGCCCGCAATAAAGTTTATAAAATGCGCAAAGATTTTGACTGCATAATGACAAGCTCTAACACAGTTATTGCAGATAACCCAACAATGGAACACAAATTCAAATGCATTTTGGATAAGGATGAAAGAATTGATAAAAATGCGCAGATTTTTAAACAAGGCGAAATTTATCTTGCTACCCGAAATAATACACCTCTTAAGAATGGAAACTTAGATATTAAAGCAGTACTGAAAGAATTGTATAAAAAAGGTATTTATACAGTATTTGTGGAATGCGGTGGAACGCTTGCCGGCTCTATGTTGAAAGCGGGCTTAATCGACGAAGTTTATCAATTTGTTGCACCAAAAATTTTAAACGATAATAGCGGAAAAAGCTGTTTCAATGGCGAGAAAACAGATAAAATATGCGATACCAAAAATTTAGATATTTATTATGTAGAAAAAATTGGTGTTGATATTCTGATTAAGGCAAAAATTTGATAGTGTCTTTTTTATATAAGGGAAATAGTTATTAATAAGCTGGATTGCTTCAGGCTAATCGCCTTCGCAATGACGCCCAGCTGATAGTTTCATGCCACGTCATTCTGAGAAACTGTGTTTCAAAGAATCCAGCTTTTTATTAACTATTTTCATAGATAACGCCCAACCTGTAGTCACATAAGAGAGGATGACTTGTAGTACTAATTCAAACTTGTAACCTAACCAATGTCATCCGACCAAATATCTACGTGCGTAGCTCCGCAAATGACGCCCAACCTATAGTCACACAAGAGAGGATGACTTGTGATACTAATTCAAACTTGTAGACTCACCTCTGTCATCCGACCCAATGTCTACGTGCGTAGCACTATTGGGTTGCCATTTCCATTGCTGATTGTAGCAAATCTTTGTTTGACTTAATCAGGGCATTTACAAGCTCCATTTGAACTTTTGCTTGTTGATAGTCAGCCATGTTTGCTTTAAAGTCTGTGTTTGCTTGTTCTAATAAACCTGAGCGAATTTCACCACGACCTACAACAGGCTTTCCTGATTCCGGAGTTTCGACAAACAAACCGTCTTTTACTTCGTATAACCCGTTTGGATTGTGGAAATTCGCGGTTGCAATTTTGTATAACGGCACGGAACGGTTTCCGCCATCGGCTTTTCCGTAGATTGTACCGTCGTTTTTGATTTCGTATTCATCGTACTTGCCGAGGAATTTACCGTTGTTCGGGTCAATCCAAAGCTTGATGTTTGTTGTCGGAATGCTTAGCGCACCGCCTTTTTGGGCTGTTTCCTGATACAAATCATCACTTATTGATTTTGTACCTGACATAATTTCGCCTTTGTCGTTAAGGATATAACCTTGAACAGTTGCACCGTTTTTGGCTTTGTATACACCTTCAGAATCGAATGTAAATTCGCCAAGACGTGTGTATGAAACATTGCCGTCTGGGGTACGAAGCATAAAGAAACCGCTTCCTTCAAAGAAAAGGTTTTCGTTGGATGTTCCCGGGATAGATTTACCTTGACCTTGGTTTTTTACGTTGTTGTCTATAACAGCACCGCCGAGGAAGGTTTTGAAGGTTATTTTGTTTTCTCTAAAACCGGGAGTGTAAACGTTTGTCAGGTTATCCGCCAAAACGTCCATCCATTGAACGGTAGCTTTTTGGGTATTTATCGCAGTTGTGTATAAATCATTCATCTTTGCGCCCCTTCTTTCTGTTGTTTCTATCGTCTTGTTGTTCTTGTCTTCTGTGGTTCAATTCTTCGTAATCAATGTTGTTGTCATCAAACCTTTGTTTTAGGATTGGAAGATTTTCTTTCAGATAGGCTTCTGCTATTTGAGAACTTGGCAAGAAGTCTGCTGAAATTTTTCCGTTCTTACCAACTTTTATAATGACAGAAATATCGTTGTCAAAATTTATTCTGATTGGTTTGTTATCTTCCATTGATTTAGCAAGCATGTCTGCTAAAGTCTTTGAAACTTGTGATGATTTTTGAGAATTTTCTACCGAATTCATGTCAACAGAACCGTTTTCTACAAGGTTTGCGAAAAAGTCTACATCACTTTTGTTCATTGCTATATCATCAAACTTCACGACGGTATCGGTTGTAATATTTGTTTTGGCATCAACCTTTTTGATACCTTGTTCATTTGTCACAGTTTTTGTTTTTGTAGCTTGATTGTCTTTATTCAATAACATATTCTTTTGAGCAATTGCCATGTTTTCGCTCATTGTTGAAAGAATTGCATTTTCTTCTGCCAAATCACTTTCTGATGTTGAAAGCTGATTATTTTCATTGTTATTCTGAACAAAAGCTGCAAACGGCTGTCCGTTGCTGTTGAAGTTCATGTTAGCATTCATTTGCGGAAGCTGTTGTTCTTTCTTTTCTTGAATATTTATATTATTATCAATCAAATTATTATCCTCTTTTTCTTTATCGTCAGAAAAAGCATTGTCCTTTAATGAACCGTTTGTTTTATCATTCTTTTGGTTTAGTTTGTTGAGTTCTTCTACCGTTTGTTCCAAACCGCCGATAACATCTTCTATATTATCTTCTTCTTTAACTTCAGAATCTTTTTCTTTATCCTCTTTTGCGTCTTTTTTATCAACCTTTGTATCTTCTTTTTTAGGCTCTTCGGTTTTGGAGTCTTTTTCTGATTTAGACATTTTATTTAATTCATCAGAGAATTTAACATCACTTTCTTTTTGAGTTTTAGATGATGTTGCGCTACTTGTATTCACGGATGCGATTTTAGATTGAGTATCAATATTCATTGTTATCTTCCATTTGTGCTTTTCTTAACTGTTCTTCAAGTTCTTGTTCTTCGGCTTCTTCTCTCGATCTTATAAAGAATCTTTGAACACCAATTTCGGAGAATTGTTTAAGCTCTTCTGCTTTTTCAGCTTCTATGTACGCCTCTTTTTGTTTTTCCTTGTGCTTTTCAAGAACCTTTACTTCTTGTTCGCATTTTACAAGTTTTTGCTGTTCTTCTTCTAAGATAGCTTGGACTTTCTGTCTTTCTTGTTCCAGAACTTCCGCTTTGTCCCAAAGGTGGTGAAGGTAATTGTCGTAATATTCCATCATCCTAAAGTCGGCAGATTTTCTGTTGATTACTGTTTGTTGGATTTCTGCTTGGTTTTGTCTAATCCTTTCTTCTGCAAGAAAAACTTCGTGCTGTGCCTTTTGAACAACTGTTTCTTGAGCTTCCTTTTTACGGATTCTCATTTTTAGGATATTTTCTAAACGGTATCTAAAGGGCATAATATATTCTCACACATGTATTGTGGCAGAGTTTTGCTTTTTTGAATACATCTATTTGTATGATTAATTATTATTTTAATTTTGTCAAAAATTTTACATAGCTGTTATTAAATAATTTTGTAGTATAATAATAACGTAGTTTAGGGGAGATAAGAATGCAGGAAGTTATTGAAAGAAAACCAATCAAGAACATTGATTTTAACTGCGATTTGGCGCAGGCTTACGGGATTTACAAAAACATTCAAGAATACGAGCTTTTGGATTATGCAAGCTCTGTGAATATTTCTTGCGGTTTCCATGCTGGCGACCCTGTAACTATCAAAGAAGCTATGCTTAAAGCTAAAGAAAAAAATGTTGCAATCGGCGCGCACATTGGTTTTAATGATATTCAAGGTTTCGGCTACAGACCTGTTGAACTTAAAGAAGATGAACTTGAAGCTCTTGTTGTTTACCAAGTTGGTGCGATTATGTCTTTTGCAAAAGCTTACGGCTTAAGCATTGAACACGTTCGTCCTCACGGTGCTATGTACAAAATGGCAGGCGAAGATTTCACTTTTTCTGCAAATATTGCGAAAGCTATTAAGAAATGTTCTGACTGGCTTGTTTATGTTGCACCTGTTGGTGATATCACAACAAAAGTCGGTGATTATGTAAATATTCAAGTTGCTCAGGAATTAAGCCTTGAAAAAACTTATAACGCAGATTTGACAATTGATTATTCAGTTCCTGATAACACAAATAACTATGAATTAATCAAACGTTTCCAACATCTTCTTCACACTTCTCAAATCCGTAATAATTTAGGCGGTTTGAGCTTTGCGGAAGTTGATACAATACATTTTTCAAACAAATACAAAAATTCTTTAGAGTTAATCCAACAGGCAAGAAACTTAATCACTCCTGCTCCTGTTAACTATATTAACGCTAAAGCTTCAGGATGGGTGGATTAATTATGGCTTTTAATTTTAAAGAAAATGTTGATTTAAAAAAAGACGCAGGTTGGCTTTTACCGGGGCTTGAAGTTAAAAGATGGTTTCTTTTAATCTTTTTAGGCTCAATCATGATTGTACTTGGTTTTATGGTTTTGGCAAACGTTAGACCAATTTATTTAACCTTGGAACTAATCAGAAAAGCAGCATTAGTATTGCCTTCAAACGTATTGGCAGCTATCTTTATCTTAATTGGTGGTGCAATATTCTTTAAGGGTTGGCAAAAAACAACGCTTTCAATCATGGATATGGATTCATCTAAAGGCAACAGCTCTATTTTAGAAAAATTATACAGAAGAAGAAAATTAAACAAAGGCGCTAAAATTGTTGCAATTGGCGGAGGCACAGGGCTTTCAATGCTTCTTCGCGGTATTAAAAAATATACAAACAACGTAACTGCAATTGTTACGGTTGGTGATGACGGCGGAAGCTCTGGCAGATTAAGAGAAGAAATGGGTATTTTGCCACCGGGAGATATCAGAAACTGTATCGCAGCTTTAGCAGACGATGAAGATATGATTACAGAACTTTTCCAATACCGTTTCAAAAACGGTGAAGGCTTGGAAGGCCACAGTTTCGGTAACTTGTTCTTAACTGCACTTTGCGCGATTACCGGTGATATGGTTAGAGCTGTAAAAGAATCTTCAAATGTATTAAACATTAGAGGTGTGGTTCTTCCTGCAACATTAGATGATATGAAGCTTGCAGCTGAATTTGAAGATAGAAGAATTGTTCACGGCGAATCAAATATCCCTGAAGCTCACGGCAAAATCAAACGCTTGTTTACAGAACCTGAACACTGCAAAGCTTTACCAGAAGCAATTGCTGCAATTAAAGAAGCTGATTTAATTATCCTTGGGCCTGGAAGTTTGTATACAAGTGTTATTCCAAACCTTTTGGTTGACGGAATTGTTGAAGCGATTACAAAATCAACGGCTAAAAAGATTTATGTATGCAACATTATGACTCAACCGGGAGAAACTGATAATTATTCTGTTGCAAGTCACGTAAACGCTTTGATTAGCCATGCAAACGGTAAAAAGATTGTTGATGCAGTTCTTGTAAACGATAGTTTGCCTGACAATATTTCAGAAGGCTACGCCAAGAGCGGTTCAATCCCTGTAAGATTGGATATGGAAAATATTGCTCCAATCGGTATTGAGGTTGTTTCACAAAAATTGCTTCAAGAAAATAAACAGGGACTTGTAAGACACAGTTCGCACAGAGTCGCAAGAGCTGTTTATTATTGGTATCGTAGGACGATTAAAAAATAAAGTTTTAAAAAGACGGTGGCAATGGCCACCGCCTTTTTAATTTGTTTTTTATGTTAATAAAACCCTATTCCTCAAACGGAATCGTCACAATATACTTATTTCCTTTTCTTTCTTTAACAATTTTATTCGGCATTAATTTTTCATCCAAATAAAAAGATTGTGAAAAATTCATTATTTTTTCACCTCTCAATTCTTTTTTTTGCATATCACCGAAAACAGTTACAATATTGTTATCAAGTTTTACATCTACATTTTTTTCATCATCGCCTAATGGTTTTAAATCCACAATAACTTTATACTCGTTTGCTTCTTTAACCAAATTTACAAGCATTGGTGACATTTTAGGAACAAACGGACTTTCCATCATTCTTTCATCAAATTTCTGAACGTTGTTCATTGTTTTTTCCATCTTGCGAATTTGGTATTCAGGATTAAACATCCGATTTAGTGTCAAATCTACTGCCAAATAAAAAGCCAGAAAAGCTCCCAAAAATGTTGCAATAATTACTCCAATTACCTTTAATAAGTGATGTTTGTTTTCTTCAGGCATATAAATCTCCTTTCTTTATTCTTGTTTTTTACATCATTATAATACGAGAAGCAATAACCGAGGTGGGTATTTCATTTTTGACTAATCTTCTTTTTTATTGTTAAATTACAGTATGCTAATTTCATTATTGGAAAAGATTAACGGATTATATGAGAGCCTTTTTGCCCCTGTGGATGCTTTGGTAGAAAAACTTCCGATGGCAGATTGGGCGTTGGATGCGGTTTGCGACAGTATTCACCTTTTGCCGTTTTTGTTTATTGTTTTCGTGGTAATTGAGGTTTTGGAATTCTATCACGCAGACAGAATTAATTCACTACTAAAAAAATCAGGCAAAAGCGGAGTGTTGGTTGGCGCAATTGCTTCTATTATTCCACAATGCGGATTTTCTGTTATTGCAAGCAGCTTGTATTCTAATAGAATAATTACACGCGGATGCTTGATTGCTGTATATTTGGCAACTTCCGATGAAACCATTCCAATACTTCTGGCAACCCCTGCAAAAGTTTATTTGATTGCCCCGATTGTCGGTATAAAGCTGTTTATCGGAATTTTAATGGGATATCTGATTGATTTTCTTGTTCCTCAAAAAGTTGTTGAAGACACAAAAGAAATTGATATTGTAGAAGAAGGCTGCTGCAAACATGATATTGAACACGGCAGCAAGCGTGAACTCATTATTCATCCTATTTTACACACAGCGAATGTTTTTGCGTTCATCCTTGTTATAACACTTATTCTGAATTACTTTTTAGCTAACGTGGATGTTGATAATCTGATAAGTGGCAGCAAATTTATCCAGCCTGTGATTGCAACTTTTGTCGGTTTAATTCCTAATTGCGCAGTATCAATCGGTCTGACAATGATGTTGATTAAAGGAACAATTTCTTTCGGCGCAGTTATGAGCGGACTTTTATCAAATGCAGGATTGGGATTGTTAGTATTATTAAAGAATAATGATTTTAAAGACACAATGAAAATTGTTTTAATTTTGCTTCTGATAAGTATTATTTCAGGCGTTGTAATTAATTTTGTTTGTTAAAAAAGGACGTTCTGGGGGTTGTGGGACATTAAATAAACAAATTTTATAATCCAAATCGCCTCCGGCTTGAACCCTCACCCGAAAATCTAAGTTTCAAGCCTCAAGAACAATCGGGGCTTTCAACTTGATTTTCTACCCTCTCCCACAGAGAGGGTATTATTAAATAAAAAATTCATTAGCAAATTATTTTTTTACAGGTTTTTCTTAGTATATGAATATCTTATCTACCCCTCAATTTAAAAGTTATAATAATTATCAGCCAAATTTTCAAGGCAACTCAAGAAATCTACAAACCGCTATTGACAATGCTTTGAGAAAAAGTTCTCTTACTGATGGTGACATGTTAGAACTATCAAGCAAAATCAAAAAAGCCGTGGATGATGTCCTCACTCCTAAAAAATATATAGAAGAAGGAAGTCATAATGCCGTATATAAAATCACACACAAGTATGTAGCAAGAATTCCTCTCGGAAAAAATATTATTTCTCAAAATTTGCCTGAAAGACCTAGTTTTGGACAAGGTCTTTTTAGAAGTTTACATAATTATTTTGGTGAAGCTATAGTCAAATTAGGCGATTTCCAAATCCTCAAAAATGTCGGACATCATGTTCCTGCAGGCGTACCGGAACATTTTGCTAAAAAAGTCGGAAAAAGCTCTGTAAGCAGATATTATAGAGAAAAATATCTACCTCGGTTTGCTAAAATTACTCAAGGTAGCTATAACGATTTTGCTCAAGATATTGCAAGACTTAATGAAGTAAAACTCGGTCCTCACAGCTTTTGCCTGTTTGATTCAATCAACCCTAATAACGTTGTAGCTCATGCCGGTAAATTATATTTGGTCGATGAGATTAATACAATGTATGACAAATCGTATGCCAATACTACCGCAAAATTGTTAGAAGTGTTTCTTGTAAGAGCTACAAAAGATTATGAAGCTCCCGATGCAGGCAACAAGATTAAGTGTGTAAGAACTATTTTCAAAAAGCTGCTGATTGCATCCGATAGAGCAAATTTAGTTCATGCTGATACAAAAGAAGATTATATTTTATGGCAAAAAGCTTTAGCCAAATGCAAATTTAAGATTGATGCTGGTGAAATATTGAATAAACTTGATGATATTCAATATAGAATTAAAGACCCGAACGAACGCACTACATTGGTTAAAAATTATTTCAACAGGCTTTGTCTTGATAATCCTGTATAAAAATCATATATTTGAATGATGTTATATTGAATAATAACATTTACAATTTTACTATGGGGAGAGTGTGTAAATGTTAAATCAAGTTCTCGTTCAGCCTGCAATGTCTGAATCAATAACAAAAAATTGGACAGAACAAGCAATCGAATGCTACAAGCTTAATGGTAACTGCAAAGAGTGTTCTATTAGAAAAGCTCATTATTCTTTTGACTGCCAAATGCCAAGAGTTGTCGAAATTCTAAAACTTATGAATGGCGAACCTAAAATTAAGTAATTGGATTTACTTAATTTCTGGTGTATTTACATTTTTGTTAAGCAAAAGTGTTAATCCGGCATTTGTAGCATAAGCACCTGCCAAAAGCGTGAACAATGTTAATAGTGATTTATTAAGTTTATTTTCTGAGTTTTCAAAGCCTTTAGCAAGTAAAAAAAGCACTGGTATCATCATAGAATTTTGTATTAAGTCTTGCGACATACTATTACTAAACGTATTCTTTTTTATATTTTTCATTCGACTTTCAGATTTTACTGCATTTAAAAATGCCATCTGAAAATTTTTAGCTTCTTTTATTTCATCATCACTCGCGCCCATGTTTGATAAAATATTATTTTTTAAAGGAACTAAATCTTTTTGCCTTAAAACCTTTTGCTCGTATTCCTTCTTTGTTTTCAGGTATTCTAAAGTTGTTTCCAAAAAGTTTTTATCATTGTTTTTGTTTTCAATAAAATCTTCTTTAGCTTTCTGGCGAGAAATCATCTCAATGTTATTAAACTTTTCGTTTGAAACACTGTTAGTCATATACAATAAAGGAATTATTGCTATTGCAGGAATAAATGCACTTATTTCTTTATATTTAGCTTTTACAATTTTTTCAAGTGCAAAAAATATCCCACCAAGAGCAAGATTTCCGGTAGCGAAAAACAAATTTACTCCTGCCGTTATTTTTTTTATATAATCTTGTGTTTTATTATCTATTTGTTTAAGTGCTTCTAAATGCTCATTTGACTTATCTATCACTGGTTGAAAGTTTTTAACATCAAACTTCATATCGTGCAAAAAATTTTTATGCTTTATTATCTTAAAATCAGGAAAAAAATCTTGCTCCTTTTGATATTGTTCTTTATTATAATAAGCATAAACAGGGTTTTTATTAATATATTCTTGTTTTTTATCTGATATGTTTAAAAATAAGTTTGGATTGCCAAGTACTTTTTCTGCATTGTTTTGTGCAAGAATAGTTGATTTATACATTCCGTCAGCACGTTTCTTATTTAACAAACCGAAAAGCAATGCCGTTGATGCCGTTGCTCCAAGTGCTAGTGGAAATACTTTTGAACCGGATAACTTATTTAATTTATTTCCTCGAAATTTTTCACTCAACTCTGCCATAACAAAGGAAAAAATAGCTACAAAACAAACTAAACCTGTTTTTTGTATAGCATTAAATTCTTTACTACAGTTATTAACTTCCAAATCAATAGTATCTACAGCATTTATGAAAGTTCTCTTTTTAGAAATATCAAATTGTTGTTGTTTAAAATTGTTGATTGATGAATTATTGATTGAAACCATAAACATACACTTCTATCCCAATTTCTGCGATATAATAATATTACATAAATTGAGAATATTATGCAAATGGTATCTGACAATAATGTCTATTTTTTAGGTACAAGCACTGAAATTACGGCATGATTCAAGTCTAAGTATTTCTTTGCAGCTTCTTCCAAGTCTTTGCAAGTGATTTCCTCGCAAATCGGAAGATATTCTTCCGCAATAGACAAATCATCACATACAGTCATATAATATCCGATTGTTTCACCGATATCAGAAACTGTTTCAACCTCACAAGCAAAGCGTGATTTCAATTTCTTTTTAGCTTTATTAAGTTCTTTTTCCGTTATACCTGATTGCAATTTTTCAAGTTCAGCTTTTACAAGTTCAATCGCTCTTTCTTTGTATTGTGGGTTGAAGTTTGCCTGTACAAAGAAGTTACAGCCATCTCTAAATGTGTAGCATTCAGCATCAATCATGTTGAAAATTTGTTCATCCATATTTTCAACCAAATTTACGTAAAGTCTTGAACTTGTACCTTCGCCTAAAATAATGGCAAGCATTTCAAGCATAATTACATTTTTCAAATCTTTTGCTAAAGCACCCAAGAAACCAAACATCAAGAATGATGAATTGATGTGTGCTTCGTTTTCTATATAAACCTGATGTTGGACAGGTTCATCAGGCTGAATGTTGCGTTCAGGCGGTTCCGGTCTTTCGCCCCAATCAAAAGCTTCAACAAGTCTTGGCAGAATTTCTTCCGAATTAAAATCGCCGACAACAATTGTTGTAACGTTTTTAGGTGAATAAAAAGTTCTATAATAATCCATTATTTCTTCTTGTTTAACTTGAGAAATAATTTCCGGAGTACCGATTACATCGCGTTTATACGGGTGATTTGTATACATCGCGTTGTTTGTTGCGTTATAAACCTTTGTCCAAGGTTGGTCTTTGCGCATTCTGATTTCTTCAATTACAACGTGACGTTCGCGTTTGTCGGTAACAGTTTTGTCGTTTACATCAAACGGTGCGCCCATTTCGTAATCAGGAACAACAGGGTCTGTCATCATATCAGCGTGCAAATCTATTGCCGTATAGAAGTTTTCATTGTCTTCGCCTTTTGGCAAAGTTACATAATAGAATGTGTAATCCTTCCAAGTTGCAGCATTCACAATCGCACCTTTTGCTTCAAGAATTCTATCAAACTCACCGGCTTTGTGTTTGTGTGTTCCTTTAAACATAAGGTGTTCCAAGAAGTGTGAAATACCGTTATTCTTGTCGTTTTCATTGATTGAACCTGTTTTTACCCAAGACGAAATATTAACCATTCCGCCTTCTTTGTGTGCAAGTACAATTTTATGCCCGTTTTCTCTTTCGTAAATCTCAACTTCTTTTGTTAAAAACGGATATTTCACTAATGATTTCTTCATAAACACCTCTTATTTGAGTCTATTATACTTAAAATAGGCATTAAGGACAAGAGGAAATGCCGGTTGAAAAATATTAAAATAATTAAATCTAAAATAATTTTCCATTTTCCACTTTCAATTTTCCATTATAAAAACTCTTGACCTCCAACACAACAAATGAGATAATCGACTTATGAATTACTATAAAAAATACACGCCATATTTATTTTTGCTTCCTGCTGTTGCAGTATTGATTGTGTTCTTTTTTATACCGTTTTTTCAAACCTTCGGGCTTAGCTTTTTTGATTATTCATCAAGCATTTATAACCCAACATTCAATGGGGTCGATAACTATATAAAACTTTTCAAAGAACCTATTTTTTATAAAGTAATGTTCAATACTTTTATGTATTTGATAATCGCTGTACCTTTTTTGGTAACTTTCCCGCTATTTTTAGCAATTCTTATTAACCAAAAAATCCGCGGAATTACTTTGTATAAAATTCTGCTTTACTTGCCTGTAATCGTTTCTATCGTAGTGGCGGCGATTGCTTTCAAGTGGCTTTACGCAGGACAAGGTATTTTGAATTATATTCTGACACTTTTCCATCTTAAACCGATTGGCTGGCTTGTTGATACAAAATGGGCGCTGTTTTCTGTCGCTATTGTAACCATTTGGAAAGGTATCGGCTATTATATGATGATTTATTTAGCGTCTTTAATGAGCGTACCGCAAGACTTGTACGAAGCTTGCGATATTGACGGCGCAAACTTTTTGACAAAACATCTGACGGTTACAATTCCGCATATTATGCCAACAATTGCTCTTGTTTCAACAATAAGTACAATTTCAGCGATGAAAGTCTTTGCAGAAATATATGTTATGACAAAAGGCGGGCCTTTGAATTCTACAAAAACAATTGTTTATTATATTTATGAACGAGCTTTTGAAAACCTTGATTTGGGCTACGCATCCGCTCTTGCCGTAGTTTTATTGATTGTAGTTATGGCATTTTCACTCATTAACATTCTTTGTTTTGAAAAGAACAAATACGGTGATATATAATGAAAATCCTTGTTGTCACTGATTTGTACCCGATAAAAGATGATGAAAAATTTACGCCGAAAACGATTAAAAACTTTGTTGACGGATGGGAAAATTTGGGTCACGAGGTTCGTGTAATAAAACCGAATTTTCTTTTCAATTCTTTTTTGAGAAGAAAACCGTTTTATAAAAGCGCAATCTATGGAAAAATAGAAAACATAAACTATTTTTTGCCGTTTGTCGGTAATATCAAGAGGAAAATCAAAACAGAATTTACTCCTGATATTGTAATAGCACACATGCCAAGCGGTGTAATTTTTGCAAACAAACTCCAATTGCCGTTTGTAGCGGGTGTGCATGTTTCGGATTTGGAGGTTTTAACAAATCCGATTTATTCGATTTATTTTAAAACCGAACTTGAAAAAGCTTACAAAAACGCAACAAAAATCGCTTGCAGGTCAGATGTCTTGAAACAGAAATTTCTAAAACTTTATCCCGAATATGAAGACAAAACTTTTGTCTGCTATTCAGGGATTGATTTTGAGCCGATAAAACGCAGTTGGCAGCCTTCAAGTAAAATAAAAGTTTTGACTTGCGCAAATCTGATTAAGCGTAAAAATGTCGATTTGGTGATTAAAGAATGCGAAAATCTAAACGTCGAACTTCGAATTATTGGCGATGGAAAAGAACTTAAAAATTTAAAGAAACTATCTTCCAAACCCGTTTTTCTCGGATATTTACCACACGCAAAAGTCTTAGAAGAAATGAAAAAGGCGGATATTTTTGCACTCCCGAGCGTAAAGGAAACCTTCGGTATGGTGTATTTGGAAGCCATGGCGTCAGGCTGTATTACCGTTTGCCGAAAAGATGACGGGATTTCCGGAATTATTAAGGATAACGAAAACGGTTATTTTTGGCAAGACGGAATTATTGAAAAAATTATAAACTCTAAAAATCAAAATGAAATTTTAGAAAATAGTTTTCAAACGCTGAAAAATTACACTTCTACAGGTGCTTGTAAAAACTATTTGCTTAATATTCCTTAATATTTTGTAAAGAAAAAGGCAATTTTTTCTCTGCATCGAACTTTTATATATATACAAGATATCAAAAGTCATTACAGAGTAAAGGAGAACATAAATGGCAAGAGTACTAATTTCAATGCCCGAAGAATTTTTAGACAGAATCGACCAAGTAGCTGAAGGAGAAAACAGAACTCGTTCAGAATTGATTAGAGAAGCATTGAGAAGTTATATGTATAAAAGCAGAGTAAAAGCTAATACAATGGCAGGCAAAAATGCAGCTATTTTAGAGGCGCTACTGGATTAGATGATTGAGGTTTATAAAACCCTCTTCCCATCCCCCCAAGGGAGGGAACTAAAGTCGTTCATTTAGCAGAAGTATATATATGCTAAGTGAACACAAGCACTCCCTCCCTTGGGGGGATGGGAAAAGGGTTTTATTAATTAAGTACAAAAAAACGGGGACGCTTACGCGTCCCCGTTAATTATATTAAATTCAAACAATTATTCATAAATATAACCGTTAGTCAAATCAATCTTCAATGGTCCAAGAAGTCTGATGTTAACCATTTGGTTAGGCATTGTTAACACTTTAGCGCCCTTGAATAATCTTCTCCAGAAACCGATTTTACCGGGATCAAGAGTTGCAACACCATAAAGCATTACTGCTTGGTCGTTTGGTGTAACTAACAATTCGTTTTTGATAATTACTTCGCCGTTTTGTTTGAACAATTTAGCTCTTTGAATGTGTTTTACTTGACCTTTCAAGTCACTGCCCTGTTCAATCAAAAGGTATTTATCTTTAGTAACGATGTTCTTAGGAACTTTTGCTGTATAAATGTCAGTTACGTTAGAGATTTGTGAACCAACAACTGTTTCCATTTGGATAGGGAAAATAGCACCGGCAGGGATGATACCGATAGAACCTTGAACTCTTACGTTATCAACGATATAGCCGTCTGCTGTTCTTTTTTGCATTGATTCTGCAAGTTTAGCGTTTGGATTAAGTTTAGCTTCTTGCATCATCTTGTATAATAAAGCTGCAATTTCAGCTCTGTTTGCAGGTCTGTCTGATTCCAATTTACCTTCGTTACCGGGCATTACAATTACTAAGTCTAACAATTGAGCTTTTGCTGCAGAAATCAAGAACCAAGCAGGCATTTGAGTGTAATCTTCATAGCTCTTAGCGATGATATCTTGCGCTCTTTGTTCACTTATTTGTGAAGTAGTCAAAGCGTTTACGGCAATTGTAATAGCTTCTGCTCTCGTTACAGAGTCATAAGGTCTAAAGTCTGTATCTTTAGCATCAGGAATCAAGTCAAAGTATACAGCTTTTTTAATGATATCGTATGCCCAAAAATCAGGCTGTACATCAGAAAAATGGATATCTTGAGTAACATTAGCATTTTCTTGACCCAAGGCTTTGATTGCCATAGATGCAAATTCTGCTCTTGTTACAGGGATATCAGGTTTATAAGTTCCATCCGGATAACCAACAACAACGCCAACTTCAGTCAAAAATTTGATAGATTGGTACGCCCAGTGGTTTTGATCCATATCAGTGTAGAAAGCTTGCGCAGGGCAATTAAACATGAAAAGTGTGCTTAAAACAAACAACCCTTTTACTAGATTTTTGAACATTAAGTGTCCTCCTTTTTTGTCCTATTCTTACCTAGATTTAAACCTATCGTATATTAAATAAATATGTAATGCAATTTATTTTAACAAATCTACATAAAATAAGAAGGTAACTTTTCCTAGAAAGCCACCTTCTCATTTATTTTTAAATCTCAAACTAAACTAATTCAACAACATATTGAGCGTTGCGTTCAGCGATTTCAACCAAGCTTCTTGATACAGCTAACATAGAGATTTCTGAATCAAGTTTGTTTACACAAGAACCGCAACCGATAGCAGAAGCGCCTGCTGCGAATGCCAAAGCTGCAGTTGTAGGGTTAATGCCTGTTGCAGTCATGATTGGCAATTCAATGTTTCTTGAAAGTTCAATTGTGTTAGAAATAGTTAATTCAGCTCTTTCTACCAAACCTCTTACGCCGTTTGAAGGAGCTTCATTTGAGAAGTGACCTTCTGTTTGAATTAGGTCAACACCTAAGTTTTCCAAATCACGAGCCAAGTCGATTTGTTCGCTGATTTCTAATTCACCTGGGATTGTAACGCAGAAGAATACGTCATCGCCAACTAATTCTCTTGTTCTTCTTGCAAGGCTAAGAACTTGAGAAGCTGTGAAAGTTTGACCTTTTTTGTATAAAGCATCGAAGTTACCAAGTTCAACAGCATCAGCACCTAAAGCTACTGCGTGAGCCAATTCTTGTGGTTCTACTGAAGAAACGAACAAAGGCAATTCAGTCATGCTTCTTGCCATTGCAATAATATCAGGGTTAGCACAAATATCAATAGCGCTTGCGCCTGAGTTTGAAGCTGATTTAACAACTTTTTTAACGCTTTCAACGTCAAAATTATCAATACCTGCAATAATTTTTACTGCTCTTTTTTCAGCTAAAGCTCTTTCAAAACTTTCAATTCTTGACATATTTTTCTCCTTCTGTGTCGATTGTGATATAACATCAAGTCTATTATACATTAAAATTTGAAAGCTGGCAATACATATCCTTTGAAATCAAGCAAGGCTAATTGTTTTGAGAGATTAAATTTGCCAAAATTTTAATAAACAAGGAGGCATTATGACCAATAAAATAATTCCTGCAATTTTACTTATATTCATATCTTTGCCTGCATTTTCTTTTGGGAAAGTCGAAAAAAATCCTGTAACGATATACGAAAAAATTAATCCAGCCATTGTAACCGTGGATTCTCAAATACAAGACGGGTTGTCATGCGGAACAGGCTGTATTATTGATAAATCAGGTGTAATTCTGACAAGCGCGCATGTAATTGATATCGGGAACACAGTCGTAGTAACTATGAGCAACGGTCAAAATTATGACGCCAAAGTTTTAAAACACCTTGGTGACAATAAAGACATCGCACTCCTTAAAATTGACGCAAAAAAAGATTTAAAGACAGTAAAACTGGGTGACTCAGCCAAAGTTAAAGTCGGACAAAAAGTTTTGGCAATCGGCAACCCGTTTGGATTTAGCGGAACATTGACTCAAGGAATAGTGTCAAGAATAGATTACGCAAAAAACAGAATTCAAACAGATGCGGCGATTAACCCCGGCTCATCAGGCGGCCCGCTTTTGAATACGAGTGGGGAAATTATAGGAATAAATCAGGCAATTTATAATCCTGATAATAATATTTCTAATATTGGAATCGGGTTCGCAACTCCGATTAATTTAGTTAAAGAGTATTTAGAAGCCAATGACACTACGTTTTAGATTACAAATGTGAGCGGGGTTTAATTTGTAAATAAAGTAAATACTATATTTAATCCATTATCAAACGACTTTAGTTCATTCCCTCTCCAAGGGAATGAACGCATCTCCCTTGTTAGGGAGGTCACAGTTGTGCGAACGCGAGTGAGCTACAAATGCGGGTTGGTGTTGATTCTAAAATTAATAACACCCTCTCCTGTCCTCCGGACACCCAGTCTTGGATTATTCGGGCGAGCAGGCTTCTAGACTCGCCCCCCCAAAAAAATAGTTAATTTCAGCGGATTCTAGCAAGTATTCATTATTTTTCATTACACTTCGCAGCGGTTTGCTTCTCATTTTGCTACACATATCCTTATGCAGATTTGTCCTATTAATTATACAATTCCATATTATTAATTTTTAGTAACATATTTTGGGAAATATCATTACAATTGTTTACATCATTTTAATTTTATAGACATTTTTCTCTCCCGACACATTCTTAATTCGAAAAATTGTTACATTTTGCTTTGAAGTGTAACAATTTTTGAAGTTTATTGCAAAATTTTCTTGAAATAGTATAATTTAGGAGAATAGTGTATTACACAATAATGAAGAGGATAAAAAACATGAGTACATTAGAAAAAGTTAAAAAAGTTGTAGTTGACCAATTAAGCTGTGATGAAGCTTTAGTTACTCCAGAAGCTAGCTTTACTGCTGACTTGGGTGCTGATTCTTTAGATACAGTTGAATTAGTTATGGCTTTCGAAGAAGAATTCGGTTGCGAAATTCCTGATGAAGAAGCTGAAAAAATTCAAACAGTTCAAGATGCAGTTAACTACATCGAAGCTCACTCATAGTAAGTTTTAAAATTATATTAAGAGGGTGAGGATTTCTATATTTTCGCCCTCTTTATTTATTATTTGTGTAAGCAGAGAATTTATTAAGGAAAAGGGGAAGATGACTAAACGTAGAGTTGTTATAACAGGGATGGGAGCAGTTACTCCATGCGGTATTGGAGTTGATAATTTTTGGAATGCTCTTCTTAATGGTAAAAGTGGTGTTTCACTAATTGAATCTATTGATACAGAAAAACACACTGTAAAAATAGCAGGTGAAATTAAAGATAAAGATTTTAATCCTGAAGATTATATGTCTTCTAAAGATGCAAACAGAATGGACAGATTCACTCAGTTTGCAATGGTTGCAGCTGATGAAGCTATCGCTGATTCAGGTATTGATGAAGCAAATATTGACCCATACAGAATCGGTGTTTTAGTAAGTTCAGCAGCAGGTGGTTTCAAAACATTTGAAAAGAACCACATGGCTATGATTAACAAAGGACCTACGAAAGGTTCTCCATTCACAGTTCCTATGCTAATCGTTGATATGGCTTCAGGTCGTGTATCTATGAAACACGGTTACAAAGGTGTTAACAAAGCTGTTGTTTCTGCTTGTGCAACAGGTTCTCACTCAATCGGTGACGCATTCAGAACAATCCAATACGGCGATGCTGACGTTATGGTAGCAGGCGGTTGCGAAGCTACAATCACAACATTGGGTATCGGCGCATTCACAGCAGCAAGAACTCTTTCTAAGAGAAATGATGAACCTACAAAAGCTTCTAGACCTTACGACAAAGACAGGGACGGTTTTGTAATGGGTGAAGGTGCCGGCGTAGTTGTTCTTGAAGAATATGAACAAGCAAAAGCACGTGGCGCTAAGATTTATGCAGAAATCGTTGGTTACGGTCAATCTGCTGACGCTTATGACATGGTTGCACCGGATCCTGATGGTAACGGTGCTATTAAGGCTATGGAATTGGCTTTAGCAGACGCAGGTTTGAAACCTGAAGATATTGATTATATCAATCCACACGGAACAAGTACAGGTTTGGGTGATGTTGCAGAATCTCAAGCTATCGCTAAGATTTTCGGGGACAAGGAAAAGAATCCAAACTTGTTAGTAAGTTCAACTAAGAGTATGCACGGTCACATGTTGGGCGCAACCGGTGCTGTTGAAGGTATCGTTTGTATCAAAGCTATTACAGACGGAAAAGTTCCTCCAACAATCAACCTTGATAACCAAGATGAACATGTTGCTAACCTTGATTATGTTCCACATAAAGCAAGAGAAAAGAAGGTTCATGCAGCACTTTCAAATTCATTCGGATTTGGCGGTCACAACGCAACTTTGGTTTTCAAAGAAGTGTAATTTGAATTAAGAAAATTAGCAAAAAAGAAGAACATCAACTGATGTTCTTCTTTTTTGCCAGCTTTAGAATTTTATAAAATATTGATATATTCACCGAACTATGATAGAATAGTTGCAGTACATTAAAATAAGAATATAGGCTAAAGATTTTAACGCATTTTAACTATCAACGAAAGGAGGTTAGAATGATAGTTGAAATCAATGCAAGAGAACTAGCATTATTAATAATGCTAGTTCTCACCATCAAAACCCGTTAATCGGGTTGGTAAGGGTGTTCGCATCACCCTTGCCTATATTCTTATTTTAGCGTATCTTAAAAATTTTTCAAGCCTGAGGAACTATAATGCCTAGATTACCTGAATATTTAAAACGACCTATAATTGACACAGAAAAAACAAAAACCGTTAGAAGAATTTTAAAAACAAAATGCCTAAATACGGTTTGTGAAGGCGCTCGCTGTCCGAATAAAAGCGAATGTTATTCGCATAACACAGCAACATTTTTGATTATGGGCAATGTTTGTACCAGAAACTGTCGTTATTGCAATATTTCAAGTGCAAAACCCGAACCGTTGGATTTAAATGAACCTAAACATATTGCAGAAGCCGTAAAAGAATTGGGTTTAAAATATGCAGTTATAACGTCCGTAACACGCGACGATGTAGAAGATGGCGGGGCTGAACATTTCAAAAACTGCGTTGATGAAATCAGAAAAATTTGTAATGCGAAAATCGAAATTTTGACTCCTGATTTTAAACCGAGAGATTTAGCACCGCAAGAAAAACCCCACCCCCTGCCCTCTCTGTCTCCACAGGAGACATCTCTCCCACCAAATGGATGTTGTGGGAGAGAACAAAGTTTTAAAGAGAGTCTATACCCCTCCCTCAAGGGGCGGGGGAAAATGTTTTCACCTCTTGATACAATAATCAAAGCTAATCCTGATTGCTTTAATCACAATATCGAAACCGTAAAAGCTTTATTTTCGACTGCACGACCTCAAGGAAATTATGATTGGTCATTAGAAGTTTTAAGATACATCAAAAACAACTCTTCTATTGTAACGAAATCAGGTTTGATGGTTGGTTTGGGCGAAACTTTTGCACAAATCGAAGAAACATTGTGCGATTTAAAGAATGCGGGTGTTGATATTGTGACTATCGGTCAATATATTCAACCGTCTAAAGCACATTTGGAAGTTTCTAAATTTTATACGTTAGAAGAGTTCGAAGAATTGAAAACGCTCGCACGCAAAGTCGGGTTTAAAAACTATCAAATCGGCCCGCTTGTAAGAAGTTCTTACCATGCGATGAATAGTTTTAATGAAATGAATCCGTAATTGCGAATTTTTGAATTGCCTTGTTAGAAAAATAAAAGTTAATAAAAGGCTGGATTGCCACGGGCTAATCGCCCTCGCAATGACAGCACGCTTGGAATATCAACACTCGTCATTGCCTGTAAGTGCCAAACGATTAAATATTCCAACTTGCAATAAGCCTTATTACAAGTTAGAATATTTATAAAGAGAGAGAAATTTATGCCTGCAACTGAAGATTTGATACAAGTAGGGTTTTCGCTTCATCAGGAAGGTAAACTTGAAGAAGCCGAAAATGCGTATAAAGAAGCGTTGGCGCAAGATAGCGACAATGCGGAGATTTATAATCTTTTGGGAGTTTTAAAACTTCAACAAAAAGATGTTATTTCTGCTGTGAATCTTGTTGAAAAAGCGGTTGAGAAACAACCGAATGCCTATTTTTATGAAACTCTTTTTCAAACTTATATCAGAGCAAAACTTTATAAAGAAATCGTGAAAAAAGTGCCTGAAGTTTTGAAAAAATTTCCTGACGATTTTTCTTTGATGTTTAATATTGCGCTTGCTTACAAGAATTTGAGAAAAAATAAAGAGGCAATAAATTTCTATGAAAGAGCTTTGAAAATTGACCCGTCTTCTTATGACGCGTGGTTTAATCTTTCACACCTGTATAGCGTGGAAGCTCAAACAAATAATGCACTTTCAGCACTCAAAATTTGTCAAAAAATCAGACCAAATGACCCTGATACGGAATATTTTTTGAGCCTTGCTCTTATGCGAGTTAAGGATTACGATAAAGGCTTGAAACTGTTTGAAAACAGGGTTTGCCGTGATACTGCCGTTGCACTTCAATTCAAGAGTTATCCTAATAAAGCAAGAATTGATAACTTGTGGAAAGGCGAAAACATTAAAGATAAAACGCTTTTGGTATACTACGAAGCAGGTTTTGGCGATGTGATAATGTTTGCAAGGTATTTACCTTTGGTTGCTAAAAAATGCAAAAAACTGATTTTAATGTGCCAAAAACCTTTGTCAAAATTATTCAGAGAAAACAGTTTAGGAATCGACCAAGTTATTGATACCTATGTTCCTGAAAAAGATTTAGAATTTGATGTGCACGCACCGCTTTTGAGTTTGCCATATTTATTAAAACTTAAAGGTGATAAGGTTTTTGCTTATTCTAGCGGTTATTTAAAACCAAACATGCAAATGGTTGAAGAATACAAGCAAAAATATTTCAATAATGACAAAATCAAAGTTGGTATAAAATGGCAAGGAAATACTTATTACGATTTTGACAGAGTAATTCCGGCAGAATCTTTTATACCTCTGATGCAGGTTGAAAACACGCAATATTATTCATTCCAAACTTTTGAAGGTTCGGAAGATGCAAAAGTCTTGGACGGCATTATTGATATCGGTAAAGATTTAATAGATTTTTCTCAAACAGCAGCCGCAATGGCAAACTTGGATTTGGTAATCTGCAATGACACTTCTCTTGCGCATTTAGCAGGCGCAATGGGCATTCCTTGCTGGGTGCTTTTGCCTTACGAAGTTAATTGGAGATGGCACACCGATTTAAGCGTTTGTGATTGGTACGACAGCATAAAACTTTTCCGCCAACACAAACAAAACGACTGGAGCGGAGTGTTTGAAGATGTTTTGGCTGAAATGCATGAGTAATTTATTTTTCAGGATTTAATTCGCCATCAGAAACTTTTAATTTTTCTTCTGCTTGCTTTAAGTATTCAAACTTAAAGTCACCGTTTTTGCCGTTCATTTTATCGTCCAAATGATAACCCTTGGCGTCGTTTATAATATATTCAAGATTTCTGAACGAGAATTTTCTTTCAGCCATTTTTTGCGCCAAGTCTTTTAACTTAGCATCATTATCAGTTATGAATTTGTCTTTGTTTTTTATTTTATCCAAATTCATTTTCAAAGCTTCATACAAACAATCTTTATCAGGAAATGGCACTTCTATCAAGTTCTGAAAACGGCTCATTGCCGCACCGTCCAAACCGTTGTTTTTAGGCGAAATGTTCGTTGTTCCGATTATTGTTACATTTGGAGTTTTTTCTTTCAATAATTCCAAATAGTTTAGAAAAACCGAACGTTCCTCTAAGATACTTACCCAATGCGACCCTTTTGTTTTTGCTACGATTTTGTTTGCAGGCGCAACCATAGCATCTATTTCATTAAATGTAACAACATACCTTTGTTTTGGATTTTCCTGAGCTTTTTTTAAAATTCCTTCAAAAATATTTTTAAAATTTTGTACACCTTCTCCTGCCCACATTGAATTATAATCAGAATTCATTACTTCTAAATATTCTGCATCAATTGACTTAGCAAAAATCTTTGAAAAGAAAGATTTGCCCGTTCCCGGTGTTCCATACAACAATAATCTGTTAGAAGCCTGAGGCTCGCCTGTTTCAGTCAAAACATCCGCTCCAGCCTTTATTTGATTAACCTGTCGCTGTAGGACATTTTTTAAATCTTTATTTATACTTTTACAGTTTTCTAAATTCGGTATTTTTGAATTATTTTTTAGAGATTCAAAATTCTCACTTAACAAGGACAAATCTTTAGCAACATTTTTCTTTGTTGACTTAGAAAATAAATCAAGTAAAAATTTTGCAGTTGCAGCAAAAGCTAAAATTGCTAGAAGTATATTTGTACGTTCATGTTGCATCACAGAATGTTGTAATAAAGAATCTGAAGACTCTTTATACACACCGGGTTCGCTAGTTTTCTGACGATTAAATGCTATTTTTTGATTTGGTGATATATATCTAATTGGTTGAATCATAGTACCTCTAAAATTTGCCAAAGAGTTTTAAACCCTTTGGCAAATACTACATTATTTATCCTTTTTATCATCAGGAGATACTAAATCTCCTACTTTATTGCCTATTGCAGCTCCTGCAGCTGAACCTGCAATCGTACCAGCATATAGAGCTGCGGCAGCTACCCAACCTACCGGAGTTGTTAAAGCTACTGCAGTTGCTAAGAATCCTGCAGCTCCACCTGTCATAAAACCAAATACTCCACCACCGGCACCTTTAAATGCTACCTGTGCAGAATTAGTTTCAGGTAAAGTTTGTTCTTGACGAACATTTTTAACATTTCTTCTTGCTTGAGTTTTTTGATACACATTTTGATTAATCGCTTGAATTCTCATTTTACACCCCTATTTTTCATCCTATACCAAATTAATATCATGAAATAATTTGGCATACAATATTTTGGTAATAAATTGTAACATTTCTATTTCTCAATAATAAATCACCCACCCAAACAATTTAACATTTTCCTTATTGCGCTATTCTATGGTAGAGTAAAAAAGGAGATTTTATGAACAAAAATATTTTTATTATTTTAGCTATTTTTCTTGTACCGCTTGCAGTTTATTGGGGCTTAACAAGAGATAAACTTACAACACCGCCTGCTGTGGCAACAAACGGCGCGGAAGTCATTAAGTTTGCATCCCCAATGTGTTATGAGTGTCAAGAATTGGAAAAAGTTTTCGATGAAGTTTTTCCACAATACAACAGAGATATTACATTGAGAAAAATTGATGTTACGCAAAAGGACACTGCAACTCGCGATTTAATCAGAAAACACGATGTTAAACTTGTTCCGACTACTGTTTTTAAAGACGCGGACGGAAATATCAAAAAACGTATAGAAGGTTCTATGCAACCGCAGATTTTAGAAAATTATTTGAAAGAGTTAATCAATGGATAATTTAGTACAAATTTTTTCAGCAGGAACTTCAAGCACGCAAATTTGGCTTCTAATGTTTTGCGCCTCATTTGCGGGAGGTGTAATCGCTTCGATTTCACCTTGCTCGCTTGCTATGTTACCGCTTATTATCGGGTATGTCGGCGGATATTCTAAAGAAACACCTTTTAGAACTTTTATTCAGTTGTGCTTCTTTATATTCGGAACCGCAATTGTATTTTCAATTATCGGAATAATTTGTGCCGTAACGGGAAGCGTATTCGCTTCTGCGCTTGGCGGATATTTTACACTGATTATGGCATCGCTATTAATGGTAATGGGGCTTAAAATCACAGGACTATTGGATTTTGAAATGCCTGTTGTAATTAAAGCAATGCCTGTAAATTCTACAAATTCGCTGTTTTTATATCCGATACTTTTGGGGATAGTTTTCGCACTCGCAGGAACTCCTTGCTCTACTCCAATATTGGCAGGAATTATGGCGTTCGCAGCCATCGGTAAGAATCTCATCGCGGCAATATTTATGTTATTCTTATTCGCTTTAGGTCAAGGATTAATCTTAATTATTGCAGGGATTTTCACTTCCAGCGTAAAAAATCTCAAAAAACTTTCAGGTTATACAAATGCTTTGATGAAGATAAGCGGAGCTTTGTTGATGTTGGTTGCAATTTATTTGTATTACAAGACATTTGCACCGTTGGTTTAAATGGGAGAAGTTGATAATCTATAACGTATTTACTGAAACCCACCCGCATCTGTAAAGCTCAGCAAAGCTTCGCTAACAGCTGCGACCTCCCTATCCATGGAGGTTAAGGAGCAATTTGCTTTTACCGAACAGTAGCGCCCCCAAGGGAGGGAACACTTGTGTTGATTTAATAACCTGTAACTGCAAAAATTGAACGACTTTAGTTCCCTCCCCTCGGGGAGGGTGCCGAAGGCGGGAGAGGGTATTATTAACTTCTACAACAACTCTTCTTCAACAATCTCAGCCACACATCTGATAAACTCTTCACAAGGTCGTTCTTTATAATATTCTTCCGTTCTCGCAGACGGAATCGGTGAAAAGTTGGTTCCGTCCAAGCCCAAAAGCTCACGACAAATAACAGTACCATGCTTAGACTTAAATTCTGTGGCTAAATCTTGAATAAGCTTATAATGATTCGCTTTAACAATATCATCATTAGGCTCTGTATAACCTTTTAAAAATCCTGCAATCATAAACATGGCACTAACCGCACCACAAACTTCTCTCAAGCGTCCCATTCCGCCACCAAAGGATGAAGCAAGTTTTAAAGCTTCCTCGTCTTCTAATCCGACTTTGCCTGCGAAAGCCAAAAGTACAGACTGCGCACAGTTGTAACCGTTTCTAAAATTACTCGTAGCTTTTTCTGAATAAATACCCATAAAAATATTTTACTACCAAATTTGAACAAAAACAAAATCAATTTCGTTATACAAATGTAAGTTAAAAGGAGAGTAAATTATGACAGAAGAAAACAAAATTGTAGAAGAACAAAAAGAATGCAAATGCCTATGCCAAAACAAATACTTTAAGAAATTTGTTGTTATTTCTGCTGGAACATTTGTAGGTGCATTTTTGGCACTAAGCTTATTTGCGGCACTAAATAAACCTCCAATGCCTGCACCTATGCCAATGCCTTGCCCTTGTCAACAAATGGTAAGACCTGATTTCGGACCACAACATTTTGACAGAGGCCCAAGAGGTGATTTCCATAAGAAATTTGACAAAGAACACGCAAAGAAGAAATTCCCTCCAAAAGCAGAACGACCTGAAATTGACGATTAATTAAATATAAGGATGACTTTCGAGTCATCCTTTTTAGTTCATAACACACTACTTGAAATTTAAAATTGTTTATGCGATGATTAACAAGTGACAATTAAATAATAAAAATTATGGCAAGGTAGCTCAGCTGGCTAGAGCGTTCGGCTCATACCCGAGAGGTCGAGAGTTCGAGTCTCTCCCTTGCTATTTTTTTATCTTTTCTCGGGTGATTCGCAGAACGCGAGTTCTTTAAAAAGAACACAATCGGTATGTGTTCCAAGTATTCACACATCCCTCTTGTAGCGTTCGGCTCCCTCTCAACAAAACTTACCCATTGGGGTAACTTTTGTTTCGGCACAGTCCGAGAGGTCGAGAGTTCGAGTCTCTCCCTTGCTATTTTTTTGTCCTTATAAGGGTCGGTTGGGCATACCTGCCCAACAATAAATTTTGTGGAGTATGCAATGCAAGAAATTAAGTGTCCTAAGTGTGGTGAAGTTTTTCAAGTTGATGAATCAGGCTATTCTGCAATAGTTAAGCAGGTTAGAGATAAAGAATTTTCTAAAGAAATTCAAAATCGCGAAGCGCAATTTGAATCAGAAAAAGAAAGTGCAATTCAACTTGCTAAATTAGAAGCTGAAAAAATGTTCAACGAAAAATTGAACAAAAAAGAAAACGAATTAAGTGAAGTTGAAGTAAAAAAAGATAAAGAAATTGCTGAACTTAAAAACAAACTTGCAACCTTTGATAAAGATAAAGAGCTTGAAATAAATAAACTTATCGCCAAACTTAACACGGAACTTTCTGAAAAAGACAGTCATATTGCGACTCTTAAAGGCGAAAAAGCCCTAACAGAAAAAGAATGTCAGCTTAAAGAACAATCTTTAAAAGAGCAGTACGAAGAGAAGTTGCGCTTCAAAGAAGAAGAAATTGCGCGCTACAAAGATTTCAAATCAAAGTTATCAACCAAAATGGTCGGCGAAAGTTTGGAACAACATTGCGAAATCGAATTTAACCAACTGCGTGCGACGGGATTTAAAAATGCGTATTTCGAAAAAGATAATGATGCAAAAACAGGCAGTAAAGGCGATTACATTTATCGCGACAAAGACGCGGAAGGAATTGAGTTTATTTCAATCATGTTTGAGATGAAAAACGAAATGGACACAACTTCTACAAAGAAAAAGAACGAAGATTTCTTAAAAGAATTGGATAAAGACAGGCGTGAAAAAAATTGCGAATACGCGGTTTTGGTATCACTGCTTGAGCCTGAAAGCGAATTGTACAACGCAGGTATAGTCGATATGTCACACCGTTATCCTAAAATGTACGTCATAAGACCGCAATTTTTTATCCCGATAATTACACTTTTAAGAAATGCTGCAAGCAATTCGCTTGAATACAAACGCGAGCTTGAAATTATTAGAGCGCAAAATGTTGATGTATCAAATTTTGAAGCGGAAATGAATGATTTTAAAGACAAATTTTCAAGAAACTTTAGACTCGCAAGCGAGAAATTTCAAAAAGCGATAGAAGAAATCGATAAAACTATTGACCATTTACAAAAAACAAAAGAAGCGTTATTGTCATCAGAAAACAACTTGCGTTTGGCTAACAGCAAGGCAGAAGATTTGAGCATCAAACGTCTAACAAAAAACAATCCGACAATGGCTGCTAAATTTGAAGAGTTGAAAGATAAGTAAGTAAAATGTCGGTTGGGCATACCTGCCCAACCGACTAACCATAAATACTAATGAATTAATTCCAAAACATTACAATAATAAAGTATGCATGATTCTATATGGTATGCAAATCTTCCCAAACCTTTATTTATGCCGCCAAATTGGATTTTCGCACCGGCATGGATAGTTCTATATATACTTATCTTCCTATCCCTGTTAATTTTTACAACGACAAAAACTCGTCATAACAAAATTATCGGATATATCTATTTTATTATTCAGATGATTTTAAATATTATTTGGTCGCCAATATTCTTTTTGATGAAAAATGTTGGTGTCGCTCTTTTGGTAATAATTTTACTGGATATTTTTGTTTATTTAACAATAAGAAAATTTTACGAAGTTTCAAAAATTTCTGCACAAATTCTATATCCGTACTTTTTGTGGATACTCTTTGCAACGTATTTGAATATGGGAATATTTTTTGCTCTGTAATAAAATCTGTAATAAAAAAGCGACCCCGTTTTAAGGTCGCTTCTTTGTATGTAAATTTTTCAAACCAAACTACTTGCGCAAGAAGTCAGGAATTTGAATGTCTGAGAAATTAGACATTGTAGGTGCTTTTGGTTGTTGTGTATTATTGAATGCACCTGAGAAGAATTCTGCTGCGCTGATTGAACGGTTTTCAACTTTTTCTTCGATTGGCATTTGAGATTTAAGTTCAAAACCAGTTGCAATTACGGTAATTTGAATTTCGCCTTGAATGTTATCATCAACAACAGCACCAATGATTACTCTTGCATCATCAAGAACTGCATCGTTAATGATGTTTGTTGCATCAGTTACTTCGTGCAATGTCATATCAGGACCGCCTGTGATGTTAACGATAACACCTGAAGCGCCGTTGATTGAAGTTTCAAGAAGTTGAGAATTGATAGCAATCTTAGCAGCTTCAATTGCTCTGCCTTCGCCTGTACCACGTCCGATACCCATTAGAGCTGATCCTGACGCAGCCATTACACTCTTAACGTCTGCAAAGTCAACGTTAATCAAACCTGGGATTGTGATGATGTCTGAAATACCTTGAACACCTCTTAGAAGAACTTCGTCAACTACGATGAATGATTCTTGAAGTGATACACGTCTGTCTACAACATCTAACAATTTATCATTAGGAATAACGATAAGAGCATCTACTGATTCTCTTAATTTTTCAAGACCTTGTTGTGCTTGGTTTTGTCTTCTCTTACCTTCAAAAGAGAAAGGTTTTGTAACAACACCGATTGTCAAAATGCCTAAGTCTTTAGCAATTTTAGCAACAACAGGAGCTGCACCTGTACCTGTACCACCACCCATGCCGGCAGTTACGAATACCATATCTGCGCCTTCGATTGCGCTTGTAATTTCTTGTTGTGCTTCTTCAGCAGCCTTTTCACCAACTTGAGGTTCACCGCCAGCACCAAGACCGTTTGTCAACTTAGCACCCAATTGAATTTTGTTTTTACAAGTTGAGTATTGCAAAACTTGCAAGTCAGTATTCATCAACCAGAATTCTACGCCCGTCAAACCTGACTTAATCATTCTGTTTACAGCGTTTCCGCCACCACCGCCAACACCGATAACTTTAATCTTCGCAGGGCTGATACCCGGTGCAGGTTGTTGAGTCATATTATCTGATGATTGAATGTTTTCAATATCTTTTCTTCCGAAAATATCTGGTCCTAAATTGTCCACAATTATTCCTCTTTTATTTTTTCTATACTATACCACTATACTAACATACTATTTTAAATAGAATCAAATGTAAAGTTTTAATGAGCAAAGTTTAATATAAATTTACATGACGAAACCATGTATTCATGAGGGTTAGACAAGGTTTTTATCAGCGGAATTTCATTCTTTAGCAGGATAAAATACAGCTTAACATATGTAATAATATAGGTAATAAAGAAAATCGGTTGGGCATACTTGCTCAACAAAAACTTAAGAAAAAACCCTCACCCGAATTTCTAAGTTTCGCAAAGCTCAACTTGAAATTCTACCCTCTCCCTAGGAGAGGGGGAAATAGGTGATGAGGAAAGAACACGTCACCCAAAGTCGCAAAACTCATACCACTCGCAAACGACTATTCCCTCTGACACAACTAGGGAAAACATAATCGAGGATTTATATGATTAAAAAAATTTGTTCTCTTCTGATTTTATCAATGGTTTCAATGTTGTTTTTTTCAGCTTGTACGATTAAAGAACAAAAATCTACAATGGTACAGGCAAAAAGAAGGTTTGCAAAATACGTTGAACCGCAGAAAAATAAAAACATTGGAAGAGTAGATTTATCAGAAGGACCTCGATTAAGATATGACGCAGATTTTGGGCCAAAAACTCCAAACTTTGACATAAAGATAGTAAACCCTTATTAATATAATATGGATAATAATACATTTAACAACAGAAGATTTGTCGGCAGACTTATTTATGCCGTACTAACGGAACAAAAGAGTGTGAGAGAAGCTATTTCGCTTTTTCCTGACACAAAAGACAAGGATATTGAATGCGCATACCACGCACTTGTACATTATGCAGCCGATGAAGATATTCGTTACAAAGATTTTGAATACAGAGAAGAACAAGACGACTATTTGGAATTTATAGCCCAAACTCTTGTGAATGGCAAAAATTTACCTAAAAACATAGTTGCAGATTATGAAGAATACTACCACGGCATTTCACATAAGTGGCAAGACGGATTTAAGGGGTTTTTGAATGAATTTTTGAGGTTTATTAATATTTGATTTATATATGAAGTACTGTTGCCATAATTATTTATGCATCATTCTTAACTTTCAAATTATGCTTTTTTATAAATAAAAATAGTATTGAAGATACAAAAAATAATAGAGCCCAAATAGGAACTTCTAGAAAATCTTCTAAGCTCCAATTACTTTCAATTCCAATAATAAAGAAAATTGCGATAATATCTGTTGAAATAAAAAGCAACTCCATTTGCGGAAAAGTCTACAGCTTTTAGATACAAATTGTCATTACTCATTGCTCTTTGTTTAACTATTGCAATAATTGTCATGACAAAGCAAGCAATAACAGAACCTCCGCCCAAAATAACACCAAACCAATAATCGTCTGTCGGATCAGCACACTTCATTGCAATATACAGTAGTATGCTACCGTAAATACCCCAACCGGCACCTTGGAGTAATAAATTTTTTGAAACATCATTACTAATTCGCATTTAATAAGTCTTTCATAATAGATGCAGTGAAGCCTTTTTTACTATACCACTTTTTTAACGTAGAATCAAACGTCAAGTTTATATAGATATAAATTTATAGCGAAAGTCAAGGAAACTGTAAAAAGATATTCGCACATTGCTTAAAAGCACATTGCAGATATTGTTGAAGATATGAACGACCAGATGTTAAACGAAGTAAGTTTGTAGAAAGGATTGAAATATTATAACTAATTAGTTATAATATAAGTAGGTACAAAATGGACAAGAAATACGAAGTAATATTCTGGCAAGACGCAAATGGTTATAGCGAAAGCCAAGAATATATCTACAAATTGAAAGAAAAATCTTTAAAATCGAAAGATGCAAGAATCAAATTAAAGAAAATAGTTGAGTATCTTGATATATTGGAATGCTATGGTACACAAGTCGGAGAACCTTTTATCAAGCACTTAGAAGGTGATTTGTACGAGCTAAGACCGATTAGAGATAGATTTTTCTTTTTCTACAAACAAGAAAATAAATATATTATTCTTAACCACTTTGTAAAAATGACTCAAAAAACTCCCCGCAGGGAGATTGAAAAAGCCTTGAAACTAATGAAAGATTCTATTGAAAGGAATTTGTAAAAATGGAAAATAAACATTCTAACAAATGGACAGACTTTAAAGAAACTCTTGATTTAACAAAAGAAGAACAATCTCAAATCGATTTGCAGGTTGAACTATTGGGAAAAATTCTTGAGATTAGAAAAGAAAGAGGCTTAACTCAAGCTGAATTTGCAAAATTATGTAATATTAAACAAGAGTATTTAGTTCGTTTAGAGAAATCAAAAACAGCTCCTCAGATAGATACTTTATTAAAGATTTTAATTCCTTTGGGATATAAACTTGATATTGTACCTTTGCAATAATATTAAATAAAAAAAGGATTTTCCCTGATTTTAGGTTGTTTTGAATCAATATATTCCGACTCATTATTAATAACAACAGCTTTTGAATAATCGACACCACAATTATTTTCCATATCAGTAATAAAAGCAAATGCATGTTTTATATGTGAACGCATTGGAAGAGCGAAAATTGTATTATCAATTTTTATAACAAGCATAATATAAGGACGATAGCGTTTTGTTCTATTTCAGAGCAATTTGCATAATCGTGATAAAAACTATCTGTTAAAAATACGTATTTCATACCTCTCCAAAATAAAATCCTTTTTATTATACAATAAAAAGGATTTCTTCTAAATGGGAAATTTTTTATTTTACCCTTCTCGCATTCCCTACGAGAAGATTCTTCTAATTGAGCTTTTTTTATTTTTAGCTTCTCGTGGCTCTACGAGAAGTATCTTCTACTAATATTATTACATATTTAAACTAAATTTCAAGCCTTGACAATTGATGAGAGAAATCACTGGCATGAGATAATTACATAATTTATTTTCAACTCCGACAAATCTACGACAAATTGATAAAAGTAGCAGAAAAATTAAGTGATATTTGTAAATTTCAAGCATTTAAAAAGCCGGTCTTTGACCGGCTTGTATAAAATTTGGGCCCGGAGGGATTCGAACCCACGACCAAAGGATTATGAGTCCTCTGCGCTACCGCTGCGCCACAGGCCCGTGTAATATGACGTCTTATTATTTAGTTGTTTTGCCTTGCCTGTGTCTTGCGCTAGCGGCGCTACCTATTGCGGCGAAAACGTGACATTTAGTCACCTTTTCTTGCAATGCCACAGGCCCGTGACGACTTTAGATATTCAATTGTTAATTTTTAGTGCCTGTGCCTTGCGTTAGCAACGCTACCTATTGCTACGGTAACGTGACATTTAGTCACCTTCCCTTGAATGCCACAGGCCTGATAAATTGAATATATTCAGTTGTCTTGTATGTCACTTACCTTTTGAAAAATTTGACATTTAGTCAGTTTTTTCTCGGCAGAGTATCACAGGTTCATGACAACTCAATATATTCAATTTATCAGGTAAATATAAAAAAATCAACTGTTTTTTAAGATTTTACTCCATTATCATGACTTTTTAAAATCTTTCATTAAACAAATATCGTACAAACGTATGATATTTCCACTAAAAAGTAAAGAGTTCTTTAATAGTTCCGATATTATTAAAGGAAGGACGGTTTATATTGTTTAACACAATGAATACAGTGCGCCCGCGCCCTTATCCACAAAGAGGCACAGGCAATTATAACGCAGCTAACGAAGGTACTGACAAAGACGGTCACAACGGCAACGCCCAAGACCAACAACAGCAACGTCAGAACCAACAAGTTGTTGCTCGCGGTCGTGCGCAAGATATTCAGCAACAAGCAGGCGCACCGCGTCAAGCAATATATTCGCCTGCTCAAAATGCTTACAGCGGAACTCCTAACCGTCAGGTTTATCAAGTTCAAACCCCTCCTCCGATGAGAATTAACAACCAACCTCATCAAATGAATGCAATGCAATACCAAGCTGCTCAAGCCGGCTATCAGCCAATAGCGCAACCTGTTCAACAACAGTCTGCTCCAAGACCTCAACAGCCTGCAAGAAGCAACAAAGTTAACATTGCGCAAATCTTAAAAGATTTCAGAAATACAATTAAGGCAATTGCAACTCCTCCTGAAATTGAAGAACAAGTTGCACAATACTTGCAAACCGTTGAGCAACTAGTAAGAGAACCTCAACCGCAAGTTAACATGATTCAAAGCAACTTGAAAATTGCAGCTTCTCTTTTGGATAAATATATTTCTGAAACTTTAAACAAAGATTCTAAAGTTGTTCAGAATTGGCTTGACGCTCTTTTCTTACAAAGAATAAATTACAGCTACAACGAAGAAGAAATTAATCCAAACTTCTTGGTTAAATTTCCTGACCAGCAAGAAAAGAAAGCAGCACCTCAACAACCTCAACAACAGCAAGAAGAACAAACAGTTCCTCAAGCTGAAACAGTACAACCTGCTCCAATTCAAGAAGCTCCACAAAATGAAGTTCTTGAAATTGAGCCTGAAGAATTGAGCTTGGAAGAAGAATTTACTCAAGCTAAAGCAACAATTTCTAAAAAACCGAATATAACCATCATTCCACAAGATACCAGACTAAAATCTTTGTTTGTAGAAGCTAAAAAACAAGCTTTTTCAAACAATCCTCAAAAAGCAATGCAAATCTTTAAAGAAGCTTTCACACGTGCAAGCGAGCTTAAAGACACAGAAACTCAATCAAGAATTTGTCTTGAAATCGGCAAAATTTATGATGACAACGACCATTTTGTACAAGCATTGAACAGTTACAACAAGTCTTTGCAGTACACAACCGATGTGAACGTAAAATCAAGAGCGCATTTTTCAATGGCTCAAATTTATGATGACGTAAACGAAGTTGGCCCTGCATTAGACCACTATTTAACTTCAATTTCTTATGCAGGAAAATCTGATGACTTAATCGGTCAATCTGATTCTTTGACCAAAATGGCAAATATTTTCACAGACAAATACGATGAAAACGCTTTTGAATACTATGATGTAGCAAGAAAACTAATCGAACAAACAACCGATTCTTCAATGAAGGGTTATGTTTTAAGCAATACAGCAGACGCATGTGTTCAATTTAAAAAATGCGACAAAGCTTTAAAATACTATGCAGAAGCTGTTAAGAATTACGAAAAATCAAACTCAGTTGAAGAAATTGCTCAAAACTACAAATCAGCAGCACAATTAATGATTGATTTTAACAGCCCTAATAAAGCAAAATCTTTATTGAAAAAGGCTTTGGTAAATGCTGTTAAAACAAAGAATGAAGATTTGATTGCAGAAATTAACACAATGTTGGCTTCTGTAGAGTAATCATTCTAGAATTCACTCTATAAACAAGTTTGCAAAAGAGAAATACAACATTTTAACATATTTGACGCACATGTTCCTTTTTTCTATAATTAATGAGTAGAAAAAAGGGGAATTATGTATGAAAAAATTTCTTAAATACTTAGGCTTTACTGCCCTTGGTGCGGTTGTTTTAGCTTATGCAGGATTTCTTTTTGTACTGCCAAATGTAATTGATTTGAATCAGTACACACCTGAAATCCAAAAACTTGCCAAAGAGCAAGCAAAACTTAACGTAAATTTTGAAAACGTTAAAATTGTAACTACTCCGCTACTTGGTGCGGGGATTAAAGCTGAAAACATATCAGTTAAGCTTCCTGATAATTCGGTTTTATTTTCAGCAGATAACGTTAAAACAAGGATTTCACTTCCAAGTCTTTTATTGCTAACCGTAAAAGTTTCTTGTTGTGAAGTCGAAAAACCTTTTGTAAACTTAGAAATCATAAACGACGAAAACTTCAAAGTTGTTAAACTTGTTGAAGATTTGTTGAATGCAGGAAAAGAACAAAAGCTTGAAGAAGGCAAACAAACCGTTCAAGCAGAAGCTGAAGGTTTCAAATTCGACCCTGCTTGGATAAGAATAAAAGTTCCTGCTGTTAAACTTAACAACTACCGAATTCTAGTAAATGACCTTAAATCTAAACACTATTTGGATTTAAAAGGTGAACAATTGGTTTTAGGCTATTTTAACGGCAAAAGCGCAAAAGTTAAAACTTACGCAGAATTATTCAGTGACGAAAACAAAAACATCACTGCAAACATTGATATAAATACATTCTTACCGCCTGTTGAACCTTCTCTTGATTCAGAAGATGATCCGGCTGAAAGAATTGAAATTCCGTTCGTAAACCCTGTTACAATGTACAGAAATTACGATTTGAAGGCAAATCTTGATACAAAATTACGTATAAGAAATCATAACGACAATTTAACTTCTTATGGTCATTTTGATATTAATAATATCAGTTTAAAGGTCGGCAGCCTAAAATTGCCTGAAAGCTACTTGAGAGCAAAGACTTTCGGCTCAAATGTAGATTTGGATACAAATATTTATGCAGCACAAAATCAAAATATCCAACTTTTGGGTAAATTAAACTACGGTCACCATCCTAAAATGGATATGAGCATCAAAACCGCTGATATCAAGTTTAACGACTTGATTATCTTATCAAAAGCGTTTATGGATTCATTACATATTTATAATGAATTGGCTCAAGTTAAAGCAACAGGTGCATTGCAAGCTGATTGCTACATCAAAACCAACTTCAAAAAATTGACTTCAACAGGTTCAATTTTGGTTAAAGACGGCGGTTTGAGCGTTAGAAACATCGGTAACGTAATTTCTAAGGCTAACGTAAACGTTAAACTTGACAATAACGTACTTGATATAAGAAATTCAAGTTTGCTGGTCGGCAATCAACCGATTACAATCGACGGTAAAATCGACGAAAAATCAGTTGCCGATATTAATGTAAGCGCAAAGAAAATACCTTTGCCTATCTTATTTAATGCATTTGCGCCAAGAGAAATCAGAAGTGCATACAACTTCAAATCAGGCGACGCGTCTTTTGATTTAGGTTTGAAAGGTGAATTAAAGAAAGCTGTCGCAGCTACTAAATTTGCACTTGCAAACTTAAATATTTCAGACAGAAACATGGTTGTTACAAACAACAACTTGAACGGTGAATTTTTCTTGCAAGAGAATGCTTTAACAGGAAAAATTAACAACAGCGATTTTGCTTTATCGCTTCCACAAACAAAATCAAGAATTGCTGTTCCAAAATTCAACTTGGAATTGGCAGATAATAATATAACTATCGGCGACAATAAAATTTTGTTTAACGACAAATCAACATTGAATTATGCCGGTAGTGTAATTGATTATAACAAATTAAAATCGTTGAGTTTCACAACTTACGGTAACATTCATACCGATGATTTAATCAAACTTATCGGACGCGAATTCAAACCATATATTCACTCAAACGGTACAATTCCTGTAAAAGTAACTTTTGACGGTGATAAACATAAGCAAACTCTTTTTGCTCAAGCTTTAGCCGACAAATCAAACTTTATTACACCTGTTGATTTTTCAAACGTTAGCGGTGCAAACACTTCTTTACAGACTGTTGTAGACTTTAAGCCTAACAGAATTAAAATCAAGAAAACAGGTTTGTTTACAAGAAACGTTTCAGTGGATGAAGAAGGCAACGAAGTTGTTCACTTAAACGAAATCTTAGGCGTAGACGGTACGATTGCGGGAGATAGAATAAATCTTCTAAAAATCACTATGCCAAAGGCTTTGAACGGCAAAATTCACGTATTCCCTCAATCTAATTTTAATGTTTCAGGCAGAGCATTTGTGTTCGGCGAAACTTCAAACCCTAGATTAAGAGGCGGATTTGATGTAACAAATCTTTCAATTCCTGAATTGATGTTGACTTTGAGAAACGCAGGTTTGAAATTCAGAGGCCACGAAGCTGATTTTGACGTACAAGATTTACTTCTAAACGGCTCTGATATTCAAGCACAAGGAACAGTTAGTCTGCTTCCTTCAAGCGTTTTGAATATTCTTAACCTTGATGTTAATTCAAGATATATGAATGTTGACAAATTAATGAATGTTAGCGACAAGGCTATGAAATACGTTCCGCAAAGCAGTGGTTCAGCATCATCAGCTTCAAGCGCAAGCGCAGATATTCCTGTAGCTATTAGAAACGGTTCTATCAATTTTGCAAGAATAATTTCAGGCAACATTGACGTTAGAAACACAACTGGCAAAATTTCTCTTGCCAGAAACATTTTCTACTTGAGAAACTTGAGAACAAACGTGTTCAAGGGTCGCGTAAACGGTAACATTTCAATGAACTTGATTACTACACTTTTGAATATTCGCGTAAACGGTCAGGGAATTGACGTTGAGCAAGCTCTTTTAGACGGTGCTAATATGAAAGACACACTTTCAGGTACTGCAAGCTTCAGCACTGATATTTCTTTAAAAGGTGCAACTTACGAAGAACAAATGAAGAGTTTGAAAGGTAACGTTAATTTCACTGTAAAAGACGGTCAATTCGGCCCGTTCGGCAAATTGGAAAACTTGATTATTGCAGAAAACATCCGCGAATCTCAATTCTTCCAAACAGCTTTGAACGGTGTAATTAGCGGACTTACAACAATTGATACGACTCACTTCTCTGATTTGAGCGGTAAATTGAGCTTTAGTGACGGCATTTGCCATATTGAACCGATTACATCACTTGGTAATATTTTGAGCTTGCATATTTTCGGTGATTTCGATATCTTGAGAAACTATGCTGATATGAAAGTTCGCGCAAGAATGGCATCACTTGTTTCTAACTTGCTTGGACCAATCGGTGCAATCAACCCTGCCAACTTAATTAACAGTGCAGCAAGCTTGAATGTTGTAACAGCAAAAGCATTCTCAATTTTCTGCGAAATGATTCCTGAAGATGAGATGGCAATTATCCCAAGCTTCTCTAATAAGTATGTGGATAATGCAGCTACCAAATTCCAACTTGTAGTTAGAGGTGACGCTGCAAAACCATTGACACTTATTAAATCATTCAAGTGGCTTGCAACCGAAACTCAATATCAGGATGCAATTGATTATGTAAACTCAATTCCTGAACCTGTCGAAGGCGGTGAAGCTGAAACGATTGAACAAGCAGTTCAAGAACATGAAGCTTTGGAAGCCGAAAAACAAACGCTTAAATATAAAGTAAAACATTTGTTTGATAAGGATGAAAACGAAGAATAAAAATAGAAAAGGCACTCAATAGAGTGCCTTTTTTAAATTCAATAACTACCCATTCTAAACACTAAATAATTTATATTGTCATGGAACTTTCAATTCCACTTTTTAATAATAATGCCAACGTTCGTAATGTAGCAAATGCCATTCCAATAAAACCATGGTATTTAATATTCTTTTTCGCTTTCAATTCTGCAAAATTCAAATTTTCACCATAATTATATTTTTCTAAAAGTTCACCAAATCCTTTTAGGCTTTGAAGTTCTTTAGAAGAATTATAATGTTCTCTTAAAGATTTTTTCTTTTCCGGTTTAAATTCAGGTGAAGAAGCAATATTATCACAAATCATACTTCTCAAATTAGCTTTTTTACCGCTTTCAGTATGATGCACGGAATGTTCTCTATGCCATCTTGATACAAATGATTTTGGAAAACCGAGCATATACAAGATTAATTTGTCTGCATCATGAGTTAAACTATCAATTGAATTCTTACCGAACAATTCTTTTTCAACCATTGCAAATACTATTTTGTGGTCGTAAGTATGTTCAATGTTTTTAACATAATTTTTTGAGTATTGCTTCACTTTACCCATTAGACCACGAAGACCGGTCGCACTTTTCTCTGCAACCGGTCTTCTCATAAATATATCCGCACTTTCACCCGCTTTATTCACAAACGCATACCCGTGAAAGCTGTTGTCCGTTGGTTTTGGGGGTTGGGCATAATTGTTACGATAATAAGGGTTAAAATTACACTTTAATTCCATATCCTATTTTTGCATATAAAAAATAAAATGCAAGTAGTAATTTCAAAACAAATAAAAATGTACGCTCAAATATTTAAGCGTACATTTTTACAATTAAAAAAATCCTTTATGCTTCTACAAATCTTCCCATCTTGCGGAATTTGTCGTATCTTTCATTACGCAATTCTTCTGATGATTTTTTAGAAAGTTCATCAAGCGCATTCACAATTGAAGATTTCATATTATTAGTAACTTCTGCATAATTTGTATGCGCACCGCCTAACGGTTCAGAAATTTCTTCATCAATGATATCAAATTCCAACAAGTCTTTTGATGTGATTTTCAAAGCTTCCGCTGCGTCTGCAAATCTTGCTGCATCTCTCCAAAGAATTGAAGCGCAACCTTCAGGAGAAATTACAGTGTAATAAGCGTGTTCAAGCATCATCACTCTGTTTGCAACAGCCAAACCTAAAGCACCGCCACTGCAACCTTCACCGGTGATAATAGAAATAATCGGCACATTTAGTTTTGCCATTTCTCTTAAGTTTACTGCAATTGCAACACCTTGACCTGTTTCTTCGGCTTTAATTCCCGGATAAGCCCCCGGTGTGTCAATCAAAGTTACAATCGGTAAATTGAATTTGTTTGCGTGGTTAAACAATCTCAAAGCTTTTCTGTAACCTTGAGGTTGTGGCATACCGAAATTATATTCCAAGTTTTCTTTTGTGTTTCTGCCTTTTTGAATACCGATAATCATTAAAGGTTTACCGTCAATCTTCGCAATACCGCCGATTATGGCTCTATCGTCCATCCCTTCTCTGTCCCCGTGAAGTTCGATAAATTCATCGCACATCAAGTTTACGTAATCTAAGAATTTAGGTCTTTCAGGATGTCTTGCGATTTGTAATTTTTGTGAAGGTTTCAAATTAGAATACAACTCCTTTTTTTTGTACTGAGCTTTTTCTTCAAAATCTTTAATTTGGCTATCCAAATTCAATCCTGATTCTTCGCTCACTTTTTTTAATTCCTCTATTTTCTTTTGTATTTCTACAATAGGTTTTTCAAAATCTAATACTACTGCCATTTCTATACCCCGTGAATGTCTAAAATATTAGCAAGTGTTTTTCTTAAATTCTTTCTCTTAGACACAATATCTACCTGACCGAATTTTAACAAATATTCTGCTGTTTGGAAATCGTCAGGAAGTTTTTGTCTGATTGTTTGTTCAATAACTCTTCTTCCCGCAAAACCGATTCTTGCACCTTGTTCTGCAATAATAATATCGCCCAAAGTACCAAAACTTGCAGTAATACCGCCAAATGTAGGTTCTGTTAATAAGTTAATATAAAGAAGTCCTGCTTCATCCAATCTTGCAACCGCACAAGAAGTTTTAGCCATCTGCATAAGACTCAATGCGCTTTCTTGCATTCTTGCACCACCTGATGAAGTAATTGCAAGCATTGGAAGCTTAAGTTCCAAAGCTTTTTCCATAATTCTTGTAACTTTTTCACCGACAACACTGCCCATTGAACCGCCCATATAAGCGAAATCCATAACTGCTGCCGCGATTTTGTGACCTTCAATTGTTCCGATACCTGTAATAACAGCCTCGTCTAAGCCTGTTTTTGCGTGTGCTTTTTTAAGACGTTCCGCATAAGATTCAGTATCAACAAAGTTCAAAGGGTCACAAGGTTGAACATTCTTGAAAAATTCTACAAAAGAATCTTTATCGAACAATTGGTTAATTCTTGTTTTTGCATTTATTCTGAAATGGTAGTCACAATGAGGGCATACCATCATATTATCTTCTAACTCTGATTTTAGGATTTGAGTATCACAATGAACACATTTCGTCCAAAGTTCAGGAGTTTCAACATCAATCCCTTTCATATCCTTAGCTCTTCTTTCGATTTGAGCTTCTTTTCGCTTATCGAACCATTCTTGTATTGTCATATCCACATTCAGTCAAAAACGACTGTCCTTCTAATATTACGATTTACTTAGACATTCTACACCAAATATATTTTTTTGGGAAGTTGTTAACAATTTTGAAGGTATAAGCGTTATAAAAATTTAATATCCATATTTGTCCATCAGGGTTTCAATAATTATCCAATCCGCTTCTTCATCAATTTCATAGGATGTATATGACGGTAATTCATAATAGGTTATATTGCCTGATAGTCTGCATTTGTCACGCAAAATATTTTTAACAGAATTAATATAGCAAGCGCCGTTTTCGGCAACCAAACCTTCAAATTCTTGACGTCTTGGGCGATTGCGATAATCGTAATTTACTGGTTCAACCAAATTTTGTTGATTATTCGCAATTTGCCAGTGGAATTGTTTTTCTACTACGCCTGAAAAAATCGAATCTGCTCCGCATTTTTTGAAATATTCAAACATACCGTCAATATGTTCGGCTTTAAGCATTGGTGATGTTGCTTGGATTAAAAAGAAATTATCATCCGCGTTTAAATCCGATTTATTGATATATTCAAGCATAACACTTTCGGTTGAAGCTGCATCTGTTGCATTTTGAACATCTCTGTCATAAATTTCGACTTTTGACATATTAAAACTTCTAACAACGGATTTTATTTCGCTACTGTCGGTTGCAATAATTACTTTATCAATACATTTTGCATCGTTTGCGGATTTCGCAGTCCAATAAACAAGCGGTTTGCTGTTAATTTCTTTAATGTTTTTGAGCGGAATGGATTTACTGCCGCCACGCACAGGAATAAACGCTATATTCATTTTTCCTCCACAATCTTGATTAAATCATACAAAACTTGATTGCAAGGTGTCGGAATTTCGTATAATTTCCCCAATCTTATTATTTCACCCGCAAAAATATCCACCTCAGTTTTGCGTCCTGCAAGAACATCTTGCAACATGGATGTTTTACCTTCATCACACATCTTTTGCAAAAAATCGAGCGCATCTTTTTCTAAATTCTCAAGATTTTTAACTCCTTTTTTTTCTGCAATTAATCTGACTTCGGCAATTATTTTTTTTGCAAAATCAATGAATGCGCTGTTTCTTTTCAGTTCTCCAAAATTCATATTTAAAATCGCAGAAACCTGATTAGAAAAGAGATTCATCGTATATTTCAGCCACATAGAATAATTGATATTATCAGGCATTTTATAATTAATGTTGAATTCATCCAAAATTTCTTGAAGCTTAGAAGATTTTTCGACAACAATTTCTCCCACTCCATCTTGCGTAACAGAATTGCCGTTTCTAACCGCGCTATGTCCGATAAAATAGGATTTCAAAACTTTCGCTTTCGGATAAATTGCTTGGATTTTCTCTTCTGAAGAAATTCCATTAAGAAGTGAAATAATTATTACATCTTTATGAACAAAATTCTTAATATTTTCAATTGCACTTTCCAAACCTTGTGCTTTAACTGCAATAATAATCAAATCCGGCAGAAAAGATTTGTCATTCGGCAAAATGTAGTCAAACTTTTGTTCAACTCTGTTAAATACAGGTTTATTTTGCGTGTAACGTTTATAACGTTCTTCATCCACTAAAATTTTTAATTCAGAGCTGCCTTTAAATTTGACCGCATAAGTCAATCCGACTGCTCCAAGACCACAAATAAGAATTTTTCTCATGCCAATATTATATATTAAATAGTTGAGTTTTTGAATGTCATTTATTATTTTTCTTTTTTCATATAACTTTCAAAACTCTTATCTTCGACTTTATAACCGCAACCTTCGTGTAATTTCCCCGCATAAGAGATTTTCTTGGCAGGATAATTTCTGCACATCTTCAGACGCTTGTCATAAACCGAACATAAACCGTCTTTTGTCACATATTTACAGGCAAAAATCAGATTGCCTTCTTCGTCTTTTCCTCTGATATAAAATCTTTTGTACGCAGGAAAGAGGAACTGCATAATCTTGAAATCCGTTGTTGTATAAGTATCAAAGCTGTACATATAACGACAGCATTTCCCGCACTTTAAGCATTTGCCCGTAATTTTGTACTCCATTTTTTCAGGTACAAAATACGATAAGAATTCATTTTTCAAAATTGTCAAAAAACTTAACATTTCCTTGCAAAAACCCCGTTATTTGTATTTCTTTGATAAAATAAGATTAACTATATTATAACCTAGAAATATAATATGGATTGCCACGGGCTAACGCCCTCGCAATGACAGCACATTAAAAATGTCACTTCAAAGCGATGAAGCAATCCAAAATAAAATAGAAGGGATAAAGAGTCTATATGGGAAATTACAGCATTCCTAAAAACAGGAAACGTGGATATTCTAAAAAAAGAGTTATGGTCGATAACCCGATGTTAAGCCTGATTACAGGACTTGTCGTTTTTGCGTTAGGTGTATTTTTGGCAGGCATGATTGCATTAAAACTTTATTTAATGTCACTTCCGCCAATCAAAAACTTGAATACGCTTAAACCAAACATTGTTACGACTTTCTGCGCATCAGACGGGGAAGTTATCAAAACTTTTGCGGGATATACTTATTCAAACGTTCAGTTGAGCGAAGTACCTGAACAGCTTGTTAAAGCGTTGATTGCGACAGAAGATAAGAATTTCTATTCTCACCCCGGTTACGACATGATTGGTTTAGCCCGTTCAATGGTTGCTAACGCGCTTGCAGGTCACGTTGTACAAGGTGCAAGTACGATTACACAACAGCTTTCAAGAATTTTGTTCTTGTCTAACGAAAAAACTTTTACACGTAAGATAAAAGAACTTCAAGTTGCAGCACAAATTGAAAAAACTATTCCAAAAGACAAGATTTTGGAAATGTATTTGAACAATGTTTACTTGGGTTCAGGTGCTTATGGCGTTAAGGGTGCTGCAAAAATTTATTTCAACAAAAATCTTAACCAATTAACACTTCCTGAAATGGCGTTAATAGCTGGGCTTCCGCAAGCACCATCTGTTTATTCGCCTTATAACAATATTAAATTGGCTGAAAAACGTAGAAATCAGGTTCTTTTGAGAATGTACAAAATGAAATACATTGATAAAGAAACTTATGAAAATGCTAAAAAATCATCGATTAAACTTTCTAGCATGCCTGTTATGTATGCTACAAACAAAGCTCCTTATTTCTGCGATTACGTAATGAAAGATTTGCAGAAATTAGGTTTCTCAGAAGATGAAATCGTAAACGGCGGTTATAAAGTAGTTACAACGCTTAATTACAAAGCACAAGTAAAAGCTAACGAAGCGATTATTAAAAACTTAAATGCTTGGGGATTAAACAGAGATAAAAACCAAGCTGCGGTATTCTCATTCAGTCCGATTGACGGCAGAATCTTAGTTTACGCAGGCGGTAAAGATTATACAAAGAGTCAATATGACAGAGTTACACAATCTGCAAGACCTTCAGGTTCTGCGTTCAAACCGTTTATTTATACGGCAGCAATTGAAAAAGGCTATTCGCCAAACGATATGATAGACGACTTGCCATTCAGAGCAGGCGATTGGACTCCTAAAAACTATGGTAACAAATACAGAGGCCCAATTCCGCTTTATACAGCTTTGATGGTATCATCAAACGTTTGTACCGCAAGATTAATGGAATCAGTAGGTGTTAGAGCAGTAATTCAACTTGCAAGAGTTATGGGTATTACAACTCCAATCCCTTATGACTACACTATTTCACTTGGTTCAAACAGTGTTAAGTTGTTTGAAATGACAAGAGCTTACGGTGTATTTGCAAACGGTGGTTTCAAGGTTGAACCTTACGCAATCGAAAGAGTTGAGTCTTCAAGAGGAACAATTCTTTATGAAGCTAAAAAAGCTCGCTCAAGCAAGGTTCTAAACCTTAATACAGCTGCAACAATGACTGCAATTATGAAGACCGTTATTACAAACGGTACAGGTCGTGCAGCAAATATCGGCAAACCTGCCGCAGGTAAAACAGGTACAACGGATGATAGCCGTGATGCTTACTTTATCGGATTTACACCTGACGTTGTAACCGGTGTTTGGGTTGGTAACGATGATAACTCACAAATGGGCGGTATTACAGGCGGTACAGTGCCTGCACTTATTTGGAAGGATGTTATGACCGTTGCAACCGAACAATACGGTAATGCTGATTTTGAATATCCTGAAGTTATCTTGAATCCTTTTAAAGCTGCAGGAGTTTCAATAATTCCGCAAGGTGCAGCTAAAAAAGAATTGGATAAACAAGACAAAGCAAAAGAAGAAGCTCAAAAGGATAATGAACAACCGGCTGTGATTAAGCCTGACAGCATAAAACCTGCTGATATTATACAAAAGAAAAAAGAAGTTCCAACGATAGAAGTTAAACAGGAAAGAGTAGAAGCTCCGCAAACACAGTTTGCGCCAATTCCTGTGACAAGTGCGCCGATTGGACAATAGAGAAGGTTAATAATACCCTCTCCCGTCTTCGGCACCCTCCCCGAGGGGAGGGGACTCACGACGTTCAATTAACGCAACTTGCACCATCCCTTGGAGGGGGGGTAGGGGAGAGGGTATTATTAACTATAAAATAGGGAGAAATCATGCAACTAGACAAAATAAAAATTACAAGTGGTGAAAACGCATACCAAACAGCGAGTTTGGAAGCAAACGCCAAAACAATTGATTATGAAACAAGCAAAAATTTGTCTTATACCGATATAATTACAATCGCAAGAGGATTAGATGTAATAAGCGAATTCTTTGACGTAAATGCTGTTGTTACTGCATCAGGCGTTAGAATTTGTGCGGTTGCTTTAGGTAAATCCTTGGAAGATGCTATGTTAAAAGTTATGGATTCAAATCCTGTTGATTTTGTAAATTCTATCGTGCTTGTATCTACGGAAGTTGATAGTGATATCGCTAAAATGCTCAAATCTTCCAACAAAATTGTTGCACCAAGATTTACAAAAAACGCGATTGAGATTTTGGAACGCCACGAAGTTTGCTATGTAACAATTAACACTCCGCTTAAAGATTACAAAAAATATTTGTCTAATGATGTTAAAGTTACTCCGCTTGGCACTTTGACTCAAGCACCAAATTTGAGCGAATTAACAAAAGATTCATTTAAAATCATGTCAAAAGTTAAACCGACTGTTGAACAAATCGAGGATGCCGTTTTTGCTTGGAAAATCGCAAAACATGCTTCTTCTCAAGCTATTGTAGTTGCAAAAGATTTAAAAACAGCTGCAATTTCACAAGGTTTGCATTCAGCATCTGTTGAATTTGCGCTCGATTATTCTTGTGATATGTCAAAAGATGCTGTTTTAGCGTCTGACATGCCTGTAACAATTCATGACATAAATGTTGCAGCACAAGGCAGAATCGGGCTTGTAATTTTACCTTCAGCCTCTGCTGATATAATCACAACGATTGATAAATACAATATGGCGTTGATTACAACAGGCATGACGAATATTTTATATTAGGGGCTGTTGCCCTCTCCGAGGGAAGAGGGCAGAAAATCAAATTGAGAACAGATATCATTTTTTAAGCTCGAAATTTAGATTTTCGAGTGAGGGTTCGAATCATAAGGCGATATTTCTAAGTAATAAATTTATTTTTTTAAAGTTTTGAAAAACCCTCACCCTACCCCTCTCCCAAGGAGAGGGAATAACCGAAATCGTTCACACATAATTTATCTAATATTTTTCCACAAACACCTGAAAATATCCTTGCGGATGTTCGCACACTGGACACTTGCACGGTGCTTCTTTACCTATATGAATATGACCACATTTTCTGCAAACCCATTGTGTCACTTCTTCTTTTTTGAAAATTGTTTCGGCTTTAAGTTCTTCGGCTAAAAGTTCAAATCTGTGCGAATGGTGTTTTTCGATTTCCACAATATTATTAAACAATCTGTAAATATCATCAAAACCATCGTCTTTGGCGACTTGCGCAGAATTTTTATACAAAATTTCCCATTCTTCTCTCTCTCCGGACGCAGCAGCTTTTAAGTTTTCATAAGTATTACCATAGAAGAAAGGATAAGCACCGGTGACAGTCAAATGTTCCGCATTTGGAATATGTTCATAAAACAATTTTGCATGCTCTCTTTCATTTTCTGCGGTATCTAAAAATATTTGGCTAATTTGCTCATAACCTTCTTGTTTTGCAATTTTTGCATAAAAAGTGTACCTGTTTCTGGCTTGAGATTCACCTGCAAATGCGTTTACCAAGCATTGTAATGTTTCAGAATGTTCAAGTTTCATAAATCATCTCCTTTGTCATAAATAAGTTACATGCTTAGATGAAATTTTATTATTACCGAAGTGGATAAATTTTTAATTGACATAGCAAAAAATTTTTTTAGTGTTTTTATTAGAAATATGAAAATAAATAACATTAATCCAAGAGAAATCCAATTAAACAAAATATTGTCAAAAGTTGAAAGTTACGCAGATAAAGCACTTCTTAATAAAACTGTTAAACCAGAAGAATTCGCACGTGATTTATTCATTGCCGGCGGAAAATGCAAGTCTCCGGAAAAAGAAAATCTTCTTAATAATTGCTTAACTGCTGTTGCTGATAAAATGATTGACACAAAACAAAACAATTTAGCAGGTATTATATATAGCTTTTTGATAAAGTTTAACAAAGATAATTTAATAACTTTAAAACAACTTATTCCAAAAGCACTGGAAATTGCAGAAATGCAGAAAGATAGTATACATGTTGCCGCAAGAACAGGCGAACTTTGCCAAATATACAAAACTTATGATATTCATGGTACAAATTATCTGGCTTGTTTAAACTTAAGAAAAAAAGCGTTAAATGATATTTATTCTAACTATGATACCGTAGGAGAAAGATTTAGAACAATTTCACGTCAAATGAATGAAAAAGATACATATTTAGAACTATTGATAAAAACAAAATATGATATCGCAAATGAAATAATTATAACAAACAAACAAGATGCCAAAAATGAACTACTATCTGCATATAAGGATTTAAGCAAGTTTAGCGAATGCTATAAAAAGACAAAGGAAAAAACATATAGCATGCTAAAAAAACATGCCAGCATACAACTAACAAAAATTGCACTTTGCAAAAATGCAACATTTAATAATATATCAGAGAAATTCTGCCAAATACGCAAAAATATAATTGATACAACAAAAGAAAAAGCTCCAATTGAAAACTCACTTTTTGATAATTGTTTTAGTACTATGTATGATGAATTTAAACAAAAATCTCTTGAAGATAAATTTATATACAAATCATTAAATCTTGCTGATGAACTTGTAACACTAGGAAATTCATTTTCAGCAGATAGGATTTATAATGTTTTATCAAACAAAAATCAAAATAATACAAGAAATCTTAAAACCATAATTTTGAAGCAACTTGAGCTGAGAGATAGAAACAATGATAACTTTGGAGTATTTTATTTCTGTAACCTTATGCAAAAACTCTTTAAAAAGGATTCAAAGGCTGTATCTGTCAATGCTTACTTAAAAGCACTTCAATTTGATATAAAAAATACAACTTACATTATAGAAAATTACGACAATATACCTAAAAGAAGTAATTTAAAACCCAAAACTGAATACATTAAACAGCTAATATATGCAAAGGTAAATGCAGCAAGACTACAAAGAAATACTTATCCTGAATACACAAAAGGAGTAATTAAAGAAATCGCAAAATTAATTGATGAATTGCCACTAGGATATATTGCAGAACATCCCGAAATGGAAAGTTCAATACGATTTGTCAGACAAAATAACTATTAAACTTAGAAATTTTTAATCAATAGCTACAACTAAAGTTGTAGTCTTAATCATAAAAAGCATATTTTTTTAAGTTTATAAAGCCTTGTTATTATTGAGTTTTAAAACCCCATATCCTCCATATAGATGATTCTACAACTAAAGTTGTAAAGTTATTTTTTATCGTGCCGTAATCTATAGGGAAAGGCAAAATAAATTTATTGAAAGGAATTTATTATGGGATCAACTTCTACATTAACAATTAACACGAATTTGTCATCCCTAACATGTCAAAAGTACTTGAAAAGTGCAACAAAGGGCATGAACTCAGCAATGGAGAAATTATCTACGGGCTTCAAGATAAACTCCGCTAAGGATGACGCAGCCGGTTATGCAGTTTATACCGGCATGGAAGCTAAAGTAAGCGGTTACGATATCATCGAAACTAACGCTCAAATGGGTTTGGATATGCTTACAACTCAAGAAGGTGTTTTGGATATCATTAACGATTACTTACAAAGAATTAGAGATTTGACAATGCAAGCAGCGAACGGAACTTACGGTTCTGCTTCATTAAATGCTATCGCGTTGGAGGTTACACAGAGAATGGATGAAATCAACCGTTTGTGTAAGATTACAGACTTTAATGATACATACCTTTTGGATGGTTCAAGAACAACTGATATCAATCTTCAAGTAGGTTTGTATTCAAATCAAAGATGTGTAATCACAATGGACGCATTCTTGTTCGCCAGCGCCGAATCGTCAATGATTTTTGGATTTAGTTCTTCATCATCTATTTCAAAAATGGATTTATCAAGCGCTCAAGCAGAAGACGCCGACCACACTTATAAAGCAGATGATGGTAATTATTATGCAAGTGCTTTAGCATACCAATTGAACAAAGATGGTATCGTAAACAATGGCAGTCTTGATGGAGCAACATTAACAGCTATTACTACCGCTATTTACAAAAACGACTCAACTGCCAGAGCATTTATTGACCAAATTGATGATGCGATTGATAATATTTCTCTAAGATGTACTAAAATCGGTGCATACATGAACAGATTAGATTCAGCTATTGATTCTACCGATGTTCAAAGAGAAAACTTGACAGAAGCAGTATCAACAATCAAGGATGCTGACGCGGCAACTGAATCATCAAACTATATTAAGTACCAAATCTTGCAACAAGCAACAGCAACATTGTTGTCAACGGCTAACCAACAGCCTTCAATTGCTTTGAACTTAATCTAGTAATTAGTTGGGCAGGTATGCCCAACCTACGGTTTCGACAGATAAAAGTCAGGTTTATTTTGACCTGCTTAGGTTCTGTTGCTCAAAAAAAACGAAAAATAATAATAGAAGATAATAAAGGTCCTTTCAATGACCCTCGTAGTCTTGCGCTACGAGGGTTTGCCTTTTTCCTACAAGGTTGGCAAACTTTTAGCCTGACAAACTTGTAGAATGGAAAATGGATAATTGAAAATGGAAAATTGTTTTAAATAATTTACCAACGTTGTATTGTTCAATATTAAGTGTATTTTATAAAAAATGTAGAGTGCAATTTTTTGCACCATTAATAATTTTCCACTTTCCATTTTCAATTGTCCATTTTAAATGTCGGTTGGGCATACTTGCCCAACAAATAATAATTTTATGCTACAATAACTTTAAGGAGTTTATATGCGAATTCAAAAAATAACTACCCAACAACCACAATTCAAAGCTGTAAATCAAAAGTACATGGCTTGGGCAAAAAAAGATTATAGCAGAGTTGAAAATGTATCCGGTGAATGGCTGATGCAGTTGCGTTTTGATGTATTTTTGTTTAAAAAAATTTCACGCCAAGATGCTATTGATACAGTTAATGCTGTTAAAAAGTTCATGAATAAAACTGATGAAGGAATTGAAGAAACCCTTAAATATTTTAAACGTTCTAATTCATAGCATTATTTGTCAATGCACCAATTAAAGTACCAGCACTGATACCGACCAAAGAACCAGTTGGTCCAAGATGTTTTGCACCAATTGCACCCAAAACACCTGTTGCAACTATTGTTGTTCCTAATGTCAAAGCAGATTTTCCTGCTTCTTCAAAGAAATTCTTACCATTAGAAACTTCATGGGCAATATGTGCGGCTTCGATTCCGCCAAGAGCTATTGTTCCCAGTTTAGTAGTTCTAGTTAAGGCTCTTGTTGCTATATCTTTAAAAGGGTTATTTGTTTTTAGAGAATATGCTAGAACAAACTTTTTATCATTTATGCAGGAATCTATTGTTTCAATATTGGTTTTAATATTATTTGTTTTAATTTTAAGTTTTTCCTGAACCCATTCCCCAAACTTTGTGTCCCACAAACATTTGTCTTGACGAAGTAACCAACTTGCAAATTTCGGATTTGGACAATCTTTAGACAATGGATTTAAATATTTATGCAAAATTGTTCCACGGAAAAATGAAAACGGATGTTGCGCTTTCTTGTTATCATAACCCGAATGGAATGAAACAGGTTTTGGAAAACCGTTTTTAATTTGTTTATACGCACTCATTACATCATTGATTTCTTCGGGGCCGTTCAAAATAGCAAGCGTTGCAATTCCTGTTGCAGGCAAATAATCTTTTTGCTCCAACTTGTCCGGCAAACTGTTAATCTTTCCATAAAAAGGGACAGCTTCAAGCGCAGCATCGCTTGATTTGCCTTGTACAGCTGCGCGCATATTTTGATAATCATTGTATATTTCAGGGTACTTATCAACCTGATTTTGATAAAGTATAGGATTTATCAAATTTATTACCTACATTAACACTTCACATAGATATAAAGTATTTTTGTACAATAAAATTGACTAAATATTAAGAGTTTGTAACAAGTAATAAAATCAAAATTATGATATAATGAATACATAAGGATTTAGGGAGTAATCGTTTTTTATGAATAAAAAATTATTATCAATTTTATTGAGTTGTTTAATAATATCATCCAATACTTTGGCATTTGCAAATAATGAAATCAAGGAAATAAAATCTGCAAGCGCAGAAAACACCATGGTTGTACCGAAGAAAATTGAAAACGAAATCTACAACAGCATTGTTCAAGTTTATGGCGAAAACCAAGCCAAAACAATTTATGAACGCGTAATGCAAATTGCAAAGAATGAGATTGAAACTCGCCCAGAAGAGTTGAAACAAGAGGATTTAACAAGAGCAGACGATTGGTACAAAGACGAAATTATTTATATGTTCTACGTTGACCAATTCGGCGTTGTAACTCCCGAAAAACCAAATACCTTTAAAGATACGTCTACAATGTTTGATTACCTGAAAGATTTGGGTGTAACAACATTATATTTATTACCATTCGCGGATTCTCCAATGTCCGACGCCGGATTTGACGTAAAAAATCCGAGAAACATACGTGCCGATTTGGGCGGTAAAACTCAATTTAACGACTTTGTAAAAGAAGCAAAGAAAAACGGATTTAAGATAAAAGCAGATTTGATTTTGAACCACGTATCGGATGAACACGAGTGGTTTCAAGCATTTTTGAAAGGCGATGTTTCTAAAAAAGATTATTTTATTGTAAAAGACGAAATGCCTGAATATACAAAATATGTTGATGAAAAAATCGGCACGATAGTTGAATATAAAGAAAAAAGCGGTAAAATTTCTAAAAGAAGATTAATTTTCCCTGAAATCACCGATAATCACTACCGCAAAGTTACTCTAAACGGCAAAGACTACTATTTTTACCACACGTTTTATCCGTTCCAATTGGATGTAAATTGGGAAAATCCTGAAGTTTTGTATTATTGGCTTGATACGATTAATTATTGGACAAATATCGGTATTGATATTTTCAGATTTGACGCAATTCCTTATTTATCAAAAGAAGAAGGCACAAATGCTGAAAATCAGCCTAAAACACACGCTATACTTAAACTTATCAGCAATTATATCCAAATGACCGCACCAAGAACCGTAATTCAGGCAGAAGCTTGTCAATATCCGAATGATATTTTGCCTTATTTCGGCAAAGAACGAAAATTCAAAACTACCATTGATAACGAAGAAAAAGTTATTAAGAGAACGGATGAATTCCAAATTTGCTACCATTTTCCATACATGCCTGCGATTTGGGCGTCTTTGGTTACGGGAGATAAAAAGTATTTTGTAAATGCGTACAAATCAACTCCGCAAATACCTTCCACAACGGCTTGGGGCGTATTTTTGAGGGTGCATGACGAATTGACTTTGGAAATGATTGACCCTGAAACCCGAGAAATTATCTACAACGCGCTTGCTCCTAAAGGTGCTGAATTCAGAAAAGGACTTGGTGTGAGCGGACGATTGGCGAATTTTCTGGACAACAACCCTGACAGAATAGAGATGGCGTTTTCTATTTTAATGTCTATGCCCGGGATTCCGATTGTTTACTATGGTGACGAAGTCGGTGTAAGAAACAATTTTGAGAATGCAAAAAAGAGCGAAAAAGAAAGAATAGAACGCCACAAATCGAGCAAATTTAAGTTATTAAGCTATTTTGACAGCCGTGATATAAACAGAGGCGCAGTTCCAGCGAAATTATTCTACGGCTCATCAAAAGATTATTACACCTTTAACAGCAAGGTTTACAAAAAGGTGAAAAATCTTATTGCGCTAAGAAAAAGTTTGCCTTCTATGTCAAAAGGCGATTTTATGTTGGTAAAAACCGCGTCACCACATAACTTTGCGTATATAAGAAGTTACAAAGATGAGAAGATTTTAGTTATAAATAATTTATCATCAGAGAAACTTGTAGCCGAAATTACCATTCCGATGGACATTGTTTTGAAATCAGAAGGTCATATTGACCATTTCAAAAACCTTGTAAATGGTGATGATGTGAGCGTCAATGTGTCTTTGAAAAATAGAACAATGCACTTGAGAATCGCTCCTTATGGGATTGTGTGGTTGAAGCTTTAAGAAATTAACCTATTGAAAAACTTTAGTTTATAGTTTATAGTTTAAGAATATGAAAACTATAAACTATGAGGTGAACATGAACTCTGTTTTGGATGAAATAAAAATAAATCAAAAAAAACTGAAAATATTATTAGAAAATTCTAACAATAGAAAAGAAATGTATAAATGGCTAAAAACAGAGTTGGCATATACTTCCAATGCTATTGAAGGAAACACTTTAACTAGAAAAGAAACAGAACTTGTTATTGATGATGGAATAACATCAACTTCAAAACCATTAAAACACTATATAGAAGCTGTAAATCATGCAAAAGCTTTTGAGCAGATTATTAATTTTTTAAACGAAGATTGCAATATTAACGAAAATTTCATGCTAAATATCCATAAAAGAATTTTAACAGGTTTAGATGATGATAATGCCGGATTTTACAGAAATTGTCGTGTAAGAATTTCAGGTTCTACCGTAATTATGCCAAATCCATTAAAAGTTCCTGATTTAATGGTGGATTTCTATAATTGGCTTAGCAATAATATGGATGAAGAACCTTTGACTGCCATTTTGGCACATTTAAAATTTGTATCTATACACCCATTTGTTGACGGAAATGGAAGATGTGCCAGACTTTTGATGAATACTATTTTATTAAAATTTGGTTTTACTCCTATTGTTATTCGCCCAACAGACAGAAAAAAATATTTGTCAGTTGTTGAAAATTATCAATTAAAAGGAGATGATAAACCATATACGGTTTTCATGTTAAATCTTTTAAATAGGTCATTAAAGTTTGTGATTGCAATGTTAGATACAAATGTTAATGCAGAACAAGATGAATTATTAACGATTTCTAGATACGCAAAACTTAAAAATGTTCCAATTTCTACAATAAGATATTGGGTAAAAATTGGCAAAATTGAGCCTGTGGCTTACACCGATTCAGGTTATATGTTATTCAAAAAAAATTAGCCATAAGCTGTGTTCAACATTTTCATTGAACACGACAAATTTTTTAAGATTTTATAGTCGTGTTTAATGAAAATTGTCCAACACGACATACGTACTGCTAATCTATTAAATCTCTTAAAACCCTATATATTTGTTCTAATTTTTCTTGATTATTACAAATTTTACCTATATAAGCATTGATTGCCAATACAAGTTCTTCTTTTGTTTTGATGTGTTCATTTGCAAAAAGTTCTTGTGTGGTTGTATTCAAAGATGTCAAAATGTGTTCCAAAGTTTCAGGTTTCGGAAAACTGATACCTTGTTCAATATTACTCAAATTTCTTGATGAAATGTCAATCATCTCTGCTAGCTGTTCCTGTGTTAAAGCATTTTGCTTACGTAGTCTTTTTATTTTTTCACCAAGTTCTTTTTTTATATCCATAAATTACCTTTTAGAAATTTGACATCAAATTATTGTCAGAATATGTCCTACTAAATTATGATATATTAAGTTTTGTAAACCTAAAATGTCGCACCGTTTCTTATTTTTACATATTTGTGATGTATTGCATTGAACTTTTAGGCAATTTTTGAAAACAAAAATACTTTATATATACATCAAGGATATCTGAGAAAAACATTACACGAGATAATACAAAAAAATAAGGAGAAAAATTATGGTATCAGACGGACAATTAAGAGTAGGAATGAGATTTGAAACAGTTGCAAGCGCTTGCAAAAAAGTTGCAGACACAGAAAGAGGAATGGGTGGCAAAGCCTTAATTCAAATTGGAATCAAAGATTACCTGATAAACAAGGTGTGTGTTAATGAACAAAACCCCAAGGCTAAAAAGTTTTATGAAAACAACGGATTTCATGTATATAAAAGAACAGAATTAGACGAACAAGGAAATCCATACCCGTTATTGTTTATGAAAATATAGAACATCATAGTTTTGGGCTTTCAGTCAAGAATCATTAATTACTTTTTCCTGCTCTATAACCACAATATGCATAAATCAAAGGTAAAAACGATTCTAAGTGTAATTTATCAGCACAAGGGAATTTTGCCAAAACTAACGCACCAACAGCGTCATCTAAGTTTGCAACGCAATCCAGCAAGGTTAATTTCCTATCAGGTTGCTTGTCATACGGATCGGAAATAACATTTGATAAAGACGCAGCGCCGTACATTCCGACTATTAATCCACCCAACATTGCAGAAATTTTTCCAAAGGTATTGTTGAAATATTTGCTATCTTCTGCCAACTTCAAGCATCCGCCTGCAATCCAAGTAGGTATTGAAGCGTTGAAAAACTGAAACAGACCCTCTTTCTGTTTATTTTGATTTGTCGTTTTATTTTCGCCAATCATACCGACTGCAACACTTCCGGCAATAGAAGTCGCAGAAAGCGTAATCATATCAGACATATTATAATTCAGTTTTAGCGGATTCTTAATCTTTCGCTTCTTCATCATAACAGCCATTGGAATAGCTGTACCGATAATTGCACCCACTCCCGCTTTTAATTTATCGTCAAGCGTAATATCGCGTTCATTTGCTTTATGACGCAAAGAAGACAGTTGTTGATTGAAACTTAAATTGTTAGATACACGACTAATCATAATTTACCTTAAATTGATATTAGCTTGAAAACAGTTCTTATGCAAACAAAAGTTGTTACAATATTAGTAGTTGTCGGGCTGAAAGCCCAACCTACAATATGCATGATTGTGGAATGCAGGTTGGGCTTTCAGCCCAACAATTACTTAATATTTTTTACTATTTCCTCCTAGCCACCATTACTGATTAAAAACTTTCTTCCCGTCATAAACTGAAATTATGACAAACTACGTAAACCAACTTTTAACCGCATTGAACGATAACACAACACTTGCACCTGACAAATGGAGCATTGACCACGCGTTTGTTTCAGCTAACAAAAAATGGATTGCAAACATTCTGCCTGTCGAATTATTAGAGCGCAGTATCAAACAAACAGTCGAAAGCCTTGTGACACTGAATGAAACAGGTGATTTCTATACACAATTTCCTAACACGATAATCAGCCCCAATTATGGTCACAAGTGGGGGCGAAGTGCCAACTATATAGAAATCAACAACCGAGCAATTGCAGAAATGGTTGGCGACAGAACAAAAAACGGGCTTATCAGTGCGATGAAACTTCTTCCCGCAATCCCGCCTTCTGCAAAAAGTTGGGCAAATTGTGTTATTTTGTCACAGATTTTTCCGAATATTTACGGCGACGGTTACAATAAAGGTACAAATGAAGAAAACTCAATTTATGGTATAAAACTAAACGCAGGTTATAGCGCAAATATTATTGAATTTGACATTCCGATTTCGACTGAAAATCAGTTTCAGGCATTCAATGATTTAGCGCACATTCATGGACTTAAAACAGGCTTTAGAACAGTAATTTCTGCCGACCAAATCAAGGTTGCGGAAGCCTATAAAGATGATGTAACTTTTGACTGGAAAAATCCCGACCACCAAGAGTTATTCATAAACGAACACGTCAAATTAATTAAACTCGGCTTTGAAGCTATTTTTATTGATTCCGCAAAACACATTGGCGGTTACGATATGGGCAATTATACAGGCGTTGGCGCATTGCCCGAATACAATCAAATGCAATACATTTTACACGAAATCCGCAAACGCTCGGGCTCGTTCAGCATAAGTTTTGTCGGAGAAAAAAGCACGGGTGATTTTGAACGTTACCAAAATTTAGGTTTAACTTCGGGTACTGCATTTGTTTCACCAGATGATTACGACAAAGTTAAATGTTGGGCTACAAAATTCAAGTACAACAAGGATTATGCCCCCGGAGTCGAGGTGTCTAACGATAACGATATTGGCGGCCGAAGCTACGAAGACCGTTTAAAGCGCATAAATTCAATACTTTTCGCGTACGAATATCCTAGCGATAAATTGCCGAGCTTTATGCAAATGGAAGATTTGTTTCCGCTCAGGTATGACACGAACACGCACCATTTGATGATGACAAATCCGTCTTATTCAACTGATGGTAGTGCCAAAAGCCATTGGGAAAATCTTTTTACAAAAGAAGACGGCAGGGCATATAATGCAAAAGTCGGCAAATTGTTTTCACATGCTTTGAATTTGTAGTTTGCATATTCTCTACCGACCAATACCCATCCTAACCTTCCCTAACAAGGGAAGGAACTTAACCGCCCTTGTTAACACTACTGTCCAAGATAAATGGGATACAATAAAAATAGTTATAAAAAGGCTGGATTGTTTCGGTGCTAATCGCACCTCACAATGATGCCCAACTTGTAGTTTCACGCTACGTCATTGCGAAGGCGATTAGCCTGAAGCAATCCAGCCTTTTTGTTAACTATTTTCTTCTTATCAAAATTCTCAAAAACAATTATACTCATGAAGATGGAATAATCAAAACTTATCAAACTAATTCAAACAACCTACTCTCCGACATGTTCCAATGCCATTTCAAGCACCGTTCTCACGTGGTGATCACTTAGAGCATAAAACACATTCTTACCGCGTTTTTCTGCTTTTACAAGTTTTGCGCTTCTCAAAATCTTCAACTGGTGCGAAACTGCGGATTTTGTCATGTTTAATAAACAAGCCAAATCTCCAACACACATTTCATTTTCTTCTAACGCCCACAAAAGCTGAATTCTTGTACTGTCACCCATAAGTTTAAAAAAGTCTGATAAATCATACAAAAGCGTCATATCAGGCATGTTGGGTTTTACTTTATTAATTATATCTATATTCAAAGCGTCCATATTTTATATTATAGTTGAATACTTGTTCAAATGTCAAATTGTATTAACTTTTGTAAAAACTACCAACTCTACATGTTGACAGTTGAACAGTTGCTCAACTATAATACAAGAAAAAGGAGAACATCATGTGCGAACACGAAGAAGCTAATACATTGGTTATCCCAAGAATCATTACAGGACTCATTTTGTTCGGTTTGGGCTATGTTTTTAAACCGCTTTTTTTAGTTGCTTATCTGATTGTTGGCGCGGATGTTTTGCTTCGTGCAATAAAAAATATTTTCAAAGGTCAAATTTTCGACGAAAACTTTTTGATGTCACTTGCAACAGTCGGTGCGATTTGCATAAAAGAATTTCCTGAAGCCGTTATGGTAATGATTTTGTACCAAATCGGCGAATACATGCAAGATAAGGCGGTTGATAAATCAAAAGACTCAATCACTGCATTGATGGACATTCGCCCTGATTATGCAAACTTAAACGGTGAAAAAGCTTCTCCGTCAGAAGTTAAAATCGGCGATATTATAACCGTTAAAACAGGTGAAAAAATTCCGCTTGACGGAAGAGTCGTTTCAGGAAAAGCCTCTCTTGATACTTCTGCTTTGACAGGCGAAGCTTTACCAAAAAGCGTTGAAGTCGGAGATGAAGTAATCAGCGGATGCATAAATCTTAACGGAGTTTTGGAAGTCAAAGTAACGAAACCGTTTGGCGAATCTACCGTTGCGAAGATTTTGGAACTCGTAGAAAACGCATCTTCTAAAAAAGCGAAAACCGAAAACTTTATAACCAAATTTGCACGCTATTATACGCCCGCAGTTGTAATTATTGCCTGCATTATCGCTTGCATCCCACCATTTTATATTGAAAGAGCGTTGACGTTTTTAGTAATTTCTTGTCCTTGTGCTTTGGTAATTTCAATCCCTTTGAGCTTCTTTGCAGGAATTGGCGGAGCGTCTTCTAAAGGTATTTTGATTAAGGGCAGCAGCTATATTGAAATCTTATCAAAGGCAAAAGTTGCAGTTTTCGATAAAACAGGAACTTTGACAAAAGGTAATTTTAAAGTTGTTGAAATTTCTTCCGACAATCCTGATTTGTTACGTTATACTGCGTTTGCAGAAGCCGTTTCACCGCACCCGATAGCAGAAGCAATTAGAGAAGCTTACAAAGAAAAATATAATGCGAAAATTCCGACAAACAATGAAATAGAAGAAATTGCAGGATATGGAATTAAGGCTAAAATTGAAGGTAAAGAAATTTTAGTCGGTAACGCAAAACTTGTAGACACAACTCCTGTTAATAAAGCGGGAACGGTTGTTTATATTGCGATTGACGGTGTTTATCAAGGCTATATTGTTATTGCTGACACAATAAAAGACGACACAAAATCTGCAATAGAAGCTCTTAAAAAGCTTGGCTTAAAGACTGAAATGTTGACGGGCGATTCTAAAAGGACAGCACAAAATGTCGCAGCAGAAATCGGAATTGACGAATACCATGCAGCGCTTTTACCGAACGACAAAGTTGAAAGACTTGAAAACGCAATTGCTTCAAGCAAGGGCAGTGTAATTTTCGTTGGTGACGGCATTAATGACGCGCCTGTTCTGACTCGTGCGGATGTCGGCATTGCAATGGGCGGTTTGGGTTCTGACGTTGCAATAGAATCTGCCAATGTCGTAATTATGGATGACAAGCCTTCAAAGGTTGCTTTAGCAATCAAAATGGCAAAAAAGACAATGCTTATTGCTAAAGAAAACATAGTTTTTGCACTCGCAATCAAATTATTGTTCCTAATTTTAGGAGGTTTAGGATTCGTTTCAATGTGGGGCGCTGTTTTTGCAGATGTCGGCGTTTCAATTATTGCAATATTGAATGCATTAAGAGCTTCTAAATAACTCTTATCCTGCACCTGCAAGTTGTCCCAATTGCAAAAGCTGATTTACGGTTTCTTGATAATCAATTTTATCATCGGTTGATTGTTTCAAAAATCCGTCAATATTAACCATCATTGCAATAGCCTTGTCACACATCGGGTCAGAACCTTTTACATAAGCACCGATATTAATCAAATCTTCGTTCTTTTTGTGTACAGCAAGCAGGTTTCTTAAAACACCTGCTGCCTGTCTGTGTTCTTTTGTTGTAACATCCCCCATAACACGGCTCAAGGATTGCAAAACATCAACCGCAGGATAATGGTTTTTGTGCGCCAAATCTCTCGAAAGCATTATGTGACCGTCCAAAATACTTCTTGCTGTATCGGAAATCGGCTCGTTAAAGTCGTCACCTTCAACCAAGACCGTATAAAGCCCCGTAATTGTTCCAACTTCGTTTGTACCTGCTCTTTCCATAAGTTTTGGCATAATTGCAAATACAGATGGTGTATAACCTCTTGTTGCAGGCGGTTCGCCGATAGCAAGTCCGACTTCTCTCTGTGCCATCGCAATACGAGTTACGGAGTCTAACATAAACAAAACGTCCAAACCCTTATCTCTAAAGTATTCGGCGATAGAAGTTGCAACAAACGCGGCTTTTATTTTTACTAAAGACGGCTGTTCAGAAGTCGCTGCGATTACAATTGAACGTTTCATACCTTCAGGGCCTAAAATTTCTTCAATAAATTCCTTAACCTCACGTCCACGTTCACCAATCAACGCAATAACGTTCAAATCCGCGGTTGTGTTTTTCGCCATCATACCGATTGTTGTACTTTTACCGACACCTGAACCTGCGAAAATACCCATTCTTTGACCTTTGCCGACTGTCATAAATCCGTCAATCGATCGAATCCCGAGAGAAAGCGGTTCAGAAATACGTTTTCGTTTAAGTGGATTAATCGCATCCGCATGCGTTGAACGGTATTCTGAAAAACGAATATCACCCAACGTGTCAATTGGATTGCCCAAACCGTCCAAAACACGTCCGATAAGCTGATTACCGACACCAATTTTCATTGCCCCGCCCGTATTCACAACTAAAGCCCCCGGATGAATTCCATCAGGGTTAGCAAGAGGCATAAGCAAAATTTTATCACGCTTAAATCCGACAACTTCCGCCATTGTTGGCTTGTCGTTGTAATCGTTATAAATATAGCACAAATCACCGATTGAAGATTTAGGCCCGTCAGACTCTATCGTAAGCCCGATGATTTCGGTAATCTTGCCGATTTCTTTAATCGTTTTTGCGCTCTTAATAATATCTAAATACTTATCCTTACTCCAACTCATTGTTAGCACCCGTAAGCATATTTTGTGCAATTTCCGCTATTTGAGAAGAAACTCTTGAATCCAGTCTGATATCAGGTGTTTCCACAATCACACCATCAGCAGAAAGTGAATTATCTTCAACAACTCTCAAGCTCTTGAGAGTAGGAATTTCGCTTCTAAAGTTTGGTGCAAGTTTATTGATATTTTCAACAAGTTCAGGATTAACAATAATTGTAATATTCTCCTTGTCGTTTAATTGTTTAATAGCGTCTAAAGTGATTTTATACAAAACTTTGTTATCAAATTTTTGGTGACAAACTTTGTCTGCTATTGCAACAACCAAATCAACAATATCTTGAGATGCAGAGTCTATAATATTTTTTTTCATATCAAAAGAACCGCTTGCAAGCGTATCAAGTGAGCGCAAAGCTTCTGAAGCATCATTTTGGAACTTATACAAACCGTCTTGTTCGCCTTTTTTAAAACCTTCTTCATAAGCTTGATTTTTGATTGTATCGTATTCTTGTTGGGCTTTGTTGCGCGCATCTTGAATAATTCTTTCAGCTTCCGTGTTAGCAGTCTGGATAACAATTTGAGATTGATTTTGTGCAGAATCCAAAATTTGTTGAGCCTTAGCATCAGTTTCCGCAATAATTTGCTGAACTTTTGCCTGCTGTCTTGTAACGCGCGTTTGTTCTATCGGCAGAACAAAGCTGTCGCCCATTTGAATTTCTTGACCTTTTATTCTATTACTACTCAACTAATTCATCCTCAACACTAGCACGAGTAATCGTGATTTCACCGCTTGCTTCAAGATTTCTGATAGCATTAACAATGCCCGTTTGAGCTTCTTGAACTTCTTTTGCTCTAACAGGTCCAAGATATTCCATATCATCCGTAAGCATTTGTCTTGCACGTTCTGACATGTTCTTGAAGATTTTATTCTTAATTTCGTCTTTTGTACCTTTAAGCGCAAGTGCAAGCTGTTTGGTATCAATTTCTCTAAGCAATCTTTGAATGGCTCTATCGTCAAGAATAATAATATCTTCAAATACGAACATCAAGTCACGAACTTCTTGAGCCATTTCTTGATTTTCAATATCAAGCCATTCCATAATATTCTTTTCTGTACCACGGTCGCAGCAGTTCAAAATATTTGCTAAAGATTCTACGCCGCCTGCATTTGAGAAATCTTGAACCAACAAAGCCGAGAATTTACGTTCTACAATATCCTCAATTGTTGATAAAATTTCAGGATTTGTAGGTGTCATATCCGCAATTCGCATAGAAACAACCGCTTGAATATCAGGCGGTAAAAACGCCAAAACCTGCGCTGATAATTCAGGCCTTAAGTATGCCAAAATTAGTGCCAAAAGCTGTGGGTTTTCAGACGCAAAAGTGTTTGCAAGCTGTGACGGGTCAGCTTCATTTAAGAAATAAAACGGGTTTGTGTTAACCATAGAGTTAACTTTTTCCAAAAGTTTTCCGGCTTCTGCCTCACCATAAGTCTGGGCCAACAATTGTTTTGCATAACCGACACCACCTTGAGCGATGTAATTTTTAGCTTGAAAAACTGTTTTAAATTCGTTCAGAACTTCATTCAAATCTTCATCAGAAATCTTACCGAGATTTGCGATATCCAAGGTAATTTGTTCCAATAAATCTTCATCTTTTATATTCTTGAGTATTTCAGAAGCTGTTGCAGGTCCAAGCGCAATCAAAAGTGCCGCAACCTTTTGGCTCGGACGTGTAATCGTCTTTTTAGCTTCCTCTTTAGCTTTTTTTATTTCTTCGATACCCATGACTTTTTCCTTTTGGTGTTGAAGCTTTTAGTAAAATTATCAATGGAAAATTGAAAGTTGAAAATTGAAAATTATTTTAAATATATTTCTAAATAAACGCATTTACTTGTTGAAATTTATAACAATTTTCCATTTTCCATTTTCCATTTTCAATTCGACTTATCATTCCTTAAACTTATTTTATTTATTAATTAGTCTTTAATAAACGACGTAATAAGCTTCGCAGCATCTTCAGGCGATGCCATTACAGCTTCATTCAATTCGTTTATACTTTGTTCTTTTTGAGATTTAATCTCTTTTTTGTTTAGTTCAATTTTTGGCAAGTTTTCTTCTTGTTCTTCTTCTTCCGCTTGAGTTTCTACAATTTCCTCAGGCATTCTGCGTTCTTGACGCTTTGATGTAGGCATTTTTGATACAAAATTCTTTAAGATAAATAGTGCAAAACAGCCTAGTACCAATACTACAATCAACGGAATTACTGATGAAGTTATAAAGTACATTGTTTGCTCTTGTTGATATTGTTTTGCAAAATCTTCTTGAGCCTTCTTATCAATTGATGCACCTTCAAACTGCAAACCTGAAACAGAAATTACATCACCTCTCGAATAATCTACGCCTGACGCAGAAAGTACAAGATTTTTAAGTTCTTCTTTTTCAGCTTCCGTCAAAATTTTGTTAACCGCAACCGCAATTGAAAGTCTTTTTATAGTTCCCGGTGCGTAAACAACTTGCTTAACTTCTTTTGACACGCTGTAATTTACGGCAGTCTTTTGTTTTGAATAGTTCAAGTTTCTTTGATTTACGCCATTCGGATTAGGTACGTTATTAGGGTTTTCATAAGTTTCAACTTCTGTTTGAGAACTTGTTACAACGCCTTCTCCTTTATCGTTTACAGGAATATAGCTTTCGATTGTTGATTTTGCCGAATTAAAATCAATATCCGCATTTACTTGAACAGAAACGTTACCTTTGCCGACAATTTTTTCTAAAACTTCCGAAACCTTTTTAGCTGTGTCTTTTTCCAAGTTTGTCTTGAAGCTTTCCATATCTGTTGAGTTTTTAGAAGTTTCATCAGATAAACTGTTACCGTTTTGGTCAGTGATAAACACCTGCTCAGGAGTCATTCTCGGAACGGCATAAGCTACCAAGTTTTTAATCGCTTTAACTTGAGAACTCTTGATTTTGTATCCCGGCTCAAGTACCAAAACTACTGACGCAGTCGGTTTTGCGTCATTATCTTCAAAAATCGAACGTTCAGGTTCTGCAAGCTGAACACGAGCGTATTTAACACCTTGAATTTTTTCGATAGAACGAGTTAATTCACCTTGAAAAATTCTTTGTTTAGTTAATTTGTTTTTAAAATCGGTTGAACCTAATTGCATATCATCCAAGAGTTCAAACCCTGTATCGCCGTTTTTAATCAAATCATTTTCTGCTACGAAAACGCGCATTTCATCACGAACATTAGAAGGGACTAAAATCGTTTTATGGTCTTCTGAAACCTTGTAACGATAACCGTTTTTCTTCATGTTTTCAACGATACTTATAGCATTAACTTCATTTAAGTCTGAATATAAAACAACCCAATCAGGTTCCATTGCTTTTGACAAGAAAAAAGCCGCAACGGCAATTGTTACAACGATAAGAGCAAGCATACCAAGTTTTTGGTTGCCGTCCAAACCGTTCCACAACTTCTTCACATCATTAGCTAGTAGTGCAAAATAATTATTTTCCATGTACTCCCCACGCACAATTATTCAATAATAATCATAACCTAAGATGGAAATCTTTTCAAATTATTAATAAGTGTAAAGTTTATACTTTACACAGCACCAAACTACTTAACTTCTTTCAATTCCGCCCAAATAGTAGGATTTGGAGTATCACAGTCCATTACATCAATAATTCTGTAGTATGGAATCGGTGAAGTCGAAATATGTGCAACACCATCAACATGTTGTTCGTTATTCACGCCAAAATGTCCTGAAATTACTGCTTTCACGTTTTTGTTGTTATGCAAAATTTTTAAATAATTTTCAGGTTTAAATGTATAATAAGTTTCTTTATTTGAAGGCGGAATCAGAGGAAAATGCTGTAAAATGATTACATTTTGCGTGCTGTGCATTGCAAGTTCATTCTCCAACCAAGTCAAAACGTCTTCTTTAAAATATCCGTTTGTTCCGGGAATAACATCCTTTGAACCGTCCACTACAATGAACACAACCCCGTCGCGCTCGAAAGCATAACTTGGATGTTCAAACTTGTATTTTTTCATGTGGTGTTGAATTTCTTTGATGTATTGTTTTTTGCTCATTTCTTTATGCTTGTTGACATCTTTGTCACCAAGCACTATATAGAAAGGACAATTAAGTTTTTTAGCTTCTTTCAAAAATGCAGACAAATCTTCTTTGTCGGGTTTGTTAATGTTATCACCTGTAAACACAACAAACTTAACATCTTTTTGCTTATTAATATCTTGTATAGTTTTAGCAAAAATTTCATTATCTTCCGCAGAATTATAGCGCACATCCGTAACTTGTACGAAACGCATATCATTAGCTTGAGAAGCCATTGCAGACATTAGAAACAAAAAACAAATACTCAAAAATTTTTTCATTCACTACCTCACGAGAATGATTTTAGCATAAAAACACTGGAAAAAGTTGAAAAATAGTTTATAATATACATGCAACGTACAATCGGGACTAAAATTTATGTCTTTTGATTTTAACAGTAATGTCAACCCAATCAACAAAGCTCAAGCAACCTACAAAGACGGCGGCGGTTTAGGCGGTGGCGGAATGTATATGCGCCAAAACAAAAAACGCAAGGACGAGCCGGATGAAGATATGTTTGAGCGCAAGGAAGAAAACGAACCAAACGAAATTCTATTTGAGTCGGAAGAACCTGAAATTAAAGAAGAAGATATCCCTGAAAATACCTTATTTAACAAGTTTGTAAATTGGTTCAGAATAGGTAATGCTTAAGATTTTTTACTAATATAATCCTTGATTTTGTTGTAGTATTTTTCGCCAAAATCTTTGGTTTTGTTGCACCATTCGTAACAAGTTTCACCTGCTTTTGCCAAATGTTTTTTAATGTTGCCATCTTTTAACTTTGCAATAGAGCCTGATTTATGCGCGTAAGCTAAACCTCCGATTGCAACGCCTGCTGTTGTGGCTAAGCCTAAGATTGTTCCTAAGACAGAAGATTTTTTCTTTTCTTCTCTGCCTCTAAAATTAACGGTATCACACTCAGAAGCTTGAACAAGAGTTGCTCCGCCTTGAGAATTGGCAACTTTTCCAATGCTTCCTGCGGATTCACCATCATGTGATGAAACTTTATTTAAGTAACCGATACTTCCTGCTGATTCGCCATGAAAAGAAACATTGTTCATAAAAACCTCCATAGAGTTTTACCTTCTATATCATGTAAAACATTTTTGCAGAAAAACTTGCTTTTTTGTAACAAAAATTTACACGGCTGAGTCAAATATAACTAACTCAGCCGTGTAAAACTTTATACATTTTTTAATTACGCATTTACTACTTTTAAAAGTCTTTCCCAAACTTCATCAATAGAACCGTTTGCATCAATCTTATAAAGAACACCTTTATCTTCATAGAATTTAACAAGCGGAGCTGTTTCGTTGAAATAAGTTTCAAAACGCAATTTTGCAGTTTCTTCGTTATCATCTGCTCTTGTTTTCAAATCAACATTACATTTATCGCATTTGCCTGCAACTTTTGAAGGTTTGAATTTTTTGTTATAAATTTCACCACAAACAGGGCAAGATTCACGATAGATAATTCTTTCGATAAGGATTTGAGTATCAATATCAAAATAAATAGCCTTAAATGAAGCTTCTTCTTTATCAACATTCTTATTGATTTCTTCAAGCATTTTTGCTTGTTCCAAGCTTCTTGGATAACCATCTAAAACATAACCGTTTTCGCAATCTTTTTCAGCCAATCTTTTAGCAATAATTCTGCCTACCAATTCAGCAGGAACAAGTTGACCTTTGTCAATAAAAGATTTTGCAATTTTGCCTTCTTCTGATTCTTTAGAAATTTCTGCTCTCAAAAGTGAACCTGTATCAACATGAGGAAATCCTAAAAATTCAGATAATCTGTTTGTTTGAGTACCTTTACCACAAGCCGGTGGTCCAAGAAATATCAATTCTTTTTTCATAACTTTCTCCTTCTTCCCTAATTATAGAACTAAAAATAAACGGCGCAAGACCTTTCAGTCTTGCGCCGTTCAAAAATAATAAATTAAACTTACGCTCTATCTTTAATTTCTTTTTCGATATTAGCAATAAATTCATCAACCGAAACAGTACCAACTTGACCTACGCCGCGTTTTCTTACTGCAACAGCGTTTGCTTCGATTTCCTTATCACCGATTACGCAAACGTAAGGGATTTTCTTATCTTGCAATGATTCTCTGATTTTGTAGTTCATAGATTCAGAACGGTCGTCAAGTTTAACTCTCAATCCTGCATCGCGCATTTTCTTATAAACTTGTTCTGCAAAGTCGATGTGTTTTTCGTTTGAAATAGGAACGATAGCAACTTGAGTTGGAGCTAACCAAGTTGGGAAAGCACCTGCATAGTGTTCAATCAAGATACCGTGGAATCTTTCCATTGAACCAAAGATTACTCTGTGAAGCATTACAGGAGTCTTCATGCTGCCGTCTTTATCTTGGTACTTGATATCAAATCTTTCTGGAAGGTTGAAGTCAAGTTGAATTGTAGCACATTGCCAAGTTCTGCCAAGAGCATCTTTAATCTTGAAGTCGATTTTCGGACCGTAGAATGCGCCATCACCTTCGTTGATGTCGTATTTCATACCACGTTTATCCATAGCTTCCTTTAAACCTGCTTCAGCTAATTCCCAGTTCTTCAAGTCACCAACGTAGCTTTCAGGACGAGTAGAAAGTTCAACTTCGAAATCCATTTTGAAGATTTTCATTGTATCAGCTACAAAGTCGATGATTTGGTTAATTTCGTCAACCAATTGTTCAGGTGTACAGAAAATGTGAGCATCATCTTGAGTAAAGCCTTGAACACGAGTCAAACCTGACAAAGCACCTGATTTTTCTTTTCTGTAAACTGTACCCAATTCAGCCATTCTTAATGGTAATGAACGGTATGAATGTCTGTTTGCTTGATAAATCAAGATGTGGAATGGGCAGTTCATTGGTTTTACTACATATTGTTCATCAGAATCTTCATCTTTTTGGATAAAGAACATGTTTTCTTTGTAGTGGTCCATGTGACCTGAAATTTCCCACAATTTAGATTTTGCGATTTGAGGAGTTTGAACAATTACATAACCGCGTTTTCTGTGTTCTTCTCTCCAATAGTTTTCAATTTGTTCTCTTACTGTATAAAGATTTGGGTGCCACAAAACTAAGCCGCCACCGATTTCTTCTCTAACTGAGAATAAATCCAATTGAGTACCAAGTTTTCTGTGGTCACGTTTTGCAGCTTCTTCGATAAATGTTAAATAAGCTTGCAAATCTTCTTTATTCCAATATGCAGTAGCATAAATTCTTTGAAGCATTTTGTTCTTTTCGTTGCCTCTCCAATAAGCACCTGCAACCTTAAGAAGCTTAATTGCGTTACCTTTTATATAAGATGTGTTAGGAATGTGAGACCCTGCACATAAATCGTTAAATAATACATTGCCGTCTTTATCTTTTGTCAAATACAAAGTCGGATTGTCGTTTTTGTGTTCTTCCAACAATTCTGCTTTGTAAATTTCGCCTTCAGCTTTAAATTCGGCAATTTGTTTTTCAACATCAGGAATAACATATTTTTCAAACGTCAAATTTTGTTTGATGATATTTTTCATTTCTTCTTCGATTTTAGCCAAATCTTCTTCCGTAAAAGAATAACCGTCTGTTAAATCGAAATCGTAATAAAAACCGTCATCGGTTGCCGGTCCGATAGCTAACTTTGCTTGTGGGAACAGCTTTTGCACAGCTTGAGCCATGATGTGTGAGCAAGAGTGTCTGAGAACTCTTAGTGTTTCGTTGTTTTTTTCCATTCTTTTTATCCTTTCTTGAAATAAATCTTTTGTCTGTAGCAACAATCTACTAACAGATTTACTTCCCTAAAGAGGTGGATCCCTCTAACTATTACAAGGACAATTTTAGTATAAGAATTTATTAAAGTCCAGCAAACCATGATATTAAATAATTACCTCTTCGGCTATATTCAAAACCAATATTTAGGCTATAATATAAATGTTTTCGAGCGATTATAAACGGAGGTTTTTATGAATAAAAAATTCTGGAAAAGAGCAGGAATTGCAGTTAGTGCAACTGTTTTGAGCGCATATTCGTTATTTTTGTTAGCACCTTTTGCACTGGATACAATTGCTAATAATTATTCAGGCGAAATCTCTAAAATAATCAAAGACTCTTGCGGATTGAATTCATCTATTGAAGGCATTAAATTCGTTACAACTCCGAAGCTGACAGCGGGAGTTAAAGTTCACAATTTCAAACTTCTGACTCCTAAAGACGAAGAAATTTTAAACGCAGAAGATTTTCAGGTTAAAATGTCGCTTCTTCCGCTTTTTGCTCGACAAATCAGAATTGACGCCGTTCAATTAAAATCCGCTAATGCGAATATCAAAATGGATCACAAAGGTCATTTTGATGTAGAAAAATATTTACCGCAACAAGAAGAAAATAAAAACACAGAAGTTCAAACAGAGCCTGTTGTTTTGCCGTTTGGTTTAAAACTTTCAAACCATTTGCCTGATATAAGAGTCGGCAATTATAACGTAGTCTTAACGGACGGGGTTAATAACTATGTTATATCGGGCGACAAAGCCGAAATCACAGATTTTATTTTGAATAAACACGTAAAAGTTGCAACAAACGGTAAAATGACTTTGCGTGACAGAGAACAATTTAACTACAACGTTAAAGTTTTCAACAAAATCATGCCTGATTTAGAGTTAAATGATTTGGTTTGCAACCCACAACCTGCTGAAGAAAAGAAAGAAGAAACTCAACCTGTTGATATTATAGGAATCTTGGATGGGATTTATCAATACAAACTTACGGCAAATGCTGACGCTGATTTAACGGTCGCTAAAGACGATATCAAAGGTCAGGTGAGCGTTTCAAATGTTTCTTTAATTAATCTTCCTGCAAGTAATGCGGATTTGAAGTTTAAAGGCAACACTATTGACATTTTATCTAATATTTACACTGCAAAAGACGAAGCTTCACACTTGAATGGAACGGTCAAAACAGGTAACAAACCTAAAATTGATATGAACTTCAAGTCAGGCGCGCAAATCGCAAATATTTTGAAAATCACAAAAGATGTTGCTAATATTTTTAACATAAAAGATTTGCAAACTTTGAACGCAAACGGTAAATTGGACGCTGATTTTAACATTAAATCCGACCTCAAAACAGTTAAATCCAGCGGTTATTTGAAAGTTCCGGCTGCCAATCTTTATTACGGCTTGTATAAAATCGGTGTGGACAATATTAACGCCGATATTAGGTTAGACAACAACAATATTAATATCAAAAATGTAGGTTTTTCTATTCTTAATCAGCCTCTGAAATTCTATGGCACAATTAGCGAAGATGCAGTGAGTGACTTGCATTTGACGGCTAATAAATTGAATTTGAAAGGTCTGATTGTAGCCGTTGGTCAAGCAGCTTTATTGAAAGATAACAACGTAAATTCAGGCACGGTTTCAATGAACGTTGATATTAAGGGTAAATTGGATAAAATTAATCCTCTTGTAAAAATCAATCTTGAAAACCTTAATATCAAAAACGTTCCTGCAAATACAATGTTAAAAGCACCTTTGACGGTAGTTAATATAACATCTGACGGAAAAACTTTCTCAGGTAACGCAAAAAGCACCAATCTTTTTGCAATCAATCCTGCTGCAAAAGTTTCAATTCCATCGTTAGCGATGAACATTAAAGAAGACGAGTTGGAAATTCCTCAAACACCTGTTGTGGTTGAAAAAATCAAGGTAAATGTTTCCGGTAAAATCAAAAACTACTTGAAAGATAAGATGACACTTGATTTTGTGACAACAGGCGACATTAAATCAAATTTAACAGGCGATGTTAATATCGCAAAACAAACATTGGGCTTGAATTACGCAACAACTGCGCCTTCTACGATAATTATTCCGATGTTTGACAAGTCTAAAATGACATTTACGGGAAATGTCGGCATCACAGGCAACATGGCCAATCCGATTTTGAAGGGTCAAGTAAGTGTGCCAAGTTTAAGCATTCCTGAAATCCCTGTGAATATTACAAATATGGCAATTAAATTGAACGGCGCAATTTTAAACGGAAGTACGACTCTTGAAAAATTCGCGTCAGGAGGAATTGAAGCTGAAACATTAGCAAGTGATTTTTCAATGAAAGGTGAAAACTTCTACCTTAAAAACTTGAAGGGAAGCGCATTCAACGGAAAAATCAACGGTAATATTATTTATAATTTAAATAACGCAAAAACAACAGTCGATTTTAAAGGCGAAGGTTTGAACGCTGAAAAAGCCGTTTATGGCGCAACAGGTATCAAAAACGCTCTAACGGGCACTTTAGGATTTGATACAAAATTGAATTTAACCGTTGCAAATTATAACGAAATGATGAATTCTATACGCGGTAATTTAAATTTCGAAATTAAAAATGGTGCGTTTGGTACAATCGGACGTCTTGAAAACTTCTTGCAAGCCGATAATATTGTAAACAGCGCTCTACTAAAATCAACAGTTGCTACAATTTCAAACGCAGTGGGAATTGCAGATACTGCAACATTTAATTCACTGAACGGTAAATTAACATTTGCGAACGGCTGGGCAGAACTTAACCCCGTTAAAAGCTCAGGGCTTTTACTTGCATACTATGTGAAAGGTAAATACAATCTTTTGAGCGGTAATGCGATTTTAGTAATTTTAGGACGCTTGGACGGTTCAATTGTTGCAAAAATGGGACCAATCGGTCAATTATCAGCAACAAAACTTTTAAGCTACATTCCTAAATTTGGAACATCTACTGCAAGTTTTGTAAACACACTTACTGCAAGTCCTAAAAACGAAGCTGTAAGCCAAATCCCTGATTTGACAAACGGAAGTACAACTTATAAAGACTTTAAGGTTATTCATAGCGGTATTGCCGGAAAAGCTTCTTCAATCAAGTCTTTCAAATGGTTGACTGAAGTTGACACAAGCGCGATTGAAACAAAAACAGTAAAAGAAACAATAAAAGATATAAAAACTTCTGTCGGAGATGATGTTACAAACACTATTCAGAGTGTAACTGATGCAGTCACAACTTCTAAAGAACAATGGAACACGACAAAAGACCAATTAAAAAACAGCGCAGAAGAATTAAAAAACTTGTTTAAGTTCTAAAAATTATCTTTTTATGCTATTCCATTTTTTCTCCATAAGCACTACAATGTTCTTATGGAGAAAATTTTAGAAATCAAAAACCTCAATTTGTTTTTCGGCAAATATCAAGCGCTTTATAACGTTAACTTATCTTTAGAACGCGGAATTATGCACGCGCTTGTCGGCGAATCAGGTTGCGGAAAAACTATGACTGCAATGTCTGTTATGCGACTTTTGCCTAAAAGTGCAGAAATTAAAAGCGGTGAAGTAATTTTCAACAACGAAAATCTACTTAATCTAAAAGAAAAACAAATGCGCGATTTGCGCGGGAACAAAATTGCACTAATTCCACAAGACCCGATGATTTCTCTTAACCCGCTTTACACCGTGGGTAATCAGTTAGTAGAAGCAATCAGAGCGCACAACAAAGTTAATGACAGACAAGCTTTAAGAAAAGCTAAAGAGGTTTTGGATTTAGTAAAAATTCCTGATATTGATAACAAACTGAATTTTTATCCGCACGAATTTTCAGGCGGGATGAAACAGCGCATAATTATTGCAATGGCACTTGCATGTAACGCGGAATTAATTATTGCGGACGAGCCTACAACAGCTTTGGATGTTACTATTCAAAAACAAATTATGGATTTGATTGATGAAATTAAGCGAGAATTCAAGACAACAATTCTTCTGATTTCGCACGATTTAGCACTTGTGAGCAATTATGCGGACAATATTTCCGTAATGTACGCAGGACACGTAGTTGAAGAAGCTCCGTCGGAAGAATTTTTCAAACATCCGCAGCATCCGTATTCGATTGCACTTTTGAATTCGCTGCCTGAAAAAAATCCTGCACTAAAACTTAAGACAATAGAAGGCACACCGCCAAGCATTCAGGAAGAAATTTTCGGGTGCAAATTTCATCCGAGATGCGAATTCTTCAAAGCAGGATTATGCGATACGCAAGAGCCAAAATTGATTGAAAAATCAATTTATCATTGCTCAGCGTGTTTTATTAATTTATAATAATTATGTCAGTTGGGCATACCTGCCCGACAAAAACTTAAGGGGATATACCCCTCACCCCCAACCCCTCTCCCACAAGGGGCGAGGGGAGAAAAGAATAACCGGAGAATTGATATGAACATAAAATATTTAGGACATAGCGCATTTGAAATTGAAACAAAAGGCAAAAAGATTTTAATCGACCCGTTTTTGGTTGCAGTACCAAACTATAAAGCAGAAAATATTTATAATATTTTCGTATCACACGCTCATGGCGACCATTTGGGAAGTGCAATTGAAATTTCTAAAAAAACAGGTGCGCCGATTACAGCAGTTTATGAACTTGCAAACTATTGCGCAAAACACGGCGCACGCTCAATTGATATGGGATTAGGCGCTTGGCGTGATTACAGCTGGGGCAGAGTAATTCTTGTTCCTGCATTCCACTCAAGTTCAACACCTGATGGAGTTTACGGCGGTTGTCCTTGCGGATTTGTTTTCCAAATTGAAGGTCAAACAATTTACCACGCAGGTGATACTTGCCTTAATACAGAAATGAAAATGATTGGTGAAATGTACGAACCTGATATCGCAATGCTTCCAATCGGCGGAAAATATACAATGGATATTGAACATGCGGTTAAAGCTTCCGAATGGCTTGGCGTTAGTGAAGTTATTCCAATGCACTACAATACATTTGATGCAATCAGTGTTGATATAAGCGAATTTGAGCGTCAAATCAGAGAAGTTGGCAAATTACCAAGAATTTTAACTATAGAAGAATAGAAAAATCAAAGAACTTTATATTTTTCTTGAAGTTTGCGGTACTTTTTGTATTCTTGCCCCCACTTTTGCATAGAGTCAACTACGGGGCGCAAAGTATAACCGATATCTGTCAAATAATACTCAACCCGATTAAAAGCGGTTTCGTCTTTTTCTCTAACAACAAGACCGTCTTCTTCAAGTTCTTTGAGGCAGTTAGTCAAAACTTTAGCCGTACAGCCCAAATGCTTTTTTAACTCAACAAAGCGCATTTCTTTTTTGAGCAATTCTTTTATAACAAGAATTTTCCACTTTGCACCAACAAGCTGCAAAACCACACTCACAGGATTTACTGCTAAATCTTTGTACTGCAATTATCTATCCTCTTTGACTTTTTCGGCATCTGTCCAAAGTTCTTTTAACTTTTCTTTAATACCCATTCTGCCAAACCACTTAATTACGAATCTTTCTTCGTAACCAAGTCCACCATTGATTTTTGAACAGTCTGCAAGATTAAAAACAGCTTCAGATATAGAAATTCTTATAAAGAAGTGCGGCTGAACGTATTTTGCAGGATCCATCCAAACTTTTATATTATTATACTTAGCGTTATTTACGGATTTTACGTTGTGCGCGTCTGATTGCTCTTGTATAATAAAGCTTTTCAAGCTGTCTTCCATATCTTTAAAAGTTGCCATTTTTTATCCTTAATCTCTAATTATTCAAACTGTGTATAGGTGCAGGAATTCTTCCGCCTCTTTCCACAAAACCTGCAGAAGAAAGAGTATTTATATTCATAATTGGAGCTTCGCCCAACAGACCTCCAAACACAACCTTATCACCGACTTTTTTATTAGGAGCAGGAATAATTCTTACAGCCGTTGTCTTTTTGTTAATCATACCAATTGCCATTTCATCCGCAATCATACCTGCAATTGTTGAAGTTGGAGTATCCCCAGGGATTGCAATCATATCCAATCCAACAGAGCAAACACAAGTCATTGCTTCCAATTTATCAAAAGTTAAATATCCGTTTGTTGCAGCTTCTATCATTCCCGCATCTTCAGAAACAGGAATAAAAGCACCTGAAAGTCCGCCGACATAAGAGCTTGCCATAATTCCGCCTTTTTTAACTGCGTCATTAAGCATTGCTAACGCTGCTGTTGTACCGTGCGCGCCTGCATGTTCCAAACCCATTGCTTGGAATATTTGCGCAACACTGTCACCGATTGCAGGAGTAGGTGCAAGCGATAAATCAATTACGCCAAACGGAATACCAAGCTTCTTAGCCATTCTGCGCCCGATAAGTTCACCCGTCGTTGTGATTTTATAAGCTGTTTGTTTAATTTTATTAGATAAAACGCCTAAATCAGCTTTTTTATCCAAATCCAAAATTGCAGCTCTAACAACTCCAGGGCCTGAAACACCAACGTTTAATGCGCATTCAGGCTCGCCATAACCGCAATAAGCGCCCGCCATGAACGGATTGTCACTTACAGAATTACAGAATACGACAAGTTTTGCGGCACCCAAGCCGTCTTTATCCGCGGTTAATTCTGCGGATTTTTTAATTGTTTCAGCCATTTTTAAAACAGCGTCCATATTTATACCGGCTTTTGAAGTTCCTACATTTACGGAAGAACATAATTTGTTTGTACAAGCCAAAGCTTCAGGCATTGCTTCAATTAAAGCCTTATCGCCCTGAGTAAAGCCTTTTTCTACAAGCGCAGAAAAACCTCCGATAAAATCAATGCCAAGATTATTTGCGCATTCATCAAGAGTTTTGGCTATTTTTACATAATCTTTTGTCTTGCAAGCTTCACCAACCAAAGAAATCGGAGTTACCGCAATCCTTTTATTTACTATTGGAATCGAGTAATCATTTTCAATTTCGTTTGCGTAAGTAACTAAATTGTGCGCGTATTTATCGAGTTTGTATTTAATTTTGTCACAAACTACATTCACATCTTCACTTAAGCAATCTCTCAAACTTATTGTAAGCGTCACAGTTCTGATATCAAAATTGTGAAGCTTAATCATATTAATTGTTTCTAAGATTAAATTTTCATCAAAAATTGTCATAACGATTTAAGTTTAGCATAATTAGCGAAAAAAAAGAAGAGTTAATACGAATAATTATATAAAAGGCTAATTTTTAAATTAAAATCTCAATAAGTAAAATTTTGTTACAATTTGTGGAAATTAATTTTTGTATTGATTAAAATATCTATTGGGTATAGAAAGAGGGGAATTTTTTAAGATGAACGCTAATCCGAATAAAGTACTTTTACCTAATGACGTAAGAAAATTATTAAACGTTGATAATAAAGAAATAGTTGAGCTTTGCAAAAAGACTTCAGTTAGTCCTAAGAAAGACAGCAGAGGACAAATCTATTTTTCAGTAGACGAAGTTAAAAAGTTAAGAAATGCAAAAACTTCAGTTGTTGCAGAAATGAATGAAAAAAAGAAAGTGGCATTACCCGTTATGACAAAACCTGATTCACAAGTAGTAGTTAATGGACTATTAGATACCCTAAGCAAAATGGAAAATAACATTACAACTTCTATGACTAAACTTATTGACGAAAAGTTAGAAGGCATGGATGACGTTGTTTTGGAACTTGTTAGATGCAAAACTGAAAACGAAAATTTGAAAAACAAAGTTAATGAATTGAACAAAGAGAACTTTAAGCTTAAGAATGCTTTGAACAGCTTCAAACCATTACTTTGCGGATTCTTTATTAAGAAGGAAGAAGATAATATATTATTGTAAAGAGGAAAAGTTTAGAAGTTTAGAAGTTGAATAGAGAATATTATTAAAACTTCTTCTAAACTACTCAACTTCTAAACTAGAGGATTTAATCATGGCAAAACCTGCGGAAGAAACAAACGTATCAGATGAAAGAAGCAAGGCGCTTAAGCTTGCGATAGAAAAGATTGAAAAAGATTTTGGTAAAGGCGCTATTATGAAGCTTGGCGACAAGCCGGCTGTTAGCGTTGAAACTATACCTACAGGCGCTTTGGCTTTGGACGTTGCTCTTGGCGTTGGCGGTATTCCTCGCGGCCGTATTATTGAAGTTTACGGGCCTGAATCTTCAGGTAAGACAACTTTGGCACAACATATCGTTGCTGAATGCCAAAAGAAAGGTGGAATTGCAGCATTCGTTGACGCAGAACACGCACTTGATCCTGAATATGCAAGAAATCTTGGCGTAAATGTTGATGAACTTTTGATTTCTCAACCTGATACAGGTGAACAAGCACTTGATATTACAGAAGAATTGGTTCGCTCAGGCGCAGTCGATATTATCGTTGTTGACTCTGTTGCAGCACTTGTTCCGAAAGCCGAAATTGAAGGTTCTATGGAAGACCAACAAATGGGCTTGCAAGCAAGATTAATGTCAAAGGCTTTAAGAAAATTGACAGGTATTATCGGCAAAACTAATACAACAGTTATTTTCATTAACCAATTAAGACAAAAAATCGGTGTTATGTACGGCAACCCTGAAACAACAACTGGTGGTAACGCGCTTAAGTATTACGCTTCTGTTCGTCTTGAAATCAAACGTGTTGAAGGCATTAAAGGCGATGGCGAAGATGTTGGTAACCACGTAAGAGTTAGAATTTTGAAAAACAAAGTTGCTCCTCCGTTTAGAACAGCTGAGTTTGATATTATATTCGGTAAAGGTATTTGCAAAATCGGTAATATCCTTGACGTTGCTGTTGATTTGGATATTGTGAAAAAAGCAGGTTCTTGGTTCAGTTTCAACGATGATAAGTTAGGACAAGGCAGAGATAAAGCTAAAGAATTCTTAGCCAATAATCCTGAAATCCTAAATCAAGTTGAAACACTGGTTCGAGAAAAATTAGCCAATAGTTAAGGGGTGGAGAGTCGCTATTTTATTGAGTTTAAGAAAATAGTTGACAAACTTGTATAACTATGGTATAAAGTTATTGGGGTAAATGTATATTTTTGAGTCTTGCACACATTGCAAGACTTTCTTTTTTGTAAAAAGTTTGACTTTTTTATGCTAATCCTTAAAACCCTATTATCAATTCGTTTTTAGAAAGCCATGTAACGAATTGTAAATCTTTGTTTAAAAATCCTAAAGTTTTCAAAAAAAATGCCGATATAAAAACTGTAAGCAAAAACAAAGGATAAACAAAACAGAAAGTACACCCCTCGGAAATTTAGGAAAGGATTAACAAATATGCGTATCGAAAATGAAATGTTAGCAAGATTCAACAAAACACAAGATTTGAAACAAAACTCAATTAACATGTCATTGTCACAAGAATTGGACTTCTTCTTTGATAATGTAATGGACACAGTAGTCGACTATTTCAAAGAAGAAGTCACTGTTTAATATTAAGCGAGACTCAATCATACACATTTATTCCACAAAATTATTAACCGCGAGTTTACTTGCGGTTTTTTATTGTATAATAAGGCTATGGGAATAAAAAGTTGGACAGATTATTTTTTAGATTTGGCAAAAACTTGCTCGTCACGCTCTAATTGCTTAAGAGCGCAAGTCGGTGCAGTTATTGTCGGACAGGATAAAAAAATTAAGGCAACAGGCTACAATGGAACGCCTTCAGGAGTTGAGTCTTGCTATGAACGCGGTGAGTGTTACAGAATTAAAAACAATATTCCGTCAGGAACTTGTTACGAAACTTGTCGTTCGATTCATGCCGAACAAAACGCTATAATCCAAGCAGGTCAAGACCGTTGCACAGGTGCTTCAATGTACATTTACGGTCACAACTTTATTTGTATTTTATGTAAAAGATTTATTGTGCAATCAGGCATTGTTGATGTTTACCTCAAAAAAGACGACAATGCACCGATTTTGCATGTTTCGGTTGAAGATATCAGAAGAGAGTTGGAAAATCCACAAAGTTCTTAAATGAAAAGTGGAAAGTGGAAAATTGTTTTAAATAATTTTTAATTATCCATTGTCGATTTAGAAAATGTAGGTTGGGCTTTCAGCCCAACAAAATTTGTTCGAAAAACAAATGTCCATACCTGTTGCATTCGGTGGGTACGCAACACCAAAATCAAACTAAATTTACCGACATAGCGAAGCTTTACCCACCCTACGTTTTGCAACTCAAATATAATTAACTATTGGGATAAGAACGATAATACCCGCTAACTTTTGTGCCGTCACCTCTTGTGTATTCATCAACATAAACAAGCTCGCCTGTTCGAACTCTTTTGTCTAAATCCTCTTTTGTCGGCATATCACCATATTCTAAAGCTTGGTCTAAATATGTATCCATAATTATAGGATTGTCTAAATCCTTCATTGAAACTTCATCTTTGTGATAAATGCGATTTCTTAAATTGTAAATTCTGTCTTTGAAAATTTTATCAGTATATTTACGTTGATCTTTAAATGGATTAGTAATAAGTTCGCCTTTATTCATTTTTTGCATTATTTTGTCAGCAATCATATCTTCAATTTCTTTTTGTTTAAAACCTTTACCATTTATCTTACTTTTTATCTCTTGTCCAATTTCTCTTCCTATTGCATTATTCCATTTATCCATATTTGTTTCAATTGCTGGAGCATTTAAAGTTTCATTTTCATGAAAATTACCTGCAGCTTTCGAGAAGACACTTCCATGTCTAATTGTTAGCCATGCAGATAAATATGCATGCTTGAATGCATCTGCTTCATTATTCCAACTTGCATGCTCCCCTGTTCCAATTTCAAAACCATATTTTTTTTGATATTTATTTGTTTGTTTAACAATATAATTATTGAATTCATCTCTATTAACCATTTTAATTTATCCTTTCTTTAATTTGACTAATACATAGATTTATAATAAACTTTAACAATGAAAATCAGATTTTATGAAGGTTTTAGTTTCTCAAATATCTTAATTTCTTTATTGATTGTCAATTTGATTGTAGTTATTTGTTGTCCGATTCACATTGGTATGTTATATTTTTTTAAAATTCCAATAAGTAATATCCTTTTTTGGAAAGAAGACGGACTTTATGTTACAACTGTTTTCATTCCAACAATTTTTTCATTTATTTTAACTATTTGGGTAGTTCCTTTTGTATTTATAGCTTCTTTAGTCGAAACTTTTTTAATAAAACTTGAAAAAATTCCACCCAAAAAAAAAGTTAAATTTTCTAAAAAGAAAACAAAAACATTATCCATCATATTAATTTTTGCAATTTTGGCTTATTTAATATCATTGGGCGGTTGGATTCATACTATGATACCTTATTCACCCGCGGAACTCGAACAACTAAGATATGATTAATTATGTCATATTTACTAATCCTCCTTTTTGGTTTAACCTAACATTATGAATAAGTTACGCACATATTTGTCTTTGAACTTTATTTCTTTGCTAGGCATTTTGCTATTGCTATACATTGTATTTATATTTTTTATCTTGATTTATAGCAATTTCACTACTAATCCAAATGTTGAAATTTTTGATGTAGCTTATGGAATTGTTAATCAATTTTTTAAATTATATATTTTTATGTTGAAATTAGAACTCATATTATTTGTATTATTTGGAATTGAATTTATTATAAAGAAATTCGTTGAATATCCTCAATATAAATATTTACAAAGTAAAAAATATAAATACATCTTCAATATTGGAATTATAATGTCATTCTTTCCAATATTATTATTGATACTACAATTTTTAAATTTTTAACCTGAATTCATTTTTTACCTCTAAAATTTTACCTCTTAAGTGCATGTATTTTAATTTGACTAATACACCGATTTATAATAAACTTTAACAATGAAAATTAGATTTTATGAAGGTTTTAGTTTCTCAAATATCTTAATTTCTTTGTTAATTGTCAATTTGATTGTAGTTATCTGTTGTCCGATTCACATTGGTTTATTATATTTTTTCAAAGTCCCAATAAGCAACATTATTTATCATCTGCAACAATGTTCATTCATAGAACTTTTAAATAACCCTTATATGGATTTACCTTTTTTTATATCAAATTTTTTGGTAATTTATTTGATACCAATATGCTCAATATTATTGGTAGCTGAAAATCTTCTATTAAAATTTGGAAAAATTCTACCAAAAGAAAAAGTTGAATTTTCTAAAAAGAAAACAATAGTATTATTCATCATATTAATTATTGCAATTTTTGCTTATTTAGTATCTTTGGGAGGTTGGATTCATACCACGATACCTTATTCGCCTGAAGAACTCGAACAACTAAGATATGATTAATTATGTCATATTTACTAATCCTCCTTTTTGTTTTAACCTGATATTATGAATAAATTACATAAGTATTTTTCTTTGAATATCATTTCTGTCTGTGGACTTTTTCTTTGGTGTTTATTTTTCTGTACCTTTATTCCATTCGGTATTACTCTTAGAAATGCAGTTACTATTTGTTCTATTATTTACTTATTAAGTATTTTACTTAACCTTTGCTTTATATTTGAACTAATACTTTATAAAATTTTTAATATAAAAAATATTTTTTTAGAAAAAATATGTCCAAATAGGTTTTATAATATAATTTTTATTTTTGGTTTAATATTCGGTGTTTTGTTTTTTGTATTAATGACTGCTTTATATGTTGCTTTTTAACTTGAATTCATTTTTACCTCCATTCAGCATTCAAAACAACATTAACTCTTTAGTTAATGTCGATTATTTGTTATTGAGCTTCTCCTACGCAGTTTCTAAAGTTTTACAACTAAACTTTGTTTCAAAGCGATTATTTTTTTCATTATACAGGTTTTGAAAAATTAACCTTGTTTTGTAAACAAAAATTTACAAAATGGAGCGTAAATTTACACGTAAAAATTGAGATTCTAAATATTAATAACTTTCCACTTTCAATTTTCAACTTTCAACTGAAAGTATTACCTACCCAAGCTCCTTAATCCACCCCATTTGTCCAATCATATAAAATGACCCGCAAATAATATTAAGTTTATCATCCTTTAATTCTTGTCCTGTGTACTTTTGAGCTTCATAAGGACAAGTGGATTTTAATTCTTCAAAACTGCAAGCATTCGGATAATCAAATTCGTTCAAATAAATTTCGTCACCATTTCTAAAAAGAATATTCATCATTTTGGAATAATCTTTATTTTTTAAGCACCCGAACACAAATCTTCTTTCTTCGGAAGAAAAATAATCATCCAAATTATTCCTCAAAGCCTGCACACCGTTTGGATTATGCGACGCGTCCACAATCAGGTTTTCAATCGGAAAATATTGAAATCTGCAAGGATTTTTAACCTTTTTCAACCCTTCAATAATCGTTTCATCGCTTATATCTTTAAACAGATAATTAATAGCATTCACTGCAAGCGCAAGGTTTTCAACCTGATGATTACCTTTTAGACTAAGCGCGTCAATAAATTCAGGTTTTACAAAAGGTGTTGCTAAGATAAACATTGAGTCCATCTCGTCAGCTTTATCTTTAATTGCTTCATACCCCATCGAAGTTATAACAGGGCAATTTTTCTTAATTATACCCGCTTTTTCATAAGCAATTTTTTCTTTTGTATCACCTAATCTTTCTGTATGGTCTAAATCAATTTGAGTAATTATTGCACAAAGATTTTTGTCTATAACATTTGTTGCATCTAATCTTCCGCCCAAACCTGTTTCAAGAATCGCAACATCAACATTTTGGCGTTTAAAATATAAAAACATCATAACTGTTAAGATTTCAAATTCAGTCAGATGAATACCGCAATCACAGATTTCTGTAACATAATTTGCAAAATCCTCTTTAGAAATCTCAACGCCGTTGACTTTTATTCTCTCCGTATAATCCCAAATATGCGGGCTTGTGTACAAACCAGTTTTATATCCTGCTTCTCTCAGCACCGAATCAAGAATTGTGCAAACAGAGCCTTTGCCGTTCGTACCTGCAACATGAATGCAATTTAAGTCGTTCTGCGGATTACCGAATTTTTCCAAAGTGGCTCTAACTCTATCTAATCCCAAATCTACATAAAATTTGCCTTTGCTTGTAAGTAGTTTTATTGAATCTTCGTACATTTTCTACTTTCCATTGTCAATTGAACCAAAGCAACCCACTAACTTCGCCCAATATTAATCAGGCTTCGCTTTCCGCAGGCAACTGATTTTTAGGAATATATTCTTCTATCTCTTCAGGTGGCAGATTAATTGGAAGTCTGAAACCGAACGTTGAGCCTTCGCCTTCTTTTGAATTTACAAAAACCTGTCCGTGGTGGTGCTTTTCAACCGTAACTTTTACCAAATGCAATCCCAAACCTGTTCCCTTAACAGTGTGAGTAGCGTTTTCGCATCTGTAAAAACGGTCGAATACTTTCTTTTGGTCTTTTTCAGAAATACCCGGACCTTGATCTTCCACACTAACTTCTACGTACTCGCCGTCACGAGAGCGTTCAACGCGGACTTTGATACGTTTTCCGTCAGGTGAATACTTGACAGCGTTTGATAAAATATTCATAAATGCACGCGAAATACTGTCTACATTCAAGTAGATTTGCGGCAAATCAGGTTCTTTCATTATAGAAATCGTCAAATCGTGTTCCTTAGCCAAAACTTGAACTTGGTTAACCGCATCCTCAACAATTTCGATAATATCCTGCTTAGTTTTTTCCATGTGAACGTTTTGTGCTTCGTATCTTGAGAAATCAAGAATATCATTTACCATTCGGTTAAGTCTGATGATTTCTTGGTTCATAACCCCGATAAATTCTCTTTGGGTGTTGAAATCAAAATCGTTACCGAAGTTGTAAAGTGTGTCAATGTAGCTTCTCAAAACGGTTACAGGTGTTCTAAGCTCATGCGAAACATTAGAAATAAAGTTAGAACGCAATTGATCCATCTCAACATCTTTTGTAACGTCAATAAGTACGATAATGTAGCCCACATAAGAGTTTGAGCGGGTAAACATTGGCGAAATCAAACATTTCAAAATTCTTTGGTCAATTGTGATATTGAACGGAACAGGCGCGCCATCATCGTCAAGCGGTGTATCTTTAAATTCCGTAATCTTATTCGCAAAACAAAATTCTCCGCTTGAGTCGCAGAATTGTTGAATTTGAGTGTTAAGAATATCTTCTTCTTCAACTTCCAAAAGTCTTTTAGCGTAATTGTTAACCATAATAACCTTGTCGTGGTTATCACAAACAACAACGCCGTTTACAATACTCATCAAAACAGATTCTAGCTTGTTACGTTCAAATGTCAAACTTTCAATTGTTTGTTCGTTATAACGGCTCAAACGTTCTGACATATCGTTGAATGCGGAATAAAGTTCTTTGATTTCTTTATCAACATCTTTATCATCCAATTTGTAACCGAATTCGCCTGATGAAATCTTTTTAACACCTTGATGAAGCTTGCGAAGTTCTCTGGTTACAATTGAAGTGTTCATGTAAATAATGCCGACAATTACAAGCCAAGCAAGCAAGAACACGATTGCAAGCGATGCGTTGGAAGTCGCAGAAACTTTGTCAATAATCGTTCCTGAAAGTCCGACTTCAACAGAACCAACATTAATTTCTTCGCCCAATTTTTTAATTTTCATAGGCGAACTTACCATAATACGAGCTTTTTCAGCTTGTTCAGATGCGTCATCTTTGCTAGAATAAATGATTTTTGATTTTGTATCTTTAAAAACAATATAAGCAATATCTTTATTACTTTTCAATACAGAAAGCGAATTTGCTCTAAGTGCATCATATTTGGCAAGTTCAGGAACTTCTTTTGTAACTTCAACGCCTTCAATTGCAAGAGTTTTGGAAAGAACCTGACCAAAATTTCTGTATGCATTATTCATGTTTTGGTTGATACTGAAAGTTGCAAAACCGGCTGCTGCTAAGATAAATGCAGTACTAACTCCCAAACCTGCAAGTATAAGGCGAGTTTGAGCAGTCATTCCCTTCTTCTTAGTTTTGATTTCCACACCGCTTTCCATACCGAAATTATAGCATGTAAAGTTTTTTTAAGCAATGATATAGCAAGATTAAAACTTCTTAGTCTTTTGAATTTGTTCAACTATTTTTAAAACTTTTTGTTTCAATAAGGAATAATCTTCATTGTTTTCAATTCGATAATCCCAATCTTGAACATCATCCAAATCAACTTCCGTAACATCACTCTCGCCAATCAGTTTTCCGCCTCGAGCTTCCCTGATATTTCTGTCAGCGTCCACTCTTATTGAAATAGCACCTGCTTTCTTAAAGACTTCGTATTCGTGTTTGATTCGAACATCTGTTACAACAATATCGCCCTTTTGAGCAACAATTTTATCAAGCCAATAATCAGGACTCTGGTTCCTGCCCCAATTACCCAAATCAATCAGTCCTTGACGATAATTCGCTTTATTAGCTTCAATTTCTTCATAGGTTAGGCCGTGTTGTTGGGCATATTCAATTTTAATAATATCACCCATTGCACAACGTCTGAAAGTCGGCATTGCTTCCATCAATATTTTTGCGGCTGTGTCTTTACCTGAATATTGTTTACCTGAAAAAATTATTAGCATGTGAAATCCTTTCTTTGTGGAGTTAATAATATCATCAAATCTCATCCGGTACCGGATCATACCCACCCTCATTCAACGGATGACATTTTACAATCCTTTTTATTCCCAACATTCCACCCTTTAAAACTCCAAACCGCATGATAGCTTGCTTTGTGTATTCAGAACAAGTCGGATAAAACCTACATCTCGGCGGAGTCAGTGCCGAAATTTTTTGATAAATCTTGATTAAAAATAAAATAAATTGTTTTATCATATACGCATTTTAACATAAATTTATCCTCTAAAATTCACAAACAAAATTTTAATGTTAAAATATGCACAAAGGAGAAATTTATATGAAAAAAATCTTACTTGCACTTATTGCACTCGGTTTTTGTATAACAACCGCCTCTGCTTATACTTATATTCAAGAAAAGGACAATGTTTTTTATAATCCGCAAAACTCAACTTGGTCAAATAGTTCACAGGATGAAAATGACATTAAGTTGAAACACAAGTCATTTATCGGTTCCGGTGGTTTTACAGAATATTATTATTCAAACGGTAAACTTGCAATAGGGCCGGAAACGAATATTGAATTTATCCATGATGGAGAATTAATCGGAATAAATTCTCAAGACTTAAAATTCTACAAATACATTTATAAAAATAATGAATTTGAAAAACAATTGCTAACAATTGATGAAATTCAAGAACTTTATCCTGATTACAGTATAATAAGAGTTTCTGATTTCAAAAACAACGAGATTACAATCTATAAAAAATTTATGTCAAAGAAAAATATTCTCTTGCTTAATGACACCGAAAACTCTTTCTATAAATACAATTACAAACCTGCTTCCGTAAATCCGGAATGCATTAAACCGTTCATAACATTATCTCATGCCGGTAAAATCGTATTTTCTCATTACGGTGAGGATACAAAAGAATCACCTGCTTTGAAAATTTTCGTTGTGAATGAGTTTTAATAATAAAGTTTGAAAAATATCCGCAAATTTTTGTAAACAAAACGGCTTGGACAAATGTCCAAGCCGTTTATATTAAGTTATTCATATTAGCTTAGTGCAAGTAATGATTTTACAGAACGAGCATTTTCTTTAACAGACTCATCAGAGTGCATGTTAATTGTGTCATCTAAAATTTTGATAACTTCAGATTTATCTTTTAATGACAAGATTTCATTAATTGTACTCATAGCAACTGATGGAGAAAGGTCGTTGATACCTTTACCTTGGTTAATGATAACAACTTTTAATGAATCATGCATATTTTTCTTAACCAAAGCGCGAGAAGTGTATTCTCTAACTTCGTTATCAGGAGAATTTGTTCCTAATTCTTCTAAAACGCCAATAGAAGCGTCATCTTGATGAGCCGCAAGAGCATCAATAATTTCAGCAACTTTTTTATTCATTATGCCACCATGCTTTCTTTGTTTGCTGCTTCTGCATTTATGCTTTCCCACATAGATCTTAATTCACATACAGGCATGTCTGATGAAATCTTGTCGTGATGAGGAATATTGATTTTGCTAATCATATTAGACCACTTGTCAGATAGGTTTTTACCAATGCCTGAAATATTTGAGCTAATATGCAAAGATGGCATATTTATTGTAGGCATCTTATCAGAAATGTTTCTACTCATTTCAGAAATAGAATTTGAAATACCTTTACCTAAGTCCTTAACGTCCATTTTCATAACGTTATTTATGCCTTCAAGATTAACTAAGTCTGAAACATTAGTATTCTTAGCATAATTCCAAGCATTAGAGATTCCTGCACCAATTCTGTTTACAAAGTTAACGATTGGTTCAGTGATACTTGAACGCAATTTTGTCATACTTCCCATAACAGAAGATGAAATCATTCTGATTTTGCTTACATTTTTGTTTTCAAATCCTTCAAATACATCAGCGAATGGTAATGTGTTTCCCTCAAAATTAGAGTACTTGAATGGATTTGGGGTAGACATACTACGTGATGTTTTGAAAGGGTTAGCGATTTTTTGACCTAGGTTAAAACCTGATACCTTATCAATTTTTGCCATACTATTCCTTTCCTTCTTATTAGAGTTCTCTACACATATACAATAACAATTTCTAAAATAAAACAAATCGTTTAAATAGAGGATATTTACATCCTCCAAAACTTAAGCTATAATAAATCTACACTTTTTAGAGGGGTGTCCGAGAGGTTTAAGGTGCAATCTTGGAAAGGTTGTGTGGGGGCAACTCCACCGTGGGTTCGAATCCCATCCCCTCTGTATAGCAGGTGGGGCGTGATTTGCGCCCCACCTGCTACTTTTTATTAACCCCGTAAAATTGCGTGATTGAGGCAGATAAATATTATGGAAAGACTTAATTTGGAGACTTTTTATGCTGATTTATATCAATATAAACTTAAAAGTCTCTGTTTGGTAGTTGTGAAGTGGAAAAGATTTGAAATTAAAGTCAAACGCTTATGACAACAGGGTTTAATAGATACAAATGAGCAGTAAAGCGTGATTATACTTGCATCTTGGGTTTAGATGTAAAATTTTTGTTACAAAGTTGTTTAAATTTTGAAAATCTATATAATTAAAGATGTAAATTCAAATAAATGCATTTACCTTGAATTGCACAAAAAATTACAAATCAAATTTTCTTTAAGCAGTATAGCTTAAAGTACTAGTTGTACTAGGAAGAAGGTAGAAAATAGCACAAATTAAAGAAATCTACCATAAATAAGAAAAGTAAATATCAAACTGAGATATATTAGGGAAAAAATACATCCGACATAACGAAAAAGTTTTAAAATCTTATTTTCTAATAAAAACCTATTTTTTATTTTGAAATAAAAAACTCGTTCAAATAGGAAAATGATAAATGCTATTAAAAATATAAACAAAACAAGGGCAGATGCGCCAATTGTTAACCAGGCAAAACCATCTCCCCAAGTTATTGAAGAAGAACGAAGCTGGCGTTGATATTCGATATAAAGGTATAAAACTATCACAATACATAAAAAACCATTATATCCAAAAATATGAAAACTAATATATTGATTAAATTCATTTATCTTTTCAAAAAAATTCATACACAAATTATACAACAAAATTAAAGGAGAAATTATGACAAATTATAGATTACACGAAGATTGCAAAAAATTGTCTTGGGCGGTATACCAAGATGAAAAGCCTAAAAATATCAACGGCTGGCAATATAAAAAATCTATTCAAGACAGTAATGGGTTTTATTCTGAAGTATATGAAAAAGATGGAAAAGTTGTTTTTGCAATTAGAGGGACTGATACAAAACGAGGATTTAATGAGCTTAGAAAAGATGCTAACTCTGATTCTCAAATGGGCTGGACTTGCTTTCCTGAACAAGCCCGAAGTGCAGAAAAAGCATATATACAACTTATTCAGCAATATGGGAAAAACAATGTAATAACAACAGGGCATTCACTTGGTGGAAGTCTTAGTGCAATATTAGGAACTAAATACGGAGGAGAAACTATAACCTTTGGGGCCTATGGCGTCAAATATGTAGCAGGATTAGAAATTAATCATACAGACAATATTACTAATTATGGCAATGCGCAAGATATGATATTTGCATCAAATATAGACAGTTTAATAGGTCGAACTATCGTTTTAAATCCAAATGGTGAAGGAAATGCTTTTAAAAAAGGGGATTTTTCTATGACAGGTTTTGAACCACATCAACTTGAAAACCTTGGAGATCTTTCCCAAGGAATAGAATACAAAAAAGAAGAATTTGATAATACGGACACGCCTTTATTTAAAACTGGAATTGAATATGTTGACTATGATGATAGTGTTTTTGATTTAAATAACCGTGTTTTGTATGGTGGTGAACTTAAACTTGAAGATATGGATGATAGATTACTTAATTTATATTTGGATCAAATGTATGACCAAGATAGATTACCAACTAAAGCTGAACTTGATAAACGTACAAGGATTGGCGAACTTGTTTATGTCGAGGAATATACCCGCTCTGACGGAACAAAAGTAAGCGGTTATTATAGAGCTTGCCCAAGATAAAATATGTCATATTGATTCAATATTCAAAAAAAGGTTGATATTATTGGATTCAAGAGCAATACTTGACATAGGATGATAAAATGGAATAAATATTTCCCTTTCGGGTTCGAATTGTATGTTCTCTGTATTGAAGTCCGGTCGCATTCTGCGACCGGACTTCAATTTTATACAAACCCCACAAACAAGCGCCTTTGAGAGTTATATTTTACAAAGATAGACTCCAAAAGGAGACTAAATATTCTCTTTTGCGTGCAAGTATTACAAAAAGTCTCTGTTCGGAGTGTGGAAGGTGGAAAGCATATAGTTCAAATATATTTACAAACTTGAACTATAAATGCAATCATGATATTATATTTTGCAGAAGGAGAGATTGGGGGTAGTATAAAAAGGCAAAATTTGAAGAAATTGGGAAAAACATTTACATCCATAATTTGTATCGTTGTTGCAGCTTTTATGTTTTTAGGTTGTAATGATTGGGTTTTGTATGCTTTTCTTCCATCTCTATTGGTTTACATAGCGTTCTCCCTTTTAGACTCGTTGCATGTATTAGCAAAACCATTTCCTAAGAACACCCATCCTGTTGCAAAAGCTTGTATTGTCTTTGTGTGTTTAATCATCGGATGCTCTAGGGTTAAAGCTATTATTCCAACAACTAATATTCAAGATGTTATTTCTCCTGTGATAAATAAAACAATTGACAAAGAACTAGAAAATGTTTTTGGGAAATATAATACTAAAACTTATGAGGATTTGCCAAATTTAAATGTCCGCGCCTGTAGCATGGAACTTCGTTTTACATACATATTAACCCAAATTAATAAAATAGAAGAAACAAATGCAAATATAGACAAAAGATTTGCCAATCTTGTAGAAAGAGATCGAATTCTAGAAAAAAACATTAATAAGGTAAATAAAAGAGCTCGAAACGCACACTCAGACCTGTTAATATTGAATAGACCTAATATTTATCCAGAAAAAGTCAATTTAACACAGTCTTACAATCGGATGTCATTATGGGGCAAAACAATTAACAAAAACATTGAGGATCCTCAATGTAGTACCAATTGCGCTTTTAGCCATATAGACCAGTCCTCATTTTATATTGTAGAAGAAATTGATGAAATTCACGTTAAACAAGACGAAATGAATTTAATATTAACATCATTGGAAAAGACTTATGATAATTTAGAACTGAAGCAAAGACATGCTGAACAAAACTTAACAGCAAGGGGTTTTTAATAACTTATACATGTTTACTATAAACGGAGTTACAGTTAATTTATCTTGAATAATTAGATGCTATGAACCACAACCATATGATGCTTATAACGACATTTATGTTTTAATTCACACACTTCTTCCTGCAATCCTATACAACTCCTTAACCGTCATGTCCGGCGCTTGTTTGCCATTCAAAATATCTTCTATTAATTTAGGTGGAAGATAGCGCAAGCTCATCAGTCGGTAGATATAACTACTCTTTTGCTCTTTAGAGAGTTTGCCTTCAAGCCAGAGTTTGTGATAATAAAATCCTTTGGCAACAGATTGTATTAGAGTTAAATTGTACTGACATTCATTCTCAATTATTAATTTGTTTCCTCGCTTTGGAACTGCCACCAGCTGAACGGGCGTTGTTATTGTTATAAATTCATCATCTGCATAATCTATCAAAACTCGTTCACCGTAAGCTAGAAGCTCCAACACTTTTACCAAAATGTTTTGGTTCAAAACAACCTCAACTTCATTTTTGCGTACAATGACTTTATTTAAAACATATCTGATAATTTGATCATTGAGTTCTATATCCACAACCATATCAAGAATTTTCTTCTGCAAAGCTATTGATTTATTGGCAATATATTGCTGAATTTCAGTTTTGTTTTGGATAAAATCTGTAATGACTTTTCGCACAAGAGTTTCGATTTCAAGTTTGGGCAATTTACTGATAGTACCCACATCTTGCTCACGATTTTGGAGAATTGCTTGGGATATATAGTAACAATAGCGTTTTTTATACCGGTTATTGCTATAACTCGGTGACATATAATTTCCTTTATCATCAAACAACTTTGAAGCAAGAAGGGCATAAGAAGGATTGTTGGTTTCATACTTTCGTTCGATTGAATTTTCCTTAAGCATCTTTTGAACTTTTTCAAAAACATCTTCATCAATAATTCCTTCGTGCAATCCCTCATAAACCTTGTCTTTGTGCACAATCTTCCCAATATAGGCTTTGTTTTTCAATAGATGATTCAAATGTCCTTTTCTGAAATTCTTTCCACTTTCGGTTTTAATTTCGTTTTCAATGAGATAATCGTGTAGATTTTTTATTGAGCCAAGTTCCAAATACTTATCAAAAATAAGTCTTACGAACCCAGATTGTTCAGGATTTTCAACAAGAGTGCTACCAACTTTTGTATAACCAATTGGAGCTTTTCCATGTACAAATAATCCCTTTTTCCGTGATGCTTCAAATTTATCTCTGAGTCGTTCACTAGTAATTTCTCTTTCGAATTGCGCAAATGATAGAAGCATATTCAAGGTAAGTCGTCCCATAGAAGTCGTTGTATTGAACTGCTGTGTAATAGATACGAACGAAGCCTGATGCGCATCAAATATCTCAATTATCTTTGCAAAATCCATCAATGAACGCGTTAGACGGTCAACCTTGTAAACAACCACAATATCAATCTTGTTTTGTTTGATATCTTCCAATAATTCTTTAAAAGCTGGTCGTTCCATCGTTCCACCAGAGAAACCGCCATCATTGTATTGTTTTGTTACCAAAGTCCAGCCTTCGTGTTTTTGAGATTTGATATATGCTTCGCAAGCTTCACGTTGAGCATCTAATGAGTTGAAATCCAGCTCTAAACCTTCCTCCGAAGATTTTCTTGTATAAACTGCACACCTTACCTGCTTCATTTGCATACTCCGAAAAATCTGTTACCGTTCCACTTTGTCCCTGTGATTTCTAAAGCAATTGCTAAAAGACTTTTATAAACTTTTCCATTAAAATTATACAAGCCGTTCCGTAAAACGACTTCGTAAGTGCGTCCCTGATAATTTCTGATAAATCGGCAATTGTTTGAAGTTCCCTTTAAGGATACATTTGATTCTTCGACTAAATTATTAGTCTTTAACTCATTCATTAGCCTTTTAAGTTTTATTTTAACTTCCGGTGATAAATCGCCGTATTTTTTAAGCCATTTTTCTAATTTTTTATCAACAATCTTGCTCATCAAACACATTAATGGCTCTTTTTGCAGCAAATATCAAGGCTTAAGACACAATTCTTATCAAATCGTTATAACAATAAATTAAAGATTTTATTTTACACGAAAAGACTTTAGGTTCTTTTTCAAGGACTTAAGGACATCTATGTATGTTTTTAGTTCCAGAGCATCAGCATTTTTTGTTAAGTGCAAAATTTCGTCTTGCAATGGATTGTTGGTTAATGGAGCTGCCTGTATAAAATCAAGAATATTGATATCCAAAACATCTAAAAGTTTGACAAAAGTTAGATATGTTGGGTAATTTATACCGGCTTCGATACGCGAAATCTGCTTTTCATTCAAACCCACTTTTTCAGCAAGCTCAAACTGCGTAAGCTGTTTGCTCTTTCGGTATTCCTTAAACTTATTGCCAATAATCTTTTTGTCTGTTTCTAATATCATTAAGCAACCCTGTAATCTTGATAACATTTTAAGACTTCAATGTCTCTTTATAAACAATATTCATGTCCTATATTTTTGTTTGACAATAAGACATCTGTGTACTATCATGACGATTAATTAGTTACAAAGATGTTGAGTTTTGGAGTTTTAAATTGGAAGAGAAAATTAGAATTAGCGTTATCATTCCTGTATATAATGTAGAAAAGTATTTACCTGTATGCCTCAACAGCATTCTCAATCAGACTTTTCAAGATTTTGAAATAATCTGTGTTGATGATGGTTCGACTGATAGGTCGTTGGATATTTTGCAGGAATACAAACGCAAAGATGATAGGTTTGTGATTTTGCAACAACGCCATGCCGGAGCAGGAGCTGCGAGAAATCACGGCATAAGATTAGCAGAAGGTAAATATATTCAGTTTCTTGATTCAGATGATTATTTCGAGCCAACACTTTTGGAAGAACTCTATACAAGGGCTGAAAAATTTAACTCTGATCTAACAGTGTGTTCATCAAGAAAAGTAGATGACTTTGGGAATATAACTGAAAGCAGAAATCCTAATTCTCCAATTAATCTCGATAAAACACCTTTAGAACAACCGTTTAGCAGACAGGATTTCAAGGATGATATATTTTGTCTGCTAACACCTATTCCTTGGAATAAGTTATACTTAAAAAGTTTAATTTTAGATAATGGAATTGAGTTTCCACCGATTAATATTTGTGAAGATATCGCTTTTGTTCATGCCTGCGTTACTTGTGCTAAAAAGATTGTTGTATGTGATAATGAATTAATCAATTATAGATATAATCGTCCTGGAAGCATGGCAACATATAGGACTCACTTTACTATTGATGTTGTTAAATCCTGTATGAGTTTGAAAAAGTTTTTAGAGCAAAAAGGTTTATATCATGAATTAGAAAACGCTTTTATTAAAGCGTTCAAAAACCACATTCGCTGGGATGTAGCGCAATGTAGTGATGAAGAGTATAAAACTTTCTTAGAAGAGTTTAAAAAACTTATGCCTAATGATTGGGAACTTTTCAAGCCGGCATTAAGAAAAGACTACATTACAGCTGATTATCTCAAAAAATTTATTGGAGATAAAAAAGTAATGTTATGGGGTGCAAGTTTCTTCATTCAGAAAGTTCTAGCAGAAGAAAAAGAAGTGAACCCGAATATCATAGGTATTATTGACAGGAATAATGCTTCATGGGGCAAAATGTGCGGTAATTATAAAATTTATCCACCTGAAGCCTTACATGAATTAAAACCCGACGGAGTAATTATGACAATTTGGTCTAATTATGAGGTAATTTATCCGAGTTTAAAAGAAGAGTTTGCACAAAAATATCCTGAAATAGAGCTTTTACCAAATATTTTTGAAGAGGAAATTTCATTTACATGAATGTCAAGAAAAAAAGAATTTTAGTAATTTCACCAAATTTTCGCGGAGGGGGATTAGAAACTCGTATTAATACAATAGTTGAAAGATTTCACAAAGATTTTAGATATAGTTTGATAACAAAAACTCCAATAAATAAAATGCGAATTTCTCCCTCTAAATATTTAGACAAGGTTTATTATTGGGGAAATTATGAAGATGCGATCAAGGGTGCTGATATCATTAGTATTCACCCATTTTCTTTTTTTACAGAATTAAAAAATTTAGATTTGTTAAAAAATAAAAAACTCATCTACACACTACACGGCGAAACATCTTTTTTGGATAACATAGACCAATTTGCAGATATGATTGATGTTTTTTATGCAGTATCAAATAAATTAATAGACATATTTAAAATACTTTATCCACAATATGCAGATAAAATTTACTTGTTTAAAAATTATTATTCAACACTAAATACAAATTTATATACAAAACCCGAAGTGAATAAAAAAATTCTTTTTTGCATAACCAATACAGACAAGCAAGAATATATTAACAGTATTATAAAGCAAATTCCTTACGATTATCATATACACATTATCGGCAGCGAACAATTTCAAAAATTCGAACATCCAAATATAATTTATGATGGATTTGTTAATATTGATTCTTATCTTTCTGCTAACAAGTTTTCCATTGCATTCGCCAGAGGTGGATATATCGCAATGGACATAATAGCAAATAACATGCCTATTATTTTAATTTACGAAAGAGGCAGGAATTTTTATGCAGAAGTTTTAGACAAAATTAATTTTGAAAAACTTTCTAACCAGAATTTTGTTACATTTAATAAATCCAAATATGAAAATATTCCAAATATTATCGAACAAATTGAGCAAAATTATAACGATTATTTTTTGAGTAATTTATTAAAACAATACAATGATAGTTTATTAATGCCTAATCCTTATATGTATTTTAATAGAGGTACTTATGCAAAATCTAAAAATTGATTTAGTTTATCTTTGGGTTAATGATAAAGATGAAAATTGGCAGAAAAAAAGACGTTATTGGGCTAATAAACTTGGAATATCATCATTTAAAGAAAATAATGATTGCAGATATTTTGATAATGAAGAGTTAAGATTTTCATTACGTTCAGCAGAAATGTATGCCCCTTGGATAAATAAAATCTTTATAATAACAGACAATCAAATTCCTAAATGGCTGGACATAAATTATTCTAAAATTAGAATAGTAGATCATAAAGAAATTTTGCCAGAAGATTGCTTGCCTTGTTTTAATAGCGAAGCAATTGAAACCTGTATAGCTAATATACCCGACTTGTCCGAATATTTTTTATTGGCAAATGATGATAAATTTTTCGCTTCAAATGTAAGACCAGAAGATTTTTTTGACAAAAATAAAAATCCTATTGTAAAAATGCGTCCTCATAATTGGTCAAACAAAGATATAAAAAATTGTTTATATAAACAATCCTATATTTATACCGTTGATACATTTTCATCCTATTTCGCAACAGAAATAGAATATTCTAAATTGGAGCCTGTTCATTGTATAGAGGCATACAGAAAAAGTTATTATCTCGAATGCAAAATGATATTTTCTAAAGAATTTACAAAAACATCTCAAAAAAAATTTAGAGCCCCTGAGTCTGTTCAACACCCTATTGTTGATATGTATATGCTTGAATGTAAAAATTGTAATTTGATTAAAGATGTATCTGTACAAAAACAAGAATTTACTTTTCAAGTAAATAATTTATATCTCGCAATCGGTAACAAAGATATAATGCAGAGGATTATTGATGATAAAAAACCTAAGCTTCTATGTATCAATGATAGTGAATTATCATTAGATATACACCGAAAAAGTTTGCCTGAACTTTTACAAACACTTTATCCTAAAAAACAAGCTTGGGAAGTTAATGATATAAAGGTAAAGACTCTAGAACAGTCTAATAATATTTTAAGTTGCATAGAAGATGTGTTTCTCGCAAATATATTAGCTGAGCTTAGTAGGAATGAAACTGTTATTTTCTGGGGTGCTAGTCTATTTTTAGAAAATTTTATTAAAAAATATTCGCTTCAACTATCAAATATTATTGGTATTGTAGATATAAGTCCCTATAAACAAGAGTTATATTATGGTCGTTATAAAATTTATAATCCTAGAGATTTATTACAACTAATGCCAAACAAAATCATTATTACTATTATCAATTCAACAGAGGAAAGAATAAATGAAATTCAAGAATTTTTAACAAAGAATAATTTGGAGGGAATCAAAATTGAAACATTATAAAGAAGAAACTCTTTTTTTTAAAATACATTTAAAATGGCTTTTACTATTATTTTTTGCACAAATCTTTCACAAAAAGGTTCTTTTTTGGGGTGCGAGTCTGTTTTTAAAAAAATTTTTAAATAAATATAAAATACATCTACCCTCTGTAATTGGAGTTATAGATAAAAATATCTATAAAATTAATAAAGATTTTTGTGGTTATAAAATCATTAGTTCTCAAGAAATAGATAGTTTTAAACCTGACTATATAATATTTGCGATAAGAAATAACCATAAAAGAACTTATCAAGAAGTAAAGTTAAATTTGCAATTGAGTGATTACAAATCTGCACTTCTTAAAGACGATTTTACTGAACTGGAACAAGAATATTCAGAGTTTAATGATTCTAGAATAGAACAATTAAATAAAACTTTGGAAGAATTCTCTCCTCAAAGAACTGTATATATATTTCAATGCGGGTTCTTTGATAAAAATGGTAAAGATTTTTATGCAGGAGGAGCTGAGCGATATGCACTTGATCTAGCAACGTTAATCGCACATATTGGTTATAAACCAATTCTTATTCAAGCAGGGAATCAGGATTCTGATACTTTTTGGATGAAAAATATGCAAGATTTAACTATTATTGGTGTTAATGCAAAGGGAAGCAATTATTTTAAAATAATTAATAGATTAAAAGAACCTGCGTTAGCAATTTATTCAGGCATTGTTGAATGGGAAACAAATATAGCTTATAGAAATGTGCTACTTATATCTCATGGAATAACTTGGGATATACCTCGAACGAATGCAGACAATGAGTTTTTAAAAACAATTTTAAAAACATTTAATAATATAGTGTCTGTAGATACTAATACAATTTCGTGGTTTCGTTCAACCTTTTCTAATTATATTTTTAACAAAAAAATTAATTTTCAGTATGTACCCAATTATGTTGACATAGAAAAATATAAGCCAATTAGCAAAAATAGAACAAGGTTGAAAATCACTTATCCAAGGCGATGTTCAGAAGAACGTGGATTTTGGCTATTTGCAGATATTGTACCAGATATAATAAAAATGTACAGAGATATAATAATCGAGTTTGTTGGTTATGTTCATACAGAAGAAATTCAAAATAAACTTGAGGAATTAAGAACAAATTATCCCAATAATATTATTCATCGAGTATGTGCACAAGAAAAAATGTTTGATGTTTACCGAAATACAGATATTTCAGTTATTCCAACGTTATACTCAGAGGGAACATCTCTATCTTGCTTAGAAGCAATGTCTTGCGGAAATACAGTAATTGCTACCAATATTGGAGGGCTTCCTAATTTAATAATTAATGATTATAATGGCAAATTGATAAATCCAGACAAACATTCACTTTTCAGTGCAATAACAGAAGTAGTTGAAAGCAAGAGTTTGAGAAATTATTTATCGGGAAATGCAGTAGCTGTTTGCAATGCCTTCTCAAAAAGAGTTTGGGAAGAAAAGTGGTTGGACATTTTAAGCAAATACCTAAAATAAAGAAAAAAGATAATGCTTGAAAATTTTAAACGATTTCTATATTGCAATCATTAAGCATAATTTTTTTGCCTTTTTTTAAATCATTCACAACAAAAAACGAATTCTCATTTTTTATAACGATTGCCACTTCTTGAATGTCGGCATCGATTGTCATTCTTGACTCGGTGGTCGATTCTGACAAATGTTTGAAGATTTTATATTCAATTCGTGAAACATAGTTTTCTAAATACCGCGCTTTTTTTATACTGTTTTTAAATTTTTTCAAAGAATACGTTGTTCCCTTTAATCGAGTTGCTTTCATTAGTGCCAACAGGGTGTATAACACTAATTTTATTTCTTTTGGATAGCCGATTTTTGTCAAATTTGGGCTAAAATAACGCTTACATCGTTTGCATAACAATTGTTTTTTACCATTAGAAATGACTTCGTCATTTTGCTGGCAGATTGGACAAATCTCATAATCTTTCTTCATATAAATACCTCTTATGAAAAAATATAGCATAAATAATCCGTTTTTTATTAAATCACGGACAAACTATTTAAACAAAAGTCTAAAGTCCAGTAAAATCGGGTTTTTGGCATTAAAACCGTTCTTTATATTAATATGGCAGGGACTCCTAGCCGTATTGATATAAGGAGACATGAATGTCAAACTTAAAAACGACAATGGTAAAAACACAGATAAGCGAAGTGCTGCGTCACTATGCAGAAAATGGAAGCTCAAATTTCAAAATGGTTGCTCTCTCGGAGGTTGTGATTCCGAACAATTTGAGCAAAAAACACTCTAAGAAGCAGATAAACAAGCTCGTTCATACAATTAAAAAGGTAGGATATGCAAATCCGATTATTATTGATGAACGGAATTGCTTAATTGCTGGTTATGCAAGAATTCTTGCAGCTAACGAGTTAAAAATGACTCAAATTCCAGCAATCATACTTGAAAATGTTTCTGAAACAGAAGCAGATGCAATCAGGCTGCTAGACAATAGGCTTGCAGAAGATTCTGAATGGGATTTTTCGGTATTAAAGCTCGAAATTGACAAACTCTTACAACTGGATTTTGAGCTTGAAGACATCGGGTTTGAAACAACAGATTACGACAAGTTATTGCATTTTGAGAGCGAAGAAAATTCGCCTATTAAAAAGGATGAAGAGGATGAATCCTGGCTTGATGCAAACATTCCTGCAACTGTTAAACCTGGCGATTTGTTTAGGCTCGGAGACCATTTTGTTTATTGCGGAGATTCTCTGTGCGAAAAATCGTATGAAATTGTTATGCAAGGCGAAACAGCACAAATAATCGTTACAGATCCACCTTACAACTGCAAAATTAAGAATTTTGTTTGCACCACAAATCACAAAGAATTTGCGATGGCTTCTGGTGAAATGACAGATGAGCAATTTGCGGAATTTCTGAATACTATTTTGAAAAATCTGCATAAAAATTCGAGCGATGGCAGTTTACATTACATATTTATTGACTGGCGTGGAATTAATACGGTACTGAATGAAGGACACAAAATTTATTCAGAGCTATTAAACATACTGGTTTGGAACAAAGGTGTTGGCGGACAAGGTGCTTTGTACCGCTCTCAACATGAACTCATTCCTGTCTTCAAGAAAAAAGGTAAACATCAGAATAATATTAAGCTCGGGAAATTTGGTCGTTACCGCACAAATGTCTTAGATTATCCGGGAATACGAGCAACGAATCCTGACTCTTTAGAGCTTCTTAAGCTACATCCGACCGTTAAGAGTGTACCTCTTATTCAAGATTTGCTGCTTGATACATCGTCAAAGAATAATATCGTACTTGACTGTTTTGGAGGTAGCGGTTCAACCTTAATCGCAGCCGAAAGGAGTAAGCGCAGAGCACGGATTATCGAATTAGATCCGCGATATTGCGATGTTATAATTTGGCGCTGGCAAAAAGAAACCGGCAAAACTGCAAAATTAGTTAAAAATATAGGAGAAATACATCATGACTAAGGAACAAGAAATTAACAATTCAGATCAGTACGAAGTTGGGTATGGAAAACCACCTAAATCCGGACAATTTAAAAAAGGTGTTAGCGGAAATCCTCGTGGACGAAAAAAGAAAATAGTACCTTGTTCTCTTTTTGAAGCGTTTCAGCTAGAACTTTCTGAAAAGTCCAATATCACTAACACAAATGGTCACAAGGAAAATGTTTATAAATATGAACTTTTTGCTAAAATTGTATCAAATAATGCTCTGAGGGGTGATAAAGCTGCCCTTAAATTTATTATAGATATGTTTTTAAAAACTGACTTGTTATATGCGCGTAAACATCTGGAAGAGAAATATATTGAAATAAATAATGATTCGCAAAACAATGAGGAAATGAAAAACAAACTTCTGGAAGCATTAGATAAACTTCTTCTAGAACAAGATTCAGAAGAAAGTTAAAAAAATTAACTCACAGCCTGTACGTAGTATAGGCTGTGAGTTTTATATAAATGTTTTTATATACCTGCACCAGAAAGTGTTGCTTATTCAAAAATTGCAAACAGTAAACGTAACTCCGGAATTTCTTTAAGAATTTCATTCAACATCTTTTTTGCATAGCCATCTATTTTAGTCAAGTCTGATTCAAGTGTATTCAAAATAATAATTAAACTTTTATTTAGTAACAATAGCTTGGCTAATTCAATATTAAATTGACAAAAAATCCAATCTTGATGAATAAAATTTTGTCTGAAATATCTTAGTACCTTATTTAACAGCTAATTTCTTAGCCAATTCATCGTATGAATAGTTGTTCATTGTGATTTCCCTTATAAAAATACTATTTGTGATTTATGCCAATAAACTTATATTTAGTTTTATTCATTATAATATTTTAATATGCCATATCTGGAGATATTAAACGTTAAAATATAACTTAAGCACATCAATCACTTAAAAGGAAGTAGAATGCAAGTTTTTAGACAATTCAAATTCAATGTCCATTACTTTATCATTAGATATTGAATTCCAAACATTAGCTGTTTTTGCATCATAGAAAAATATCTTTTTAGAATCTTTTTTAGTATCAACAAACAGTGATAATGCCTTCTGTTCTATTTCTTCAAAATTATTTTCCGGTTCAAATACACTTATAAATATTTGTTTTAAGTTCCAAGCATTATTTATTATATTAATTATATGCTTATCATTATCATCTAGAGAATGACCATGTATAAAGAGATTTCCCTTTATATATCGTAGATTATCTAAAGCATTTTGCAAATATTTGTTATGAGATATTTTGCTTAGTTTTTCATTAGAAGAACCTTCTGCAACAATAAGCGGATATTGATTATTGTTTAATCGTTCTTTAATTGTATCCATTAAATTATCTTCAAAAGTTGTTTCAGCTTTAATAATATCATAATCATCATCAAATATATGAAGCGCACCATGCAAATAAAAAATATTTTGTTTACTTGTTTTATACCAAGTTAGTTCCTCCTTTTGAGGTAATCTTCCAAAACCATCCATAATAGATAGATCTGCTATATTAAGAGCGTTAAGTATAGCGTCACATCTCTCTTTGTACATTAAGGTCCAATATAATAACATATCATAGTTTAATGTATATATATTCTCGAAATTAGATAAAAATTTATAAGCACTACAAAATTTATAATCAGGAATTTTATGTTGATGTTCAGGATGTTTTTTAGATATAACTTTGACTAATTCATTTTTGATTTTGTTTGCATCATTAGTTAATTTTTTACTTATAGAACTATCGCTATTATAAATATTGACTATTTTAGAAGTATCATCAAGTTTTTTTATGACTTTTTCGAAATCAAAAGTATTAAATTCATTAAATACATCTTTTATTTCCTGAGAAAAATTTGCAGTATCAAATAATTTTTTGTATGTAAATATATCTTTGCAACAGTCAATACTGAAACCATTTGCAAGTAAGACATTTGTCCCTTTATAATCTTTATTTTGAGAATTGAAAGCATCTGCGTTTTCTAAGGCTTCCCGAAATGTTAACCATTGTTTAAGAGTCATTCTCTGTGACCTCCCATTTTTTCTGTATCTGCATACCTATTTCATTCTGCATCAGCGTTTTTTGTCTATTATTTAAACCAAAATCTACAATCCAAAATTTTAAAATTTCATTAAGGTATTCAAAATCTGCTTTTATCGTTTTTAATTCTTCTTCTGTATATTTTTTGTGATTTTTTGTGTTATTTAAAATTCTATAATATTCTGAAATTACTTTATCAATAATTTTTTTAGAACGAATATAGGCATTTACAACTTCATCTTTAATTAAATTTTTACATTGAAAGTATTTTACAAGCATATTATTTATATTAACTAAACTGACAAAGAGCTTTGCTAAAAGTTTTACAGTTGAAACTTCTATATGTTTTAGTTTATCTAGGTAAAATTTTGAATTTATACTATTTTCAATAAATTCTGAGGATATTGCTTGTTGTTCCAAAATATAATTTATATCGTGATGTACATAGGTCAATATTTCATATAAAACAGGTGAAAATTGAGTAATGAAACCATATTCTTCAATTTTAAAATTAGCTTCGTTTATTACAATCGGAACAATTGATTTTACTTCTGTTTCTGTCAAATTATTTATTTCAGCAATTGTATTCTTATAGTAATATACAAAAACTTTTGTTAATATACTTATGTCATAAAAAAGTTTTAATAGCTTTGCTTTTTCAATATTTTTTTGTTGATTTTTTGCCTGTTGCAGATTGAAAAAATACGCACCTAATGCACCAAAGCCTGTTGCAAATATAGTAGTAAAAAAGCCTTGCCAATCAAACATCAATCTTTGTACTCCCAATCAATCAACTGTTTAAAATATTCAGCCTGAATTTCAATTGCATTATATTCTTGATGAGATGAAACCCATTGTTGTTTCAATTCTTTGATTTCATCAATTGCAGTTTTTAATTCATCTTTAGTTGGATGCGGTATATTTTCGCCTTTAATTTGTTTTAAAAATCTTTCCAACAAATCTATAACAACTTTTCTTTTTGAATTTAAAGGAAGTTGTTTTAAAATTTTTAACAAATTTGTTGTAATTAAAACCAGATTCATTTATTTTCTTTCAAATTATATAATCATATCTATTTCAGAGGCTAGTACTAGTTTTCCATCAAAAGCAACTGATTCAAAATTGTTCTTATTTTGAATAGTTTTATAAATAATTCGTTTTGCTTCTTTACTTTGTTTTATATCAATATATTTTAGTTCTTTGCATTCCTCTGGCATTTTCTTTGAAAAATATCCAGTAATACAATCTTTCATTAACTCTAAAGTTTTATTGTTATATGTTTCCGCACAATTGCCTGTGAGTGCTTCTATTATAATTTTTGTCAAATCCAATTTTGCATCTTCTAATTTCGCAAGATTGAACTCATTTCCGGAAATATTAACAAAACCAAAATTAATATTAAAACATCCAGGCATAGCCGATAATATGTTGACTTGCAAATCTTCCGGAGCTAGTTGACATAATTCACAAAAATTTAAAGCAATAAGTTTAAAATTATTGATAATAATGACAAATTCGTCAGCTGCTAAAAAATCATCCGTAGTATTTATCTTTATAGAATAAACCAGAGGCTTGTTTATATTCTTTTGAGTTTTATTGGATAATTGTTTTTTATCATAAAAATAATTTTTGAAAAATGAACATAAATCTTTGAATGAAAAAGCTTCTCTTTGAGTAAGTGTGTATGCATATAACGAACCTTTTTGATAATCTAAGCTGTTATAGTTAACTGAATTAGAATTTTGCGCTTTAATTTTATTTTGTGCAAACAGTTTTTTCATATAATTATTTCCATTCTATTCTATTTAAGGTTTTAAATTAATATCCCTAGATTTGTGATAACTCCAATATAACATAAATAACAGGAAATTTTTACGAGCTTTGCAAAATAAATATAACATAATTTTCTGATAATCCCCTGTTAACTACTTTAGGGAAGCAATTTGAAAATGCGGGTTATTATTAGCTTAAGGTAAGTTTTTTTAACAATTTTTAAATAACCTAGTAAAACACTTTAACAGGGAATTTTGCGGAATACCAATTAGAAACTTTTGTCTTATACGTTTTTATTGTGGGTAATGGGTTTGAGTTATAATTTTATACAACCCTTTTTATGTAATCTAAAATCTTAACCCCAACTTCGCAATCCAGTTCTTTTACAAGTTTTTCAACAATCTTTGGCAAAAGAGTTTTTTGTCGTTCTAGCTCTGCTTGAACGAGCTTGTGAGATATATCCAAATCTTGAGCAAAAATTTCCCAGTCCTTTTCTGTTACATCTGAATAATATCTTGCTTTACCAATCTTCATTGCGATTCGTTGGTCGCAGTCATAAATACTTGAACACAATAAATCATAAGCAGGAGTTAAAGCAATGCCATCATTTGTCAGATAAACTGAGAAGTTTTTAGCGTGAGCATCCGTATTTCCAATCAAGTAATTAAAAATCACTTGTCTTACAAATCTTAATTTAGAATTAGCAGGAGTTGCTGTCTGATTTAATACTTTCAAGCAATCCTTAAAAGTGACTTTATACTTATCTCTCGCCTGAACGCCAAGACTTTGCGCGAAATCTTCCTGCAAAATGCGCTCGCATTCTAAATTGTTAGAGTATTTTCTATCAAAACGTTCCACAAGCAAAAATTCTACTTCTCCGACTTTTCTAATTTCAACTTCAGCAACTTCTAAACCGATTTCTTTTGCCGCCTTCATACAAATATACTCATTCTGAATTGACTGAACATATTTTGGCAATGTCGTTTTAATAATATGGGTAGTCGGAATATCGTCATTTGGTAAAGCGATTTTACCATTAATAACACAAACAGCAGTTTTTTCTTGAGCCCCTGCCAAAGATAATCTTTTACCTAAATAAGGACGATATGGGAGTTCCTCCAAATATTTCGTTAATTCTTCGTCTGATAGAATTGAACCTTCAATTCTGAGCATTTGATAAGACTTTTGAGGTTCTCTCATTTCATGGAATGACAATGCACCTGCGCAATCTCGCCCAATTTCTTTTAAGAGTTTAAAATCATTATTGACATTAATATTATACTTTTTAGCCAACAATTCGCGCATATTCGGATTCTCTGGCAATAATCCACCAAAAAATGCTCGACAAACTTTTTCTTTAAACGGTTCTTTTTGCAAAGGTAAACTTAATGAAATTGGCTTTTGTGCATTTTTGTCATAAGTGAATTCCATTTTGCCATTAACAAGCCTTAGCACTCCAACTTGCACCCCATGTAATCTAACTGACAACTCTTTAGTCATTGTTTACCTCTAACTTTATCCCTAAATTTGCCAGAACTTTTATAACTTTATCGATTTCACAGGTCGGTTTACCGTTTTCTAAATCAGAGAGAAAACGCGTTCCAACGTTAGAAAGCTGAGCGAGTTGAACTTGTGTAAAATTCTGTTTCTTACGTGCTTCTTTTACTAATTTCCCGATATCTTGCGCAGATTTTATTATCATTTTTACCTAATATTACCGTACAGGAATATTATACCCTTTTTTATGTAATTGTCAAGTAAATATTCCCGTTCGGTAATAAGCCAACAAAAAGAAGCCAAAACTCACGCAATATTCCCGTACGGGAAAGTCGCAAATCATAAAATTATCTCCGTAAAATATACGGAGATAATCGGGTGTTTTCTCCGAATTTTTCGCAACTTTTATTTAATTCCACATTAAAAATTCCCTGCTTATTTTGAACAGGGAATTTGCTCAAAACCAACGAATGCAATGTTTTTACAGCTGCATATTGTTCCTCTTCCCTGTAAAATTCAAAAAGCAGGGAATTTTGTGATATATCAATCAGAGACGATTGCTACATAAACTAAGCTATCTGTATATCAGGTGGAGCGTATTTTATACCCCATCTGATATTTTATGTTTTTTACACATCAAAAGCTCGTGGTTAAAGAGTTTTGTGTACATGAAACGATAGAAAAGCCTTAAGTTATCGTTGCAATAAGGAAGGAAATTCTGAAATTATAGTTGCTAATATAATTACAATCAAATAAAAAGTTATTGTTATTAAAAGTCCAACATATTTAAAAACTTTGAAATATTTATTTTTACAAAGAAAATCATTAGTTAAATGTATTACTATTAAAGATTCAATTAAAAATATTATAAACGCTGTAATAGTTATCAGCCAAGGCACAAGCAGAAAAATCAACAACTGTAAATAAAATTCTATAGGATAACCAGAGTAATTTCCTAAGAAATTTTTAAAAAGTCAAAACTTGTCCTATATCGTTATTCATGTTTTAATTAATTATTGCTTTTAGCAAGTTAGTTTTATACACGGTATAAAAATGGTCTAAATTAATGAAAAAGTTTTTTGTTTTTATTCTGATTTTTTTAACAGCTACAATTTGCGTATTTGCTCTTGAACGACCAAGATGGGTTGGGCAGCCAATATACGTCTACATTCCGCAATATGGCAATATGAGTGTACTTATGCGTCAAGCATTTATGGCATGGCAAAATCAATCAAAATCGCTCGTCAGATTCAAATTTGTAGACAAACCAAGCAATGCAAATATAGAAGTAGAATTTGTGGATTTTGTTTCTAACTGCAACAGCGCAGATGCAGTTGGTTGTACAGAAATGTCTACAAGAAACGGCGAATATTATAAAGCCTATGTCACAATCGGAACAAAAGAATATCAAAGGTCTTATGAAGGAGGCAGATATTCCAGAAAAATTGTGACACGCACAAAAGACCATATTTATGGAGTCATGTTGCACGAAGCGGGGCATGCAATCGGTTTAGAACATTCACCAAGCAACAACAGTATAATGTATCCATACGATTTAGATTCTATGCAATATCTGACAAAAGAAGATATGCAACTTCTTTATAAAAAATACCACTAATAAAAAAAACTTCTCTTTGGATTAGAGAAGCAGGGAAATTAGTTAGGAAGGGATTTAGGGATTAAAAGTTTTTATTTACATCTTACATATATATATAAAGTATATAACGAGAAGCGGATTTCACTTCTCGTTATATTTGTTACATTTCTTCATAAAAGTAAAATTATTTTATTATTGCCATAAAAATCAGCATTACAAATGAAAGAACAGAAGCTGATAAGACGAAAATCCAAAATGGTTTAATACCGCCTTGTTTTTTGGGTTTTGACGGCTTCATTGTATAAGACTGTTTGGCTGTAGGTTTGGTTGATGATTTAGATACAGTCTTTTTAGATTTTTGTTTTTGTGACTCGTATTTTTCACTCAAACCGCGTTTTCCTGTTACCAGAAGTTCTACGTCATATTGTTTTTTTAAAATTGTTTTACTGCCTTTTTTATAAAAAACCGCATAATTTATACTTGCTTCAAAAGCGCGTTGCAAGCATTCCAGTGCAGTAATTCCATCGCGTTTTACAGTAGAAGAATGCACAGAAATATTTCCTTGTTTTTTTAGAAAATACAAGTCATCAATGAATTCTTTTTCAGGAATAGAAGTCGCTTGGTCTTTTAAAGTTGCGAGCATTTCGTCAAAACTTCCGTCATACTGGCGTTTATCAGCTAAAATAGCTTTGCACATTTGTTCACCAAATCTTCTCGTCTGTCCCATGCATTGTTCAAAGAATTCAGAAGCATAAAGTTTTTCCGCTTCTGTAATAATTTCGTATAAATTTGAATCAATTTTTTTAAGAAAATCAAAATTTGCCATTACTCGATTTTACAATAAGCAATTTATTAAAACAATTATTTAAAACTATTTTCCATTAATAAAAACCCACCCGCATCTGTAAAGCTCAGCATAGCTTCGCTAACAGCTGCGACCTCCCTATCCATGGAGGTTATGTTAGAGCTTCCTCCCACTTCACAAACTACCCACCCGGACTCCCTTTTTCGGTAATGTTTTAATCTCTAAAAAATAACATAATTTAGGAGTTAAACAAAGTTTAGAAGCTGTACTTCTATAAGCTATATCTAAGCAGAAGCCCAGCTTATAAGCCAACCTATTGAAAGGTTATTTACAAAGGAGGTCAAAATGACGATTAGAAAACTTACTGTGGCAGCTGCAATTGCCGTTGGTATAGCAACGTGTTCGTTCAATACGGTAATGGCAGCCTGCCCATGCGACCAGCGACCTATTGTTTCAGAAGGTGCATGTCCTATTGAGGAAATGCCTGAAGTTACAGGTCAAGCTTGTCCATGCCAAACTTCGACTCCAAAAACAGATTGCGGATGTCCTATTGCTCCACAATGTGAGCCTGACCCTGTTCCATCTTGCGCTTTATGCCCGGGAACAAAAGATTTACAACGTGAAGATATGAAACAAGTTTATTCATATCCTAACGCAGTTTATGGTTACAACAACTATGTAGGTACAGAAAAAGATTCTATCTACAAGGCAGAAGGTTTTTCCGTAAACAGAGAAATTAACAAACTTACAGCAGGTACAATGGGTACAACCGTTGCAACTGACGATAACATCACCGGTGCTGCTTCAAACATTCCTTGCTTAAACGATTTGACAAGCCATAGAGGCGCGCCAATCGTTAGAGATGAAGCAAAAATGGACGGAAATTCATGTCCAATTCAAATGAGTACTGCAAATTCAATTCAAGCGATTAAAAAGACTTTAACCCCTTTTGATTTGTCACCGTTTGAAAATATGACAGGTGCTGCCGCTAATTTGCAAATGTTCCCTGATGTTCCTGACGGATATTGGGCATCTTGCGAAATTGACAAGCTTGCGACAAACGATATTGTTGTCGGCTATCCTGACAGATTGTTCAAACCTTCAAGAAACATTTCTCGTGCAGAATTTGCAACAATGTTAGTAAAAGGTTTTGACAAAGACATGTATTCTTGCACACCTGAAAAATTATTCTCAGATGTACCTACAAATCACTGGGCAAATTCAGCAATCACGGTTGCTGTACACAACGACTTGCTTAAAGGTTATCCAAACGGCAAATTTATGCCAAATCATAACGTAACAAGGGTTGAAGCTCTATGTGCTTTATCAAAAGGTATCAAGTGTGCAGATATGGACAAATGCGAAGCTCAAAAAATCTTGTCTAGATACACAGACGGTAACACAGTTCCTGAATGGGCAATTATTCCTATCGCTAAAGCGTTAGAAAAAGGTGCTTTGAACAATTCACCTGCACCAAACACAATTGCACCATTTAAAGACGCATCTCGTGCTGATATCGCAGCTATGTTGCAAAACATCCGTGTTGCAGCAGGTATCGATAAGAACCCTGTAACTGCAAACAACGATTGCCCAATTTGTCCTACTGACAAAAAAGCATTCATCGAAAACGAAGAAATCGTTAAGATTCCGACTTTACAGTTGAAATTCAAAGACCAAGTAAGTGCTAAATCATCTCATGTTGGTCAAAGATTTGCAGCTAAAACGTTAGAAGATGTTACAATTAACGGACACTTGTATCCATGTGGTTCTGACGTTCACGGTAAAGTTGTTGAAGTCGTAAGACCTTCAGGTTGCCAAAAGGGTGCTTTGAAACTTGCGTTTACCGAAATTGAAAACTGCGGTCACAAGGATGTTTTACCAAGACAAATTCTTAACGCAGAAATCAACAAATCTAATACGCCAAACATCGTATCAAGAGTTGTTACAGCTCCTCTTACTTGGGGTGGTCAAATGTTAGGTATCGTAGGTAGAACAACAGGCGGTATGTTGTCTAACTTGGGTAACGCTTTAGAAGACGTAGCTTCAGGTACAGGTATCGCATTGGGTGAAGCTTTCCAAGGTCAATTCATGGCATCAGCTCGAAGCTTGGGTGACGTAGCAATTGATACGGTTAAAGCTCCTGTGGATATCACAAGAACAGCATTATCAGGTACAATGGGCTTAGTTCAAGCAACAGGCGACGAAGTTGGCTACTTGGTTGATGCTAAGGGATATAAAATCTCTGCAATTAATCCGAAAGAACACGTAACTATTGCTTTCGGCTGCAGTGGCGAATAGTAAGTTAATCGTTCGCTGAATAGGGGGAAGAAGTCGTAGGATATACGGCTTCTTTCTTTTTTTGTAATTGATGCAAAAATTTGTGTCAAATGATATTATATTTATGAAAATATTAAAAGATGGGAACCGCTCACGCTTTTCCCATCCTACTTGCTTTTTCAATGAAAATTTGAAAATGGAAAATGTTTTAAATAATTTTTAATTGTCCATTATGCATTTTCAATTTAGAAAAGTAGGGTGCAATTTTTTGCACCATTAACTTTTATATCCGTTAAATCAACGATTTTAACACAGCACTAATAACATGCAATTTGGAATTATTATTAGAAATTATTTTCAAATTATCTGTTATTTCTGCTAACAACTCTTTATTGTCTTTAATATTATCAAACACAAACAACTCATATACTTCTACATTTAAAGTTTTTGCTATCTTCTCTAAATTCTCTGCAGTCGGATAGTTTCTGCCGGTTTCAATCTTACTCATAGAAATTGTATCTATTCCAACAATTTCCGCTAATCTCTCCTGTGTAAGATTTTGTTGTTTTCTATAATCTTGAATTCTTTTGCCAAGTTCTTTCTTTATACCCATAAGACCTCTTGATTATAATTTTCTATTAATTTGCTTTTAAGGTTAATATATTTAAAGTATTTTATTTGACATATTTTGCTTTTAAAGCTTATAATTAATAAGTAAAAGTTTTGTTTAAATAAGAGAGGTTATCTATGGATGAATTATTAATGGAAGTCAAACCAAAATTTTGTTTGCTACAAAGAGCTATTGCCAATTTTCAAAAAGAATTTAGAATTACTATTATTGCAGAAGTTATAATATTTATGTTTATAAATGTTATTTTCTTTGCTATGAATAAATCTTTAATTTTAAATTTAATTGAAAATAACCAAAATGATGAATTGACTATATATATGTCTATTATTGCGCTAGTTTTAATTGTATTAATTTTTCCGGTAGTAGTATTACTTTTTAGCTTTTTAGATAAAAAGAATTTTGAAGTAACAAGTTACAAGGTTTATAACGACCGTATTGGCTTTGATGAAGGATTTATTAATCATAAACACATTTCTATACTATTTAAAGACATAAAAGAAATACATTTAGACCAAAATTTTATTCAAAAAAAATACAATATTGCAACAATTAGATTTGTTACACCTTCTGTTGATTTAGGCGTAAAATTTCAAGATATTGAAAATGCTCCCGATGTGTATGCTAAAGTAAAACAAATTCATGAAAATATAAATAAGGAAGTTTAGAAATGGATACAGAAATTTTATTAGAAATAAAACCAAAATATATAGATTGGGTAAGAACGTATGCAATATTATGCAGTCCGGGATGTATTACCACTTTAATAATATTTTTGTGCGGTTTTCCTATTACAGCTCTTATTGCAGAATTATTAGTAGAACTTTTTAATATAAATTTTGTTATGAGTTTGGCAATAACTATAATACTTTTCTTATCTTTATTTTTGGCAGGATTTGCTCTTGCATTATTTTTTGATAGAAAGAATTATGAAGCAACAAGTTATCGAGTATTTGGTGACAGAATTGAATTTGAAGAAGGTTTTATTAATCACAAATACACAACAATAAAAATGGCTGACATAAAAGAAATACATCTTGATCAGAATTTCATTCAGAGAAAGGCTGAACTTGGAACTATCCGTTTTACAACAGCGGCAAATAATTCAACATCCTGCACAGGAATTTGTTTTAGAGATATTCAAAATTCAATGGCAATTTATGCCAAAATTAAACAAATACATGAAAATTGTTAGTTTTTTTATTTAAAAATCATATTGAAGAACATATTAATGGTGCAAAAAATTGCACCCTACTTTTTTTATATTGAATACGTTCAAAATTGAACATATATTTATTTAATAATTGTAGGGTGCAATTTTTTGCACCATTAACTTTCAATTACTAAAGACTTTTCAACAACCCTACAATCTCTTCTGCTGCATCAAATTTCGCCAAATGAGAAGCATTTTGTTTCAAATAATTCATCTTTATAGGATTATCCAAAAGCTCTACAACGCTTTCTCTCAAGCGATTTGGGTCTAAATCTTTATCTTCTACATAAATACAAGCACCCATTTCAAGCAAATATTTTGCGTTAATTCTTTGGTGATTAGCAGCTGCATAAGGATAAGGTACAAGTATCGGTGCAGCTTCGGACGCACAAATTTCTGAAAGGCTCAAAGAACCTGCTCTTGAAACTACGATATCGCTTGATTTTAGAACAGAAATCATATCGTCAAAATAAGGTTTAACAATCAAATTTTTGTCTTGTTCAAACGCAGGATAAATTTGTTGTAATCTTTCGGTTACTTCTGCAAAATTCTTTCTTCCTGTTTGGAAAATTACTTGCAGATTTCTTTCTTGAGAAAATTCTTTCAAAAGTTCAATTGTCGTATTGTTGATAGATTTTGCACCTTGAGAACCGCCCATAATACAAAGTGTCAAACGGTTTTCCAATCCCATATTAGCCTTAGCTTCTGCTTTTGTCATTGTTCTAAATCCTGCACGAATCGGATTCCCCGTAATAACCGTGTGTTTGTTTGGAATATATTTTTTTGCTTTTTCAAACGCAAGAGTAACGTATTTTGCGCGCTTTGAAAGTTTTCTCGTAACAAGCCCCGGCATAGCATCGCAATCATGCATAATGTACGGAGTCTTAGTTATTCTGCACGCAAAAATCATAGGTGCAGAAACATAACCGCCCGTTGCAAAAACAGCGTTTGGTTTGTATTTTTTTATGTATCTTACGGAACGCAAAATCGCTTTAACCAATTTCACACCCCAAACAAAAAACTTAGGATTAAGTTTTCTTGGCATGCCTGAAACGCTTACATGCAAAAATTTGTAGCCTTTTTTAGACGCAAGTTCAAATTCCATGTTGCGTTTGTTTCCGACATAATAAACTTTTGCTCCGCTTTCGGTCAAAGTGTCTGCTACCGCCATTGCAGGATAAATGTGTCCGCCTGTACCGCCGCCGGTTACGAAATAAATGCTATTGTATACTTCTGACATTGTTATTACCAAACCTTACTCTTTTAACATTATCTTTTGATATATTTAATAAAATTCCAATCATCCACAATGAAACCATGATAGATGAACCGCCATAACTTATAAACGGCATTGGAACACCTGTTGCAGGCACAAACGAACTTGCAACCCACATATTTAAAAATCCTTGGAAACAAATTGAGAACGTAAGTCCGAGCGCAAGAAGCTTTCCGTACATATCTTGACACTTAACCGCAATTACAAACCCTCTTTGCAAAATTGTCCAAAACAGACAAATAATCAGCAAACAACCGATAAATCCTTGTTCTTCACCAATTACGGCAAATATAAAGTCGGTATGCGCTTCAGGAAGCCAAGCAAGCTTTTGTTTTGAACTTCCGTAACCGACTCCGTACAAACCGCCTGACGCGAACGCTACAAGCGATTGAATAATATTGTAACCCGCGCCCAACGGGTCAGCGTCAGGATGAAGCCAAGTTTGAATTCTTGAAGTTTGATACCCTTTCAAACCTTTTAGTAACAATAAAGGTATTACAGAACATCCGCCCCACATAATTAATTGAGTCGAACCGCCCGCACAAAGATAAATCGCAACTGATGTTGCCATCAAAAGCAATACCATACTTAAGTTTGGCTGAATGAAAATTAGTCCGACCATAATCATTATCGGCAAAAATGCGGTTACGATTTTATCATTATCAAGTAAATTAGTATCTTTAGTAAAAACAGCGGCCAAAAGCAAAACAACCGCAGGTTTAGCAAATTCGGACGGCTGCAAACTCATAGGACCGATATTAATCCAACGTTGCGCACCGTTTACCGTAACACCTACAACCTTTACCAAAATAAGCATTCCGACAACAGTCCAAGCAATCGGAAGTGTGTACCTGATAAGTTTTTTGTAATGAAAATTTGAAAGAAATCTTAAACCGACAACCCCAACAATTATGCCGAGAATTTGCTGAACAAGAAATCTCGCAGGATTCAATCCCATTTCAATACACTTTGGAGCGCTTGCCGAAAAAATCGCCATAACACCGATTACAACAAGAAAAATCACTGCAATTAAGAGTGGTCTGTCTGATTGCATGTTTTGAGAACTCATTTTGTTAGAGTTAATCCTCTCTTCTCCGGCGTTATTTTGATAGGACATACTTTTTGAAAACATCTCCTCTGTGTTCGTAGCTGTTAAACATATCGAAGCTTGCGCATGCAGGTGAAAGCAATACTACATCAGGTTTTAAGCTGATTGCTTTATCAATTGCATCCTCCATTGTGCGTTCTTTTATTATATTACTAAATCCGTTTTTTACCAGATTTTCTTCAAATCTTTCTGTCGCTTCACCAATCAATAAAACAGTCTTGATATGTTTGTTTATTGAATGGCACATTTCAGTTAAATCAGTATTTTTATCCCTTCCGCCCAAAATCAAAGCAACATCAACATTGTTGAATGAATCAATTGCAACGATTGAAGCTTCGGGATTTGTAGCTTTAGAATCGTTGTAGAAAGTTATTCCGTCCATTTCGCGAACTTTTTCCAATCTGTGTTCTGGCGCTCTAAAGCTCATAATTTGCGCTCTAATGTCTTCATTTTTCATTCCGACAAGTTTCGCGATAATTATTCCGCACATAATGTTTTGGTAGTTGTGGTGACCAACAAGCGGACAATCTGAAAGAGAAATAATCTCTTCATTGCCGTAGAAAATAGAATTGTTTATGATTTTGCAATCGTTTTCATCATCAAAAAACACCACATTCTTACACTCTTTAGCAAATTCTTTCAGTCTGCTGTCTTGTGCATTCAAAACCGCATATTCAGGCTCTTGCGGAGGCAAAAAGATTTTTGCTTTAGCTTTAAAATAATTTTCCAAACCACCGTGCCAATCAATATGGTCAGGTGTAAAATTTGTCCAACAAGCGATTTTTGCCTTAAATTTTTCTGTCATTTGTGCTTGGTAAGAACTTATTTCGCAAACAAGAAAATCGTGTTTTTCTTCGATTAAAGAAGTTGGTGGAACACCGATATTACCGCAAACAGGTGCGTCAAAATCTTTGCTCAAAATATGTGAAACAAGTGCGGTTGTTGTAGTCTTACCGTTTGTTCCCGTTATTGCAATAAAAGGTATTTTCGTATTCAAATATGCATATTCTATTTCAGAAATAATCTTGGTATTTTTTTCTTCAAGACGCTTGAATATTTCTGATTTTGGAGGAATTCCGGGGCTTGTTATTGCAAACTTTGCGCCTGAAATAAATTCATCGCTATGATATCCGCATTCGATTTTTATACCTGAATTTTTAAGCTCTTCAACTTGAGATTTGCATTCTTCTTTAACTTTATCCAAAGTTTTTGATTCTGTAATAAACACATCATAACCTTGTTTATTAGCGAATTTTGCAGCTGCAATTCCACTTTTTGACAAACCTAAAATTAAAACTTTTTCTTTCATAGCGAACTCTCCAATTAGCTTTAATTTTACATCAAATAAAAATTGTATGAAAGAGTTACTTTATCCTAAACTTACAATAAAATCATCCGCCGAAAATTCTTTACCTGTCAACTTTTCAATCAATTCGTATTCATCAATTGAAGCACCGAGAGCAAAAATATTTTCATCCATAAATTTTGCAGACTCGGAATTTTCCGTAATATCGCCGAGTTTTGATTTTAAATAATTATAAATCTGAGCCTTCATCAAATTAGCTCTAAAATAATTTTGATAATAAGCAGGGTGTGATAAATAGTGCGGAATTGTCGCCCACTCGTTATCAGGATTTTCAAACCTGTTCAAATATTTTCTGCGCAAATTATTCCAAAGTTCCGCCGGATTTTGGTTAGGATTAGAATAAAACTCGCGTTCAAAATCAATAATTAACAAGCTTTTTGAAACAAAAGAAACTTCATCTTCTTTTACTGAATTTTTAAACTTTTCCAACAAATCTTTAGTCAAAAATTCAGCCAAAACATTTTCGCGTTTAATAACATCGCCCATCATCATAGCAATAGCTTCCGTAACAGCAGGAGAGGCAGCCGTACGGTCTAAAAACGGAAGTTTTGTATCAATTCCCAGGTCATATACGCAATGTCCCATCTCATGATTTAAAGTGTCTAAACTTATAACATTGTTTGTAAGATTTGCCAAAATTCTTGAATCTTTTCCTGCTTCTACGCCGAAGCAAAATCCGTGCGTGTTTTTACCTTTTCTCGGGAACAAATCCAAAGTCAAACAACCATCTAAAATCATTTTATCGACATCATAACCCATTTTTTTGTACATGTTTTTAGAAATAAGTGTAATATCGTTTTTGTCTAAAATTTCGTTCACTCCTTTTTCAGGATTATCATTCAGCAAAAGCCCGTAATGATAAGGTTTTAATTCGTCTACATTAAAGAATTTTTTCAAATCATTTTGTTTTTTAGTTTGAATTTCTTTTATCGTATTTTGAGTTTTTGAATAAACTTCATTGATTAATTTTTCCAAAAATTCGTTTTCAACTTCGTAATCTTCTTTAAGTTTGTATTCGAAATAATTTTCGTAACCTTTTGTTTTTGCATACTCATTACGCATTTTTACAAACTCAACCAAATCATCTGCAATCAAATCACCGCAAGCAATTTTGGCTTCGTGCGCTTTCCTTCTTGTTTCAGGATTTTCTTCATTTTGCAAAATTTTTGTAACTTCGGTTTTTGTAATTTCTTTATCATCAATTTTTAAAACGTAAGAATTAAACTTTTTAGCGATTTCGTTTTCTTTTTGGCGAAGTTTTTTTAATTCTTCACCTGTATTTAATTCTTCATCAAACTCTTTTAAAAGATTTTTAAGCTGCTTCGCTTCGTGTTTAGAAAGAGAAGTTTTGTCTATCTTTTGGAATTTTTCGTAAGTTTTCTTATCTCTAAAAAGTTTAGAGTACTCATCCTGTGCATTCTCGTATTTCTGCATATTTTCAGGAGTCGAATTTATATAAAAATCCCAACATTTTTTCTCCAAATCAATAGAAACTTTTTCTAATTTTTTGCAAAACTCATCTCTTAATTCTTTAAACATAAAAACCTCTTTTTTCTTAATATTAGCATATTTTTAGTTCATTTTAAATATTGTTAATTTCAAATGTTATCTGCAATACAAAATTTATAAGTGAAACGAATTTAACAATTTTCCATTAAAAAAGTAGGTTGGGCTTTCAACCCAACAATAACTAAAAATTATTATTCAAATCAGCTACAAGTTTCAAAGATTCAATTTGTTTTTCTGAAATAACAGATAAAGCCGAATGAATATTAGAAATATAATCCAATTCCATATTAAATTCACACGCATCTTTTAATAAATCAATAAGACAAGAATTAACCGTAATAAGGTTTTCCAACTCTTTTCTCTTGTCTTTAAAAGCAATTGTTTTTACTTCATTTTCTAAAAATTCTTCTTGCATACATATCCTTTCTATTGTAAAATACATAGAGAAATAATACAAAATGATTATAAACTCATTCAAATATTTTGTCAATATTTTAATGAGTAGTCGAATTACATCTTATTTTTTTGAGGATATTATGAAACTAATACTTGCATCAAATTCTCCGCGCAGAAAACAAATTTTAACCGAAATGGGCTTGGAATTCGAAGTTATACCTTCAAATTATGACGAAAAACTTCCGGATAACATATTTTCTTATGAAAAAATAGAAGACTTAGCGACACAAAAATGTCTTGATGTTGTAAGGCGCGTAAAAGACGGTGAAACAGTTTTAGCTGCTGATACTGTTGTTGTTTTGCATAACAAAATTTTAGGTAAGCCACATTCAAAAGAAGAAGCGTTTGAAATGTTAAAAGAATTGTCAGGTGCAACTCATTCGGTTGTAACTTCTATTTGCGCAATCAACACTAAAACAAATCGCGCTGCACTTTTATCAACTACAAGTTATGTCAGGTTTACCGAATGGACGGATGAGATGATTCATTATTATATTGATGAATTTAATCCGCTCGATAAAGCAGGAAGCTATGGAATACAAGAACTCCCTTCAAACTATTTGGATAAATTTGAAGGAAGTTTTGAAAACATTGTAGGTCTTGCACCTGAAAGCGTTGAAGCTGTGCTTAATCAGATTAAGTAAAAGTTATTTTTAATAAATTTATAATTAAATAGTGCTTATACGCTAGTGGTGCTTAATAAGTATATAGCATACGATGTTGGTATGGATTTAGAAAAAGAAATTTATTCTAACATTGGCACAAATATTAGAAAGTATCGCTTGGAAAAACACCTTTCTCAAGAAAAACTTTCTGAACTTTTAGATGCTAATTCTAAATTCATAGGACATGTTGAGCGTATTGAACGCTTTATTAGTTTGAAAAAATTAATTCAGTTATCAAAATTACTTGATGTATCTATTGAAAAATTTTTCGAAAAGAATTAACTCAATATTTCATTTAACATAAGATTTGTATTCTTAATAATCAAATCAATTTTCCCTAATATAATTTCTAAGTAATTGTCAATATCTTTTAAAAGAACTTCTTCATTTTCATTTTGTAATGCTTTTTGTAGAATAACTACACAACTACGCATTTCTTCAAGTTGCAAACTCATATCTTTAATGTGGTTTTCCATTTATACCTCATGGTGCTTATATAATATAGTGCTTAATAAGCATACTTTTAATATAAAAGTATGTCAAGAAGAAAAAATAGTTAATAAAAAGCTGGATTCTTCGAAACACAGTTTCTCAGAATGACGTTGCATCGTACTGTTAGCTTAGCGTCATTTTGAGGTGCAATTAGCACCGAGAAATCCAACTTTTTATTAACTATTTTTTATATAAATTTGTAACAAACCCACCCACATCTGTAAAGCTCGGCAAAGCCTCGCCAACAGCTGTGACCTCCCTAACCATGGAGGTTTCGACTCGTTTTAATTTTCTTCGCCTGGCAAGCCCAAAGAAATTCGTTTATCTTTCGGATTAAACTTAACAATCTTTGTATTAATCTTATCGCCTGCGTTCAAAATACAATTATTTACATTTTGATATTCTGCCAAAGCTGATTGAGGAAGCAAAGCTTCTACACCTGCCATAACTTCAACAAACGCGCCAAAAGGCTTGATTCTGGTAATTACACCTTCTTTAATATCGCCTTCTTTTAGCTCTTCTTCTGCTTTAATCCATGGATCAGGCTCAGTGTTTTTCAAACTTAGGCTGATTCTTTGCTTCTTATAATCAACATCAATAATTTCAACATTGATTTCTTGACCAACCTTCAACAAATCAGTCGGATGTTCAACCCATTTCCAAGAAATTTGTGAAAGCGGAAGTAAGCAATCAACACCACCAACGTTAACAAATGCACCAAAGTCTGTAATTCTGACAACTTCGCCTTTTACGATTTGACCGACTTCTACTTGCTCAAATACGCTCTTACGAGTTTCTGCAAGATTAGATTCATAAACTTTTCTGTTAGATAAAATCAAATTATTTTGAGCTTTATCTAAAGTCAAAATCTTAACATCAATTTTGTCGCCAATATTTGCAATAGTTTCTCTTGCGCAAAGCTGACCTTGCGGAATAAAGCCTTGAACACCTGAAATATCAACAACTACACCACCTCTAACAATTTGCGAAATAACAACAGAAATTGTTTCATCGGCTTCTTTAACTTTTTCAAGTTCTGCCCAAGTATGAGCAAGATGAACTTTTTTGTAAGAAAGCAAAAATTTTCCGTTTTCATCACAATCTTGAGTAATCAAAAATTCGTATTCGGTATTTTTTTCTAAAACATCTTCAACTTTTGCACTCTTATCAGATGAAACTTCATAACTTGGAACAAAAGCCGCACTTTTAGAACCGATATCTACGATTGCGCCATTAGACTCATAATCACAAACCACACCTTTTACGATATCCCCACGTTTAAAATTGTAATCGTACTTTGCTAAAAGCGATTCAAAATCGCAATCTGAATACTGTTGAACCATTCGTATTCTCCTTTTTCATAATAAACACGTGGTTATTATATCATACAAAGCCGATTTGAGCAATAGCCCGAAGGAATTCATCTATTTTTTTAATTTACTTAAATCCAAAATAAGCGGATTATCAGGTGGCGAAAGTTTAAGCATCTTTCTCGCAAAATTTATTATATACCACTTCGTTAAGCCAACTTTAGCAAAAGTTCCGTTATTACAAAGTTCTATAAGACGATTAACTTGTTTTTGGCAATTTTTGTAAGTTTCAGGATGTTTTAAAAGTTGCTGTTCCATACTTCTGTTACCGCGCTCACTATTATAATAAGCAGTACTTATGCCATAATTTTCAATAATATCTTTGCCTTTATTTGCAAAAGGAACTAAGTGTTCAATACTTCCTGTTGAACCTTGCAACAAATCATAAGCAATTTTTTCAGAAGATGAATTTGCTGCTTTTACAATAAATGCAGAAACATTTTCTCTTGATTTTGGCAAGCAAGAAGCCGTTTTCAGCATTTCTTTCGCTAAATATTTATCCTCTAATGTATTAGTAATTTTTTGCAAATCATGAATAAAAGACTTGCGATTAAAATTTACAACAATAGGAATGTCATAAATCTTAGCACGAGTTTGAGCTATTAAAGTTTCAAGTTCTTTATTATCTTTTAATTTAGAATCCATAACAGAACTTTCAATTTTTTTAAGAATATCACTTCTCTTTTTAATCAAATTCTTTTTATTTCTGATTTTTTTATTTTTCTTTGCCTTAGAATTAATATTTTGTACTGAGTATAATTCATCTTCAGATTGTTCAGAAATTTGTTGTGAAAGACGTAATATATGCTTCATTACATTTGTTTCATTTTGATTATTTCGTGAATAAATTTCATCCGCAATTCTGCTTAGTTTATACTTGAACTCTTTTGCACTAAAAGGTACATGAACAGGTTCTTTTACTAACTTTTTATTTACCAAATTCATCAAATTAGCAAATTCTTTTCTTTGCTTTAAAGGCATATCTTGCGCCATGATTTCAAGTTTAGAAAATATAGGCTGCTGTAATTTTCGCAATTTTCCATCATATTTAGAAGCCAACTCTCTAATAATTTCATCTAATTTTTTATCAGGTGATTGTTTTGCTCTAGCTTTAATCATACTGAAGACTTCTTTTTCTACAGAATGTAAGCTTGATTCATAAGAGGATATAAATTTTACTATACTTTTCGCTGTTCCTTGAAATAATTTATTTTCAAAAAACCTTTCTACTACTTTTGGAGCAATGACAATTTTTCCTGAATACATATCAGGAATTTTGTATGACATTAAATTTCTAAGAGCTTCTGCATTACCGGCAGAACGACCAAAAGAAACAGAATCACAATTATTTGTTTTTTCTATTGGTGAAAAATTTTCAATCGGAGTTGAAACATTATTTTTTGTTATATATATAGGTTTTAGCGAATAATTAGGTAATATTCTCATTAAAATAATTCCTTATATTAATAATAAAAACTCCTAAAAAAATTATTTGCTAGATAAAAAATTTTTCTATTAAATAACCAGACAAGAATATTCAGGTAATAGAAAAATTTTTAATACAGTATAAACTATAAATACAGGAGGTGTATTATGCTAGATTTGTATATTTTAGAAACTTGTCCGTATTGTAAAAAAGTACTTGCTTTTTTAGAAGAACACGAAATTAAATTTAACCCTATCAATATTAAAGATAAAGCTAACGAAGAAACTTTAATCAAATTAGGCGGAAAAAGGCAAGTTCCCTTTCTAATCGATAATGATAGAAATATTCAAATGTATGAATCAAATGATATTATTGAATATCTAAAAACTATCATTTAATACATTTACAAATTAACGACATTTGCAATGCAGGTGTCGTTAATTATTGAATATTACTTTCCTAGTAAAACCATCAAAACAGAAATATCAGCAGGTTTTACACCACCAATTCTGGAAGCTTGTGCCAAATTAGTAGGACGAATTTTCTCCAATTTTTCTTTTGTTTCTGTTGAAATATGTTTAATCTGTGAATAATCAATATTCGCAGGAATTCTGTATTTTTCCAATTTTTCGGAAGTTTCAACCTGTTGTTCCTGACGTTTTATATAACCATCATACTTAATTAAAACTTCAACTTCATCGGTAATATCTTCGCCTAACCCAAGATTACGAGTTTCTTCGTCAATTTCTTTAAAGATTTCGTAATTAATATTAGGACGCTTAAGAAGTTCAGCCATGCGCATTCCGCGGTCAATATGCTCGCCGACTTTTGCTAAAATAGCATTAGTTTCTTCCGTCGCAGGAATTTTTGCTTCTTTTAAACGAGCAATTTCTTTTTGAATATTTTCTTGTTTATCCAAATATCTCTTGTATTGCGCTTCATCAATCAAACCTATTTGATGACCGATTTCCGTTAATCTGAAATCTGCATTATCTTGTCTTAAAAGCAAACGATATTCTGAGCGCGAAGTCAACATTCTGTAAGGCTCTTGGATATCTTTTGTAACCAAATCATCAATCAAAGTTCCGGTATAAGATGAAGCTCGAGAAAGTTCCAAAGGTTCAGAATTATTCAAATATTTAACCGAATTTATACCCGCAATCAAGCCTTGCGCTGCGGCTTCTTCATATCCGCTCGTACCGTTAATTTGACCTGCAAAGAATAAACCGTCAATATCTTTTGACATCAAAGAATGTCTTGTCTGAACTGCAGGAACATAATCATATTCTACCGCATACGCAGGTTTTATGATATGCGCTTTTTCTAACCCCGGAAGTGAACGCAACATTTCAACCTGAACACATGCCGGCAAACTTGTTGAAAAACCTTGAATATAAACTTCATAAGTATTTAATCCTTCAGGCTCAATAAAAATGTGGTGCGAAGGATTAGACGCAAATCTAACGATTTTATCTTCAATTGAAGGACAATAACGAGGACCTACACCTTGAATAAGTCCTTGATACATTGGAGATTTATCCAAGTTTGAGCGAATAATCGCGTGTGTTTCTTCATTTGTTCTTGTTAAATAACAAGAAACTTGCGGACGAATCGGACGATTTGGTTTGAATGAGTAGAAACTCAATTTTTCATCCCCGGGTTGAACATCCATTTTTGAATAATCAATCGTTCTTTTATCGACTCTTGCAGGAGTTCCTGTTTTAAGCTTTTTGGTAATTATTCCGTTTTCTCTAAGTGAAGCTGAAAGTCCGATTGCAGCGCGTTCACCGAGTCTTCCGCCTGAATAAGCCTGCAAACCTACGTACATTTTACCTTCAAGAGAAGTTCCTGTTGTCAAAATTATTGCTCGGCAAGAATACTCAATTCCGTATTCGTCAACCGCACCGACAATTTGTTTATCTTTAACTTTTAAATCCGTAATACAAGTTTGCTTAACCCAAATATTATCAGTGTTTTCAATAATATGGCGCATGTATTGCGTGTATTCTTTTTTATCGGACTGCGCTCTTAAAGCTCTAACAGCAGGGCCTTTAGACGAGTTAAGGGTTTTCATTTGAATGTACGTAGCGTCAGCAACTTCGCCCATAACTCCGCCTAAAGCGTCAATTTCTCTAACAAGAGTTGATTTAGCAGGGCCTCCAATCGCCGGGTTACAAGGTTGAAGCGCAATATTATCAACATTAAGTGTGCATAAAAGAACATTACAGCCTAAGCGTGCTGCACTAAGTGCTGCTTCACATCCGGCGTGTCCTGCTCCAACTACGATTACATCAAATTTATTATTAAGATAGTCCATAGATTAATTATACAATAAAAATTTAATCGAGATTTTTATTAACAATATTATTTTTAATAGAACATTGATTTTTTTTCTAAAAGTTTTGAACTTTTCTTATTATTATAATTATATTATTTAATTATATATATAAATTCTTCATCATCTTCATCTGCTTCAATTATTTGTGCAAAACTTGCTGAAATTAAGTAGTAATAATAGTTTTGCATGTTCAAAAACATGTTCAAAACTTGTAGAAAACTTTCTTGTTTTGAACATGTTTCTACAATAATTTTCAAAAACTAAAAAATTTTTTCTAAAAAATGTCAAAACATGTTCAAAACTTTTGACTTTTGAACACCTTTTCTACATAGTTTTGAACATGAGAAAATTTAGCGAAAATTTTGTTATATTTAAAACTCTATGATTTAATAAATACGTAGAAAATTACAATTTCAAGATAGAAAAAAGATACAAAACTTTTGTACTTTTAAGCTTTATTTAGCGATGATAATCAGAGGAAAATTTTAATTTATCCAGTATATCTTTTATAGAATATTCCGCATAATCTGCAGCACGGTATCGTTTTAATTTTTTATTTATCATTCTTGATTTCCGCAATAAAATAATCGCATTGTCCGGTTGGTGTGACGCAACTTTTTCTGCTAATTGACAATAAGTTGTTGCTAACAAGGCTTCTACATTGTATTTTGAAGTTGGTACTCTTATTATGCTTTTAAAATTATTAGCATTGCTATCATAGTCTTTGAGTATTTTCTTACAACAATTTTTTTTCATGTTTAAAATTTTAACTAAATCTTTATCATTGTTTTTTTCACTTATTTTTTCCAAATCAATAATTCTGGCTAATTCATGCAGTCCGTCTTTATTTCTTCTACAATTTTTAATAGCTCTGTAAATAATCTTGTTAGAATTTTCATGTAAGTTAAAATTTACGCAAAGTTTACATAATTCATTTATTAATAAATCACTAATGTCTTTATTGCCTATTTTTTCAATAACATTACAGAGCATACTTGTTGTATCTGCAAAACGTTCGATTTGTCCGCTTTTTATAAACAAGTCTTGCATAGAATAAAAATCAAATTTAACTTTTTGGATAGGTGTATTTTTATCAAGACAATTTTTACTGAAAACATTGTATTTTTTCTGAAAAATGTCAGAACCTAATTTATATGAAACCTTCATACTCATGATAAGTATATGAGAGTTAGAAAATTGCTTAATTTTAACAAATTTTTACAATAAAAATGAAAATATATAATTAAACCATTTCTCTAAGTTTTTTCAACTTATCTCTTATTTCAGCAGCGCGTTCAAAATCAAGAATCTTGGCAGCTTTGTGCATATCTTTTTCCAATTTGCTGATAAGTTTTGGTAAATCTTTTTTATCTATGCCCAAATCGACCATTTCTTCTGCAACAATATCTTCAAAATCTCTATAACTTGCAACAAGAGAAAGCAAGTTGTTTTCAATCGGCTTCTTAATAGTTTGCGGAATAATTCCGAATTTTTTGTTATGCGCAAGTTGAATTTCACGTCTGCGGTTTGTTTCGTCAATTGCTTTCTGCATAGAATCAGTGATTTTATCAGCGTACATAATAACTTCGCCGCAAGCATTACGAGCTGCACGACCGATTGTCTGAATTAAACTTGTTTCAGACCTCAAAAATCCTTCTTTATCCGCATCCATAATTGCAACCAGCGAAACTTCAGGAATATCCAAACCTTCTCTAAGCAAGTTTACACCAATCAAAACGTCGAATTCACCAAGTCTTAAATCTCTCAAAATTTCTACACGCTCAATTGATTTAATTCCGCTGTGCAAATATCTTACGCGAATGCCTTCTTGCAGGAAAAAGTCGCACAAGTCTTCAGCCATGCGCTTTGTAAGAGTTGTAATAAGAACTCTTTCTTCTTTTTTAGCACGTTTTTCTATTTCGATTTTCAAATCCCCAATCTGAGTTTCAATCGGGCGAACGCTGATTTTAGGATCAACTAATCCTGTCGGACGAATAATCTGTTCAACCATTTGTTCGGAAGTTTTCTTTTCGAATTCTCCTGGGGTGGCTGAAATATAAATTTTTTGTCCGACTTTTGCAAAAAATTCTTCACTCTTAAGCGGTCTGTTGTCTTTTGCGCAAGGCAATCTGAACCCGAAATCAACAAGTGTTTTTTTGCGCGCAGCGTCACCATGATACATTCCGTTAAGTTGCGGAAGCGTAACGTGCGATTCATCAATTACGGTCAGAAAATCTGTTTGGAAATAGTCTAAAAGTGTCGCTGGCGCAGAACCCACGGGACGGCGTTCAATAATTCGTGAATAGTTTTCAATTCCTGAACAATAGCCCATTTCCTTAATCATCTCAATATCATATTTAACTCTCTGTTGGAGTCTTTGAGATTCCAAAATTTTGTTTTCGCTTTCCAATTCAACTATACGATTTTTAAGTTCGGTTTTAATCATGGAAATAGTTTCGTCCTCATTCTCATCATAAGCGATATAATGCACGGCAGGATAAATCATAACAGACTCAGGCGCTTCAATAATTTCACCTGTCAGGTTATCAATCTTAACGATTTTTTCGATTTCATCGCCGAAGAAATAAATTCTTGTAATAATTTTTTCGTAAGCAGGCATGATTTCTAAGATATCGCCTCTTGCCCTAAATGTTGAGCGCTCTAAAACAAGGTCGTTTCTTGTGTATTGAGTCATTACAAGGTGCTTGATTAAATCGCCTCTATCTAATGTGTCACCGACTTTAACCTGAATTGTGCCTTTAAAGTAGCTTTCAGGCAAACCCAAACCGTAAATACAGCTAACAGACGCAACAATTATGACATCGTTTCTTTCGTAAAGACTTCTGGTTGTGTTGTGGCGAAGTCGGTCGATTTCTTCGTTTATGCTTGCAGATTTTTCGATATAAGTATCTGTTCGCGGAATATAGGCTTCCGGCTGATAATAATCATAGTAAGAAATAAAATATTCAACCGCGTTATTTGGAAAAAGTTCTTTAAACTCGTTATAAAGCTGTGCCGCCAGAGTTTTGTTGTGCGCAATAATAAGTGTTGGTTTTTGGATTTCTTGGATTACGTTTGCAATCGTAAAAGTTTTACCTGAACCTGTAATACCAAGGAGCGTTTGCGCGTCATCCCCTTCTTTAAGTCCTTCTACAAGTTCTTCAATCGCTTTCGGCTGGTCGCCTGACGGTTTATATTTTGATACGAGTTCAAATTTTCTTTCCATAAAAATATTATAGTTTATGCAATAGAAAATGAAAAGTTGTTTTGATAATTCAATAAGTGAATAAGTTTAATAAAAGAAAATAGTTAATAATAGGCTGGATTCTTCGGTTCTAATCGAACCTCAGAATGACGCTAGACTTGTAATTTTACGCAATGTCATTCTGAACGCGATTAGCGTGAATAATCCGGCTTTTTATTAACTTTTATTTTTTATCTATTTTCTTACTCGTTGTAAATGTTATTTTTATGTTATATAATTAACTCAACGAAGAGAAGAGGAAAAATTAATGGAAACTTTAAACAAAAATGAAGGATTAATTACTCAGATTATCGGGCCTGTAATTGACGTAGAATTTGCACAGGGCGAACTTCCTGAGATTTATACCGCTCTTAAAATTTATAACGAAGACGGTAATTGCACAGTTGCAGAAGTTCAACAAATGCTTGGTTCAAACCGCGTAAGAACAGTTGCAATGTCATCAACTGACGGTTTGAAAAGAGGCATGAAAGTTGTTAATACCGGTGAACCTATCAAAATTCCTGTTGGTAAACCAATTTTAGGCAGAATTTTGAACGTAATCGGTGAACCTGTTGATAAAATGGGCGATATTCAAACAAATGATTATCTTCCAATCCACAGAGAATCACCAAAACTTGTTGACCAAAACACAGATATCGAAATCTTGGAAACAGGTATCAAAGCAATCGACTTGATTCAACCGTACCAAAAAGGTGGTAAGATTGGTCTGTTCGGTGGTGCCGGTGTTGGTAAAACCGTTTTGATTATGGAATTAATTCACAATATTGCATCTGAACACTCAGGCGTTTCAGTATTCGGCGGTGTTGGTGAAAGAACTCGTGAAGGTAACGACTTGTGGAACGAAATGAAAGAGTCAGGCGTTATCGATAAAGTTGCACTGATTTACGGTCAGATGAACGAACCACCTGGAGCCAGAATGAGAGTTGGTCTTTCAGCTTTGACTGCTGCTGAATACTTCAGAGATTTTTCTAAACAAGACGTACTTTTGTTTATTGATAACATCTTTAGATTTACTCAAGCAGGTTCAGAAGTATCAGCTCTATTAGGACGTATGCCATCAGCCGTTGGTTACCAACCTACATTGGCTACTGAAATGGGTGAATTACAAGAACGAATTACATCAACTAAGGACGGTTCTATTACATCTGTTCAAGCGATTTATGTACCTGCAGATGACTTGACTGACCCTGCACCGGCTACAACATTCTCTCACTTGGATGCTTCAACCGTACTTTCAAGACAAATCGCATCTTTGGGTATTTATCCGGCTGTTGATCCGTTGGCTTCAAACTCAAGAGTTCTTGATCCAAATATTATTGGTGAAGAACACTATGAAGTTACAAGAAAAGTTCTTGAAATTTTGCAAAAATATAAAGAACTTCAAGATATCATTGCTATCTTGGGTATGGATGAATTGTCTGATGAAGATAAAGAAACCGTAAACAGAGCAAGAAAAATTCAAAGATTCTTATCTCAACCGTTCTTTGTTGCTGAACAGTTCTCAGGTATCTCTGGTAAATACGTTAAACTTGAAGATACAATCAGAGGCTTCAAAGAAATTATTGAAGGTAAACATGACGACTTGCCAGAACAAGCTTTCTATATGGTTGGTACTATTGAAGAAGCTGTTGAAAAGGCGAAAACGTTACAATAAGTTGATAAGTTGAAGAGTTGAGTGGTTAAAAAGTTTTTTATATGACTTTCAGTCATAAAATCCATAGAAAATATGAGCATTTGCGAATTTAATGAACTTTTCAACATTTCCACTGTTCAACTCTTCAACTTTTTTCAATTTTCTTTTGGAGATAGGTATGAACTTAAAAATAATTACTCACGAACGAATAGTTTTTGAAGGCGAGGTTGATGAACTCGTACTTCAAACAACAGGTGGACAAATCGGTATTTTGAGAGACCACGTTCCACTTACAACCGCGCTTGATATTGGAGTTACAAAAGCTAAGATTGGTGACAAGTACAAATACTTTGCAACAATGGGCGGAATTTTCCAATTCAAAGACAATGTTGCAACTATTTTGACCGATGTTTGCGAAGATGGTTGTGATATTGACGTAACTCGTGCCAATAACGCAAAACAAAGAGCAGAAGCTCGTTTGGCGGATAATGATGCTAAAATTGATGCAGAACGCGCACAAGCTGCTTTGGCTCGTTCTTTGGCAAGATTGAAAGCTGCTTTGAATAAATAGAATAGAAAATAAAATTGCTGAATATTTACAAGAAGGCTGTTTGCAAAACTAATTACCACTTTGCAACAGCCTTTTAGTTTGCTATAATCATTTTATGGATAATGATATCGAGGCTTTACAAAATATTTTGAAAAATGACCCTTCAAATTTTCAAGCAAGAAGAGAACTTTCAATTTTGCTTGTAAATAACGGCTTTAACGAAGAAGCAGAAGGAAATTTGAGATACTTAATTAAGTATTTTCCTGATGATGCCGAACTTTATTACAATTTGGGTATTGTTTACGAAAAACTAAAAGATTTTGAAAAGGCTCGCGATTGTTACCAAAAGGCGGTTGAACTTTCTCCGCAAGAAGATTTTTATTACAATTTGGGCGATGTTTTGGTTGAGCTTAAAGAATGGGATGAAGCGATTTTGGCGTTTCGTAAAGTTCTTAAAACAGACCCGAATGACGGCAACAGCTATTTCAATATGGGCGTTTGCTATTTCCATAAAGAAGAAAAAAATCTTGCAACGGATTGTTTTCAAAAAGCCGTTTCAATCAATCCGAATGATGTTTATGCGTATTTTTATTTGGGCTATATTTACCAAAACGACGGTTTAACTAACTTTGCCATCGAAAGCTACCAAAAAGTGCTTGAAATTTCACCTGATTACAGTTGGGCATATTTTAACCTCGGCTCAATTGCTTATAAATCAGGTAATATAGAAGAAGCTAAAGAGTATTTGTACAAAACAATTGAACATAATCCGAATGATATTGAAGCGTTTAAACTTCTTACAAAAATTTGTTTGAGCGAAGGCAGTACGGAAGAAATTCTTGAAACACTGCATACAAGACTGGATAAGGATGCAAACGGGGATTTATATTATTGCCTAGCGCGTGTTTATAAATTCATAGGAGAAGCTGAAGAGTATTATAATGCGCTTAAATCCGCGTTAGCAAATCCTTATACGCTTAGTTTTCCTAAAAATATTGTAAAAAAAGAGTTTGAAATAATCGAAGACAAACTCGGACACCACGAAGAAATCGAACCTGAAGTTGAAATTCCTCAATACGAAGGTGAAGAAGACGAGGAAGAAACCGAGGAAGAGGAAGAAAACGAAGAAGAAACTTCTGATGAAGAAATAAAAGAATCGGAAGAAGATTTTGAAAATGAAGACGAGGAAGAAGGCGAGTCTGACGATGATTATAGCGAATTAAATGACGCAGAAAACTCTGATGATGAAGAAGATTTAGAAGAATATTCTGACGACGAAGATACAGATGATGAGGAGTCCGAAGAAGAAGATTATGAAGAAGATAATGAAACGGGTGATGACGAGGAATAGGGTATGTTATCAAAGATTTCAATAAAAAATTACATATTAATAGATGAGCTTGAAGTAGATTTAGCCGAAGGTTTGAATATAATCACAGGTGAAACAGGTGCAGGTAAAAGTATTTTAATTAATGCGATTGATATCGCGTTTGGTGCAAAAGCAGGAAAAGAAGTTATTAAAACAGGCGCAGAAAAAGCCGTAATCGAAGTTACGATTTTAAACAAAAAGCAAGATTTGACCGCACTTTTTGATGAGTATGGAATTGATAATTTAGGTGACGAGATTATTTTATCAAGAGAAATTACTCAAACCGCTTCTCGCTCAAGGGTTAACGGATGTTTGGTTAATCAGGAATTCATGCGTCATTTTAGAGAATTATTTTTGGATGTGCATTCGCAACACCAAACTTATTCTTTTTTGCAGCCAAAATACCATATTGTTTTGTTGGATTCTTACGCAAAAAATACTTGCGGAAAAATGTTGGAAGAGTACAGAAAAGACTTTTCTGACTACAAAGATATGATTGCAAAACTTGATGAACTTAAGAATTCTGCCGACAAAACAGAAGAACAGATTGATTTTCTAAAGTTTCAAGTTAACGAAATCGAAGAGGCGCAAATTCAATCAGCGCAAGAAGATGAAGAACTTAATAACGAACTTTCAATTTTAGAAAATGTAGAAAAATTAAAAGACCTTACAGGTTCTTCTTATTGGTCAATTTCAGGTGACGATGGCGCGATTATGGACGCTTTGATGCAAATCAAAATGAATTTGTCTAAAGCATCAGGCATGGATAATTCTTTAGAAAATGTTGAAAGCAACTTAATCAGCGCGATTGAAACTTTAAAGGATGTTTCGAGCGAATTAAGAGAATATTCTTCACGTCTTTATAACGACGAAGAGCGCATAAATGCTATACAAGAGCGATTATTTTTGTTGGATAAATTAAAGCGCAAATATGGCGGAACTCTGGAAAAAGTAATGGAGCAAGGCGAAAAATTGCGCCAAGAACTTGAAGGAATTGAGTTTTCAACACAAAATATTGAAGAATTGGAAATCGAAATTTCCAACAAAAAATCACAGCTTGAAAAAATGGCGGATGAAATTTCTGCTGAGAGAAAAAATTATGCAAAAGTTTTATCTTCTCTTATCGTTGAAAAGCTTGAAAAATTAGAGCTTCCAAAGGTTAAATTCGATATAAGTTTTGAAAAAACAGAACTTACGATTAACGGTTGCGACAAAGTCGAGTTTTTGATTTCCACAAACATTTCAGAAGGTTTAAAACCGCTCGCTAAAGTAGCTTCAGGTGGTGAAATTTCAAGGGTTATGCTTGCGATAAAAACTATTTTTGCGCAGTCTGATAATATTGATACGGTTATTTTTGATGAAATTGATACGGGTATTTCGGGCAAAACTTCGCAAGCCGTAGCGGATGAAGTTAAAGAGCTTTCTAAATACATGCAAATCATTATGATTACGCACCAAGCGATTATTGCGTCTAAATCCGATAAACATTTTTACGTTAAAAAGACACAAGACGGCACGACAAGCGTTGATATTTCCGTACTTGAAGGGGAAAGAAAATTAAAAGCGATTGCCGAACTTGCAGGCGGTGAAGTTACGGAAGAATCGTTAAAATTTGCGCAAACATTGATGGGATGATAAATTTTTATTTCACCATGCTATAATACTTTTATCATGGAAAACAAAAATATTTTAATCGGAATAACGGGCGGAATTGCCGCTTATAAGATATGTGAACTAATAAGACTTTACCGCAAAGCTCGTGCAAATGTGCGTGTGGTGTTGACTCCTAACGCTTTGAATTTTGTCACAAAATTGACTCTGCAAACACTTTCAAATAACGAAGTTTATGTGGATAATTTTTCTATTAACGAATACAAGCCCGAACACATTGCACTAACGGAAGCCGATATTTTTGTTATAGCTCCCGCAAGCGCAAATACGATTTCAAAGCTTGCAAACGGAATTTGCGATAACTTATTATTATCAACCGCATGTGCTTTTAATAAGCCGTTTCTTATTGCACCTGCCATGAATACAAACATGTGGGAGAATCCGTTTATTCAAGAAAATTTAGAAAAGTTAAGAAAAAACGGTTATTATATTTTAGAACCTGATGACGGATATTTAGCTTGCGGAACAAACGGCAAAGGCAGAATGCGCGAAGTCGAAGAAATTTTTGAAGCAACAGATAAAATCTTATCGTCAGGAAGATTAAGCGGAAAAAAAATCTTGATTACGGCAGGTGGAACAAAAGAAAAGATTGACCCTGTGAGATTTATTTCTAATGCATCTTCGGGCAAAATGGGAATAGCTTTAGCCGATATTGCAGCGCAAGAAGGTGCGGAAGTTACGCTTGTTTCTACGTTTAAGGTTGATAAGAATTATAAAAATATTGTCACAGAAACAGCGCAAGAGATGGAAAAAGTCGTTAAAGAAAATTTGAGTAATCAAGATTGTGTTATTATGACAGCTGCGGTTTCGGATTATAGAGTTAAGAATTATTCTGAACAAAAGATTAAAAAGGATGACGAAGAAGGAATTACGTTGGAGTTGGTTAAGAATCCCGATATTTTGAAGGAAATCTGCAACTTAAAACAACTCGAGAAAGACCCCACCCCCCAACCCCCTCCCGCAAGGGGCGAGGGAGCATGCCCGCTCATTGTAGGTTTTTGCGCAGAAAGTGAAAACTTAATCGAGAATGCCAAGAAGAAAATTCAAAACAAAGGTTGTGATTTTTTGATTGCGAACGATATTTCAAGAAAAGATATCGGCTTTAACAGCGATGAAAATGAAGTTTATATTTTGGATAAAAATCTGAATATTAAACATATAGAAAAAAACACAAAACAAAATATTGCAAAACGTATTTTGGAGGAAATTTTTGAATAAGTACGAAATTGTACAAAAAATAGAAAAATTTGCACCTCTTGAAACTCAAGAAAAATGGGATGCGAGCGGTTGGATTGTGGATTTAGAAAATCCAAACGTCAATAAAATTCTTTTTGCTTTGACTATTACCGACCAAATTGTAGAACAAGCAGTCGAAAAAGGCTGTGATATGATAATTTCGCACCACCCGCTGTTTTTCGTACCTTTAGAGTACAGAAAAATCAATATGTACTGCGCGCACACAAATTTAGACCGAGCAGAAGGCGGAACTACTGATTTGATTATTCAGGAATTGGGATTTCAAAAAAGCTACAATGATGATTTTGTAAGGGTTGTGGAACTTGATAATCCGATGAGCGTTATTGATTTAAGAAACAAACTTTTGCAGATTTCACCAAAACTCAGATATGTGAATAATTATAATGTAAAAGAAGTTAAGACAATCGGATTTTGCGCGGGTTCAGGTTCGGAATTTATCGAGCAGACAGACGCGTTTGTAACAGGTGATTTGAAGTTTCATACTGCGGTTGAAGCTAAGAAAGTTGTTTTTGATATCGGACATTTTGAGAGCGAAATTTTTGCACCAAAGTTATTGAAAAAGATTACGAAAGTCGGAGAAAAAGGAGTTATTGCAGATGAAAAAAGTCCTTTTATCTAGCCTTCTTGTTGGTTTGTTTTTAATATCAACACTTTGTGTGTTTGCTTACGAAACGATTATTATTAAATTTCCAGATAAAGAACTTTGGGTCAAAGGGTATTACAAAAAAGTCGGTAACGAAGCGATTTTGCAGTATGTTCTTAAAGGACAGTCAAGTAATAATTGGTCAAGAACCGTTGTAATCCATTCTTACAAGTATTCTAATTATCCGATTAATGTGTTTGTATCAAACACAACGGGAAGAATGATTAAAATGAACCCGACATCTCCTTACAAAACCATCAGATTGACGGAAAATGATGCGATTGTCGGACGATGCACTAAAGATTATAACAAAGTGCAGGGGCAGTGCGAGTTTTTGCGTGTCACAAGAGGGTATGAAGGTATTGTGACTATTCATTATATGAATAAAAATAAAGATGATTTTATGTATCATTACAACCAATGGTACGATATTATTAAGAAGGCAAAGCTTTATAACAGCTATTATCGTGATGAGAGGATGTTGGATAAAGCGGAATACTTTGAGTTGTAAGTTTTTCAGATAAAATGAATGGAAAATGGACAGTGGAAAATGGAAAATTATTTAAAACTATTTTCCATTTTCGATTTTCCATTATCCATTTTATTAACTCTTTACTTTTAACCTTCAAGTGCTAATCTTGAGCTTAAGGGAGAATGAATTATGTCAAAGAATATATTTATTACTGCGACAGGTACTGATATCGGCAAAACCTACGTTTCAGCACTTATCGTCAAAAAAATGCGTGAAGAAGGTTTTGATTGCGGATATTTTAAACCCGTATTGAGTGGCGTTGTTGAAAAAGACGGCAAACTTGTTGAAAGTGATTGCAATTACGTAGTTAATACAGCGAAAATTCCTACAAGCGCGGATGATTGTGTTACTTATTGGTGGAAAGAAGCTGTTTCTCCGCATTTGGCTGCAAAAAGAGCCGGCATGGAAATTGATATAGCTAAGATTAAAGCAGATTTCGATAAAAAAAACAAAGAGTTTGATTATTTGCTAATCGAAGGTGCAGGCGGAATTACTTGTCCTTTGAGATTAGAAAATGGCGAAAAATATATTCTTAAAGATTTGATAAAAGAACTTGAAGCTCCGATAATAATCGTTGCCGATGGCGGTTTAGGAACAATAAATTCAATACTTTTGACTGTTGAATACGCCCGTGCAAACGGAATCAAGATTGCGGGAATTATTCTGAATAATTATGAAAAAGATAATTTCATGCACCAAGATAATTTGAAACAAGTTGAATATTTAACAGGAGTAAAAGTCATTGCGACTGTTGGGCGCGGAGGCAATGAGATTGGGTTGTTGAACAACATGTTTGAATAAATCTGTGATAGATTGCCACAAAAACCTTACGGTTTTTTCGCAATGACAGCCTGTTGGTAAGTTTTACGTTCGGTCATTGCGAGGAGCATAAGCGACGAAGCAATCCATTAAAATGTAGCAAAAAAGGAACACATCATGAATACAAACGAAATAACAGACTGGCAAAAAGAAGATTTAAAATACATTTGGCATCCATGCTCACAAATGAAGGATTATGAAACCCTTCCACCAATTGTAATTGAGCGTGGCAAAGGCATAAACATCTACGATACAAACGGCAAGTGTTACAAAGATGTTATAAGCTCTTGGTGGTGTAACCTTTTAGGACACTGCAACCCAAGAATTAACGCAGCCGTAAAAAAACAAATCGATTCACTCGAACACGTTATTTTTGCAAACTTTTCGCACAAACCTGCAATTACACTTTGCCACGAATTAGCAAAAGTCGTTCCTGACGGACTTTGCAAATTCAACTTTGCGGATAACGGTTCTGCTGCAATCGAAATGTCTTTGAAAATGAGTTTTCAATACCATTATCAAACAGGACATCCTGAAAAGAAAAGATTTATGGCACTTTCTGACGCATACCACGGCGAAACGCTTGGTGCGCTTGCAGTAGGCGGTGTTGATTTGTATTCGGAATTATATAAACCATTGCTTTTGGATGTAATCAGAATTGACGGGCCTGATTGTTACAGATGCCCTTACGGTAAGGTTTGTGAAGGACATTGCGAGGGACATTCATTGGCTGACACCTCAGCAACAGGGGAAAGAAGCTGTCATTGCGAATGTTTTGAAAAAGCAGAAAAAGCTTTTGCAGAACACGCTCACGAAACCGCTGCAATCATTGTTGAACCGCTTCTGCAAGGTTCTGCCGGCATGAAGGTTTATCCGCCAATGTATTTGAAAAAACTTAGAGAACTTTGCGACAAATACAATGTTCATCTTATTGCGGATGAAATCGCAACAGGCTATGGACGCACAGGCAAAATGTTTGCATTCAACCATGCCGGTGTAAGTCCTGATATAATGTGTCTTTCAAAAGGTTTGACAGGCGGTTATATGCCAATGGCAATCGCAGTAACCACTCAAGAAATCTACGACGCGTTCTATGATGATTATTTGAAAGGTAAAGCTTTCATGCACTCGCATACTTATGCGGGAAATCCGCTTGCTTGCTCTGCTGCGATTGAGGTTTTGAACATATTAAAAGACGAACAAATCATAGAAAAAGCTAACAAACGAGCAGTTTATTTCAACAATATTATTAAAGAAAAATTCTTGCCGTTAGAAAATGTTGGTGAAGTTCGTCATATCGGTTTAGTGAACGCAATTGAACTTGTAAAAAATCGCGATATTAAAGAACCTTTGGATTATACAAAGAGAACAGGATATCAAATTTACAAAAAAGCGTTGGAAAAAGGAGTTCTTTTAAGACCTTTGGGTGATGTAATTTACTTTAATCCACCGCTTATTATAGAAGAAGATGATATGGATTTTGTAACGGATATTGCTTTAGAATGTACAAAAGAAATTTTAAGTAATTGTTCTGATGGGGTGTAGAATTTAAAAATTATACCTCACCCTAATCTTTTTTATAAAAGCGGATTAGTAAGATTTGATTATACAGACTTAAAATAATAGCTAATAAAAGGCTGGATTGTTTCGGTGCTAATCGTACCTCACAATGACGCCCAACCAGTAGTTTCACGCTACGTCATTGCGAAGGCGATTAGCCTGAAGCAATCCAGCTTTTTATCAACTGTTTTCATTGTATCAAGATTATAATGAGCAGTAGGGTGAGGTGTAATCCCGTAAGGGTAAAGACAAATTCTTAAACCAGTCCTTCCTTCAGTGCTTTAACAGCTGCTTGCGTTCTATCATCCACTACCAATTTTTGAATGATATTACAAACATGAGCTTTTGCCGTATGTTCGCTTATCGTAAGAGTTTTGGCAATTTGACTGTTAGATTGTCCGTCAACAACAAGCTTCAGAACTTCATATTCTCTTTGAGTCAAATTTGAATGATTTTCTTTAAACGCACTTCTTGAGAGTTGGCGTGATGGAATTACGCCACAGTTTTTATCCCTGATAAACGGTACAACATGCGGATCAATCCACATTGCCCCTTCTTTAACCATTCTGATTACACTCATCAGAAAATCCGTACTGATATCTTTGATTACATAAGCGCTTGCGCCTGCGCTCAAAGAATTATTTAATTCAGCTTCCGAAATATGCGAAGTCAGCATAATAACTTTGATGTTGTTATTATGCTCCAAAATCTGTTTAGTTGCTTCAATTCCCGATATATCAGGAAGTCCTATATCCATTAATACGATATCGGGTTTTATAAGACGCGCTTTTTCGACTGCTTCTTTTCCGTTAACGGCTTCGCCGATTATTTCCAGTTCCGGATAATCGCAAAACAGTGATTTTATACCAATTCGCATTAATTTTTGGTCTTCAACAAGTAATATTTTTATTTGCATAAAACCTCACTTTCATTTAGAACAATATTTTGCTCCAAAATAATATTAGAATGTTTTATGCTCTTAAGTAACGGCTGAGTTAAGCACTAAACGCCCTATTTTAGCTTTGTTTAAATTTAGAAATATTTTTTTAAAGATTCTTGTAAATCAATAATCTTCAAATGATTTTCAAGCATTGCCTGATTTCTGTCTTCGTATGCCTTATCGTAATTATCATTCGCGTCAATTGCAAGATTAAAATACTCGACTGCTTCATCAAGTTTTTCTTGTAAATAATAAGCCATACCAATTAAGCTATATTCAATTTCTTTCGCGGTTGAATACTCTAAAGCTTTTTTGAAAAACTCAATTGCCTCGTTATAATTGCCTTCCGCTTGTTTAAAACAGCCGAAACCTCTTAATACGGTCGGATTGGTTTTGTCGAGTTTGTAAGCTTCTTCCAAACTTTTGTAGCCCGATTTTAAATCGTATTTGTCGTACTCGTGTTTAGCCTGAGTAATAAGTTTAACGAGTTTAATCTTATTGCTCATTCGTTTGAAAAAATCGGATAGTTCGTTGAGTTTTTGCTCTTCGTCGGACATGTGATACCTTTTCTGTATTCACCTCACCCTAGCCATGTTTTGGATTTAATTTAAACTGACAAATTTTGGTCATTCCCTCTCCGAGGGAGAGGGTTAGGGTGAGGGGTGTACAAAACAAAAGTGAAATCAGATTATAAACATCAGCCTTACGGCTTGAACCCTCACCCGAATTTCTAAGTTTCGAGTTTAAAAATAGTCAACTCTCAACTTGAAATTCTACCCTCTCCCCAAAAGAGGGGTCTAAAGTCACTCACTTAAAATCCAAAACTTGGTTAGGGTGAGGTGTCTATCTTAAACCGTATGCATCTTTTCAAAAATGCCCTTCTTCTGAACCCAAACTTCCACTTCAAGTTTGTTGCCTTCTTCAATAAGAACATTTTTTAATTCTTTAAAATTCAAATCAGCGTGTTCAATATCGCACAACATAAACATCACAAAATGCCCTTGCATTAGAGTTTGTTTAATGTCTTCGATGTTAACTTTGTATTTAGCTAAAACTGTTGAAATACTTGATACAATACCAACTTTATCAGAACCTGATACAGTAATAATAATCTTAAAATCGTCCATGAAACTCTCCTTTTGGTATCATTATAACGAAGATTAACGGTTTTGTAAATTTGGCTTTATCTATGTAAGAATATTAACATTGCTTTCTTTCAAATTATTGAACATTTTACTGAATTTACTAATGTCTTTAGGAGTTTCAAAAATTTTAACAATTTGTCCCTTTCCATTAATAATGCATTTGATTGAATCAGAATCTAAAGAATCAGGTTTTACATATACATAACTTGTTGTGAGATTTGTTGCAATAATTTCAATTGTACGTTTCTTTTGTTCATCTCTTATGCGAGTCAAACTCTTATCTGAAGTAATTTGAGGGTTTTCAATATTTAATCTTAATGCGTTTGCGATTTTTTCAACTTCTTTTGCGGCTCTATATTTTTTAGGCTTTTTGATTATTTTTTGTTCCGAAATAGCGGTTAAAATAGTTTCTAATCCTTCTTTTACAATAACAGATTTATCTTTTATTAATTTTTTTAATCCTTCGGGTTTTTCGTCATCTAAACCGGATTTTGTATTGATTTCGGGATAATATTCAATTCCTATAGGATAGTTTTCTTGTATGTATTTACCGACTCTTTTATCATAGTTATCTCTTAGAACAACGACCATATCTCCTTTTTGTTTTATATCTCGGAAAATTTGACAACCTTGCGTAAACATAGCAGGAATTTCTGCTTTTGCTTTGGCTTCGGGGCGTTTAATTCTGAATGTGCCTGAAAAATTTGTATTATTTGTATTATTAAGAATCTGCATGATTACTCCTTTTTTATATAAAAACTTCTAAAAATATTTTTTGCTGGTAATAGAGCTAAAAGGAAATTACTCTAAACAGCCTATTTTTCTTAAGTTCCATTTAAAAACGCTTAAAAATATGATATTATTTTGTTAAATTGATAAATTGGAGAAAGAGTATGCAAGTTTCAAAGCGTTTGGTAGTAAGAAAAGAAATTCCTATTGATAATTCAAAAGATTTAATTACTTCCATGGATGTTGCAATGGCTGAATACTATTGCAAGAACAATAACTTTGAACGTGGCTTGGAAATCTTTAGAGAAGTTATTCCTACGATTTCTGACGAAGTTGAAAGAAACGATGTCATCAACAATTATATGAACCAAGCGTTAAAATATGCGCAAAAAATGTCTTCCGATAAAAAATATATTGAAGCAATTGAGCAGTACCGTGAAATCATGAAGTTTTCAGGATTTCCGATTAACGTTTATAAAAATATCGGACTTTGCATGAAATCAATCGGTAATGCGGATTTGGCGATTAAATTTCTTAAGAGATTTGAAGAAATTTCTCCTGATAAGGAAGATGTTTACGTATATCTTGCAGATTTGACTTACACAGATATCAAAGATAATAAAAAGGCTATTGAATACTACGAAAAAGCTTTGGAAAGAAACAAAAACAATTTTTCTCTTTACAATATGCTTGGTCACTTGTATTCAACCTGTTATCAAGACAAATTCAAAGACAAACAAATTGAATATCTTAGAAAAGCTTATGAGCTTGCACCAAACAACAGAATTGTTGTTAAAAACCTTGCTTATGTTTACGGCAAATTTGATGAGGTTCAAAAAGCGGATGAGTTTTATCAAAAACTTATGTATCTAAATCCTACACATTCGGATTTACACGCATACGGTGCTTATTTAGTTCGTCACAAACGTTTTTCGGAAGGTTTCAAATTCTTGCAGCACAGATTCCAAAAAGAAGATTTGAATAACGTTGCATTCCCACAACTTCTTACTACTAAGAAGAAAAAATGGAATATGAAAGTTAACATTAAAGACAAACATATTTTGGTACACTTTGAACAAGGTTTTGGTGACTCAATTATGTTCGTAAGATTTTTGGATGAATTGAAAAAACAATGCAAAGAAGTTTCGCTTGTAGTTCAAAATTCTTTAATCAGTTTGTTTAACGATTCTAAATTGGGCGTAAATATTTATTCGGAAGACCAAATTCCGACAATAAATTATGATTATTGGATTCCGATGATGGATTTGCCGATTGTTTGTGAAACTCAACCTGATTCTATTCCAAAAGCGGGCGGTTATTTGAAAGTTCCGAAATCAAAAATTAATGCTTACAAAAAAGAACACATTAATGATAACGATAAAATCAAAATCGGTATTGCTTACGAAGGTACACTCGCTTCTAAAGAAACTGATAGAGATATTCCTTTAAGCTACTTGTATCCGTTGATGAAGCTTCCTGATGTAGAAGTTTACAGTTTCCAAGTTGATGATTTGACGCGTCAAATGGATATGGTTCCGCAAGATGCACAATTAATAAGACTTGGTAAAACATTCAAAAATTGGGAAGATACAGCTTGCGCTATGAACTGTATGGATTTGATGGTTACAACAGATAACGGCGTTATGAACCTTGCAGGCGCACTCGGTGTTAAGACTTTCGGTATATTTAACAGAATTGTTGAATGGCGTTGGTTTAAAACAGAAGGCAACGATATTGCTTGGTACAAGAGCATTAAACCTTTCCAATGTCCTACAAGCGGTGAATGGGAAACACCTGTTAATAAGATTTTGGAAGAAGTTGATAAAATGCGTTGTAAGAAAATTGCAGAAAAAATTAAAGGCAAAATTTAGTTTAATAATATTTTTCCATAAAAAAAGTAGTCATGCCTTTTTAGGCATGACTACTTTTTTGTATTCAAAATTAAATCTTTTGTGCTGCAATTGCTTTGTAGAAACTGATATAATCAACCATGCAATCAAATTCTGTTGAATAAACCAATTTGTTTACGGTCAACAAATTTTCTTCCATTTGATTTAAGTCCAATTTAGCGATTACGCCTTGTTCAAACTTATCTTGAGAAAGTTTGAAGTCTTTTTGTTCAAGTTCTTGGATTTTCTTTTGCTTAGCAAGTTTTTCTTTATCCATATTAACTGAAACTAAAGAATCGTTAACTTCTTGCATAGAAGTCAAATTAACTTTTTCGTAGTTTTTCAAGCTTCTTTCGTAAGCAATCTTTTTAGCTTTCAAATTAGCTTTGATTTTACCACCTGCAAACAACGGTTGCATAATTGAACCGCCTAAGCCCCAAATCATTTGAGAAGTTGTAAACAAGCTTTCAAAGTGTTTTGCGTTAAATAAAACACCGCCGCCAAGACTCAAAGTCGGAAGCATTTCTTTTCTTGCAACCTTAACATCAATTCCTGCCTTTTCAAGCATTTTTTCAGCTTTTCTATAGTCAGGTCTTTGCATAATAACATCAGAACTTACGTATTCGGGAATTGAACCTGAAAATGCCAATTTTCTGTAATCAGTTCTCTTGTATTCTTCAATATTATTAGGGCTGTCGCCAATCAAAACTGCCAATTGGTGAAGAAGTTTTGTTCTTTCTTTCTTCAAATCCGTTAAATCAGCAACGCCTGAAATGTACGCTTTATTTGCTTTTACAAGGTCAGAAGTTGAAATAATACCTTCTGCATTGCTTACAGACATGATTTCAAAAATTTCTTTTCTAAGTTTTACAATATCTTCTTGTAAATCAATCATTGCATCCATTTTAACGATATTTACATAAACACTTCCAACTGCTGATACAATTGAAATGTAAGCTGATTGTTCGTCTAAAATAGAAGCTTCGTAAAGTTTTCTTACGGCTGTTGTTTTGTTGTGGTTTTTGCCGAACAAATCGAGTTCATAGTTTGCAACAAGAGGAAGTGCAAAACCGCCTGAAGATGGGCCTATAAACTTACCATATCCGGGGAAAAATCCTGCTTGAATGCTTGGAAGTTCGCCCGCTCTTTGCATTACAACATTTTGATAATATTCATCAATCGTTAACGTTGCCATTTTTAAATCTTTATTATTTTCAACAGCTTTAACAATATAATCGTTCAGATATTCATCATTAAATTGCGCCCACCAGCCAAGATTAACGTATTCATACTTGTTTTTGGTCGGTTTTACTTTGTCAACTTTCTTCTTTTTGTTCTTATCCACAGACTGTTCTGCGCCCGCTTTTAAAACTGTTTTTTGCGCAGCCAAAACGGGTACTGCATTTCCGACTGTTAGTGACATTAATATAGCTAGTGATAATAACTTTTTCATATCTTTATTCTCTTTCTAAAACTAAAGCTTTTGATTTATTACATGAAATGATAGCACAAGTGTGTTGCAAATGCAACATGTTGTAAAAATAACATACTTCAAATAGAGGATGAAAATTTATTTCGGTTTTTCCCTCTCATAGGGAGAGGGTAGAATTTCAAGTTGAGCTGTGCGAAACTTAGAAATTCGGGTGAGGGTTGTTTTTCTTTAGTTATTGTTGGGCTGAAAGCCCAACCTACTTTACTCAATCTTGAAATTATCGCACTAATATGGTACGATAATTATATAAATATGGTGCGATAATTATGCAACTTAATAAACGACAGAGTATCATACTGGACTATATCAATCAACATCAAGCAACCGGCAGGTTAGAGCTTGAGAAACACGTTGCGTCAGTAGACGATAAAATTTCTAAAAATACACTTATAAGAGATTTAGATGTTCTATTAAAAAATGGTTATATAAAAAAAGAAGGTTCTGCAAGGAGTATTAAATATCTGCCGTTCCAAAACAATGAACTTCTAATAAAATATGATGTAGAAAATTATTTTAAAACAGACTCTGATGATAGAAAAATTAAATATCAACAGTTTAATTTTGATATATTTGATAAACTTAAAAATATATTTACGAAAGATGAAATTAACAAATTGGAGTCTGTTAATAATATTTATCGTGAAAAAATAGAAAATTTGTCACCAACATTATTAAAAAAAGAATATGAAAGATTATTAATTGAATTAAGTTGGAAATCTTCCCAGATTGAAGGAAATACATATACTCTTTTGGATACGGAAGCGTTAATCAAAGATAATATTGAAGCAATAGGTCATAAAAAAGAGGAAGCGATTATGATACTTAATCATAAAACAGCCTTGAATTTTATTTTTGAGAATGCGGATTATTTTAAAACTTTGTCATTGAAAAAAATTGAAGAATTACATGCACTATTAACCTTTGATTTGGGTGTTAATAAGGGTTTACGAAAATCTCCTGTTGGCATTGTGGGAACTAACTATAGACCATTATCAAATCAATTGCAAATAAAAGATGCTATGGAAAAGTTAATAGATGTAATCAATCAGACAGAGAATATTATTGAAAAAGCTCTAATAACAGTTATTATGATTTCTTATATACAACCATTTGAGGATGGAAATAAAAGAACAGGTAGAATTTTGGCAAATGCAATTTTATTTGCAAACAAATATTGTCCTTTGTCTTATAGAAGTGTTAATGAAATTGAATACAAAAAAGCAGTTATTCTTTTTTATGAAAATAATAGTTTAAATTACTTTAAAGATTTATTTGTAAATCAATTTAGATTTGCGGTAGATAAATATTTCTAAAACAATTTTTTATTTTTCCACTTTTCATTAAAAATCCCCCCTCTTGATTTTTCAAAAAAGAAGTGTTAGTATTAATGTGTTGCAAATGCAACATGTTGTAAAAATAACATACTTCAAATAGAGGATTGATTTATAAATAATATGCAAGAACATTTTACTAATACAATATTTTATCAAATAGAATTAACTGCAAAATACTGCAAACTCTTAGGTTCACAAGTTTTTGAAAAGTATGAAGCAGGAATAACTTGCGAGGAATATACAGTTTTGGATGTTCTTGCAAATAGTCCTAAAATGTGTCAAAGAGATTTGGCTAAAATTATTCTTAAAGACAGAGCAAATACAGGAAAATTGTTGGATTCGTTGGAAAAGCGCGGTTACGTTTCAAGAACGCTTTCTATCAAAAACAATCGCCCTGTTAAAATTGTTGAAATCACTGACGAAGGACGAAAAAAAGCAGAAGATGTTCTAGAAAAAATTAAACCACACTATTTGCACGTTAAAGAAAAAATCAACAACAGCGATGTTGCAAGAGTTGGTGATTTGTTGAAGGAATTAAGAGAAATTATGGATGAAACGTTGGAAATACAAATTTAGTAAATGGAAAATGGAAATTTGTTTTAAAATTTTTCACTTTCCATTTTCCATTCATAAAAAAAATCGAATTTTCGACAAAAGAAAGGAATATAAAGTGAGCGACGAAAATAAAACAGAAGAAAAAGATACAAAAAAATTACCGGTGAAAAAGAGATACCTTTTCACATTTTTAGCAATAGTAGCAGTACTTGTCGGTGTTTATTTTCTATATGATACATTAGGTTCAGAAACTACTGATGACGCGTATGTTGATACAACAACCGTTTCAGTTTCACCAAAAGTTTCAGGACAGATTGTAAAAGTTTTGGTAAAAGATAACCAGCCTGTAAAAGCAGGACAAGTTGTTGCGGTTATTGATAAAATCGATTATCAAGTTAAATTAGACCAAGCAACAGCAGCTTATGAAAAGGCTTTACTAAATCAACAAAACGCACATGCAAACTTGAGTGCAGCAAATTCAGAAATCGAACTTGCAAGAAAAGATGTTGAAAGATACGAAAACCTTTATAAAGCGGGTGCAGTTTCTAAACAAACTTTGGATAGAGCAAGAACAAACTTGGAAACAATCCAAGCAAAGCAAACAACTGCTGACCAGTCAATCTTTTCTAAAAATCCTGCGAAGAGTGCAAAAGTTGCCGATGCTGATTTGAATGTATTGAAGGCTCAAAAACGTGCTGCTGAATTGGCTTTGGAATACACGGACATTAAAGCTCCAATTGATGGTACTGTTTCTAACAAAAAAGTTGAAGTTGGTATGATGGTTCAACCGGGAAGCCCATTGTTTGTAGTTGTTCCACATGATGTTTGGGTTGTAGCTAACTATAAAGAAACTCAACTTACAAAAATGAAAGAAGGAATGGATGTTGATGTTAAAATCGACACTTATCCTGATAAAGTTTTTAAATGCAAAATCGACAGTATTCAAAGAAGTTCAGGCGCTAAAGCAAGCTTGTTCCCACCTGAAAACGCAGTTGGTTCTTTCGTAAAAATCGTACAAAGAATTCCTGTAAAAATCGTGTTTACGAATAAAGAAGATTTGCAAGAATATTCTGTAATCCCCGGTATGTCAGTAGTGCCTAAGGTTAAGATTAGAGAATATTATAAGAATGTGAATAAATAATTTTAGACTATTTCAGTATTACGACTCTGCGGGTTTGAGATTCTCTCGAACCCTTTTTATTTCTTATTTTTTATTAAAAATGGAAAGTGAAAAATTTTTTAAAACAATTTTCTACTTTCCATTTTTAATTGAAACAAATGTAGGTGCAATTTTTTGCACCATTTACTTGATTTTATTCAATTCTTCAATTAATAAGTATTTATTTTTATAATCTTTTCTGACTTTTCCAAAAGTTAGTTTATGCAAAATTTTATATTGCAGGTATTTTTTAGTATAAACATCTTTATTGAAGTCTTTTAACAAATTTTTTAAATATGAATTATCATTTTGTTTTGGCATTTTAAAATTTGATATAATGTCATATTGAATATTTGTAATATTTGCACTTAACTTCAGTTTATTCATCATAAAATCTTTATACAATTGATATTTTTCAGGGAATGTTTTATTAAACGTAGTGTAGTCAGTAGATAAATATAATTCATATAAATTTTTATCATGTTTTTTTAGAATAGGTATTTCAAAAAATTCACAAATTTCCCTTGTTCTACTATCTATGCAATCAACAAGTGATGGGATATTACATAATATTGGCAAAATACTACCGTGAATTCTGGAGCCAAAAGAAAAGTTAAATTGCTTATCTTTAAGATATTTCATCCATATTGGAATGTCGTAAAACAATTTGATTTTATTTTCTGATAACATTTTAGTTCCAATATATGTACACTTTGATAAAGCATCTTCAATATCATTATATTTTTTATTTAAATAAAGTTCATTTGCAAATTCATCTTGGTCAATGTATTCAAAACCTGTATATTGTTCTAATACATCTAGCATATTGTTTCTTTTTAAATAATACATTGTACCATTTATAACGGGTTTAAATTTTTCTAATTCAACTTTTTTATTGGATACGCTTATGATTCCATTCATAAAAATTGAAGGACAGCCTGTTACAACTGCAGTGTTATTTGGAACTATATAATCAAAAAATTCTTTTGTAATATACCCTCTTAGTCCAAATTCTCCCCCTGTTGCGTAAACGGCATTAATAAGTTCTTTTGAAATTGTGCCGATTTGTTTTGCTAATTCTTTAATAGAGATGTTATCATCTTTTTGAATACCAATACTTAAAAAATATACAGGTATTTTTATCTTTTTAACTAAATTAACGATTTGTACTAAATTGTTTATTGCATGTTTCCCTAAAATATTTGCAGGTGTAATAATTACTTTGCTGTAATGATTATTGATTTCATCTAATTCAGGTTTTTTGCAAGCATAATTTATGCAATTATCTTGTAAAAATTTCTCAACAGAATATTGGAACAATTTGTTGCCCGAATTATGAAAAACTCTGAAATCGTCTTGAAAATTATCATAATTTGTAGCTTCAAATACGCTTTTTTCTGTATAGAATAATATCGGTTTCAAAATAAATACCTCTTTTCAATGCTGTTGTGTAATTCTGTACCATTAACTATTACACTTACTCTCATACTTGTTTTTTAAACTCCCCAACTTTAAGCAAGATTTCTATTCCTAAAATTGTAATCAACTTATACTT
>CAZYWC010000002.1:0-118869 GCA_964651125.1 uncultured Vampirovibrio sp.
AAACCCTAAAACCGACTTTTTTTTACTTTGTCTAGTTTTAGGGTTTCAGTTCATATTAATACATCTCTTTTTTTAACTTATTTAAAATATCTTGCATCAACAATAGCTTCAAATTGTCTAAAGACATCATTTCCAACCAACTGTTCAAGACGTGAACGTTTTTCAAAGAAACTACCACGGGCTTTAATTTGTTCATCCATTGCTTCTCTATAAAAAGTATCAGTAATCAAAATAACTTCTTTTTTAGATTTCTGAGAATTCTGATAATTTTGACGTCTTTGCTCAACCATTTCTGTTGTCATGTCATATAGCTGTCTTGCGGTCATATAATCATAATACATGTCAACAACTTTTTGCTGAAGCTCGTCAACTTTTCTCACAAGCAAAATCATGTCCGCGTCATTAACTTGCGAATACTTATAATTTAAAGCTTTAGTATCCTGTGACATAATGCCTAAAGTATTACCACCGATTAAAGCGGCACTCGCTAACACAGGATTACCCATGCCTGCACCCAAGAATGTTGACATGCCGGCTATCGTTGTTAAAACTTTTTTGACTGCACTCTGATCAGGTTTATCTTTGTCAGGATTTGAAAGTTTGTAGATTGCAAACTTAATTGTATCACTTTTTGTTGCCGCACCTTGCCACAACAAAGATAAATCTTCTAGCATTTCGTTATAGTCTACTTCGACAGACTTAGAAACTTCTAGTGCCATCTTCTTTATGCTCAAATCTGCATAAGTCAAACCTTCGCTGTAAAATTTCTCTTCCTTAGCTATTGAAGCTTTGATATCCATTTTACTGTTTACATCAATTTTGTTTTCAGGAATATCTGTTGTTCCAAGTCTAAAGAATGCATCTTTTGGCGAGGTTAAATCATCCATTTTAACTTCCGCAAAAATTGGAAGCGCTGTCGAAGCCATCATTGAAATCAAAAGCAGAGTTGAAAGAATTTTATTTTTTGCCATTCTTTTTACCTCCATCTTTTGTATCACCGTTTTTGTATAAAACAGAATTAAAATCATATTGATACAATTCTAAACCGTCAACAATCTTTTTTCCTGCAAGTCTTTGCAACTGGATATGATATTTTTTTGCGGATTGTTCCAAATTAAATTCTTGTATTCGCATTGAATCATAGAGCGATGAAGAAATTGCAATTTCCAAAACATCGCCGCCTTCAAGTGCTTTTGAATAATTTCTGCTGTACAATATCATTTTTGAACGCGTATCTTTTAGTTGCGTTAAAGTGCTTTTATAGTTATAGTAAGAGCTAATCAAAGAATCTTGCAAATCTTCTATCATGCTCGCTAATTCAATCAATTCAGTATCCGTCAGTGGAGTTTCTTGCGGAACATTTTTTCTGTTAATCAAACCTTGCGCAAGTCTCCCTGCTGAAAACGCAGAAGTCTGCAAACCATAATTTGCTCCCATAAGAGATGGTACAAACGAAGCTCCTGTTACAACGGCAGACAGAGTTTTTGCCATTAGTGACGAATGAATTCTGCGTTGAGATTCTGGAGTCGCGAGTTTTTTTAGTGCAAACTCAATAACTTGGTTATTCTCAACCGTACCTTTCCAAAGTTGTTCCAAGTCTTTTATATCATGGTCTTTTTGAGTATCAATAAGTTGCGCCAAATCTTCAGAATCACTTACCAAAAGTGAACCTTGAAGTTGTTTTGCACCTTTATCAATTGCTATAGAAGGTTTTTCAACACTGTTTTTATCTAAAGTCACAACACCGTCATCAGCACCGAAACTAATCGTTGGTGCTAACAAAGCCAGTATTAAACTCACTCCCAAAAACTTCTTCATAATACATTTATACTCCAATTCAAAGGAATGAGTCAACTAAAGATTTGTAAAAGGATTGTTCTGAAAGATATGTTTTTTTATTTGTCTTTATAGTATAATCGCCTTATACTTTTATTAGGAGAATAGTTAAGAAAATGAAAGTTAGCGTAAAAGTTCCTGCTACATCCGCAAACATTGGCCCCGGCTTCGATTGTTTGGGATTAGCTTTGCCGATTTATAATACAATTACTATAGAAGAAACGGTTCTTCCGGGTACAGGCATAGAAATTAATATGATGACCGAAGACGAAGAAGCTATTGATGAAATGATTTTTGACGATATTCCTCGTGATGAAAATAATATTGTATATAAAGCTGTTGAAATGCTTTACAATTCTATCGGGCAAGAGCCTTCTGAATTGCGTATTAATATTCAATCACAAATTCCGATAACTAGAGGTTTAGGAAGCTCTGCAGCCGTTATTGTAGGTGGTTTAATTGCAGCCAATAAATTGTTGGGTTCTCCTGCTGATGAAACGGCATTGCTTTCTATTGCAACCGAGGTTGAAGGACATCCTGATAACGTCGCTCCTGCTATCCTTGGAGGTTTTGTGTTAGCTTCTCAAGAAGATGATGGTTCTATTGTATACAGAAAATTAAATTGGCCGAACGAATGGGATATAACAGTTTGTATTCCTGATTTTGAACTTTCTACGAATATTGCACGTTCAGTTTTACCTGAAAATGTTCCAATGCAAGATGCAATCTTCAATACAAAGCACCTCGCAATGCTTATTGAAGCAGTAAATACAAAAGATGAAAAATTAATGAAAACTGCTCTTCATGACAAGCTTCATCAACCGTACAGAGAAAAATTAGTTCCCGGCATGAAAAAAATTATGGAAGCTTTTAAGCATGAAGACGGTGTTTTAGGTTGTGTACTTTCAGGAGCAGGTCCAACGTTATTAATAATTTCACATAAATATGATTTAGACAAAATCAAATCAACTGTAAAAGAGATTTGGGAACCTCAAAGTGTTAAGGTTGATATAAGAACTTTGAAAGTTGAACAAAATGGGGCAGAAATTTTAGAATAATAAAAACGGTCAATCAAAATTTGATTGACCGTTTTTTATTAATTTGAAATTGTTGTATAGTGCCATACTTTTTTGCTATTGCCCTTCTTTTTACCACGTTCAAGAATTTTCGCAATATTATTGTAATCAAAATCAAGTGATGAAATTCCGTATTTCAACTCAACATCACTTGGAAATAATTGGTATTGAATCGGCAGGAATTGTTCTTTTTTCTTAGCCGTTTTCTTTGAATATGGCATATCAGCTTTCATTCTTTGGAATAAGAACATTTCACGTCTATATTGATTGAACTTATCTTTTGCATTTTTCATAAGTTCTTTGCCCTTACTTTCAGTTTCTTCTGCGAAGAATTTTGGGTTTGTCAGTGGTTCAAACAACTCATTAAAAGCATCAGGGCAATTTGCAGGATTTTTACCGTCCAATTTTTTATAAACAACATCATCAATATCCTTAGCAATTGCCGTATTATGTCCCATCAATTGGAATTCAAATGTACTGTTTGGAACACCGGGGATTCTTAGTAAGAAATGAACCGCACAATAATTAGCAGGTGTAAATTCATCTGTTAAATGAGCCGCAACTTTTTCTTTACTTCCGCCTTTTTTCCAAGCACCATTTTGGATATCAACCAACTTTTCTAACATGTTAATTGAAGCATAGTCATATTTTGAAGCGTCTTTTTCTGGTAAACCTTTAACTGCTTTAGGACGTTTATTTTCAATTTCTAATAATTCAATTGACTTTGATTTTATTGCCGGAATTAATCTGTCTAAAACTCCATCAACTGTTTTCTTATCAGAATCTCTTAAAACAATTTTACCACCCTTTAAATCGGTCATGTTTTCTAAGATTTCGTTAATACTTTTCCATTCACGACTTCCTGTTTTTTCAATTATAGAATTTTTTGATTTAGGTCGACAAGAAATCTTAAGGATTGGGTTATTCGGGTGTTTTGCATCTGCTACTAAATCACCAAACGTATTATAGAAAAAATCATCTACCCTTTGCATTGTTCTTAAATTTTTAATATAGATAGCTGTAGCAGTAGTTCTATTAATTTCCAATGTTTTTGCTGCAACTTTATTTGTAATTCCATTATTCTCAGCGACTGTAGTTTCTACATTTTCTACTGTATGCTTTAATATATTCACGCAATTTTTAGTAACTTTGCTTACTTTTGCACCATGAAAAGATAATGTATCTTGTTTAATCGGCGTATCCATTTTTATGCCAAAATTTGTTGTTATTTGACCATTATCAACTTTTGAACCTTGTATCATTGATTTTGGCATAACATTTGTAATTGCTTGGATATTCATACGCTATTTACCTTTCGTCTTCCAATATAAAACATATAAAGGAAAAAACTTGCTATAATTTGAACTATTATTACAAAATATTAAGAAACTTAAATTACGTCAATTAGTAAAATAGGCTATTAATCATTATTATCTATGAAAATTACTGTTTTACCAAACTGTCTTCGATTTTATTCTCAAATCCCGTAAAATCACAAATTTGTCTTGCCCATTCTCTTAAAATTTCATCTTCATCCAAAGTATATGAAATAGGCTTACCAATTTTTACAGTAACATGCTTTTCAAACAACTTTTTAGCGTATCCGTCAAAACCGCAAATACCAACAGGCACAATATCTGCTTTGAATTTTTTAGCAAACATAATAAAACCTTTATGTATGTTGCTAATTTCATGTTCTTTTACAATCTTGCCTTGCGGAAATAATCCTAATGCCCAATTTGTATTAAATACTGATTTAACAGTTTTAAATGTCGCAATCTCAGGTTTTTCTCTATTTACTGCAAATGCTCCAAGGGTATGTACTAAGAACCTTAAGAGTTTATTGTCATCTTGAAATAATTCTTGTTTTGCCATATATGCAATATTCTTCCATGCTGCCAAGGCAATAAGGGGCGGGTCAATATAAGAAACGTGATTTCCTGCATAAATTACATGTGAATCTTTAGGTAAGTTTTCACGTCCTTCAATTTTCACATTATACATGAACTTTGTAACGGGTAATACTACAAACATTACAAATGTCATGTAATACAGGGTTCTAAAAAAGTTGTAATCTTTTTCGGTGCGTCTGTTGTAATTTTTTTCAGTCATCTTTTCTAATCCACTCTTAATTCTTAAAATTCATTATTATACTTTTGCGTGTTCTTTGTTGTATTTGAACCCTGTCAATTCTTGAATAGCATTTCCCCATTCATCAACCATACCGCTGACATCATCTGAATAAGGAATTAATTTACCAATTTTTACGACGATTTTTCCCGTAAACGGAAATCTTTTAACTTCTTGAGTTCCTGTGATTCCGACCGGTAAAATACCACATTTTGTACTTTTTGCAAGAGAAGCAAAACCTTTAGTAATATTACTGATTTCACCCGGTTCTTGACGAGTTCCTTGAGGGAAAATACCTAAAACCCAACCTGTTTTTTTAATAGTCATTACTGTTTTGATAGTTGAAACACCAAGTTTCTCTCTATCAACAGCAAAAGCACCTAGCCAATCAAGCCACCAACGTAAGAATGGATTTTCAAAAAGTTCTTTCTTTGCCATGTAAGCAACGCCTCTTTTCATAATCGCACAAACTAATGGCGGGTCTAATGTTGAAAGGTGGTTTGCAGCTATAATATAACTGTTGTCTTGAGGAATATTTTCTTTACCTTGAACTTCCAAACGATAAACAAGCTTGAAGCGTATCATATAAAAAACATGTGTCACTAAGAACAAAAACATCTTTCTCCATCTGTTATAAAACTCCGGAGTTCTCAAAGAATACTTGTTACCGTTTGTCTTTTTTGTATCGTGTGACATAATAAATCCCCTCGTCAATATCGACATTATAGCATAAAGCTTTTGAAATAAATACTATTCCTGTCGGTAATTGATTTTACAAATTTAATAAAAAAAGGCGGCTTTATTCAAAGCCGCCTTTACTAAATATTTATATAGAAATTTCTTTCTACTTGTCATCCAATGCTGCAACGCCAGGAAGTACTTTACCTTCGATAAATTCAAGAGAAGCACCGCCACCTGTTGAAACGTGAGTGAAGTCTTCTGCCTTGAAGAATTTCTTAGCAGCTGAAACTGAATCACCACCACCGATAACTGATGTAGCACCAGATTTAGTAGCTTCAACGATAGCTTCTAATACAGCTTTTGTACCTTCAGCGAATTTAGGGTTTTCGAAAGCACCAACAGGACCGTTCATAAGAATTGTTTTTGAAGATTTAAGAACTTCTGCAAAAGCTTTTCTTGAATCAGGACCTGCATCAACGCCTTCAAAACCATCAGGAATTTCGTTGATTTTAACAAATTTGTTTGTTCCGTTGCCTGAGAAATCATCAGTAACAAGAACGTCAGTAGCCATTACAAGCTTAACGCCTTTTTCTTGAGCTTTCTTTTCGATAGCTTTAGCAACATCGATTTGGTCATCTTCGCAAATTGAGTTACCGATTTTACCGCCATTAGCTTTAACGAATGTATAAGCCATACCGCCACCGATAATCATGTTATCAACTTTGTCTAGCAAGTTTTCTAAAACACCAATTTTAGAAGAAACTTTAGCACCACCAACAACAGCTGTGAATGGTCTTGTTGGGTTATCCAAAGCTTGAGATAAGCATCTGATTTCTTTTTCCATCAACAAACCTGAAACAGCAGGTTTAAGAACCTTAGCCAATTTAGCAGTTGAAGTGTGGTTTCTGTGAGCAGCGCCGAATGCGTCGTTTACATAGAAATCGCCTAATGCTGCCAATTCGTTAGCAAATGTCATATCATCATCTTTAGCTTCTTCAGCTTTGTAGAATCTGATGTTTTCCAATAAAGCGATTTGACCGTCAGCAAGTTTTTCAACGAATGGTTTAGCTTCTTCAACTGAAGGGATGAAAACGATTTCTTCGCCGAAAACTTTAGCCATGTATTTAGCAACAGGAGCTAGAGAGAATTCCATGTTTCTTTCGCCTTTTGGTCTGCCTAAGTGAGCCATAAGAACGATTCTAGCGCCTTTATCTTTTAAGAATTTTACAGTTGGAACGATAGCTTGAATACGAGTATCGTCTGTTACATTTTTGTTTTCATCAAGAGGAACGTTAACGTCAACTCTAACAAGAGCAACTTTTCCTTTGATGTCACCTAAATCTTGAATTGATTTTTTCATAATCTCTTTCCTTTCTTATTTGCAAATAGTTGCATAATAATTATATTAGAAACAAAATTTGCCTGCAAACTTTTAATCTATATATGTATCATCTAACAATCTGACAGTAAATTTACTTCCCGCAGGAATTGAAACATGCCCGCCTTTTTGGAAAAATGCGCAAATCGGTGACGTCAAAGTATTTAAACCGAGACAAATTGTTCCGTAAGCAAACGGGAACGGTGAAAGGATTAATGTTGAACCATCTCCGCCAAGATTAACCGTTAATGTCATCATTTTATTGAAAATTGTTCTACCCCAATTCCCTTTTTTCCATGTTGTTTTGATATAAGTTCTATCGCCTTTTATATTATTGAGAAAAATCTTTTTGGAGTCAGCTTTTGTAACATAAGCATTCACTGGTATTGTCTGACCTTTATAGAGCATGCTTCTCACTCTAATTACTACTAAACCTCCGTTACAAGTAATTTGAGGTTGATGTGATTCTAAAATTTCACCAGTGAAAACGGTTCCGGCAGGAATTGTATATTTTTTTCTTTGTATAGGAGTTTTTACCGAAAATTTAACAGTTGCTCCTCTTGTTTGCCAATCTGAAATTTTAGCAGAGTTAACAACGTCAAAAGTTGTTCCGGCATGGATTTTTTTATTCCCTTTGTTATAAATTTGAGTAGGTGGAGTATATGTTTCTTGCTTAATAACAGATTGTTCAGGCTCTTTGTATTTGCTTATTTCAGGGAGAGCGGGTAACGTTTCTTCATTGTCTTCTGTGTGTGTATCTTTTATTAATTTTGAAGAATTGTAATTTTTTCTAATGTCATCGTCAACTGTCATGTCTAAGTCGAAAGCCCAGACTGTTTGACTTGCAAAGGTTAATATTATAAAAGTTAAAATCCGTTTTTTCATACCGTAATGTCCTTCTCAACGGTTTTTTGTACTGTTATACAGGAACAATTGTTGTTGCCTCCTTCCCTTGTTAGGGAAGGTTGGGATGGGTATTATCCCGTAAGGGAACAAACCCACCCACATCTGTAAAGCTCAGCATAGCTTCGCTAACATTTGTGACCTCCCTATTCATGGAGGTTATAGTTCGTTTTTATGTAAATACTTATGCCTTATACCGCAAGGGACGAGGGTGTCCACTGATTATAAACAATTGTAACAAAATATTCACAAACTAGCAAAAAAAATTTTGCTTTGTTTTAAGATAAATGTGTAGACAGTAAATTTAGATTGGAAACTATGATGAACATTCATACAACGCAAAATCTAATCTCCAAAGTGAGAAAACAATCAACCGACAATGTTACTATCCCTGAGATTAGATTAAACTATTCAGAACAGATGCGAAAGCAGAACCTTTTAGACCAACCGGACTCGTTTGAGGGCAAGGTGTCTTTCAAGGGTAAAAAAGAAATTGTAAAGAAAATTGTAGATAATTCTAGAAAAGCGGCGGATAAAGAGACAAAAATGGATAAGTTTCTAAAAAGCCGCTTTTTTGATAAAGCATTGAATATTATGAACCATGAAGTTCTTGTTCAATCATTAATTTCTGCTGTTGTTTGTGTGGCAATGCGCCCACTTACAATTATGGCAATTCCTACAAAGAAGAGTAAGCAAGATAACATGTACGCTTCTGCTCACTCAGTTTCATCCGGTCTGGTTGGTATTGCATCATCATTATTAATTGCTACACCATTTTCTAAAGGTATTAAATATGCTCAAAAAACTTACTTAAAAGATATGAGCGAAAATCTTCTTAAACGTAAATATCCAAACTTGAATATTGAATCAATTTGGGCAGATGCGGCTAAAACAGTTAGAAAACCTGTTTCTGAATGGACAGATAAGTTAGGCAATAAATTTTCAAAAGAATATAAAGACGTAATGAAAGTTGCACAACCAAAACACATTTCTGAAATTTCAGAAGCTACTTTGAAAGATTTTGGTGCTGATGTTGATGTAAATGCAATGAAAGGTAAACCTATCAGCGAATGGACTGACAGAAACGGTAAAAAACTTCATTTTGATTTAAAAGATATGTTTATTGCAGTAAAAGAAGATGGTATGGGTGGTTCTTTAAAAGATAACAAAGATACTAACTTCTTCTCACTTGCTCATATTGATAAAGACTTCTTAAAAGAAGTTATGCCAAAACTTGATATAAATTCAATTGAAAAAGATGGCAAACGTTTGCACACTGATATGTGGAAAAATGTAGACGGAACTCCATTTAAACTTGATATGGATATGATTCATTTGTCTTCTTATAGAGAAACTGCACACGCAACTCCTCTTTACACAGGCAAAAAGAGAGTTGAAACAAAAGGTGGAAAAACAACAGAAAAATATATTTCATATCAAAACAATATAAAATTGGAAGATTCAACAAAAGTTCCTGAAAAATTAGGTTCAGCAATTGAACAAGAGTACTTAAATAAAGATAAAGTTAATGTAATCAGTAATAAAACATTTGGCTGGTTGCCTGATATTCTTACAAGAATACCGGTTGCTGCCGGAACAATTTATCTGATTCCGTTTGTATTAAAAAATGTCTTCCATTTGGAAAAATCTAAAAAACATGACGACAAACAAAAAGATATTGTAAAACCTGAAATCAATAATAAACCTCAACCGACTGAAACGAAATCTGCTCAAGTAGCATTTAAAGGTAAAAAAGAAAGCGCACTGGGTCGTTGGATTAGTAAGTTTTATGGAAAATATTACGGTAAAAAGGTAATGAATTCAGAAAAAATTCAAAATATTTCTGAAAAATTAGCTAAAATTCCTGGTGAAATGACAGAACACATGGCAACACTCGGTTCTATTTTGACTAGTTCAACTTATATGTACAAAACTTTGAATAACAAAGATTTGGATTCAGATAAGAGAAAAACATTAGCAGTAAACCAAGGTCTATGTTGTATAATTCCAACTATTGGAGCATATACAGTAAGTAAGCTATTAAGTAAATTCAGAAAAAATGCGGAATATAAATATTGTGGCTTAAAAGAACAACAAATTGCTCTAGGACAAATCTCTAAAGAAGAAGCCAAGGAATTGAAAAAAACTTTTGGCGATAAATTGCATGGTTTTAATGCTTTAACACAATTGATAACATTCACTTTAATATATAGATATGTAACACCAGTTGTTATTACCCCAATTGCAAACTGGATTGGTAGAAAACTTAATGGCGAAGACAAAAAAGATGAACAAAAGATTGCAGGAAATCAACAAAACAATGCACAAGAAATAAAAATGTCTGAACAAAAAGAATTGAAAAAAGCTGTATAATTGCAAACCTAATGTGTACATACAAGACAACCGCTTTAGTTTAAGGCGGTTGTTTTTTGTTATAAAGTGTTTGTCATTATTTCCTCTCACAGTAAAAAATGTATTATATATACGGTACAGATTTAAAATAATAGTTTCTAAAAAGCTGGATTTCTCGGTGCTAATCGCACCTCAAAATGACGCCCAGCCGGTAGTTTCATACCACGTCATTGCGAAGGCAATTAGCCTGAAGCAATCCAGCCTTTTAGAAACTTTTATTTTTTAGACATAATTCGTAAATAATTCAAAAATTTACAGTTTAAAATATTAAACCTTGTTTATTATATAATTAAATCTATGGAATTAATTTTTTTAGAAGAAGTTGAGTCAACTAATAAATATGCAAAAGAGCATATAAAAGATTATAATGACATGACCCTAATATACACTGATAATCAGACAAACGGACGTGGAAGATTAGATAGAAAATGGTCTTATGCAGGTAAAGATAATATCTATGCAAGTTTAATTCTGAAACCGTCTGATGAGATGAAAGAAATCTATTCGAATTTAACACAATTTTTATGTTTAATGCTTGCCCAAACATTCGAAGAATACGGAGTTACACCGACTATAAAATGGCCAAATGATATTCAAATAAAAGGTAAAAAAATATCGGGAATTTTAGCCGAAGGCGTTATTGAAAACGGAAAACTTGAAGGTTTAGTTTTAGGTTTTGGCGTAAATTTGAATACAAAGATAGATTTTTTATCCAAAATCAATCAACCTGCAACATCTTTGAATGTTGAAACGGGGCGTTTTATAGATAGGAAAATTTTCTTAAAAAAACTATTAGAAAAATTTTGTTTGTTATATGATAGATTTATTGAGAATGGGTTTTTGTTAATCAAAAATGATTACGTAAAAAGAGCCGGATTTCTCAACAAAGAGATTACTGTAAAAGTTTTTGATAAACAAATCAGTGGAATTGCTGAAGGTATAACTGATACAGGAGCTTTAATTCTAAGAGATATAGATAATAATTTACATACACTTTTAATAGGAGATATTTTATGAACGTAGTAGAAATTTTCAATGAAGGGCTTGCTGTAATGTGCATAGGCATGGGAACAGTATTCATCTTCTTGTACATTATGATTTTTGTCATGAATTGTACGGCAAAAGTTATTGCAAAATTAAATACAATTTGGCCGGAACCTGTTCCACAAGTTGCAGGCGGAGCTAAGAAAAAAGCTGCAAAAGGTGACGATTCAGAAATCGCAGCCGCTATTGTTGCAGCAATGTTTAAAAGATAAATTTTATAAAAGTAAGAAAGGGTATAAAAATGACAAAATTAATTAAGGTTATGGATACGTCATTCCGTGACGGTTTCCAATCAATTTACGGGGCAAAAGTTCTTGTAGATGATTTTATTCCTGCTTTGCAATCAGCTGTAAGCGCAGGCCTAAAACACTTTGAAACAGCAGGTGGTGCAAGATTCCAAGCTCCAATATTTTTCTGTAATGAAAATGCTTTTGAAACAATGGATAAAATCAGAGCAGCAGTTGGTCCTGATATTAAATTGCAATCTCTAGCCAGAGGTGTAAACGTTGTAGGTCTTAACTCTCAACCTCGTGATATTATCGACTTACACGCAAAAATGTTTGCAAAACACGGTGTTAACGTAGTTAGAAACTTCGATGCATTAAACGATGTTAACAACTTGGTTGATTCTGCAAACTCAATTAAAAAATACGGTATGCAACACGAAGTTACAATCACTATGATGGAACTTCCTTACGGTTGCGAAGGCGCACACGATGTAGCTTTCTATGAAAGAGTTTTGAGAAACATCTTAGATTCAGGCTTGCCTTTTGACAGCTTGGCATTCAAAGATGCTTCAGGTACATCTCACCCTAGAAAAGTTTACGAAACAGTTAAAATGGCTCGTGAATTGTTAGGTAAAGATGCACACATCAGATTCCACTCTCACGAAACAGCAGGTACAGGCTTAGCTGCATACTTAGCTGCTCTTGATGGTGGTGCTGACGGTATCGATTTGGCTATGAAACCTGTTTCAGGCGGTACAGGTCAACCTGATATTATTTCTATGTGGCATGCTCTTCGTGGTACTGAATACGATTTAGGCTTAGATATTAAGAAAATTATGGAGACAGAAGAAATCTTCAAAGAATGCATGAAAGATTATCCAATCTCTCCAATTTCTTTGGCTGTTAACCCAATTCTTATCCAAGCTCCACTTCCTGGTGGTGCAACAGCTACAACTGTTAACCAATTAAAAGATATGGGTATGTTAGACAAGTTCCCTAAACTTATCGCTAACATGAAAGAAGTTGTTGAAAGAGGCGGTTTTGCTACATCTGTAACTCCTGTTTCTCAATTCTATGCTCAACAATCATTCTTGAACGCAATTACTCCTGAACCATGGCAACAAGCTAACCCTGGTTACGCTAAAATGCTTCTTGGTTACTTCGGTAAAACTCCTTGCGAACCAGATCCAGAATTGGTTAAATGGGCTCAAGAAAAAGTTGGTATGGAACCTACAACTGAAAAAGTTGTTGATATTAACGAAAAAGATCCTGAAAAGGGTATTGCAGCAGCTAAGAAAAGACTTGAAGAAGCCGGACTTCCGACAACAGATGAAAACATCTTTATTTCTGCAGCTTGCAAAGACGGTAACGTAGATAAAGGTATTGAATTCTTGCTAGGTAAAGGTCAAGTTTCAGTTAATAAAACTGCTAATAAAGAAGCTGCACCTGCGGCTCAAGCATCTTCAACAGGTGAATACACAGTTAAGGTTAACGGTAAAAACTACGCTGTTAAACTTGAAGGCGATAAAGCAACTGTTAACGGCAAAGCTTATGACATTAATGTTAAAGCCGGTATTGAACAAAAAGCATCTTCTGGTTCTACTGATGGTGAAGAAGTTAAAGCAGCTTTACCTGGTAACGTATTAAGACTAGAAGTTGAAGAAGGTGATGAAGTAGCTGAAGGCGATGTATTATTGGTTGTTGAAGCTATGAAAATGGAAACTGAAGTTAAATCACCAAAAGCAGGTACTGTTCAAGCTATCGAAGTTGCTCAAGGTGATAAAATTATTACCGGTCAAACATTGGTAGTTATCGGTTAGTTAGGAAAGGACGTTAGAAATGGCGATTAGTATTCAAGATGGTTTAATAAACCTTTGGAATTCAACAGGTATCGTGAACTTCGTTCTTCCTGCTGATCCAACAATTCAAAATAGTGTAGAACAATTTTTACACATGTACGGACAAATATTAATGGTATTCATTTGTTTATTCCTACTTTGGTTAGGTATCAAAAAGCAATTTGAGCCATTGCTACTTGTTCCTATCGCATTCGGAGGTTTGATTGCAAACTTCCCTTGCGATCACGGATTTCAACAATTCGTTTATAAAGTAGGTATCGACCCTGCTATCGGTATTTTCCCATTGATTATTTTCATGGGCGTAGGTGCAATGACAGACTTCGGTCCATTGATTGCAAACCCTAAAACAGCATTATTAGGTGGTGCTGCTCAGTTTGGTATCTTTGGTGCATTGTTCTTAGCATTGTTCTTAGGTTTCTCATTACCGGAAGCCGGTTCAATCGGTATCATTGGTGGTGCTGACGGTCCTACTTCAATTTTCGTAACTTCAAGATTAGCTCCTGATTTATTGGGTGCAATTGCAGTTGCAGCATATTCTTACATGGCTTTAGTTCCATTGATTCAACCTCCTATAATGAAGTTCTTTACAACTGAAGCTGAAAGAAAGATTCAAATGACACAATTGAGAGAAGTTTCTAAGAGAGAAAAAATTACATTCCCTCTAGTAGTTCTTGTACTTTGTGCAATCTTCTTGCCTGATGCTTGCCCTCTAGTAGGTATGTTGACATTTGGTAACTTATGTAAAGAATGCGGTGTTGTTGACAGATTATCAGACACTATGCAAAATGCATTAATCAATATCATTACAATTTTCTTAGGTTTGGCAGTTGGTTTAAAATTACAATATGACCACTTCTTAACTTTAGAAACTTTGAAAATTTTAGTTTTAGGTATCATTGCATTCTCAGTTGCAACTGCGGCAGGTGTATTGATGGCTAAATTTATGAACTTGTTCTCAAAGACAAAAATCAACCCGCTTATTGGTTCAGCCGGTGTTTCTGCGGTTCCAATGGCAGCTCGTGTATCAAACAAAGTTGGTCTTGAAGCTAACCCTCAAAACTTCTTGTTAATGCACGCAATGGGTCCAAACGTTTCTGGTGTAATCGGCTCAGCCGTTGCAGCAGGTGTTTTATTAGCACTTTGCCACTAGGAATATTAATGTCAGGCAGTGCCTGACCTACAAAATATTAATAAAGGCGCGAACTTCGTTCGCGCCTTTATTGTTTGCAAAATTATATTACAATGGGTAGAGATATAGCAAATACAATACTCTGACAAATATAATTATATACTGGACATTCAAATTAACAAAACAAAAGCCTTCTTTAATTAAATTTGCAGTAAAGGAAGCTTTGTAATTCGTAATTTAAATTTACAAATAAAATACCAAGTTAATTAAAAAGTCAGCCATTAACATATAAACTGTAGACAAAACAGCAGCTTTTGTTGTTGACTCACCTACGTCTTTAGCTCCGCCTTTTGTATTATAACCTTGGGTTGCACAAACTAACGCTATTAAAATACCAAATATTAAACCTTTTAATAAACTTATATAAATATCTCTTGTGCTTAACCATAGCCAAACAGATGTTATGTATCTTGACGGATGCAAGTGTATTGTAGCGTTAGAAACTAATAAACCGCCTGCAATACCAACAAATTCTGCAATCAAAACAACCATAGGTACAGTAATTGCGGATGCCAAGATTCTTGGAGCAAAATAGTATCCTACAGGATCTACTTTTAAAGTTTTTATAGCATCAACTTGAGATGTTACTTGCATGTTTGCAATTTCGGCAGATATTGCAGTACCGGCTCTTGCGCCGATTGCTAAAGCAACAAACCCGGGAGCGATTTCTCTAATCATAACAACGGCGATAGAACCGCCAACATAAGCTTCCGCACCAGACATCAAGAATTGTTTTGACACTTGTATTGCAATTACTGCTGCTGATACAAACGCTATAACCAACGATATAACAAGAGAATCATAACTTATTGAGGCAGCTTGCGCAATAACATGAGTTACCCTCGAACGCCCTGTTACAAGATAAACAATACTTCTATAAAGATTTTCTACACAATTACCAAAAAATTTAATCATAGATTTATCTTACTACAATTTGTAATGTTTCACAAATAAAAAACTTTACCCAACTGTTGAATAGTTCTATATAATATTTTTTTCTAATCTTATAAAAAAAAGAGAGGAGTGATTATGTGCGAAATTGATGATATCAAAGCAAGACAAATTCTGGATTCCAGAGGAAACCCAACTGTTGAAGTTGATGTTAAACTTATTGATGGTTCTTTTGGTAGAGCTTCTGTTCCGTCAGGTGCTTCAACCGGAATTTATGAAGCAAAAGAACTTAGAGATAATATTAAAACGGATTATTTAGGCAAAAGTGTTTTAAAAGCTATAGACAATATTAATTCAACTATTACTCCGAATCTTTTAGGAGAAGATGCTACTGACCAGCAATTGATAGATAACCTTATGCTTGAAATGGATGGCAGTTTTAATAAATCTACTTTAGGCGCAAATGCTATTCTTGCGATTTCACTTGCTTGCGCGAGGGCAGCTGCCGATTATTATGAATTGGCGCTTTATAAATATTTAGGCGGAATTGTCGGACGAACTCTACCCACACCTATGATGAATATTTTAAACGGCGGAGTGCATGCCAACAACAATCTTGATATACAAGAATTTATGATTGCACCTGTTGGCGTTTCAAGTTTTGCTGATGCACTAAAAGCCGGTTCAGAAATTTTTCACACCCTAAAACGTATTCTAAACGAAAAAGGATTATCAACAACAGTAGGTGATGAAGGCGGTTTTGCTCCTAACTTGAGTTCAACAAGAGAAGCAATTGAAACCATTATACTTGCGATAGAAAAAGCAGGATATAACACAAATAATATAAAACTTTGTCTTGATGTTGCAGCATCTGAACTCTATGAAGAAGGCGAATGCTCAAATGGAGTTTGTTCTTTAAGCAGATATTTTTTGAAGGGCGAAAATCGCAAATTAACTTCAGAAGATATGGTCGTATATTTGGAAGAATTAGTCAGAGATTATCCGATAATTTCTATAGAAGACGGTTTAGCGCAAGATGACTGGCTGGGATGGCAAAATTTAACCGAAAAATTGGGTAAAAAATGCCAATTAGTTGGTGATGATTTATTTGTAACAAATACTTCTCGCTTAAAAGAAGGTATTGAAAAGCATGTAGCAAATTCAATATTGATTAAGCCAAACCAAATAGGAACATTAACAGAAACTTTAGATGCAATTTATATGGCACAGAAAAATGGTTATACAGCCATTGTTTCTCACCGTTCAGGGGAAACGGAAGATAGTTTTATAGCAGATTTATCGGTTGCAACAAATTGCGGACTAATAAAGACAGGTTCTGTTTCAAGAACTGACAGGCTCACAAAATATAACCAACTGTTAAGAATTGAAGAAGAACTTGGTGCAAGTGCAAAATATCTGGGTAAAAAAGCATTTGCCGTTTCTTGAATATTGTTAAAGGTGCGTTTTTAATGCACCTTTTTTGTTGATAATTCGCAATTAATCTTGAAGTGTTATAATAACCATGTTTTAAGGAGGGGTTTATGAGTAACTTAAAAATATACATGGATAATGACATTAACCAAGATTTGATTAAAACGAAGAAAATTGCAGTTATAGGTTTTGGTTCACAAGGCTACGGTCAATCTTTGAACCTTAAAGATTCAGGCTGTGATGTAATTTTAGGTTTAAGACAAGGTGGCGCGTCTGATATTAAAGCTAAAGATTACGGCTTAACTACAATGAGTATTGCAGACGCCGTAAAACAGGCTGATATTGTTCAAATCTTAATTCCTGACGAAATTCAGGCTAAGGTTTATAAAGAAGAAATTGAACCAAACTTGAGAGCAGGACAATATTTGATGTTCTCTCACGGTTTTAATATTCACTATGGCTTTATTAAACCGCCAAAAGATGTAAATGTAATTATGGTTGCGCCAAAAGCTCCGGGACATACCGTAAGAAGCGAATACAAAGACGGACGCGGTATTCCATCTCTTGTTGCAATATATCAAGATTATGACGGCAATTCTGTTGAGGTTGCTTTATCCTATGCATCCGCAATCGGCTCAGGAAGAACAGGTATTATTGAAACAACCTTTAAAGAAGAAACTGAAACTGATTTATTCGGCGAACAAGCAGTTCTTTGTGGTGGCTGTTCCGCATTAATTAAGACTGCATTTGAAACTCTTGTAGAAGCAGGCTATTCGCCTTATATGGCATATTTTGAAGTTTGCCACGAATTAAAGCTAATCGTTGATTTAATTTATCAGGGCGGAATTGAAGACATGCATTATTCAATCTCTAATAACGCAGAATACGGCGATTTGACAAGAGGTTCTAAACTGATTAATCCGCAAGTTAAAGAAGAAATGAAAAAAATCTTGGCCGATATTCAGAGCGGAGAATACGCAAAAGAATTTATGGATGAAATGGCAAACGGCGGTAAGAAGTTCAACGAACTAAGAAACGCTTCTAAAGGTCATTTGATTGAAAAAATAGGTTCTGAAATCCGCTCATCATTCAAGTGGAGCCGAGAAAACCGTTTGATAGATAAAACAAGAAATTAGCCTAATCGGTAATCACTTGTTTGTCCTTGTGGCTTATGGTAATTCTTTTCTAATTTCTTACAATAATTATGTATTTAAAATACTGTTCAAATTATTAGAAAAAGGAGTAAGAGATGAAAAAAACATTATCTTTATTAGCCGTTTTAGGTCTTGTATCTATCATTGGTTCTCAAAGCGCAAACGCTTTTGAATGGTCAAGCTTAAACCCTGCTTATTGGGGACATTGTCCAAAATGTGAAAAGAAAAAAGCTGATTGCGGTTGCAAAAAGGTTAAAAAATGTGACCCTTGTCAAAAAGTTGAAACACCTTGCACAACAGGCGCAGCTGCACCTTGCGTAAAGAAAGAACCTTGCAATCCTTGCCAAAAGACAATTCCACAACAAAAACCTTGCGATGCTTGCGATAGATTACAAGAAATGAACAAATAAAATTTAAAGGATGGTTTAAAACCATCCTTTTTTATTAACCTAATTCTATCGCCATTTTATAAACATCATTTTTATTAACATTAAAAATCGTTGATAAAATTACGGAAATATCTTTATCGCGAAATCCTTTTTTCTTCAAATCTAAAATATGTGTTTTTAAATCAAAATCCGAATCTGCATCTTCTGCATAAATCATACAAACGATTTCGCCTTTAATACCTTCTTTATAATGCTCTAAAACGTTCGAAATATTATCAGTCACAGTTTCTTCGAAGAGTTTTGTAATCTCACGTCCTAAAGAAATTTTTACATCGCCTCTAAACCCTTGAATAACTTTTAGAGTTTTTAAAATTCTCTCAGGTGAATCGTAAAATACCATATTTTGAGCAGAATATTTTTTACAAATTTCTTTGATTTGGCTTTCTGTTCTCGGTATAAACCCGATAAAAGAAAACTGTTCATCTTCTCTCGGTAGCTGAGACAGAAAAGTTGTAACTGCACAAGCTCCTGCAAGAGAAGTCACGGAAAAACCTTCTTTTAACAGAGCCGAAACAATAACTCCACCGGGGTCGCAAATCATCGGAGTACCTGCATCAGACACTAATGCAACAGATTTACCTTCTCTTATTTGGTTTAAGAAGAAATCAATGCGTTCGTGTTCATTGTACTTATGATAAGAAACACATTTTGTAGGAATTTCATAGTGATTTAATAGTTTTTGTGTAATTCTGGTATCTTCGCATGCTATTAAATCAACCTCTTTAAGAATTTCTATCGCACGAAATGTAATATCTTTAATATTTCCAATCGGAGTCGGAACAATATAAAAATCAAATTTTCTTTGTGACACTTTATCACCTAGTATTTTGTCTTATCTAAAAATGTTTTTACAGCTTCTGTCAAATTTTCTGGTGTAACAAGTGATGTTTCGCCTGATTGTTGGTCAGGTTTTGGAGCAAGAACAGCAGCTCTGATTTTGTTATAAATCGTCAAAATCACAAACAGTAGAATTGAAGAAACTGCAACGCTTCCCATTCCTATTAAGAACTTTTTAGCCATTTTTCGTTTGCTGACAGGTTGTTTGTATGGAATTGTATCAAGTTGCGGTAATTCTTCCTGTACCGTTCGAGTAGTTTCTTGCGTTGTTTCCGTAATTGGCGCTAAAGCCTCACCGGTAGCTTCTTCTGCTATTACCGGTGAAACTAACATTAACGCTATAACAATTGTAAGAATTTTATTCTTCAACATTCTTTTTTGTAGTCCTTCTTGTTCTCTTTTGAGAATTTCTGTTAGGTCGTCTTGTTCTTTTTGGTTTTTCTTCCGCAGTTTCTTCCGTTTTTACTTCTTCTGCGGTTGTTTCAGCCGGAGCTTCTGCTACTTTTTCTTCTGCAACAGGAGTTTTTTCTTCAACAGCAGGTTCTTCAGCCTTATTAGCAGCATCTTCTGCTATAACAGGTGCAATTTCAGAAGTTTCATTGATTACTGTTTGAGCAATGTTTTCAGCCTTAACTTCTGTTTCTTTAACCTTGCGTCTGCCTCTGCCACGAGATTTCTTAACCTCTTTTTCTTGTTTAATTTCTTGAACTTCAACTTGAGCCTCAACAGAAGGATTTTCGGTAATCGGTTCAAGTTTTTCTTCTTGAACTACCGTTTCTTTGATTTCTTCTTGCGGTTTATTGTTGAATTTATTATTGTTATTAAACTTTTTCTTTCCGCCCATCGGAAGTTTCAACTTAGCGGCTTTTGCTCTGTATTCGCCTTCGGAAGTAGCTGACGCGAATTTGATATCTTCCATAATGTAGCCGTTACCTTGGCAGTGTGGACAACGTTTTGCAAAGATTTCGCTAATCGCTTGACCTTGTCTGTGTCTTGTCATTTCAACAAGTCCTAAATCTGACAATTGACCGACTTGAGGTTTAGCTTTATCAGCTTCCACAGCCAACTCTAATTCTTCCATCATGGCAAGTTTATCAACACGATTTGTCATATCAATAAAGTCAATGATAATCATACCGCCGATATTTCTAAGTCTTAATTGACGCGCGATTTCGTGAACCGCCTCAATATTCGTCTTAAGAATTGTTTCATCTTGTGTAGCAGAATTTGTGAATTTACCGCTGTTTACGTCGATTACGGTCAAAGCTTCCGTTGTTTGGATGAACAAATAACCGCCTGACGGTAAATTAACTTTCATCTGCAAAGCAGCCTTGATTTCTTTATGAATATCCATTGCAACAAGTAGAGGTTCAGAACCTTTATACAAAGTTATGTTGATATTTTTGTTCATGTGCCAGTTTTGAAGAATGTTTTGGACTCTGTTCAACGCAAACGCCGTATCTACAACGATTTCTTGAGTTTCTTCGTTACAAGCCTCTCTGATTACTCTATAAAGCAAATCTTGGTCTCTGTATAAAAGACTCGGAGGAGTCATACTTTCAGCTGACGTAATAATATTATTCCACTTTTCCAACAAGATTTCTAAATCTTCTTGAATATCAGCTTCCGTTTGACCTTCTGCCTCTGTTCTTACGATAACACCAACGCCGACAGGTTTTAGCAAGTTTACGATTGATTTAAGTCTAGCTCTTTCTTTTGCGGAAGTAATTTTCTTACTTACGTTAATACCCGCTTCGTTTGGCATCAATACCAAAAATCTTCCCGGTAGTGAGATTTCTGTTGTTACACGAGGACCTTTGTGCCCGACAGGTTCTTTTACAACCTGAACAACGATTTTTTGTTTTGGTTTAAGTTTGTCTTGCAATGCGCCTTTACCCATAACATCTTGTGCGTGCAAGAAACCCATCTTATCTGAACCCACGTTTACGAACGCAGCTTCGATTGACGGTAAAATATTTTCAACTTGTGCAAGGTAAACATCGCCCAAGATGATTTCACCTCTGTGTACATAAAACTCTGCAACTTTGCCTTTTTCCATAACTGCAGCAATATTATCACGCTCAGCTATGACAATTTTGTTAGCGACTAAATCTTTCATTCTTTTAAATCCTTTATAATTCTTTCAAGTGGAAATGTTGAGAAGCGGAATAGTTGAAAAGTTTGTTTAATCGGATAAATCCGATATTTAGGATAAATTTTATTAAAATGAACTTTTCAGCTTTTCAACCTTTCAACTATTCAACTATGCTTAATAGTTAAGCATTTTCTACATCTCGTTGAGGTTTTCGTCTAAAAATCGAACTCTTGTAATATCAAATATTTGCTCTTCTTTTACAAGTTTCATCAAATATTTAGCTTTTAGTGCCAAAATTTAAGAATCTTGTCCTGTCTTTAGACATATAAACAGACTAATTTCCTCTAATCTATACTTCTGATAGATTTCTTAAAATCTGTTGTTTTTTCAAAACCTTTTTTGTTTTTCTTCGTGATTAAATTTCAGCGGAAGATAAAACCTCTCTTTAATCATACTAAAATTATTCAAAATTGTAAAGAGAGTATAAAAAATTGAAAAGGTGGGAACCGCTCACGCTTTTCCATACCCTACGGCCACTGAATTAAGATAGTTGAAAGTTTTTGTTTGAAATTTAGAAAATAAGTTTAGATGGTGCAGCAATGAGCCGTTTCCAAAATATTATTGAAGTTCCTTTACCTGATAAAAAATGTCTTTTAAAAGCTATGAAATGAATTTATCAACAGTAAAGGGATTTAATAATTTTGCCTCAAAAAAACGACAAAAAACTTGCAGAATTTGCAAATGAAATGGAAGATAGCAACTTCTCTTTCAGAGATTTAGAAAATTTAGTTACATCATCTAAGAAATACTATCTGGAAGATTTGTTAAAAGACAAATATAAAGATTTTGATATTAAATATCTTAAAAAAGCAATGAAAACAAAGACATTAACTGATTGTGAAATTATGGAATCAAGATAGAACGAAGGGTGTAAAAAGCCTTAGCGGTACCCACCATACATTCTGCATACATTGTTGCTATTTCATTATATAATCTTTACTTGTAAATTTGATTAATATGTGATACTATTTGCGCATCGGGTGTGTATGAGAATATCAAATATCACAAATTGTTTAAGTTTTACTGCCGGTAAAGTGCAAGTATATTCGGACTTCGACGGGACATATTGTCCTGCAAAACATTCTTTTATTCGTGACAATCATAATGATAAATTTATGGAAGAATATTGTACTAAGATGGACAATTTTTTTCAAAGTACTGAAAATGATATACATTTCCATATAACGACCGGTAGGACATATAGCGAATATAAATCAATCTCGCAGCTTTTGAAGAAACGTGGATATAAATTACCTCTTCCTGAAAGTTTTATAGCAAAAAATGGTAGCGATGAATATTTAAAACAAAGAAATAATTCAGATTTTTATCAAACCGGAAAATTCCCTTTTGATTACAATACAACAAATTTGCAAAAAAAAGAAAATATTAGAAAAGCAACTGGCTGGGATGGCGAAATTATAAAAAATTTCATAAGAAATCTTGCTGAAAAATATAAATTACGCTTTGTAGAAGCCGGTAGTGAAAATTCCGTAAAAGATTATGGAGAAGACTCCCTATTTAGCAATGGGAAATTGAATCCGGATGATTGGAAAATTTTACCAACACATAATGGTAAAATAAAACAGCATGAAAAACCTGCTGTTGATTATGTTTTAGGTGCAAGAAAAGATGGAGATTTAAAGATTAATCTAATATTTTCTCCAGATTACGGCTATTGTCGAGAACGGAATTATATATACGATAACTTTATGAATGAAATTAAAAGTTTTTTGCATAAAGAAAATATTAACTACAGCATGAGGTGGGATATTCCTAATAAGCACAATCATTATAGAAATCACTGCAACATAACTCCGAATATTGAAGGTAAGGAACTTACAAAACTATATGATACAAAAGTGGCTTTGAAAAAAGCTATTTCAGAAAATGATATGGTCGTAGTTGCCGGAGATGGCTCAAATGACTTTGATATGCTAAATCCATTGGAATATATTGATAAACAAGAATGGGCAAAATTTAAAGAGAATTCCAAATGCAAAGAATTTTACGATTCTGAAATGAGGGTTAAGCTTGTAAAACTTAAAGATGCCTTGAATGATAAAAACAACTTATTAAAACAAGAGCTGGAAACAAATGGTTTTATAGATTGCATTAAGCGAATGCCTTTGTATAGTATAGTTGTAAAAAAAGATAATTCTGATTTAGAATTATTAACGGATGTTTTCAGCAGATTTAATAAGGTTATTGAAATTAAAAAAGGTGAACTTGATAAAGGATTAAAAGAAGCCATCAAACATCATTCCGAAATTAATAAAGATTTTAAAACATCAATGTCTGATAAATTTAAAGCATATATTCTGGATTCCGTAAAAAAAAAAGTCTAATACAAAACCTATATTAATAGCGTTTATAATTGGCATTTTAGGAATGCTGAGTATATATTCTTGTGCAGAAAATAGAAAGAATAAAAATGAAATAACGTAAGGTGGGAAAAGCGTAAGCGGTTCCCACCTTTACATTACACAATTTACAACTCTCTTAAACTTTCATCCAAGAAACGAAGTCTTGTAATATAGAACAATCTATCAGGATTTACAAGTTGCATTAAGCTGTCGGCTCTTAATGCAGGAATTTCAGATTGTCCCGTTTTTAGGAATATATAAAGACTATTATCTTTGAATCTGTAAGTACCTACTGACTTCTTAAAATCAGTCGTCTTTTCGACTCCTTTTTTATTTTTCTTGGAAATCAAAATTTCTGGTGAAGTTAAAACTCTTTCAACATCCTTTTTGAATTCCTCAAAATCATAGCTATCATTCGACTTACAATAAGGTGTTATACAGTATTCCGCCCACTGAGCAGCTATATCAACAGCGGTTGTGTACCTTTCAACTTTCTTCACATCAACAATCTTCGCACCATCAGGGAGTTTTGGATTAATAATATCCATAACCTCTTTTTCAGATAGATTATCATAAATCTCAATGTCCACAAGTTCGCCTTCCGATTGAGCGAACAAAGGCAGTGCAATCCCCATAGACACTTTCATTGTAGGATTAAATCCGAGCGTAAACACCATGTTCAAGCCTGAACGCGCCAAAACCTTATGAAAAGTGCTTTGCCAATCAAGGTGTGAAAAATACCTAAGCAATCCTTTTTTTGTAATTTTCAAGCGATAGCGATAAACAGGAATATTCGGATCAACATTCGCCCTAGTCGGGTCACGATGTTCTTCAATAGAAACAATTTTTTGTGCAGCTTCAGACGCCTTATAAGGTTTTGCCATAACTTTATGTGTCTTTAAGTTTGGGCAAACACCGCATTGAACACATTTGTTTTCGCAAGTCGGCTGTAAATTAAACTCACAACCTTGTTTCATCGCTTCTCTATATTCGTTTTGAAGCCATTCTTTTTTTAGGCCTGTGTTTATAAAATCCCAAGGCAAAACTTCGTCTAAATCAAAAGATTTTCTTGCGTAATCTTCAAGCGTGAAGCCACATTTTTTAGCTGTTTCAGCCCAAACATTTTTGTCGAAATATTCACCCCAAGCATCCAAATAACAACCTTTTTTATAAAGCGCTTCAATGTATTTGCATAAATTCGCATCGCCACGAGTCAAAGCCGCTTCAATTTGTGAAACGAATTTTTCGTGATAATTAATTTTTAGTCCTTTAATATGCTTAGTTTTTTCTTTCAAATAGTGAATATGCTCTGTAACTTCGTCCAAATCCATTTGCGGACACCATTGGAACGGCGTAAACGGTTTTGGAACAAAAATTGAAAGCGTGCAAGTGATTTCAAAACCGTGATTTAGTCCTTTTTCTCGTTTAATCAATCTTGCGCGGTATTTGATTTTGTTCAGAAGTTCTGCCATCTCATCCATATCTTCCAAAGTTTCGGTAGGAAGTCCTGAAATGAAGTAGAACTTAATCTTTGACCATCCGTTTTCGTAAAGCGTCAACGCGGCGTTAATGATTTGTTCTTCAGAGATATTCTTTTTAATTACGTTTCTCAAACGCTGACTGCCTGCTTCAGGCGCAAGTGTCATGCCTGATTTGCGGACAGATTGAACAAGATTGGCGAGTTCCAAATTAAAACCGTCAATACGTTGGCTCGGAAGCGATACAGAGATTTTCTTTTTATTAAAATCGACTGCCAATTCTTTTATAACTTCTTTGATGTTTGAATAATCGTTTGACGACAGTGAAAGCAAAGAATACTCGTCATAGCCTGTATTTTTCACAAGTTCTTTTGTGATTGTGATAATATCTTCTGCTGAACGTTCTCTAACAGGCAAAGTTACGTGTCCCGGTTGACAGAAACGACACATTCTACCACATCCGCGACGGATTTCCACAACAGCTCTATCGTGGACAGAGCTTGAAAACGGAATCGGATATGAAGTTGACGCTGATTCCAAAGTTAAAGGCGCAAGACGCTTTTCAACAGGGCGCACACCCTCCCCTTGAGGGAGGGTCAAAATCTCTGATTTCGGGGTGGGGTCATTACTCCCGCAAGGGGCGAGGGGAGTGCTACTCCAACAACCTTTTATTTTACATAAATCTTCTATTCTTTCTTTTCTTGGCAAACCTTTTGTACGCTCAAGCGACGCACAAACATCCACCATCATTTCTTCTCCGTCACCGATACAAAATACATCGATAAATTCGCACATCGGAAGCGGATTATAACAACAAGGACCGCCTGCTAAAACGATAGGTTCGTCTTCGCGGCGTTCATCATTTCTGACTGTAATCCCTGACATTTCCATCATTTTTAAAACAGTAGGATAAGCAAGCTCATATTGCAAAGAAAAGCCGACACCGTCAAAATCCTTTAGCGCACGCTTTGATTCAACGCCATACAATAATTCAGGTTTAAAATCAGGCTCAGGCGCATAAGCACGGTCTGCCATAAATGGTGATTCCATTTCATCCGTGCCGTCAATTGGACGTTTAAACGCGTTCACTCTATCGTAAATAACTCTAACGCCTAAATTGCTAATCCCGATTTCATACTTATCAGGGAAAACGAATGCAAAGCGAACTTTCGCTTTGTCAAAATCTTTGTTGTATGATAAAAATTCCCCACCTACATATTGGTAAGGTTTTGTAGCCTTGTATAAAGCTTCCTGCTGATCTCTAAAAAAACAATTCATAATAAATCTATAATATAACAAACTGTAACAATTTAGCAATTTTTTCTTATAAGTGGTTTTATTATATTTAAGTGTAGTTGTGCAGGAAAATATCAAAATGGTTAATTCGTACTATTATGACGGAAATCAATATATTCCGCGAACGCAAGGCGACAGTTCTAAAGGCTTTATCTTGGCATCGCTTACTTCGTCTGCCATTATGGGAACTTTGCCTGCATTTTCCAAACCATTTTCTTCACAACTTATTAAAGAACATTTGCAGAATGATTTGTATAAAGACGCTTTTGAAAAATCCATAAACACGGCAGGGCTTGATAAAAAAGGAGTTCAAATAATCCCTGCACAGTTTTTAAGAGATAAATCCGACGTTTGTAGCGGGCAAAATGCGTATTATATGCCTAAAACAAAGCAAATTGTAATTAATACTGACAAAATATCAATCGCAGGTTTTCACGAAGCAGGCCACGCAATGAATGATACAATGGGCAAATGGGGCAAGGTTTTAAGCAAAATGCGTTGGCCCGGACGTGCGGTTGCAGGTCTAATGGGATATGTTGCATTATTCCAACGCACAAAACCGAAAGAAGCACCTAAAGACAAAATGGATTTAATTAAGGATAATTGCGGAAAAATTGCGTTTTTGAGTATGCTACCGACTGTTTTTGAAGAAGGAATGGCAAGTTATAAAGGTGTAAAACTTGCAAGAAAAACAGGACTTGCCGAGCCACTCATAAAAAACATGAAAAAGCTTTATACAAAAGCTCTTTTAACATATATAGGTCATGCAACCGCAACAGGCTTAGCAGTCGGCGCAGCGAGTGTAATTATGGATTATTTCAGCAGACCGAAAAAGATTCGGATTGAAGAAGGTTTTTGGTATTAAAAAACTTTATATCACTATTGAACGACATTCGCGCCGCGAACGTGCAGCGATTAGCTGCGATAGTGAGCGCTAGAGTGCAAGCTCCGCTTGCTACATCCATTTGATTTAACACTCGTAAGAGCGTAGGAAACAGTAGCGTGTTTTCTCTTTCTTTTCGTTCTTTTCTTTCTCTTTTTATCGCAACAAAAGAGAAAGAAAAGGACATTTCAAAAAAAACTTTTTTATTACAAAATAATTCTCTTACTTTTTCTTCTTTATTGCGATAAAAGAAGAAAAAAGTTTTTTACTTTACTTACAAGTTGGTAAGTGCTACTACTAACTGTAATTGTTTACCCCCAAAAAAGAAGAAAAGACGCATTGTTTTCTACAACCTTACGGTTGTGGTTTGAATGGATGTAGCGGGTGAACCCGCACTCTTACGCTCGCTAAAAAACGCTCGCGGCGCGATTGTCGTTCAAGTAAAATATTTTTCCAAGTAAAAACACCTTTGTCTATTCAGACAAAAGTGTTTTTACTTCTTTATTCTCATCATCAAAAACTTTTATACCTTCTCTTTCACCGTTTTTATATTCCGGCTCATAAACATTCCTAACTTTATAATCAGAAGTATAAACTGTTTCCTTTGTTTTTATACCATCTTTATATTCACTAATAACACTACCGCTTTCACTAGGCTTATCCGCGTTATAATAAGTAAATCTTGTTAAATCTGCGCCATCATAGTTGACAGTCAAATTAACCTTAGTTTTACCGTCTTTATCATAAATAAGATGCTCTTGCCTCATGCTGTTATTTTCATCAATGGTTTCTTTAACCAGTGAAATCACCTTGTCATCTTTGTTTTTAAGCTCATACTTGATAGGCTCTTCGGATGAATAATTCCAAGTTTCTACAAACTCAACTTCTCCGTCAGAATTATATTTCGTATGCTTAATCGGACGTTTAACGTCTTCCGAAACATCATATTCCCACAAATCTTCATCAGTATTGCCTTCACTATATTTTGAAAGCAAAAGCCCTGTTTTTTCGTGTTTACCGTCAGTAGAAATTTCTACAAACTCCAAACCATGCCTGTTATCATCAGGATTTTCAACCACCATAACAAGTTTATTGCCACTGCGTTTTGCATATAAAACGCCTGTTGAATTATCAACCAATTCTTTTATTGTTTTATGAACATGTCCGTTTAAAGATGCAATCTCACTTATCGCAGAAAGTGGCAAAAGACTATCGGGAACTCCTTTATATAAATCTGTTTTAACATTTATTAAATCTTTTTTTGTTTCAACTTTCTTTTGTGGAGCAAGCGGCTTTGTTTGCTTTACGGCAGGCTTTTCAACTTTTTTTATTTCTTTTTCAGGAATTGTTTTTTCATCATCCTTAGTTTCCTTAGAAACAATCAAAGCTGTTAAACAAGCAACAGCAACAACTCCCAATACAATTCCGCCAATAACTTTTTTTCTCATATCAACACCCCATTTATGCAAAAGGCTCTGCAATACAATTATATTATAGTTATTATTTTCTCTATAATCAATATCCAAAATAATTAAAATTATGAAAAATTTTAAAATGTATGCTATAATAAAAGTAGGAGATCAAAATTGAACCGTTGCAGCCAAATGCGAAAGCAGAAAGGCATTATATATAAGAATGATGAGCAATTTACAATTTCAAAATGACCTCGAAAGGCTAATCGCCATTATGCCCCCAAAAGTCGTGTCTAATTTGTCGTGTGAAAAATTAGACGATGTTATCGAAATAGTTCTCGATATCGGACGAGTACCTGAAGTTCGACATGCAGGAGGTAAGATTGAAAAATTACAGTGTGATATGGTTAATGATGAAGATATTACGTTTATAACTTCTCACCTTCAAGAATTTACACACGATAACCGTTCAGGTATCCCCGGAACTTTGCACCGTATCAGTGCAATAAGAAACAGACAAGGAAAAGTTGTTGGTCTGACTTGCCGTATAGGTCGTGTTGTAACAGGTACAATTGCTTGCATCAAAGATATTTGTACACAAGGAAAGAGTATTTTATTCTTAGGCCCTCCTGGGGTTGGTAAAACTACAAAACTTAGAGAAATTTCTCGTCTTGTAGCAGATGAACTCGGTAAACGCGTAGTAATAGTAGATACATCAAACGAAATTGCAGGTGATGGTGATGTTCCGCATCCTGCCGTTGGTTCAGCAAGAAGAATGCAGGTTGCACAGCCTGAATTTCAAAAAGATATAATGATTGAGGCGGTTGAAAACCATACGCCTGAAGTTATTGTAGTTGATGAAATCGGTACCGAACCGGAAGCTCAAGCTGCCAGAACAATTGCAGAACGTGGTGTAATGCTTATTGCAACTGCTCACGGTAATTGCTTAGAAAGCTTAATCAAAAACCCTACTCTATCAGATTTAGTCGGCGGTATTCAATCAGTTACTTTAGGTGATGATGAAGCTAAACGTCGTGCTTCTCAAAAAACTGTTTTGGAAAGAGAAAAGCAACCCACTTTTGATATCGTTATAGAAATTTTGGATAGAAATACGCTTGCAGTTTATAAAAATACGGCAGAAGCGGTCGATTACATCTTAAGAGGTTGGCCGATTCGTCCGGAAATCAGAAAAGTTGAGGAACAGCATGTTGAAACGGTTTCAGCTCCTGAACCTGTTAAGCAGGAAGTTCCTGAAACTCCGCAAGATAACAGCATGAATTTCTCGTTCTCTCGCCAAAAGTATGTTGAACAGACTAAACCGCTTAAGAAATTGTATTTGTACGCTGTTTCAAGAACCATTGTAGAAAAAACAATTGAACGTTTGAACTTGAATGTTGAATTGACACGTAATGTAGAAGACGCTGATATTGTAATCGCACACAAGAATTTTGCAAAAGGCGGAGCAAAAATTTTGAATACCGCGAAAGAATATCGAGTCCAAATTTTCTATGTAAAAACAAACTCAATGGCACAAATCCAAAAGGTTTTGAAGGACGCACTCGATATCCAACCCGGTGATGCAGAACCTTTACAAGGTTATAGCGATGATACGGAAAAAGCTTTGGATGAAGCGCGTGCTGCAATAAAACAAGTGTCTGACGGTGCGGATGTTGTGGAATTATCACCTCAACCATCTCAGATCAGAAAATTACAGCATGAACTTGTTGACCAATATAACCTTAAAAGTACATCAATTGGCGAAGGTGAAAGCAGACATTTGAGAATTCATAAATAATTTACTTTAATAAAAGCACTCTACCGCTTTTCAATGGAAAATTGAAAGTGGAAAGTGAAAAATTGTTTTAGATTTTATACTTAGACAAATGTGTTTATTGAATGTGTTGTGGATTGCTTCGTCACTCTCGTTCCTCGCAATGACTTGACGTAAGACTTTTAAGAGTACAGTCATTGCGAGAAAAGCTGTGTTTTTCGTGGCAATCCATAATAAAAACATCCTTAAAATAATTTTCCACTTTCCATTTTCCATTAACTCAATTTTCCATTGACAAAACTTTCTCCAACTGACTTCTTGATTTCCCTAAACCTTTTTGTTAAAATTGTGTTTAAAATTAAACATATCATTTTTATTATTTTTTTTAGTAAGATAATATAAGGATATGTAAAACCAGATTATGGAGAGAGAATGAGAAAAAATATTATAATCATTGTACTAGTAGTACTCGCGCTTGTTTTAGGCAGAATGCTTTTATCTAACATGGATAGAATAAAAACCGCTAAACAACGTGCTATGATGGGTACTCCTGCTGTTACTGTTGCAGAAGTCGGTTCGGAAGAAGTTCAACGCCAATTTACGGCGACCGCTAGAGTTGTTGCTAAATATAGAGTTGATGTATTGGCTCGTATCAGCGGATATTTGACAAAAAGTTACTTCAAAGAAGGTGACTACGTAAAAGCAGGTCAAGTTTTATTTGAAATTGAACCTCAACAATATCAATACGCTGCAAGCCAAGCTAAGGCAAACTTGGATAATGCAAACTCTCAATACGCATATTATGACAAACAATTAAAGCGTTACAAAGAACTTGTTCAGAACGATTATATCGCTCGTGCCGATTACGACAGTATTTTATCTCAAAGGGATGCGTTTAGAGCGCAGGTAGCAAATGCTCAGAGTGCTTACCATGACACTCAAAGAAACTTGGGTTATACAAAAGTTAAATCACCTGTAAATGGTCGTGTCGGTATAATTTCCGTAACTGTTGGTAACTATGTTTCAATGAACAGCGGTGCTTTGACTACAATTAACAGTTCAGAACCTATGTATGTAACATTCCCGTTGGAAGCGAAGGATTATGCTGAACTTGTAAGAATTGATAAAACCGCGAACATAAATCGTGATGTTGAATACATCTTTAGTACGGGCGAAAAATACAAATTCAAAGGTGTTCAAGATTTCCATGATAACAAAATCGACGATACAACAGGTACGATTACAATGAGAGCAACTTTCCCAAATCCTGATGACTCATTAATTCAAGGTGATTTCGGCAGAGTAATTCTTTATACAAAAAATAAAGACACGGTAGCTGTTGTTCCACAAGAAGCAACTATGGAAAACCAAGAAGGACGTTATGTTTACGTTTTAGATAAAGACAATCTTCCTAGAATGACTTATATCAAAACAATGGGTGAAGAAAACGGCAAATGGCTAGTTTCATCAGGCGTAAATGTAGGTGACAGAATTATTACGGGTGGTATCCAGAAGGTTATTCAGGGAAGCCCTGTAAGAATTGTTGAAAAAGTTCAGGAAGAAACTCAACAAGTTAAGAAACCAAATATTTTTACACGAGCAATTAATAAAGTTAAAAGATTAGTTAAAGGAAAATAATGGCAGGCAATTTATTTATAAAACGACCAAAACTAGCGATAGTAATCTCTTTAGGGATTATTTTAGCCGGTTTAATATCACTAACTACATTACCGTTAGAAGAATATCCGTCAATTACACCGCCACAGGTTATTGTAAACGCTACATACAGTGGTGCAAGTTCTGACGTAATCGCTTCTACTATTGCAGCTCCGGTTGAATTGCAATTGAACGGTATTGAGGACATGCTTTATATGTCATCAGAATCAAAGAACGGTTCTTATCAATTGACTTTGTATTTTGATGTCGGCGCAGATCCTGATATGGCTCTGGTTAACGTCCAGAACCAGTTACAATTGGTTCAGCCGAGATTGCCCGAAGAAGTTAAGCGATATGGTTTGACAGTTAAAAAATCAACAGGCGGTGCGGGCTGCTTATATTTAGCACTATCTTCGCCTAACAAAACGTATAACTCGTTATTCTTAGCGAACTATGCGACTTTGTATCTAAAAGATGAACTTGCGCGTACAAAAGGTTGCGGTCAGGTACAAGTATTTGGTGCCGGCGATTATTCAATGAGAGTTTGGCTAAAACCTGATAAAATGGCAAGCTTAGGAATTTCAGCGAGCGATATTAACAGTGCAATTACTTCTCAAAACACTCAATCACCTGCCGGTAACATTGGTGTTGAACCGATGGATAATCCTCAGGTAATGAAGTTTACATTGAGAACCAAAGGGCGTTTAAAAGACGTAGAAGAATTTGAAAATATTGTTGTTAAATCAAATAAAGACGGTTCTAATGTAAAACTTAAAGATGTTGCGCGTATAGAATTGGGTGCAGAAAGTTATTCTTCAACCGTATCTGCTGATGGTAGTGATATTGCGGTTATTGCGATTTCTCAGTTGCCGGAAGCTAATACAATTGATTTGGTTAACCAAATTCAAAAGAAAATGAAAACTTTGAGTAAGAAATTCCCTACTGATATGAGTTATTCTACTCAATATGACACAACTGAATTCGTTAGAGAATCTATTCACGAAGTTGTTAGTGCGATTGTTCTTGCGATTGCCTTAGTTAGTGCGGTAACTTATTTATTCTTAGGAACAGCTCGTGCGGCGTTTATTCCATTCTGTGCGATTCCTGTTTCTTTGATTGGTGTATTTATATTCATGGCTTTGATGGGATTTTCAATCAACTTGTTAATCTTGTTTGGCTTGGTACTTGCGGTAGGTCTGGTAGTAGACGACGCGATTGTTGTACTTGAAAACACGCAAAGACACATTCAGGAAGGCAAGTCGCCTAAAGACGCAACTGAAATTACAATGCAAGAAGTTTTCGGCGCGGTTGTTGCAACTTCACTCGTATTGATGGCGGTATTCGTTCCGGTATCATTTATGAGCGGTATTACAGGTCAAATGTACAGACAATTTGCAGTTTGTATCGCAACTTCTATCGGTTTATCAACAGTTGTAGCTTTGACTCTTTCACCTGCGCTTTGTTCTATGATTTTGAAATCAGGTGAAGAAAAAATAGACTTTGAATTTATCCAAAAATTTGAAGATTGGTTTAACGGAGTTAGAGATAAATACTTAGCAACAGTGCATTACTTTGTAACATCACCTAAAAAGACTTTAAGAGTTCTTATCGGTGTTATATTTGCAATTCTTATAATGTTTAAATTGACTCCGACAGGTTTCTTACCTGATGAAGATAGAGGTGCATTGTTCGTTATGGTTCAATTGCAAGATGGTGCAACTTTAACAAGAACAGCAAGTGTAGTTGATAAAATGTGTGATGAGTTTGCAAAGATTCCTGGTGTAGAATCTACAATGCAGATTAACGGTATGAAGGGTGAAAACTCTGCATTTATGATTTTACAGCTTGAACCTTGGTCAAAAAGAAAGTCTTCTAAGTTATCTATTGACAATATAACTTCACAAGCAAACGCAATTACTTCAAAATATCCAGAAGCAACTTCTTATATTTCTCAGCCTCCTGCAATTACCGGCATGGGGATGTATGGCGGTTTTGAATACCAACTTTTGGATAAGGGTGATAGAACTGCGGATGAATTGTTCGCCCAAGTTCAATCACTATTGCAAGTTGCAAGACAAGATTCTGCTTTCTCCAGCTTATACACTTCATATACTTCTTCTCTTCCACAAGTTGTTGTGAAAATTAACGAAGAAAAAGCACTTGCGCAAGGTGTACCTATTTCAGAAATTTATACAACGCTAGCTGCACAATTCGGTGCAACTTACGTAAACGACTTTAACAAATTCGGTAGAGTTTACCGTGTTTATATGCAAGCAGATGCGCCTTATCGTGAAACATTGGGTGATATAAGTAAAATTTATGTTAAAAATAATTATGGCAAAATGCTGCCAATCTCATCTGTTATTACAACAGAAAACATTGTTGGTCCTTATATGTTATCAAGATTTAACATGTATTCTGCAATTACCATCAACGGTAACCCTGCAAATGGTGTAAGTTCAGGTGACGCAATGAAAGCTATGTCTGAAATTTCAGATAGAGTATTACCAAAAGACATGGACTACGCTTGGTCAGGTACTTCATTGCAAGAACAAAAATCCGCAGGTCAAATCGGACCAATCTTGGCAATGGCTTTAACTTTCGTATACTTGTTCTTGGTAGCTTTGTATGAAAGTTGGACGCTTCCTATCGCAGTATTGCTGATTTCACCAATTGCCTTGTTGGGTGCGTTATTCTTCCAATATGTATCAGGTTTATCACTTGATATTTACGCTCAGGTTGGTTTGGTTATGTTAATCGGTTTAAGTACAAAACAGGCTATCTTAATTGTAGAGTTTGCGAAAGATGCTATGGAGAAAGAAGGTATGAATTATCTTGATGCAGCAATGCAAGCCGCGAAACTCCGTTTCAGAGCTGTTATGATGACCAATATTGCGTTCATCTTAGGTCTGTTACCGCTTGTTTTTGCAAATGGTGCTGGTGCAGGCAGTCGTCACTCAATCGGTGTTTCTGTATTCGGCGGTATGATAGCAGTTGCCTTCTTGGGTAGTATCTTAGTTCCTGCATTTTTTGTTATGATTAACGTAATGAAAGAAAAATCAGCTGCTTATATAAAGGTAAAGAAGGAAGGTAGAGCAAAATGAAAAAATTAATTGCTACATTATTAGTTGTTCAATTTTTAGCTCAAGCGCCTTCTTATGCGGCTTTTTGGCACAAAGATGATTTGGGTAATCAGCTTAAACAAGAAGAATATCCTGACAGCAAGGATGTTGAACCAAAAGCAGATGATGTTGCCGTGATTAAAGGCGGAGTTGAAAATACGATTGATATTTCGCTTGAAGAATGTTTAAAATTTGCTTTGGGTAACAACCCTAGAATACAAGCAGCTATGCAGGATGTATTCGCATCTGATTACAGAATAAGACAGGCATGGGCATCTTATTTCCCACAATTCGGTTGGCAAACAGGATACACCAGAATCAGACAACTTCAATTGTCAGATGTATTCAGACAAAACTTAGTGTTCAACTACTTTGTACTTGGTCAAATCAGCGCATCTCAAATGCTTTATGACTTTGGTGTAACACAAAACCAAGTTACAATCAGAAAATTGGACAATCAAGGTTACAAAATAACTTTGACAGGCACGGTAAACGATGTAATCTGCCAAGTTAAACAAGCTTACTACAATCTTCAATACGCGATTGAAGCTAAGAAAGTTGCAGAAGATATGGTAGCAAAGTATGCAGCATTTTATGACCAAGCAAAAGCCTTTTATACAGTCGGGACAAAACCAAAAGTTGATGTAACTATTGCGGAAGTTAACCTGTCTAATGCAAAGTTGACATTAATTCAAGCTGAAAATGCGGTTGATATAGCGATGGCAAAACTTAACAATACAATGGGTTTACCATACTTTAATAAATATAAAATCAACGAAAGTTTGAGATACGAGCCTTGTGATGTAACTTTAGAGTCCGCAATTAAAATTGCACAAGAATCGCGTCCTGAGTTTCAATTAGCAGAAGTTAAGGTAGAAGAAGCGCGTCAAAACGTTAAATTGGTTAAGAAATCGTATTTCCCTCAATTGAGCGTAGAAGGTCAATTCCAAGTCGGTGGTAGAACGCCAGCTTCTAACTACGGTTATAATTTCGGCGGATACTTGAATTTCCCTACGATTAACGGAATGTTGATTAAGAATGAAATCAAAGAAGCTAAAGCTTTGCATTCAAAAGAACAAGCTAATGCGATTAATACTAAAAACAATATTTACTATGAAGTTCAAGAGTCTTATTTTTCTTTAAAAGAAAAGAAAAACAAAATTCCTGTTGCTTTCTTGGGTATGAAACAGGCAAAAGAAAACTATGAGCTTTCTTATGGCAGATATAAAGTTGGTGTTGGTAACCCTGTTGAATTAAAAGAAGCACAAGTTCAATATCAGAATGCACAGTTGATGTATTATCAAACGATGTATGAATACAATACCGCACGCGCAACTTTAGAAAAGGCTATTGGTAAAAATATTGCGAATGGCGAAGTTGAATTGAATAAGAATGCTAAAGTGAAAACAAAAGGCAAAAAGAAATAAAATTAAGCAATTAACCTCCATGGATAGCACTACTGTCCATGGTAATTTTGATACAATAAAAATAGTTATTAAAAGGCTGGATTGCTTCAGGCTAATCGCACCTCACAATGACGCCACACTTGTCGTCACACGCCTCGTCATTCTGAGAAACTGTGTTTCGAAGAATCCAGCTTTTTATTAACTATTATTTTGAATCTGTACAATACAAATTTTATTAAAAAGCCTTGAAATGACTACATTTTGTAAATTATAGATAAATTTATCTCAGACAATAATGCTGACAAGGGAGGTCTTGCCGAGCAGATTAAAACCATTCCATGTTCATGTTAAAATAAACAAAAGAGGTATTATTTTGGCAATTAAAATAGCAATAACAGGAAAAAGCGGAAGCGGGAAAACGACTTTAACAAAGGCGTTTTTAGAAATTTTACAAAAAAACTTTCCCGAAAAATCAATTTTATTATTTGATAACGATTTAACATCAGAATTAGGTCACTCCTTCGGACTTGATATTAGAAACACGATTTACGGTATCAGAAGCGGTAAACACGAATACAAAACAGGCATTCCCGGAGGCATGTCAAAGCATGAATATGTTGAGTGGGCGATGGAAGATATTATCGAACCGTTAAACGATAACGTCGATATAATTGTTTCTTGGTTTGTAGGCGCAAAAGATTGCAGATGCCCGATTACGGGTCAAATTAATGATGCCTGCCAAAGACTAATTGAACGCTATGATTTTGTGCTTTTTGATTGCGAATTTGATTTGAAATACCTTAACCAACTTGTTGATACTGATATTGATTTGACTCTTGTTGTAGCAAATCCGACCGTTGATTCAATCAATCTTGCAAAACGCATTAGCGAATTTTCTGCAAAATACGCTGTCGGCGGTCAAATGGGAGTTGTAATCAACAAAGTTAAAAACGAAGATTTGAACGCTATTTCTGAACAATTAAAAACTGCGGATGTAGAAGTTTTAGGCAGCATTCCTTATGACGAGCATTTAGCAACAGGCGTGGTTGACAGAAAATCGGAAATTGTTTCAGATGCTTTGAACCAGTTTTATTTCAGACTAAACTTGCCTCAGGAGAACAGATGATAATTTTAGACGGAAAAGCATTATCTTTAAAAGTGTTGGAACAGGTTAAAGAGAGGGTTGAAAAATTAGAAAAACAACCTCACCTTGTTGTAATTTTGGTTGGTGAAAATCCTGCAAGCAAGATTTATGTAAACAACAAAAAGAAAGCTGCGGAAAAAGTCGGGATTAAATCTACCGTTATTGAAATGAGTGAAAATGTTTCAGAAGAAGAATTGCTTACAACTATTGAAAAACTGAACAATGATAGTGATGTAACAGGTATTTTGGTTCAGTTACCACTTCCTAAACATATTGATAAGAACAAAGTTATTTTGGCAATTTCGCCCAAAAAGGACGTTGACGGTTTCACTCCTGAAAACGTCGGCAAAATGGTTATCGGTTTAGAGCCTTATTTTTACCCTGCAACACCACAAGGCATAATGATGCTTTTGGATGAATATAAAATCCCGATAGAAGGCAAAGAGGCGGTTGTAGTAGGACGTTCCAATATTGTCGGCAGACCGATGGCTCAACTGTTGTTAAAACGTAATGCAACGGTTACTATGTGCCACTCATATACACAAGATATTCAAGACAAAATAAAAACCGCTGATATTGTTATATCTGCGGTTGGTAAAAAGATTGTAAGATGTAAGATGGTTAAGAAAAATTCTTGTATTGTTGACGTTGGTATCTTTAGAGATGCTAACGGCAAACTGACCGGCGATGTCGATTTTGATTTCGTATCACCGACTTGTGGTTATATTTCACCGGTTCCCGGTGGTGTTGGTCCAATGACCATAGCTTCTTTAATGTACAATGCTTCAATGGTTTATTGATTAAGGAGGGCGAACCCCTCGACTTAATCTTATGATTGTAATAAACCTGTATCTTGAGCAGCTGTAGAAGTTGCAGATTTTTCGCTTTCTTTTTGAGCTCTTAATTCTTCTAACATTGTATCGTACATTGTTTTCATTGTATCGTATTCAATGTCTAAATCTGCCAATTCTAATGATAATTCTTCATCATATTGTTTAACTTTAGCGTGTGCATATTTATCAGCAAGCATTTCATTTTTGTTATTGGCACTAACTTTAACGCCGCCTGCTGTCAATTCTTTAGTATTGTCGATAGCTGAATCAAATGCGCTTTCCCATTTTTCTTCATACTTGGTTTGTTTTTCAAGTTTAGCGCTGTTAGCTTCATACTTAGCATTCCAGAAAACTGATTGTTGAGTATAGTAGTTGATATCTGCGTTTGTATTTAATAAATTTCCTAATAATGCTGCTGTGTTTGCCATCTTCTTATACCTTTTTTTAAATCTTACATATATATAAAGTATTTAAAAAAGTGTCAATTTCAAGAAGGCATTTATTTGTTACAAAACTTAACATTATAATATTAAAAAAGCGGTTGAGCTATGCTCAACCGCTTTTTTAAAATCATTGTTAAAAAACTAAACAGCTTTTTGAACTTTGCCTGCTTTTAAGCAAGAAGTACAAACTGTCATTCTCTTAGTTTGACCATTTACATTAACTCTAATTTCTTGCAAATTAGGAGTTTGAACTTTTTTAATTTGTTTATGAGAGAATGTTAATTTTGCTGCTTTAATAGGTTTTTTACCACATACTTCACATTGTTTTGACATAGTTCTATTTTCCTTCTTTCTACCAGTGTAATTCTAGTCTACCTTAAAAAGAATAATTTTACAAGTATTTTAAGTAAAGTATTGTTACAATTTGACGATATAAATCTAATAAAAAAAAGAGATAATGCTAAATAATACATTCTATCTCTTTTTGTATAAAAAAAAGGCTAACCTTTCGGCTAGCCGTAAATATCAACCAACAATTTCTTTAACTTCTGCTTGAAGGTTCTTTGCATCAATCTTGATGCTTGGTCCCATTGTTGTTGTCAAATAAATTGACTTAACATAAGTACCTTTAGCTGCTGAAGGTTTTGCTCTAAGAACTGCATCAACCAATGTACCGTAGTTCTTAACCAAATCTTCATTAGCGAATTGAACCTTACCGATAGGACAGTGAATCATACCCTGTTTGTCAGCTCTGAATTCAACTTTACCTGCTTTAGCATCTTTAACTGCTTTTGCGATATCTAGAGTTACTGTACCTGTTTTAGGGTTTGGCATTAAGCCTTTAGGACCTAAAACTCTACCTAACTTACCTAACATACCCATACAGTCAGGAGTTGCAATTAATGTATCGAATTCAAACCAACCGCCTGCGATTTTATCGATAATTTCTTCTGTACCGTAGAAATCAGCGCCAGCATCTTTAGCTTCAGTAACTTTTGGTCCTTTTGCGATAACGCAAACACGAACTTCTTTACCTAAACCTGCAGGAAGAACAACAGTTGATCTAATTTGTTGTTCTGCGTGTTTAACTTCAATACCTAATCTCATGTGGCATTCAACTGTTTCGTTAAATTTTGCAACTTCTTTAGATACTTCTTGTAATTTAGTAAGAGCATCACGACCGCTAGCCGGTTGTTGGAAATCAGCTAACAATTCTTGAAGCTTCTTTTGTTTTTTAGTTATTTTTGACATTTCTTTAAATCCTTTCATGGTGTTAACGGATTTTTCAATCCTTCCATATTATCTCTGACTCGCTCTCATTTAAGAGAGGGGTGCGGTGAAGTTTGCATCACCTTGACGGGTTTTACTAGTCTTCTTTAACTGTAACGCCCATAGCTCTGCAAGAGCCTTTAATCATGTTTACAGCAGCATCCATAGAAGTTGCGTTCAAATCGTTCATTTTGATTTTTGCGATTTCTTCTAATTGTGCTCTTGTAATTTCACCAACTTTTGTTTTGTTAGGAACAGCTGAACCTTTAGGAATGTTCAAAGCTTTCTTAATTAAAACAGGAGCTGGAGGTGATTTGATTACAAAAGTGAAGCTTCTGTCTTCATATACATCAATAATAACAGGGATAATATAACCTGCTTGTGATTCAGTTCTAGCATTGAACTGTTTGCAGAAATCCATGATATTAACACCGTGTTGACCTAAAGCCGGACCAACTGGAGGTGATGGATTTGCCTTACCTGCTTGAATTTGTAGTTTAATTTTTCCTACTACTTTTTTTGCCATTTTGTTCTCCTTTCGTGGTACTAACGGGGGGCATCCCCTTCCACGTTATTTGTATAACTAAACCCTTTCGGGCTTGCCCCCACCTTAACCCTCAAAGAGGGAATACGCGAGGTGCGTTATTTTATAACTTTTGAATTTGCTTGTATTCTAATTCAACCGGAGTTTCACGACCGAATATAGAAACCATTGCTCTAAGTTTAGCCTTATCAGGATAAACTTCTGTGATATCACCAACAAACTCAGCGAATGGACCGGAAGTGATTCTAACTTTTTCACCAACCTTAACATCCATTTCAATTTTTTGAGTTTGAGCTGTTGATCTGTGAATAATTTTCTTGATTTCACTGTCTTTAGCCGGAATAGGTTTTTTAGCAGAGCCAACGAATTTTGTAACACCTGCTGTATGTCTAACTACATACCAGCTGTCTTCGTCCATAATCATTTCTACCAAAACATAACCAGGGAAGATTTTTTCTTCTCTTTCTTGTTTTCTTCCGCCTTTAATTTGGGTAACAGTCTTTTGAGGAACTTCTACTCTAAAGATTTTGTCAGCCATGTTCATGTATTCAATACGTTTTTCCAAGTTACTTTTAACTTTGTTTTCGTATCCAGAATAAGTGTGAACAATGTACCAACGTTTTTGATTTTTTCTATCTGAAGACGCATGGTTTTCAACTTCGGGAGTTTCTTCCATCACTTCTTCATTCATGATATTTTCGTCTTTTTCACTCATTACATTTACCCTTTATAAATTATTGATTAAAACTTAGATAACAACCAATTGAAAGCTATATCCACGAAATAAATAAAAATAGTGAATATAAAAACAATAGCAACAACAAAGAATGTTTCTACAACAACCTGATGTTTTTCAGGCCAAGTAATCTTGCCCCACTCAGTCTTTACGCCTTTAAAATAAGTAATAACATTTTTCTTTATTGTTTCAAAAGTATCATTCATTTTAATAACCTTTTTTCTATAAAAATCGCGCCCTGAAGGACTCGAACCCTCGACATCCGGTTTTGGAGACCGACGTTCTACCAACTGAACTAAGGACGCATGTTAGTGAGAAGTAGCTAGTGAATAGTGAGTGGCAAGCACAATTCACTATTCACCAATCACTCTTCACTATTATTTTGTTTCCTTGTGAGTTGTGTGTTTTTGGCAAGTTGGGCAGTATTTGCTCAATTCTAATCTGTCTTTAACATTCTTTTTGTTTTTAACAGTTGTGTAATTTCTTTCCTTGCAATCTTCACAAGCTAGAACTACCATTCTATCGTTTTTACCTTTGATACCCATTTTTAAGTTCCTTTATATTTACCTTTTATTGCTATTATATAAATTTGACCTTTTTAAAAAGAATGTGCTGAACACATTCTTTCTTTAAATCGGCGTATGAATTAATACTAAAATAAACATAATTAAATTGCAAATTATTGTAAAGATTTTTTAAATTTTATGCTAAAATAATTTCAAAGAGGAGTAGAAAAATGATTAAATCAATAATTTTAGCCGCAGGTAAAGGCACAAGAATGAAATCTGACACCCCAAAAGTTTTACATACAATATTTGATAAAACGCTTGTCGGATATGTAATAGACGCAGTAAACAACACCGGTTTGGCTGATGAAAACTTTGTAATTGTAGGCCACCAAGCTGAAAGAGTAGAAGAATATATTAACAAAAGTTATGATAACGCTAAATGTGTTCTTCAATCACCGCAACTCGGAACAGGTCACGCGGTTAGCATGGCGCTTCCGTATCTGAAAGATTTTGATGGTGAAGTAATAATTTTATGCGGCGATACTCCTTTAATCACGTCAGAAACGATTAAAGAATTTGTCGAATATCATAGAGAAAATAAATCTGATTTAACAGTTATGAGTGCGATTTTTGAAAATCCTACCAACTACGGAAGAATTATCAGAAACCAAGACGGTTCTTTAAATTCTATTATTGAAGAAAAAGATGCTAACCCTGAACAAAAGGCAGTTAAAGAAATTAACGCAGGCATCTATTGTATCAATTGGGCAAAAATTAAACCTGCTTTCAACGAATTAACAAGCAACAATGCCCAAGGCGAATATTATTTAACCGATATTATCAAATGGGGTAATGAAAAACATTTATCAGTAAATGCTTACACTCTAAAAAATAACGAAGAAATATTCGGTATTAATTCAAAAGCGCATTTAGCAGAAGCAACAAAGATGTTAAATAACAAAATTGTACAAAAACATCTTGATAACGGAGTTCAAATAATTGACCCTACAACGACTTGGATTTCTCCTGAAACAGAAATCGGCGCAGACACAATTATTTACCCGTCTTGTTATCTAAACGGTAAAAACAAAATCGGTAAACATTGCAAAATCGGGCCATTTGCTCACTTGAGAGGCGATGTTGTGTTGGAAGATTATGTCAAAATCGGCAACTTTGTAGAAGTTAAAAAGACTACAATTAAATCACACACTAATGCTTGCCACTTGACTTATCTTGGGGATAGCGAAATCGGTTCTAACGTAAATATCGGCGCAGGTACAATTACTGCAAATTACAATCCATTAACAAAAGTTAAAAGCAAAACAATAATTAAAGACAATGTTAAAATCGGTTCTAATTCAGTATTAGTAGCACCTGTTACAATTGAAGAAGGTGCTAACGTAGGCGCAGTCGGAGTGATTACAAAAAATATTCCGGAATGGTCTTTAGCAATTACTCGTTCACCGTTAAAATTGCTGGAAGGCTGGGTTAAAAAACATTTAAAATAAAAATATTCTAAAGTTTATACAAATAATAGCGCGGATTTTGTACAAGTACAAAATCCGCGCTATTTTAAATTTTAATTAATATAAACAATACTTGATTGCTTCAATCATTGATTCAGGATTAGCAATATTCTTGCCTGCAATATCAAATGCTGTTCCATGACTCGGTGAAGTTCTTATAATATCCAAACCGATTGTCATGTTTACGGTCTTTTCTGAAGCTACGGCTTTTATAGGAATTAAACCTTGGTCGTGGTAACAAGCAATATAGCAGTCATAAGGTGATTTTTCACCTTTTAAATAATTTTGTACTCCGCCAATAAACAACGCATCAGCAGGAAGCGGATTTGTAATATTTATACCGCGATTGCGCACAGCCTCTATTGCAGGAATGATTATTTCATCTTCTTCCGTACCGATTATTCCGTTTTCTCCGGCATGCGGATTCAAGGCACAAAGTGCAAACGATGGCTTTTTAATAAATAATTTGTTTTGAAAATAGCTTCTTAATCTTTCGACTTTTTCAATAATAACTTCTTTTGTAAGATTTTTGCTAACATCCTTTAGTGCGCAATGTCGGGTTAATAACAAAACTCTAAAATCTTTTGACACAAAAAGCATTTCAGCTTTTTGACCGTTATGAGCCAAGAATTTTTCCAAGACCTCTGTTTGTCCGTTAAAATTATGCCCTGCAAGATGCATTGCTTCTTTTGAAGTCGGAGCAGTTACAATAAATTTAGGTTTAATTTCACAAGCTTTTTCTAATGCCCTAAACGCGAAGTCACCTGCGCTTGCTGAAACTTCCCCCGGAACAATTTTTTCGGGATAATCAATTTCAATAACTTCATAGTTATTTTTAAGCGCATTCGCACTCGAATACGTGTTCAATACTTTTGAATTCGAAATTATGACAATATCTTTAGGTGGCAAATTCAATAAATTTAACGCTTTTATTGTAATTTCCGCACCAATCCCGTTAGGGTCACCTGTTGTTATTGCAATTTTATTTGAGTAGTTATTCATGGTATTTAAAATAATTTAAGATTTCTATTAAAGTTTTTGTATTACCTAAGTTGCCTGATTTTGTAACAATCCAACGGTTGTTTATGTCAGAACATATTGAAATCGCAGGTGCTACTTCATCTACAAGCTTAAGTTCATTTGATTTTATTGCTTTACAGCATTTGTAAGATGTTTCACCACCAAGTGTAATTAAGATTACATTGATTTTAGAAAGTACTTTTTCTGTTAAATCAGCCAAATAATCAGTAATTTTAACTGCTAATTTGTCTTTTGTAAGCTCTGCATTAAATGAATCTTCAGAAAAACCGTCAAAGTTTGCAATTAAGTACGAAGTGTGTACTACAACTGTGATACCGCTTGATAAATTTCTGTAAATCCTATCAACGATATCCTCCGTTACGCCATCTAAAATGTCTTTGACATCAAGCGCAATAAAATTAACGTTTTCGATATCGTCAGATTGTTCAAGTTTTGCAATCTGTTCCGCCGTAATTTGTGTTGCAGTACCTGAAACTACAAATTTTGGTAATTTTTCCAAATGCAAAGGTTCATGTTCCTTTTCAATTCCAGATAACCAGAATTTACCCAAGACTTGTGCGCCCGCAGCAGTTCCTGTCGGAAGCAATTTTTTGTCGCATTTTTTAATAGCCAATGCGATTTGTTCAATATCTGTAATTGAAGTTGCGTCAGCTACAATAAGCTTTTTACCTTCTTTAATCAATTCGTTAATCTTAATCAAGATAGGCCCTGCACCGTTCATTACCGTTTTTAAATCAATCGTTCCAACCAAATTCTTTTGCTTATCTTCAAGCTGTGACATCAAAAGAGTAGGAACATGCGATTCTAAAATCGGTGAATGCGGATCCATAGCCATTTCAGTTCTACCCAAAGGAACTCCTTTGAGTAAATGATAACCGCCAACTGTGATTCTGCCTTCTTGCGGGAATGCAGGCATGATGATTGCCGCATCATAACCCAAGATTTGAAGCATTGTTAAGGTTTCTTTTGCGATATGACCACGAATTGTCGAATCAATTTTTTTGTAATAATAATCAAAAGAAAAGTTTTCAACAAACGCTCTAACAGCTTTTTCTACTCTAGAAACAGCTTCCCAATCTTCTACGTTTCTTGATTCTGATGATAGCGCCCAAACTTCAGTATCAGCTTTATCCTGTGGAATGCATTCACTATCCAAAAGGATTTTAGTGTTTGCTCCGCGCAAATGGAATTGCAAAGCCGTATCGTTTGCACCCGTCAAATCATCCGCAATTATTCCTACAATATCAGAAAATATCATTATTGTTGCTCTGCATCCCTTTTAGAACCTAACAATCTAACATTGTTAGCGACAATCAAAAATCTTTCTCTTTCTTCACCTGCTTGGTCAGTCCATTTGCTGATAGAAATTCTACCGTCAACAACAACTTGGCGGCCTTTTTTGATGTATTCGCCTGCAAATTCTGCTTGCTTATCCCAAACTTCAATATTATACCAATCCGTAACTTCGCCGTTTGTTTTTCTATCCCATCTGTTTACAGCCAAAGAAAAAGTTGTTTTAACTTTGCCTGATTCAAAATATTTGATTTCCGCATCTTGCCCTGCTCTACCAATGATAGTTGCCGTATTCATTAATTATCTCCTTAATTATTCAAGTATAAAAAGATTATAGCATAATACTTTTTTAATAGTAACTTTTTATTCTTCTATATACACCGCATCAAATTTATATGCCTCAATTGTTCTTGAAAAATATTCAGGCGGGAGTCCTGCTTTTTCTTTCAAAGAATTCAAGAATATTTCTTTGTCAGGTAATTGCTCCCATACAACAGGCAAATAAACAGCTCTTTTATCCCTTTCCACAAGAATTATTCCATGAGGATAGATTTTTGATAACAAATCTCTTTCATCCTTGAAATTTATTCTTTCTATAGAGGAAAGTATTGATACCGAAACTTCCAAATTTTCAAGTTCTTCGATTGATAAAGGTTCAAATCTCGGGTCTTGGAATCCGGCATTTTTTGCATTATCAATAATATCAAGGATTAGCGGCTTTGTCGGATAAATAGAACCTATACAACCTCGAAGTTCACCATTTAATTTAAGCGTTACAAATGATGCACCAAATTGCGTCAAAACCGCAGGAATTTTGTGTGGTATAAATTCCTCTTGATTAAGTGATGCAATAATACTCGCTTTTGCAGCTTTTATAACGTATTTTGGATAATATCGTTCAATAAAATCATTTCTGGAATCCGTGTACAAAAACCAAGCGCCATAACCAACAACTTTGTCTTTATCAGAACTGATGTCACCTGAATTGTACATCTCTGTTCTAATCATTGCACATTCATTGTTATTAGCAAAATCAACAAGCCCTTTTATTCCTGTCACACCACATGCCTGTTGTGGTTCAAGAAACTCAATTCTTCCTGTTTCTATAACAGTCGCAGTATACGTATCTATTTGCCTGCACTGCTGTTGTGTATAATAATGACTTAAGTCTGATGAAATTATAAAAGAAGAATTTTCCCAATAAGCAGAAATCAAATCGGAAACCAATCTGTAGTCACAACTACCGACCAAAACAGGAACTATTTTTATCTTCTTACCGATTTTCTTTAAATTCTTAACAAAATCAACAGCACTTTGCTTATGCGGCAAAAACATATTCTGAATAAAAGGTAATTGAACTTCTATAGAATGTTCATTCTCAAAAACCTCATCCGCTACAATACTTGGAAACTTTTCTGCGATTTCTGCAATCAATTTATTATTAACTTCTAAATTACCGAGAGGAGTTTCAAAAAAACTGTACTCAGGAAGTGCAATATTATTAAAACTTTCATGATGAGATGGAGCTATGATAAAAATATTTTCACTTGGTTCAAAATGCTGATATGCAGACATCATTGCATGACCTGAATAAGCATAACCGGCATGAGGCACAATAATAGCTTTTGATTTGTAATCAAAAGTTTGCTCTTCTTTAAACGAGTCTAATAAATTGTTTAATTCTTCAGGATTTTCCGGATAAAAACTACCTGCAAATGATGTTTTTTTATTCATAAAATTATTATAAAATAGTTTTTATCTAATAGCAAAAAATTTTTTTTAGAAGGTTTAACATTAATATGAAGATTTCAAATAACTATAACATGCCTAATTTTAAAGGATATAAAAATTTAATAAGTTTTGATCAAGAATCACAAGGCAACAGATTAGCCTTATTTGCTGTACAGCTTGATAACAACGGAACTAATGATTTGGATAATTACAAACAGTTGTCAAAATTTAACCACTGCTTTGATTCAAAAATGGATGATACACTATTATGTGTATATTCAGAAACTCCAAATAACAGAATATTACATTTAAATAATGACATATTGTTAAGTGGAAATGATTTAAAAAAAACTTCTCAAAAAATTTCTCCAACATTTTTTTCTCAAATAGAAACAGGTTATCTGAAAGCATATACACAGCTTGCTGACCTGACCAAACGAATTATAACTGATAATAATGTATCTTTTAAAGATGATGGAATACAAAAAGTAATAAAACATACACAAAAAATACTAACTTCTTTCTGTAACGGAGATCCTAAATACGCATTACAGATTTTGCAGTATGCATACTTTAATATCAACCCACAAAAGACCACATCTATTATTAATTCAGGCATTAGTAAGCTCTTAAAAAATTATTTTTAATTTGATTATTCTAACCCCTCAAAAATTTTTGTAAACTTTTGTAACAAAAATATTAAAATTCCTAAAGTTTTTCAAATTTATGCCGATATATATATTACAAAAGGGAAAACAAAAGGACAGGGATATGGGACTAAATGTATCTATGAATTACTCTTTTCAATTGGAAAACAGAGATATTCTAAAAAATACTGCAAAAAATATTTTGACAAATAGTGGTGCTACACCTGATGCAACTCAAAAAATAATTGAAAAAACTTTATTCGAAGGTGACAGACTATTAAGAGAACAATATACAAATCCTCAATTATCAGTTTTGAAAGCATCTACACAAATTAGTATTAACGATACTTTAAAAGAAACTTTAAAATATTTAAAATCACATGCAAAAAAAGAAACCAAAAAAGCTCCTATTTTTGGCGAATTATGGAATATTGCTTCTGCCAATAATCAAGCATCTGAAAAAAATCCTTATCAAAACGAATTATATGAATTCCAAATTGATAAAAATACAGTAAATATTTTTGCTGCATAAAAATTTTCCTTAAACTCAATAATCTCCTTCTAAAAAGCGGTTGAAAGTTCTTTCCAACCGCTCCTCGTTATTTATACAGCAACTTTTACTATAACTTTTTTTACAAAGAGTTTTTTATCATTGTCTAAAGCAGGCTGATGAGCATCTTGCGGAAAGAATACCAAGAAATCTCCTTCTTCTAAAACCTGATAATGGGCATTTACGTCTGATTTTAAGAACTCAATATCTTTTTCTTCATTATATACTTCTGTTGTTGAGCAATTAGAATAATCGGTAACACCGACTTTTTCCTCACCTCTAATCATATATTGAATATCAATATACTTTCTATGACCTTCAAATGACGCATCATCTTTTGTTTCATAACTCTGAACATTAGCAAAAATATTTTCTCCATCAATAGTATGCTTTCCGTCCGGCATGTTAACCATGTCATTATTTTTTAGCCATTCAAATCCTTGTTTTAGTCTTGCTGAAATGTTGTAATAAGTGCTTGCATGCTCTAATTTATCTTTAATCATATTTTCCTCCTTTAAACTCTTCGTTACAAATCTTAACAAAACAAAAGAAAAAAGGCAATTTTTAAAATAAGAAATACTTTATATTAATGTAAAGGTTAAAAGGTTAGAACAAAGTTAGGTAGGTTTACTATGTTAATGGCATTCTGGCAAGTCCAGAGATTAACACGCGAAATAAATGCTCTTGAAAGACAGGCAATGGAAACCCGCAACAGACTTTCAAACTATCAAAAGTATGCAGGTATGTTGGGCGGTTCTTCTACCATTACGATGGCAAACGTTGCAGGTATGTCCGCAGAGCTTTTGCCTAGAGCAACAATGTTTGCTCAGTTCTCTAACCAAGCAAGTTCAATGAGTGCAATGCAAAACTTGCAGTCTATGAAGATGGGTGGAATGGTTCCTTGGACAGGAAATGCACTGGCTCAATATCAAATGGAAATGAGTGCATTCTCCAAGTTCAAAGAAGAATCAATGAAAGCTCTCAAAGAACAAGAAATTCAGGTACTCAACGAAAAAGAAAAAGAAATTCAATTAGAAATGAACGATATAGAACAAAGGTTGTCAATGAAACGTGCAGAACTTCAATCCGTTAAACAGTTAGCGAGCGAAGAAGCCAGAGAAAGCGCACCTAAGTTCGGACTCGGATAAAACAATTTAATCTAACTCTAAAAACGTAAATGTGTGTAGTAATCTACGTGAAGTGTATACCTATTAACTTAATAAATTCCCCTCGCCTCTCCTCTAAGAGGCTTTTTTTTGTGTTAAATATTGCTCGAGAAACAGATAATAACTATAAAATCAAACATTTATAATTCCTACATAAAATAGTTCCTATACTTGCTTTACAGCTCGAACCCTCATCCGAAAATCTAAGTTTCGAGCCTAAAAAATCATTGGCTCTCAACTTGATTTTCTACCCTCTCCCTTAGAGAGGGGAAATCTCTTTTTTAAATTCTTCTTTCCCGCCAAAAGACGGATGGCGAAGAGATTTGAAGTTTTTATTGTCAAAGTAGTCTTTAGCAATTTTTCCCACTGTGAAAACTTGTGCTTCTGGAAATAAATTCAAAAATTCTTTCAGTATTTCACGGGTACTTTTTATTTCTTCAGAAGACGGATGCCTGTAAGAATGAGGCTTTTCGGGCTTATAAGGATGAAAAGGAAAAATGTTCCAAAAAACAAATTTTTTATTATTGCCTATAATCTCCCAAACAATTGTTGCGGTTGGTTCTGCAAAACCACCGTCTTGGACAGCTTGTCCTCCTTTCTTAGCAGAGCTTCTTTGTAAACCTTCAAGTCCACGTTCTGTTATAATTCTTTCCGACGTCAAAGGAATACCTGAAAAACGGCAACCTCTATATCCCGGAGCTTCCGCTATTAAGACATATTCCGCATTTTTCTTGATAGAAGATATTTTTTTAGATTATTACACCTTATATTGACCGCACTATCTAAATCGTATGTTTCATCAGTATCTTTCCAAGGATTAAAAACGCCTGTCATATCAGGATGTTGTTTTAATGTATCAATAAAATCATCAACTTTATTTTCATATGTTTTATTCATATTCTAATCCTTTCTACTTATTAAGCTATAAAAATTTGTATGGAGAGCGTCTATCCCAATTTACATTTTCTTTAATAACTTTTGCAGGAATGCCTGCTATAATACAATTTTCTTTTTCAAACTTTTTATTAATAAGAGAATAGGTTCCAATGATACAATTATCGGGAATATTGCTTCCTTTTAATACGGTCGCGTAAGCAGCAATCCAAACATGGTTTCCAATATTTACACTTTGTGGATTGTTCAAAATTTTCATTGTTTGTGTGTTATAAATAGTATGTGCATCTTCTGTACGTATGATTACATTATAACTAAGCATACAGTTATGCCCAATATTAATTTTAGTGTTTTTGCTTTCTCTCAATATAATTGAGATATTTCCAGCTGTTGTGTTTCTTCCAATAAAAACTTCATTGTTTGAGCCTACTAAGATTTCAGCCTCTTTGTAATGATTGCACCTTTCTATTATGACTTTTGAGTTAGAATAACATGAAATTAAAACCTTTTTGGTTATAATAAATGGTTCATGTATTTCAATATAATTGTTATCACCATACATTCTAACTGTTAAATTTTTTATTCTAGGATTAAAAACTTTTTTACCGTCTTTTTTTATTAATACAAATTTATTATTTTTCTTTTTAAAAAAATTTAATATTTTAGTTAAATAATAATTTTGAAATTTTATTTTTGTAAAAGAGATTATTTTTTTCTTAGGAATAAATTGTTTTAATTCGTTATAAACTTCTTTAGGCTTTTCTAATGCTAATAAAATAAAATCCGCTTCATTATGATCAAAATATTGAAATGGGATTATTGGTATACCTTGATAAAGTTTTCCTTTTTCTTCCGGCTTAAATTTCTTATCAACGAGTCCAATAATATTTATTTGTGAAAAATCAAAATCCAAGTTGCAAAAGAATTTTCCCGCACCATAAATAATTACTTTTTTACCTTTAAGTTTATTAAGAATTTTATTATATTCCGAGTTCATCTCTAATTACCTTATCAAAATTAAAATGTGTTACTTTTTTCCAGTTTTCAATGTTAAATTTTCCATCCGATGAAACAAATTCTATATCCATAAATGGTTGAACTTGTCTAATTGCAAAATCAATATTTGGAGTTTCAATATTTAAAATAGACGCAATATATTTGATAAAACAAGTTCCATACGGTAAATCTTCGACTATATATCTTGATGTTTTGTCTATATAAAACTTACCGTCATTTTCTTTGAGAGGACATTTTAAAATTTTAAAAGAAGGTATTGATTTAAGTTTTCTTGATAATTCAATATAGTCATTTACTTCATAATGTTTTATTAATGTTCTGTATTCGTTTACATTAAGTTTTTTCATTATTTGTGCTAATTCATTATCCATTGCCAATGCAAATTTAGAGGTTTCATCATTCCAACCATTTCCATATAACATTTGCATTTCGTCATAAGGATATTTACCGTTTAACAAAGTACACATACTAGCCATATGTAAAATAGGATTAGAATTTGATAATAAAATATTCCAATGTGAATGTAAAACTCTTACATCCATATTTAAAAAGCTTTGCACCTTTTTTAAATCCGAATCTGTCGAATTTTTTGAAAAATAAATTTCTACATATTTCTTTTTATCCATATTTACGCTATGTCCATACTTAATAATTCTTGATATGTATGGTGTTCTTTGCATGCAAGCATAATGATTTTGTGGAAAAAATGTGTCAAGTAAATAGTTTATCCCACCGGTAGCAGGTGTTGCAACAAGTAAGGCTTTTGCAGGAACAAATGATTGTATTTTTTGTAAATATTCTTCTCTGGCATGACTTGGAACTGTTATTATAATGACGTCCATATCTTGCAAAATTTCAAAATCTTTAGCTACACATGTTGGTATTGCAGAATGACTAAATGTATTATTATAATAAATTTCTATTTTAGAATTCCAATTTTCCGGCTGTCTTGTTAGAACATTTATCGCTTCAATATTATCTAATTTTGCCAAATCTCCTATAAATGCATGAGCTATATTCCCGCCACCACAAATACATATTTTCATTTTATTAGTACCTCCAATTTACAATGCTTTTAGGATAAGCCATATAATTGTCATATAAATTTTCTAAATAACCTTCTACATTATTGGGACAGGAATAATATTTTCCTTCAAATTCGATTTCTTTGAGAGGAAATATCATATCATAATTCATCACTAAAAAATGTTTAGGGTTATAGGGGAAATCGATTGAATAAAATAGTGCATTTTTAGAAGATTCCGAAACTTTGTTATTAAATATTATTTCTTTTTGAATTTGATTAATATCTTCTCTTGCTTGAGGAATTTTATTGTCGCTCAATGTTTTTTTATGATATTTGTGTTCCAATACTTTACGTGCTCTTTTTATTCTTTGTGTAATAAGTAATTTTTCATAATCTGTTAAATTATCCTTGATAAAGAAATCAACAGGGAAAATATCAACTGCAATTTTAGAGTTAAATTTATTTATAATTCTAAGTTGATAGTTATTGCTTTTTTCTGCTCTTTCTCTAACATAATATTTAGAATCAGAAAATTGTTTCTTTAGTATTGGTAATATTTTTAACATATCTGATTTGCACATACATATATCAATATCATTATCCCAAGGAATAAAGCCATGATGTCTGTAAGCACCTAATAAGCTTCCACTGTCAAGCCAATAATTAAGATTATTATTTTTACATATGTCAACAATGTCGTTCAATAAACTAGCACATTCTAATTGTATATTTCTTAAATTACCTTTCGCTGCAGGAAAAGATTTAATATTATTACAACGACTAAATAAATAATATAAATTATCAATTTGTTCTTTTAATATCTCATTTTTACTTGGATGTTTAGCCTTTAAAGATGAAATAAAGTCTAAATATCTTGTTTTTAAATTTTTTCTAGCTAATGGTAAAATTTTTATGTTGCTATTTCTAAATAAATTATTTTTAAAATTATTAATAATGCCATCATAAACTTCAGTGCCAACTAAAATGTAATCAGGTTTAGCTTTTAGTATTTCTTCTAATTGAAATGTTTTAAAACCTTTATCCAAACTAATATTTGTACAAGAATATTTTAAATCAGAAATTCCTATAATATTTAATTCTTTTAGAGAAAAGTTATTAATTATGGTATCAAATAATAAACCTGTTCCATAAATTATCACTTTTTTATTTTTTATTTTTTTGATAAGTTTTTTTAAGTTTTCTTCAAAATCAATTTCATATAAATATTTTATTAATCTAATGTTTGTCATAAATTATACCTACTCAACCTTATAACCTTACAACTGCATCTTCTGGGAAATGGTTGTCTGCTTTGTGTTTCAATTTTTCATAATTTGAATAAATTCTTTCTTTTAATGAAGATGATGAAACGCCTTTGCCATAAGGAAAATAAACTACGGTTACGCCCATGTCTTTTAAGTAATCGTATTTGCCTGTCCAGTCATCACCAACAACAAATACATCAAAATTCAGCTTTTTAACCTTATCTCTATGGTCGAGGCTGTGTTGAGGAATGACGATATCAGGATATTTAATCGCCTTCATCAGTGCAATTCGTTCTTCAAAAGGAATAATCGGTTCTGATTTGTAGCTTGCAACGAGTTCGTCAGTATTGACTCCGACAATAAGAATATCGCCCAAAGCACGCGCATATTCAATCATCTTAAGGTGATTGATATGCAACATGTCGAATGTGCCTGATGTGTAAACTACGGTTTTGTTTCCTATCATAAATTTATCCTCTTTGTGTTATCAACCTCCATGAATAGGGAGGTCACAGCTGTTAGCGAAGCTATGCTGAGCTTTACAGATGTGGGTGGGTTTTGGTAAGTTGAAAGTTGTTTTAAAATTGCTTATTTCCACCTTACTTCACTTTCTTTAATCAATACCCATCCCAACCTTCCCTAACAAGGGAAGGAGTGTCAAGATTTGTTAATCATTTTATCTCCCTCAATGTCAATTCTAAAGCTTTCAAGCACTGACTAATTTCCTCCTCGCCAACCGCGCCATAATTGCCGATTCTGAACAACTTTGTTTTCAAATCTCCACCTGACGGAGCAATTTCTATATTGTATTTTTCTCGCATAATTTTTACAATAAGGCTTGCATCTACATCCTCAGTCATAACTGCACTGACACAGTTTGCAGGCTTTTTGGCTAAAATTTTAAGCCCGAGTTTCTCCAAACCTTCACGCAAAATTGCTGTATTTTTCCTATACCTCGTTCTAAGATTCTCCAAGCCTTCTGTTTGAATTTTTTCCAATCGTTTTTCTAACTGGTTAACCAAGCTAACGGCAGGTGTGAAAGGTGTTTGACCTCGTTTTGCGTTATTAACATAATCAAAAATATCAAAATAGAAATTTCTCAAATCCGATTTTTCTGCAAACCTTAAAGCCTTATCATTTGCAGACATAAATCCGAGTCCCGGAGGAAGCGCAAAAGCCTTTTGTGACGCAGAAACCGCAACATCAACACCCCATTCGTCCTGCAAGAATTCGTCTGTCAAAAGGCCACTTACGCAATCAACAATAAAAAGTGTTTCTGGATATTGTTTTACGATTTTCCCGATTGCCTTAATATCAGTCAATGCGCCTGATGATGTTTCATTAAGAGTCGCAAATACCGCTTTTGAATTAGGATTTTGTTTCAAAATTTCTTCAACGGTTTTAGGATTTGGACTTTCGCCAAAAGTTACGGGAATTTCGATTGCGTTAATTCCATGTTTTTTGCAAATATCACCCCAACGTTTACCAAAAGAACCGCCGTTAATATAAATTGCGGTATCATTTTTGCTCAAAAAATTTGTAACAGCAGCTTCCATCATGCCTGTGCCTGATGACGCCATAACAACGACCGTATTTTGAGTATGAAAACAATACTTTAGACCTTCAAAAATCTTAAGCCATTTTGAAGTATAATCAGATGTCCTCATATACTCTTGAGGATGTGACGCGATTTCTAAAATATCCCTCTCAACTTCCGTTGGTCCTAAGACCATTAGCAATTTGTGTTCCATAGCAATATTGTAGCATAAATTATTTTATTAGAATTATAATATATTTTTTGTCAAATCATCTATAATAACTTCTGCCGAATTCGGAAAATTCAATTCCGCTAAAAGTGCCAATCTGTCTTGCTTTTTGGGGTCATTTTTGTTAATCAAAATATCTTCAAAAAACTTATTCATCTCATCCGCATTATGCGCGTTATAATACGTTTCACAAATTCTTTCAACATTTTCGTTGCCTTTAAAATATTCTGAAACCAAATGTATGCAAGGCTGTTTTGTAAAAAGATATTCGGTCAAAAATGACCCGCAATCCGTTATCATAGCAATCGAGTTTTGGAACAATTGCATGTAATCTCCGTCTTCACACACAATTCCTACATCATGCCAGCGTCTGTAATACTCATCCGCTTTATCCTTTGTCATATAGCCTGACATAAAAAGAAAATTATACAGGCAGGGATGAGGTTTGAATACCCAATTCAATTCAGGATGTTTTTCTGCGAATTCCAATATCTTATGTCCGTTCCAATCAAAAGTCGAATATCTTAAATTATCACCGCAAACCGTCCAATGTGGCGCATAAATCACATATTTGCGCTCATTTTTATTTTTATCGTTTAAGTAGAAATCTAATTGCGGATAACCTGCAACAACGAGCTTTTCGCCTTTATCATACATATTTTTAGCGTAATTTTTTCTGATAATTTCATCAGGAACATAATAACGATAAATATAGCGGTGAAACCTCAAATCATACTCAATAGGATTATCAATATCCGAAATATAATAAGGAACGTAATACGTCAAAGCAAACTTTGAGCAAACGACAGGTCCTTGAGTCGTTTCAACGTACCAAGGATGCTGATAAATGATTATATCTGGTTTTGGTATCATATCTTCAAACGGGATAAATTTGTCTTTTTCTAAATCATAAGCATATTGAACATTCATTCCTTTTGATTTAAAAAATTCATAAGTTTTTTTAATATCATCAATCGTTTGATGGTTAAAATTTTCTTTAGGCGCATTGCATTTTGTAACAAAAACATAAGGCGTAAACCGCTCATCTTTTGCCATCAAGTCATAAACGCTTTGGCATTTCCATTTTGCAGAATCATAAACATAAAAAGCAACATTCAAATGAGTTTTGCCTTTTAAGTCAGCCTTAACCCTTTTTTGATTTCGTTTTATGTAATCAAGATTTTGTTTTATTTTTTTGTTATAAAAAAAATCTTTGCCGAAACCTAATATCTTGCCGATTTTTTCGTAATTTATATACATAAATTAATTATAGTCTTTTATCTTGCATATTGCAAAATATAAAATCCTGAATCTTCAAATTCTTGTTTTACACCTGTCAATTTGAAACCTAGTTTTTCGTAGAATTCTCTTGCCGGCATGTTTTTATCCAAAACCCAGAAATAAATAGGTTTACCCATTTTTATAAACTCGTTCATCACATAAGTTCCAATGCCTTCGCCTTGGAAAAATTTATCGACATAAAAATCGCTTATAGTAATTTTATCATCCGCAACTTCAGCATTAATCATTGCTTTAACGATTCCATCATCGTAAACGTACATATTATCTAAAGCGTGAGGTTTTCTAAATCCTTCTGCTTCGGAAAGTACTTGGATTACATTGAATGATACGTGGTCGTTTTTGAAAATATCACGATAAGTATGTCTTTTAGTAAAAACTATAATTTCTGCAATTCTTGCTATATCTTTTTCTTCGGCTTTCCTAAGCATTTTTGCTCCTATTCTTCTATAAATTTTGCAGCTTCCGCGTCTGAAATCACATCAAATACGCCTTGGATTTCTTTAAGTGTCATACCTTTAGCGCAATTAATCGAAAATACTCCGCTTTCTGCCGCAAAATATGCAACATAGTATTTTGAACCGTCACCGCGAACGTGAATTCTCACACCATTATTAAGCTCGATTTCTTCATTAACAGGATAATTATTGTAATCTCCGCTAATATCCAAATTGTCGGTTTCGGTTGAAGATTTTCTTACGATTACATCCCTGTTTTCGTCAAGAGGATAAGTAATCTCAATCATATCAGCCATAGCGCGAACTTGATAATTAGAAAGTACGAGCGGGAACTTAAATCCTGCTTTTTTTGCCGCGCATTCCAAATTATCACCGCAATCTATCCAAGGATTTGGCATTCCGCACATGTCAGAAGATGTGCATGCCGAAAAAATTAATGATGATAAAGCTATCAAAAATAATAAATAACAATTTTTCTTCATAATTTAAGTATACCACTAGCAAAAAATATTTTTACGGTTTTATTAATAACAGGTACAAGTATGCAAATCACAACACAGAATCAATATAACACATCTTATAAAGGCGGATTAAAGTCTTTAAATGCACTTAATCCTGTATCTTATTATGCGAACCGTTATTTCAAACGTTCGGCACAAATTTCGAATAAGAACCTTACACCTATATCAGACTCACTTGCGGACAAAATTAAGCAAATAAAGCAAGACAGAATTTTAGCTTGGGATATTAACCCTGAAAATTCTAAAGATTATATTTTCTTTCTGCATGGAATGTCACAAAATGTAAGCAACTATCAACCACTTTATGAAACCGCATTGAAAAATAAAAAGGCAGTTTTTGCAGTTGAATATAGAAGCTATGGCGAAAATAAACTTGCCAGAATTTCAGAAGACAGACTTAGAAGCGATGTTGAAAAAGCTTATAAAATTTTAACAGAAGAAAAGAATATTAAACCTGAAAATATAACAGTTGTCGGTCATAGTATGGGTGGGGCTTTAGCAGCCAATTTTGCAAGCAAGCACAAAGATATTAAAGCTTTGATTTTACTTTCACCGATTAGAAATATGGCCAGCATCGGAAAAAAATTCTTTTTAAATAAAAATATAGGTGTTGGTGTACCCCAAAAAGTAAATAAACTTACTAACACGATTAAACCACTAAAATGGTTATTGAGTCTGCGCTTCAACTCTCAAAAAAGGATGAAACAAATAAATGCTCCTACTTACATCCTTCAATCAAGAAATGATTCAGTAACACCTTTAAGCGGAGCTAGAAAACTCGTTAAAGCAGCTAGAGAAAAAGGAATTTTGAAAGATTTTATCATATTCCCTCTAGGCGGGCATAAAGTCGACAGCAAAAAAGTTGAAGCTTTAAATAAAATTTTGGGAGAAATTTAATAATGAAAATAAATCCCGTGGCAAATAGCTTGAATTTTCAATCAACAAACCGAAGATACACTGATTACAAAGGTGACCCGTTCGGATGCTATACAATGTTTTTCAGGGATGATATCAACTGGGAAAAACTCTCCGAATTTGAATTAGAACATTTTAAGAAAAAAGATAAAGTTAATGTTGTCATGTTCGCATCTTCTGATGGTTCGGAAGCTTATTCCAAAATAATTTCATTACTCGAAAACCCTATAGAACAAAAAAAGCCTCAAGCCAAAAAGTTTTTTCCAATACATGCTTTTGATGTAGATGATGAGATTGTTAAGACAGCTAAAAGCGGGTATATTAAAGCCACAAATTTTGATTTGGGAGAAATTATCTCCAGAACAAACGAATATACGGATTATTTTCAAAAAAGTGAAGAAAAGATAAACATAGCAAATGATACAACACAAGCAAATCTTGTTTTAAAAGCAAAAGCAGCGTTAACCGATAGAGTAAAATTTAATAAAGGTGACATGTTCAGAGAGATTCGAAAAATAAAAGATAACTCTAACACGATATTGATGTGCAGAAACATTTTAGGCTATTTCTTAAATGATAAAATCGAAGAATTTATAAAACTGGCTTCCGAGTTTTTGAAACGTGACAGCCTGTTTGTTATCGGCGATTATGACCACGAATATATTGATATAGACAAGATTATAGAACAATATAATTTCAAAAAAGTTCTGAAAAATGTTTATAAAAAGGTTTAATTAAAAACTCAAAAATTCCCCAACAAACTTATTGCACTAAAATCGATAGTGTGGTACAATTTGCTTGTGGGAGTTTATAAGGCATGTGCTTTAAGCTCCGTAAAATTTAGCCAAAGGGGTGACTATGTTAGTTTCTGCAATATCTGTAAATCGCAATAATGGTTACAATATAAGTAGCAATATGCCGTTTTACAATAGCCGCAGTAACGAAACAATTGGTGATACATCGTTCAATTCTTTGACACCATATTCTAACAAAAAGTCAGTTCCGGCTGAAAAATTACCTCAAGTTTATAATAATATTAATGAATGGAAGAATTTTTGCCACAGTCAAATTTTAGGCAAAAAACTTAATACAATAGCTTAGTTTTATGGGAAATGGTTTAATTCTTGGTTTTTTTGACGGCGTGCATCTTGCACATCAAGAGGTTATAAAATCTGCTGTTAAATTTTCGTCATGCCCGATTTTAGTTACACTCAGGAATTTCAGCAAATCAAAAGAACTTATTTTAGAAAGAAATGACTCTTTTTCTAAAATAAAATCACTTGGTATTAAAGAGATTGTAGAACTTGATTTTTCACAAATTTCCGGCATACCGGCAAATGAGTTTTTGGATTTTCTAAAAAACGAATATAACCCGATATCAATTTCAACAGGATTTAATTACACTTTTGGGAAAGATAGATGCGGAAACACTGAAACTCTTGAGAATAATCAAGATAAATACGGTTACAGGTACTTTTGCATTCCACCGTTAAAATACAAGGACGCTATAATAAGTTCAACACTTATTAAACAAAAACTGGTTGAAGGCGACATACATTTGGCAAATGAACTTTTAGGAAGCAATTTTGTTTTGTCAGGAGTTGTAAAAAAGGGTGCGCAGATTGGGCGTACGATAGGTTTTCCGACAGCGAATATTGATTATCCCGAAAGTATCGTTAAAATACCTTATGGCGTATATTATGTAAAAATCGGTAACAAACGCGGGATTATGAATTGGGGAATGAAACCTACTGTACACAATACGCTTAGTCCGATTTCCGAAACTCATATTTTTGATTTTGATGGTGATTTATACGGTCAAGATTTAAGAATCGAGATTCTCAATCGCATTCGCGGTGAAATTAAATTCAAAAATTTGGACGAATTGAAACAACAAATAAAAAAGGATATTGAAGCATGCTTAAAGTAGTTATTGTAGGCTATGGTGAAATGTTTACGAATCTTATCGCAGGCGCTTTGGATGCAAACTGTGAAATAGTCGGAGTCCTAAGACGTGAAACAATCAAATACCATCCGATATTAAGACGACTAAAGGATGTAATAAATCCATCCGTTGAATATAGCTACATCAAAAGCTACAATTTACCAGAGATAGAAGTTGAAAGTGTAAATACCGCTCAATTCAAAAAAACACTTTTAAAGCTTAATCCGGATATAGTTTTGGTCGGTTCTTGGCCGGAAAAATTTGAAAAAGAAATCTATGATATACCTAAAATTGCAACAATAAATGCCCATCCGTCACTTTTACCGCAGTATAGAGGCCCAAATCCTTATTTTTGGACAATACGAAACGGCGAGCAAGTGAACGGTGTTACGTTTCACCTTATGGATAAAGGGTTTGATACAGGTGCAATCTTAGCACAGGAAGAAGTTAATATTTATCCGTCTGATACAGGTAAATCATTAAAAGAACGCACTGTTTTAACTGCTCGCGGAGTAGTCTGTGAGCTTTTAAAAGCTTTGAGAGAGGATATTATAATTCCGCTTACTCAAAGAGAAGACAAGGCGACATATTATTCAACTCCAAGTGGCTTGGAACTGGATTTTACGAAATCAGCAGAGGAAAATTATGCACTGATAAGAGCCATCTACCCTTGGGGAAGCGCATATTTTTACCACAATACTACTTGCCTTGCGGTATCACCTTTTGGTGTTGAAATAACAGCTAACAATACCGAATATAAAGACGCAGGAACTATTACGGAAATTGAAAACAAAAATATCAGTGTTTTGTGTGGAGATAATAAGATTTTAAAAATGCCAGTTGTACTTTATAAAAAAATCGACAGAATTTTTACGAAAAATTATATAAAACGTGAAATCATAGTAGGAGAAAAATTAAACTAATTTACAAAGCCTTGAAAAAACAGTTTATTAATGTTAAACTCCATACGTGAGGCAATCACATTTGTTTTAAGGAGTCCCAATGTTCGCAAGCGAAGAAGCTGTTACAAAGCTTTTAACAAAAAACGAGATTTTAAACGTAAAAGGGAATTTGTTTATATCAAATCCGATTATGTTTGATTTGGGCGACTTCCTAAAAAAACTTCCGCTTGAAGCAAGCAAGGAAGTTGATAGATTTGATGGAAAATATGTTTTTATAAAATGAAAGCTCCGATATCGGAGCTTTTATTTTAGTTTTGTGCATCTTTAACACCATATCCGCTAAATTTATCTAATTGTAATAATACAACTTTTCCATTAAGATCTTTGCACATTACATATACGTTTTCGTTTGTATCAGCTCGTGGAGTTCCGTATATTGGATATCCATCTGCCATTCCTATAATTTTATAATTATAAGCATTATTACCATTAGTTGTTATTGCCAAATAGTTAGGGAAGCTTGTATTTTTGCCTTGAGTTTTATATGTTTCGGTAGATTTTTTAGTATCTCCTTTAACATCTGCTGTCTTTCTTGAATTGTCGTGTACCTTATCAATGCTGTCAATTGTATCATTAGAAGCTAATTTGCTATATCCTGCAGGTAATGTAATATAAGTAGGAATCAAGCTGGTATCGTTATTCCAAGCTGAAACATTAGACCAAGGTTCAGTTCCATTAGCATTTTCGTTTTTTACATCACTGCCATCATTTACTTTATCATTGCCATCAGTTGCAGAAGCTTGTGCTGCAGGTTTATTTTCATCGGCTTTATCAGCAGCAGGTTTATTGTCATTAATGCCGAATGTTTTATCATCTAACTTACTCCAGCCGTTTTTATCAGCAATTTTTTGTAAGTCTTCCAATAAATTGTCATAAGCTGCTGTATTTTCAGCTTTATGAGTATCATCTTGGTCTTTTTTAGCTTTTACTATTTCATCATATTTAGCTTTTACTTTTGCTTTATCAGGCTTTTCTAAATCTTGAATACCTTGTACGTCATCTCTAAAGCCATTGATTTTTTTCAAATCAGGGTCTACACATTTACCATGTTTATCATCATTGTTATCTTTTACTTTGCCTTTGCCATCGCTTGAGCTGTCAACTCTATTTGAGCCACCACCCCAAATGTTGCCTGAGCCAAATGGTGACATACCAAAACCGAAGTTACCGAAACCACCCATTCCGAATGGACTTGTACCGAAACCGAAGTTACCAAAGCTGCCCATATTACCACCGAACAAGCCGCCAAAGATGCTTCCAAGACCGTTGCCTAAGCCATAGCCAAGACCGCTCCAAAAGCTTCCGCCGCCAAAGCCTGTACCCATATTAAAAATAGTGGTGTTATTGCTGCCAATGTTAATTACATCCCCACCTTGTGAGTGGAACATTTCGTAATGTTTGAATGCGCTGTGACAATTAATTCTTGACATACTCTGTACCTCATTGTTTCTTACATCTGTTATATATAAAAAGTATAGAAACATTGTTCAATTTCAGAGTTGATAAAATTCGTTACAAAACTTAACAATTCATATAAAAAAAGTGCGACCATTAAAAACAGTCGCACTTTTTAAAATAGTTAAATCAATTAGCACAAAGCACAAGAACTATCTAGTGACTTTTTTAAAGCATCAACCTTGTCTAATTTTTCCCAAGGAAGATTTAAGTCTGTACGTCCCAAGTGTCCGTAAGCTGCTAATTTTTGGTAGAATTTACCGCCGTTTTTAGCAGGCAAGTTTCTCAAATCAAAGTTTGAAATGATTGCAGCCGGTCTTAGGTCGAAGTTAGCTCTTACTAATTCAGAAATTTCATCATCTGAAATCTTACCTGTGCCAAATGTGTCAACGAAAATTGAAATAGGTTCAGCTACACCGATAGCGTAAGCCAATTCGATTTCACATTTTTCAGCAAGTCCTGCTGCTACAATGTTTTTCGCAACATATCTTGCAGCGTAAGCAGCTGATCTGTCAACCTTCGTTGGATCCTTTCCTGAAAAAGCTCCGCCGCCGTGACGAGAGTATCCGCCGTAAGTATCTACGATAATTTTTCTACCAGTCAAACCTGAATCACCTTGAGGACCGCCAACTACAAATCTACCAGATGGGTTAATTAAAATAATTGTGTCGCTGTCAAGTTTAATAGATTCTGTTTCGAATACATAATCAATTACGCATCTCTTTAAGTCATTTCTGATAATTTCTTGAACTTTTGAGTTGTCGCTAATTCCATTGATTTCTGCCGCGTGTTGAGTAGAAAGCAATACAGTGTGAATTCTTGAAGGTTTTCCATCAACGTATTCAACAGTAACTTGTGATTTGCCGTCCGGTCTTAAGTAGTTTAAGATACCTTCTTTTCTAACTTGAGCCAATCTGTAAGACAACTTGTGAGCCAAGCTGATTGGAAGTGGCATAAGTTCAGGTGTTTCGTTACAAGCGTAACCAAACATAATACCTTGGTCACCTGCACCGATATTTTCTGTTTCTGATTTAGAAGTATCAGCGTTTTCGCTTCTACTTTCCAAGGCTTTGTTTACACCACCTGCAATATCTACAGATTGTTCGTCAATGCTTGTTAAAACTGCGCAAGTATCACAATCGAAACCGCCACCTGCTTGTCCTTCATAGCCGATATTTCTAACGGTATTTCTAACTACTTGCGGAATATCTACATAACAATTAGATGTAATTTCGCCGCAAACAAGAACCATACCTGTTGTAGCAGTTGTTTCAGCAGCTACTCTTGATTGGGGATCTTTTGTTAAAAATTCATCTAATATTGCGTCTGAAATTTGGTCGCAAACTTTGTCTGGGTGTCCTTCTGTAACTGATTCAGAAGTGAACAAGAATTTTTTTGATGTCATCTTTTTTCTCCTTAATTTATATTACTCCGGTAAGGTTTTTAATTCCGACCCGGTCACATTAGCTACATTCTAGTATGAATGTCAACAAAAAGCAAGAAAGCGTTGCATTTTACTTAACATAACGCAACGCTTTCTTATTTTTACAATAGTTTAATTACATATCTAATCCCAAATCCAATGTAGGAGCTTTTGCTACAATTGCACTTGAAGAAATAATATCAACACCAGTTGAAGCTATATCATGAACCGTATTCAAATTAACGTTTCCACTTGCCTCAACAATAGCTTTGCCATCAATAAGTTTTACGCATTCTCTCATTGTATCTAATGACATATTATCAAGCATAATAATATCTGCGCCGCAATTAACAGCTTCTTTTACCTGTTCAATTGTATCGCATTCAACCTCGATTTTATGTGCGTGAGAAATGTGTTGACGTAATTTTTCAACAGCCTTTGTTAAAGAACCTGCATATTTAATATGATTATCTTTAATCATAGCGCAATCTGAAAGGTTAAATCTGTGCAAGCTTCCGCCACCGGTTTTTACGGAATATTTTTCAAATGCCCTAAATCCCGGTGTTGTTTTTCTTGTATCAACTATTCTTGCTTTAAATTCACCAACTGCTTTTTGATACTTATTTGTTTCTGTTGCAATACCGCTCATTCTTTGAGCATAATTTAGAGCTGTTCTTTCGCCCATCAAAATATATCTTGCAGGGCCTTCGATATCAGCGATTTTATCGCCTTTTTTAATTTCGTCACCATCGTTAAAATAGAATTTTATATTAATAGAAGGTGAAAGAACCTTAAATACCATTTCAAAAACGTTCTTTCCGCAGAAAATACCGTCAACTCTGGTATTCAATACACATGCCATTCTGTCTTCTTCGTTAGTAAGATAATCTGTTGTAATGTCACCAAATCCGATATCTTCTTGCAAAGCGTTTTTAACATGGTCTTCTATAAAAAAATTATTTAACATAAACTAACTCTCTTTCTTCACTTTTCATTATATTTGAGTGTTTAGCAACACTGTCAGTTTGTCTATAGTCGGCTCTTGAATGTGCGCCTCTTGATTCTTTTCTTGAAATAGCGCCTTCTACAATTAAACCGGCAACCGTAAGCATATTTCTGTATTCATATTCATCTTGGTTTAAGCATTTTCTTGTACGCTTAAATTCTGATTTCATTCTATCAATTTCAGATTTTGCTTCTAATAAATCTTTTTCGTTTCTTACAATACCGACTTTGTTCCACATCAAGTTTTTCAAATTTTGTTTTAATGTCGGGATATCAAAATCTGTTTCACTTAGCGGCGCTGAATAAGTTTCGATTGTTTCACGTATTGAATCATCTATTTTCTTTGGTGTGTTTAAATTTGCGAAAGAAAGATAATCCGCAAGTTCGTAAGCGCAAACAACACATTCTAAAAGAGAATTGCTTGCAAGTCTGTTTGCTCCGTGTAAACCTGTTGAAGCTATTTCACCAATTGCATACAAACCTTTTAAAGATGTTCTGCCTTCTACCGTCGCCTTAATTCCGCCCATTGTGTAGTGAGCAGCCGGTGCAACAGGAATAGGATTGTGTGAAATATCAATACCTTTTTCATCGCAGCGTTTAGAAATTGTAGGGAAACGCTTAAATAGTTTTGTATGGTCTATCATTGAAGCGTTTAAGAACACATTGAATGTATGTTCTTTTGCCATTTCCGAATAAATCGCACGAGTCACTATATCACGAGGTGCAAGTTCACGCTTGTCATGGTATTGTGACATGAACTCTTTACCTTCTTTGTTAATAAGTTTTGCGCCTTCACCCCTAACAGCTTCTGAAATCAAGAACCTGTCTTTGCTTGTAGGGCTAAGAGCCAAAGCTGTAGGGTGGAATTGAATAAATTCCATATCTTGAATAATCGCACCCGCATTGTATGCGATATCAACTCCGTCGCCCGTTGCGCCATCAGGGTTTGTAGTGAATTTATAAACCTGACCTACACCGCCTGTTGCAAGAACAAGTGCTGAAGTGTAAACAATTTCATGGTCGCCTGTCAATTCGTTATAAACAATGATACCTTTGCATTCTTTATCTGAGTCCACAAGAAGTTCAACTGCCATAGCGTTTTCCATAACCGTAATACTACTGTCATTAATTACATCTTGCGCAAGAGCATCCGTAATGCCTTTACCTGTTGCGTCACCGCCTGAGTGAAGAATTCTTCTTATGCTGTGAGCAGCTTCCAGAGTGAAAGTCAGTTTACCGTCAGAATTCTTGTCGAATTTAACACCATTTGCAATCAAATCATTGATTACTTCATCTGATGCTTCCGAAATATATTCGACAGTTTTTTCTTCACTTAAGCCCGCACCGGCTTTTAATGTATCTTGAACATGTGATTGCACATTATCTTCAGGGTTTTGGTGAATAACACCAACGATGCCGCCTTGAGCGTATTTTGAATTACTTTCGCCTAAAGTTGATTTTGTCAAAAGTAGTATGCCGTCAGGCAAATTTATTTGTTGGGATATTTTCAAAGCAGAATATAAACCTGCTGCGCCACTTCCTACTACTACAACGGAATATTCGGAGTATTTCATTTTATAATATTTCACCTCAAGTCAAATTGTTTCAATACTTATTGTACCTCAAACAAAGCAAGGGGAAAGAAATAAATATAAATTTAATATTAAGATTTATTTTACCTGATTGTTAATGTTAAAATTTTTGGATGGAGAGCATCATAAGTTAAAGACTCATCTATATTAATAGTTGGAGAATATTCTTTAGCCTTTGCAACATCTTTATTATAACCTTCTAAATCACCCATTAGTTTTTTTACTTTAGCTCTTTCCGCATAAGCCTTTGGGTTATTAGTACGACGGTCGATAGATAAATCCAAAACTTTTAAAGCAATATCATATCTGCCGAGATTGGTATACAAATCAGAAAGACATGCAAATCCTGCATAGGCAGTACTGTCAACTTCTAAAATTCTATTACAATAAGACATTGCTTCTCTATAATTTCCTTGTTCTTTGAAAAGCATCGCAACTTTTAAATTATCATTAAATTGAATATCACCGGAGTTCATAAAATCATTTAATGCACCTTTATAATCGCCTGCCATTAAACGAATATCAGCTCTATCTTTATATAAAGACTTTAATTCAGATTCTGATGAATAACTTGGAAATGTTTGAATAGCCTTATTCATTTCATCAAGAGCCTTTTTCTTATTAGGATACATTTTTGCTAAATAAACAGCATTATTTCTATGAAACAAATATTCTGTCGCATCAGAATTATGAGTTAATTTGGAAATAAACAGTTGTGTATTATTTCCCCAAAAACAAACTTGTAAGAATTTATTCCCTGGAGGAGTAAACATCCAAGCAACAAATAAAAAGCCACAAATAACCCAAGCTAACAGCTTAGCATCTTCTTTGCGCGAAGTCTTTTTAAAATTTGTTATCATTTAGCAACTCTCTTTCATAAAAATTATATATTAAAATCGTAAAAAAATAAAGTAAAAATTTATTAAAACAATATACAGTTTAAATGTTTAAATTCTTTAATAAGCTCTGTATTAAAAGCTTTACAAACATTTGGAGCAATTCTTTTTGCACAATTTTTATCAGAATAAAATAATTCCACAAATCTCGCAAAAAGCTCTGTCGGATTATTATAATAACGATTTAGTTTTGAAATCCTTCCGTTAATTCGGCCAATCATCCTTTGTTTAGATTTAATTTTTACATATAAAAGTTCTTCTTCACTCAGTTCATAAAAATCTTTACCCAAATTTTCTACCGAATAAATTGTATTATTAAAATTTATTCGGTCGTATTTTAACAAATATCTTAGAGGCAGACTAAAATGTCTTTCAAATTTCTTATATGGCGCAGATAACTTAAAATCAGGATAGGTTTGCTTGATTTGTTTTGCCATTTCTTTGATTTCAGACGCAAGTTTATCCTTTTTATCAAATAATGCCTTAGCTTCATTTTTGGGAATTTTCTTAACCGTTACATTTACAAGTTCTTCGTTCATTAAATCTGTCAAATTATCAAACGCAAAATCGAGTGAACTTAGGGTTTTATCGTGTTTAAAATGCACAAAATGAGCAAATTCATGCAATAGTACGGACAATGTTTCTTCTTCGCTGATATTTTTAGAAATATCAATACGATAAGTGCCGTTATTTGTACCTCGAAAAAAGCCCTTGTTTCCTCGGGCTTTATTTTTTCCAATATTAACTTCTATTCCTAAAGACTCAAAATATTCTTTTAGTCTTAAGACTCTGTTTCTTTCACTAACCATTTCAAATAATCTTCACTACAATCAACAATCGGTAAAGCAATAATTTCAGGTACTGTATAAGGGTGCAAATCTTCAATTACAAGTTTAATTTTGCCATAATTTGCCCTTCTAGTCTTAATCATCATAAGGATTTCTTTTTCTTCGCAAACTTCACCATCCCAAGAGAAAACAGACTGAACTTTATCAACCATACTAACGCATGCTGCAAGCTTATGTTTCATCAAGATTTTAGTAATATCTTTGGCGATTTTTTTGTTTGGAACAGTACAATTAATTACGATAATATCCATACACTCTCCTTTATCTTAATCCAATTTAAAAATTTTTCCAGTGTTTAATATGTTATTCGGGTCGAAAAGCTTTTTGATTTTTTTCATATAATCAAGAGCTTTCTCATCTACTGTATTTTTTATATAAGAAATTTTTTCGCTTCCAACTCCATGTTCCGCTGAAATTGTGCCGCCCAAAGAAGTTGCAAGCTCATACATTTCGGTTTTAGCATTAATATAATTTTTAAATTCATCGTCATTTTCTAAGTTTAAAGCCACCTGCGGATGAATATTGCCATCACCGACATGACCTACTACACAAACTTGAAGATGATATTTATCGCAAATTTCTTTTGCGCCTATTACCATCTGTGCCAACTTGTCACGCGGTACGATTATATCATCAGAAACAACGTCAGGCGCGAGTTTCGTTGTAGCTGCAAAGCTTGCACGTCTTGCAGTCCAAACTGCTTCTTGCTCATCTTGAGAGATTTTAGTTTCAATCTTGCTTGCACCTGCTTTATTCAAAGCCATTTCAACTCTTTCCTGCTGAGTCGGCATAGAAGATTCAAAACCGTCCAATTCAATCAAAAGCATGGCATTTTTGGTTGTATCCAATCCGCAAGGATAGAATTTTTCAACAGTTACAATAGAATTGTTGTCCATAAAATCAATTGTTGCAGGAAATACGCTTGCTCTAAGGATTTCCGTAACGGCAGATGTTGCATTTTCTATTTCGTCAAAATAAGCCGTTACAACTCTTGTTGTTTCAGGTTTTGGAATAAGTTTTAATTCAGCTTCTACTACAACCGCCAAAGTACCTTCGCTTCCCAGCATCAACTGATTTAAGTGATAGCCGACAGCGTCTTTTATTGTATTTGCGCCTAATGTCATAATTGTCCCGTCAGCCAAAACCACTTTTAAATTCAGAATATAATCTTTTGTCGTTCCATACTTGAAAGATTTTGCTCCGCCCGAAGATTGGGCAATACTTCCGCCAATCGTAGAAACTCTAAAGTTTGATGGGTCAGGCGGATAAAAAAGGTTTTCTGTTGCAGCGAGTTTTTTAATCTCATCCAAAACTACACCCGATTGAACCTTCATTGTCATATTTGTAGGATTGAAGTCCAAAATTTTATTCATTCTGGAAAAATTCAAAACTATTCCGCCGAAATCACAAACGCATGCCCCGACCATATTTGTACCTGCACCACGGCAAATTATGGGAATTTTATGTTCATTTGCAAACCTTAGAACTTTTTGAACTTCCTCTACCGTTTCAACAAAAACAACAGCATCAGGAAGTTTATGTTCCAAGCGAGAGTTGGTAGAATCTTGCGCATAACAATATCTTTCTTCCAAACTCGTCAGAACATTTTCCTTCTTTACAAGTTTATTCAAATTGTCTAAATTACTTTTCAACAACATGTGATGCTATTTTTTCGATACTTTTGTTTAATTTTGCTATTTGTTTATCCATACCGCCAACTTTTTTAGTTAGTTGAGCAGTATCTTTAGGGTCGATTTTTGTCATAACTTCTTCAAGTTTAGACTCTAAAGAATTAATTTTATCTTGTTGTGATGACATTTTATCGTCAATTGCAACCAAGAATTGGTTCAAAGTATTTTCAAACGGAGTCATGTCGATTTTTGAATTTTTATTGTTAATAGTTGTTTCGACAATAACTCTATCAAGTTTAGCTTCCAATGAAGATATGCGTTTTGCTTGTTTTTCAAATACATTACTCAATGCTTCAATAAACTCTGTGCTTTCTGTATTGTCTTCCGCTTCTGCTTTCAAATCTTCCAACATAACCTTGATTTGACCGATATCATCCAATGTTTCAACCTTGTCAGAAATAGTTGTGATTTGTTCACCAGCTTTATCAACCCATTCTGCCAAGTATTCAAACACTTGGTTAAATACTTGATTAGTTTTTGCACCGTTTTGAATCATTGTATTAATTGCGCCTAATTTATTATCAAGTCTGTCAATACCTGATTCGTGAGCAAAGTTGCGTGTTCTTTCGTCCAAATCATTAATTACAAGTTTGAATTCCTGCAAATTATCTTGCAAGCACTTGTGAGATTCATCAGACGCCAAAATAAGTTTATTCGTTCTTGTACTAATACTTACGATATCTTCCGATAATGTTTCAAAGTCCTTTTTAAACTCGTCAAACTCAAATTTAGGCATTTCGGTTTTCAAAGACTCAACAAGTTTGTAGATATCGTTTGTTGAAGTTACAAGCTCTTCCAATTCCTTAGAACTGTTGCTTGATTTCATTTCATTAAGAACTAATCTCAAATTAGCAATATCTGATTCTAAGTCTTGAAGGCTGTAAACATAATCAATATCACCGTCAGAAGAGATAATTGAAGTAATTTTTTCGTTTATTAAATCAATATCTTCTTTTAAAGAGTCAACCTTATTATCAATAACGGCAACATTGTCTTTCACAGCATCAACGTTATCAATCGTAGTTACAATGTGGCTTAAAATAGTTATTAATTCCGAATGCTTTTCTTGAATGAAATCCAAAATTTCTTCTTGTTCTGCAACAAATGAAATTTGGTTGAAGATATTCAAGAACTGAGTAATAATATCAGATTTAAGTTTAGCAAGCTCTTCATTCAAGCTGATATCTTGAGCATCAACCTTGTTTGTTAAATCAGTGATTGATTGTTGAATGCCGTATTTAACAAGAGTGTTCATTTCAGTTAATTCAGGCAGGTTATTGCAGCATAAATCACTAATATCTTCCAAGTAGCCGAATTGTTCTTTAACAAGATTTTCAATACCTGTTATTTGGTTGTTCAAAGACGCTTGGAAAGCTTCATCAAACGATTTATTTAATATTTGCGCTTTTAAGTCTGCAAAGCTTACATTTAATGAATTTATAGAATTACTGATTCCATCCATTATCGTTTGCATTGTAGCATTGATTTCGTCTTTAGTAGACTTAAATTCAGAAAGGATTCCATCTACTGATGCTTGAATATTTTCAAATGATTGATTATATTGAGAAGAAATCATCTTAATTTCTTCATACTTATCAACAACTGTATCAATAAATTTCTTATCAAACAAATTCAATTTGTCTTCAAACTTATTAGTAACGTTTTCTTGTACAAAATCGTTAATTTGTTTATTAAGTTTATCTGCTGTTGAATTTACCAAGATTTCATTTGCTGTTCTTAAATCAGACATAGCAGATGAAAACACACTTGCTTCCAAGAATTTGTTCATTGTTGAAAGCATATCATCAACAGTATTAGTTAACTCAGAATGAATATTATCCAACTTCTGGTTCATAATCGTTGAATCAGTCTTAATATCCAAATATGATTTAAGTTCGTTTACATAATTGAAAATATAATCTTCAATTGAGCTTTCAACATGAACAGTCAACTTATCCAACTCATCTTTTTGTATACCTTTAAATAAATTAAATTGTTCAATAATATCTTTAACAATAACATCTGTTTCTTTCTCAATATCTTCGGATACTAATTCACATTCTTTTTGAACAAGCTCAATAATCAAGTCTTTGCATGAAACAACATTTTGTTTATTAACTTCGACTTGTTTTAGAATCTGATTAGCAAAAGCTTCCATTGATTGAAGTTCGCCGGCTGAAATATCAGCAGTTGTTGCAAGTAAATTGGTTATCTTATCTTCAATTGCTTGTTCAACTTCATCAAACAAGTTTTTACTGTTATTGATTAATGTTTCAGAAATTGCTGAAACTTCTGATTTTGTAACGTTTTTAGCTTCATCAATCAAAGTGTTAAATGTTCCGCCAAGTTCTTTTACTTGAGCTTGGAAAACATTCATTTGTGAAATTTCATCTTTGTCCAATCTGTCATTCAAAGCTTCAAAAGCTGCTTTAAATTCCATTGTTTTGGCTGTTAAATCTTCAAGAATCTTTGAATTTTCATTATCCAAATGAGTTGTAAAGTTTAGAGATGTAGCTTCAAATAAACCTTGAACCTTATCATATAAACCTTCAACTTCTTCTGTCAAACTGTTTGCGAAATCAACTTTTAAATCATTTGTTTTATTTTGAGTTGTTTCGCTAATTAGTTTTAATTCTTCAAGTTTATTTGATGTAATATCATTCAATAAAGTTTCTAACTTTTTACCAACCAAAGCTGAATTTTGTTGAAGATTATCACTAACATCAGCCTTTAATTGTTCTAATTCTTGTGTTAGATTTTCAACTTGAGTTGTGAATGTTTCAGAACCTCGTTGCATTTCTGTATTTACACCACTCTGCAAGTTTTGAAGTTCTTGTGATAAATTATCTACACTTTCTAGAACGCTCTTATCTACTTCATCCAATTTAAGATTTAGTTGTTGTGCTTTGTTTGTAAACTCTTCAAACTTAGCTTCAACATGTTTTGCTTGAATTTCTAAACCCGAATCGACAAACTTTGCAATTTCATCCAGTTGAGATTTCAGATTTTCAAGCATTTCCGCATTCTTTTCAGACAAATCTTGAGCAAAACTGTCCAATTTAATTTCTGAATGCTCTGCTTGAGTTTCAATCAAGTTCTTCAAACTATCAGAAATTTGAGCAAAATCATTTTCAGATTTTTCTACATAGTCTGTAAGCTCAGCTGTGAAAGCATTTCCGATTTCTTGCAGTTTTAGTCTGATACTTTCTTGCAAACTGCTGTTATCATTTTTAACAGTCGCTAAAACATTCTCTACTTGAGAATTCAATTTCTGAGTCTGAGCTGTCACTGTATTTTGAATTTCTTCAAATTTTTCAGCAGTTTCTTGACCTTGAACTTCCAAATTAGAATCAACAAACTTCGCAATTTCGTCAAGCTGTTGCTTCAAATTAGCCGACAAAGTCTTATTTAATGAAGACATTTCAACAGTAAAATCTGCTAATTTTGTTTTTAATGACTCATAATCCGCAGAAGTAACTTCAATATTGCCATCAATTATAGTTTTCATCTCGTCGGCAATATCTTTTAATCTGTTTTCCGCGTTTTCGTTTTGAGTCGCTAAAGTAGCTTCCAGAGCTTCGTTTAAGCCTAAAACTTTGTCTTTAATATAATCAGACTGTTCATTGTTCTTTTTAACAATATCATCAAATAAAGCTTCTATTTTAGCCTTATATTGTTCTAAATTTGATGCAACCGTTTCATCAATTCTTGCTGAAATATCAACCAAGCCGTTTTCAATTTTTAAACTTAGTTCATTGTCTGAGTGAGAGAATAGCTCTGTTAGAGAATTTGACAAATCTTCAAAATTTGTTTCAATCAAATTGAATTGTCTTGCTAAATCTTCGTCAATATTTCTATCAACATTTTCTAATCTGTCTTTTAGTTCTGCAAAATCCTCTGTAATACTATCTACATTATTTTTTATACATTGCATGTTTGTTTCATTAAAGCTGCTTAAAACACCTTTTAGAGAAACAAAATTGTCTAAAATCTTTGCCAAAGTTGAAGTCAATGAAGATGTAGTCTTTTCTGACATAGAATCTACACTGTTTTTCAATTCACCAAAACCGCTTGTGATTGAATCTGCGTAGTTTTGCATATTCGCAGAAAATTCTGATAAATCAGATTTTAAAGTGTTTACAGAATTATCAATCTCTGCACTGAAATCATTTTTAATATAGTTTACAACTTCTCTATTGCCACCTTCTACCTTTAATGTTGTACTTGAAAGCTGCTCTGCCAATTCTTCTACATTAAGTTTTAGCGTACCAATTATTTGAGCAATTTCACCCCTTAATTGTTCGATTAATTCTTGGGAGTTTTGCAAACTCTTTGCATGCAAGTTTTCTGTTGTAAACTTGATTTCGCTGATTTTATCAGCATTTTCACAAGTAAAATCTTGTTTAAAATCAGAAATCTTATCTAACAAAGTATTTTTTAAAGTTGCCAATTTAACTTCAAAATCTGTTTTTAAACCATCAGTAGAAGATATGATATCGCCAATATTAGTACTTAATGTAATATTATTGACATTTAAAGCTTCCTTGATTTCGTCAAAATTGTCTTGAACTTCAAGCAACTTGTTATAAGAATACTTAATTTCTTCCTTCAAAGATTCTGTATTTTTAGAAATTGAAGAATTAATACTATCAATTTTATTAGAATTTTCTTTCTGAATTTGAATTAAATTATTTTCAACTTGAGTTCTTATAACTTCAACAACATCACGTACATTTTCAACATAGTTCAGATTACTTTCTTTAACAATTTCTGTAATATTTGCAAGTTTTACATCTATTGAATCCGTGTTAAGTTCTTTTTGAGAGCTTACATAAGAAATTACATCCATAATAGATGAAGATATGTTATCCAAAATAGGTTTCAAAACCGTTAATGCAGATGATTGTGCTTGTTTAAGCGTATCTTCAACGTTATCTAATTTGCTTACCAATAATTCATATTTACCAAACAAATCATTTGCCGATTTTTCTGCCAATTCACTTGTTGAATTTTCAAAAGCAGTTGCCAAATCCTGTTTAACTGCGTACAAATCAACTTTTAAATCTTTTACAACATTAACAAAATCCAAACCTAAAACATCTTTAACAGCTGATTTTAATTCCGCAAATTCACGTTTTGAATTATTTACCTCTATCGCGGACGCATCAAGTTTATAATCAATTACGCCTGATAAATCCTTGATATTTTTGATTTGTTCCAACAATTGGCTTGAAGAATTAGCAACATAATCTTCTTGCTTTTCTAAAGAGCCTTTTAAGCTATTTTCAAAAATTGCCAAACGGTCTGTAATATTTGAAAAAATTGCATTATTCGCAGAAACATTGTTTTCGTCAATTTGAGAAACAACTGTTTTTAAGTTTGCAATATCTTCTGCTACATCATTAAAGCTCTTTTCACAAAGTTTCGTTATCGTGTAGTGAGAATCTTTTAATTTTGAAAGCAAAGAATCAGCATTGTTAGAAATTTCATTTAATGTTCTTGTTGCGTTAACTTCTACCAATTGAGAAATCTTATCTGTCACTACATCAGTATGTTCTTTAATGTCATGCCCCATTGTATCCAGGTTTGACATTAAATTTTGAAAATTAATACTTATATCTAAAGCTTGTAGATTAGTACTGATTTTTTGAATTTCGGAGGATGCATCAACAAGCGCATTTTGCAGATTTATAGAACCTGAAGAAATATCTTTTAGGACAATCTCCAACGATGTCTTAAAATCTTCAAAACTTTGGCTTGTCGTTACTTCTTTTAAAGAAGCCTGCAAAGCCTCTAATTCATTCATTATTCTTTCGGAATTTTGGCTTTCGTTTTCAGAAATAACAGTTTTCAAACCGGCAATAATACTAACAGACGCATCAATTTTTTCTGCTAAATTATCAATCTTGTAGTATTTATCAGATAAATTATTTACTGAATCGTTTAATTCATGGTTTTTCGCAACTAAATCGCTCAACCATTTTTTTGCACCGACAACGTCATCTTGCGTAGCCAAGCCTTTTAAAGCGTCTTCAAATTGATCATTCTTTTTATCCATCATTTGAATTACTGAAAGTATTGTATTTGAAGAATTTACAATATCATCCAATTGACCGCCGAACTTATTAATTACTTCTGATTGATCAACGTTAGAAAGTGTTTTGATAAGAGTTTTAAAGTTTTCATTAAGGCTTAATACAATTGAATCAAAGCCGTTTTTCAAATTTTCTAAGTCATTCTTAAGAAGTGATACACTTTTAATGATTTCTTTCTTTTGAGAATCATCAGAGCGCATTGCATCAAGTCTTAGAGTAATGTCGGTTAGAGTTTCTTTTTGTGATACAACTTCTCTTGAGAATACGGATAAATTTGTTGCAACAATATCAAACAGCTCTTTAACTTCGCTTGATTTAAGAGCGTCCGCACTGTTTTTAAGTAAGTTTGAGAATAAAGATTCTATCGCACCAAATTTTGAAATCAGCACATTATGGCGTTCGTCCAAATTTTGTTTTAATTCAGACAAAAAGATTTTGATTAAATCAATATCTTCTTCTGTATTGATTTTTTCAAGCTTAGAATTAATTCCTGCAAGAAGTTTATCAACGTCGGAAGTATTCAATATACCTTGCGCTCTTATTGAGTTTAACAAGGTTTTAATTGTATCAAAATTTTCTGTAATCTCCGAAAAATTATTTATTTCTGCCATATAGTTACTCTATCCCACATTCTACATTCATACTTATTATATAATAATATAAAAATACTGACAAATACCAACAAATTGTAATATTTTGTAAAGATATGACAGTCAAAAAAATCTAAATACTGATTTTATATAAAATAACCCCTGCCGAAATACTCAAATTAAGCGATTCAACGTTATCTGACATTTCTATCGTAACATTTTTTGTCGCAAAATCTTTTAGTTTTTGGCTTAAACCTGACGATTCAGTACCAAACATTATAAGAACTTTTTCTTGCGGCGTATAATCTTTTAACCAAACGGTGTTATCAGATTTAGGAAGCGTTGCAACTCGCTCATAATCTTCAAAAACGCTCAAATCATTCATTTCGAAAACCGGGATTTTCCAAAGATTACCAACGGATGAGCGCACACATTTCGGGTTATACAAATCCACCGTATCACCGTATAATACAATAGCATCAACATCAAAAGCACAAGCTGTTCTAAGGATTGTACCTAAGTTTCCCGCATCTTTGATATCTTCAAGTAAAACAACTTTTTTATAATTATCTTGCCATTTTCGATTGATTTTTTTTGCAACAGCAACTGCTTTTGGCGCAGATTCTGTTGAAGAGATTTTAGAAAGTACAGCTTCTGTTGTTTCTATTCGTTCATTAAAATCTGCAAACTCGCTTGAACCTTCCAAAACAAACAAGTGTTCAATTTCCAAACCTGATTCAACAGCTTCTTCAATGCATTTAATACCTTCAAGTAAAAAATGAGTTTTGCGGTATTTTCTCTGCAATAGTTTTGCAGTTTCTTTCACTAATTCGTTATTCACACTTGTTATCTTCATAAGATTTTAAAATCCTTCAACCATTCTTTTTCTTGTTCACTCAGCAAATCATAGTTAATCAATTTACCTTCATAACCCATTTTAACAAAAGAATGAATTTTTCCACACTCCATATAACAAGAATTTTCTAATCTTACGCCGAAATGCTCAGGATTATATAGCCCCGGTTCAATAGTAAATGTCATACCGTCAACAATTTGCGTTTTTGCAATCTCGTTTTGAGAAAGATTTGGCGGAGCTTCGTGTACATTGATTCCAATACCATGACCAAGTCCATGACCAAATGTAAACCCTTCAATTTTATTATCTAAAATAGAGTGCGCCAACGTATCGATTTCAAAACCAGTTACTACCTCCCTCGCCTTAGAGGAGAGGGTTGGGGTGAGGTGTTCATTTGTATAATTAAACGCATTCAAAAACGCCTTCAACACCGTTGTATAAACCCTTCTCTGCAATTCATTCGGTTCACCTTTAACAAAAACTCTTGTAATATCGGTAGCCAAGCCGCTTTCATAATACGCACCGCAATCAATCAAAACAAGCGAACCGTCTTTTAAAATTACATCTTTGGCATTTTTAGCGTAATGTGCCAATGCAGAATTTTGATTAATTGCTACAATCGAATTAAAACTCAAAGATTTTGCACCGTATTTTATAAATTCTTCTCTCAAACGTTTTGCAATATCGTATTCTGAAAGATTATCATTATTTTCTATAAACTCTCTTATAGCAAAAACAGCCTTGTCAGTGCGTTCAAAAGCCTGTTTATAAGCTTCAAGTTCTTCCTTTGATTTAACTGACTTCATGCTCTTTATTTCTGAAACTTTGTGAATAGGATTTTTGATTAAAGAATAATCATGCGCATTAATCGAATTTTTATCAACGACCAACTCTCCATCAAAGTTCTTTAAAAATTCATCAGTGTTTTCTGTCAAGAGAATTTGCTTTTCTTTGTCTGCATAAAGTTTAGCCCAAACTTTTGACGAGCAATCTTTAGAAAAATCACGATTTCCACTAATATAAGAAACTTCTTCCAAGTTCGTAACAAAAGTCGGACTCGCAGGATGATATTCTATTGCTGGCATAGCCTGAACAAATTCTACATTATGCGGTTCCGTAAAATCATTTATCGGGTCTTTATCAAGTAATTTAATTCTATAATCTTTGAATGTTTCCAGACGAGCCTGAGAAACTTTTTTGGCAACAACACCTAACGTCTTATCAGGACTAATAAGTTTTCTGATTTCATCATCCTGCTTTTGACCAAGTTTAAGTTTTACAACCGTAACCCCCTCTTTTGCCTCATTGTCGGCTTGCGTATGATATCTGCCATCGACAAACAGATAAATATTATCTTTTGCCATTAATGCATCACCGGTTGAGCCTGAAAAACCTGTCAATGTGTATCGAGCATTTTCGCTAAGAGCAGGATATTCCACCAGAAACTCGTTCGTACAGCATACGAGAAGATAATCCAGATTTAAATCGTTTAGGAGTTTGTTTGACATGTTCGCCTCTTTTTCTGTTTTTATAAAATGGAAATATTTAATAAAAGGCTGGATTGCTTCAGGCTAATCGCCTTCGCAATGACGTAGCGTGAAACTTTCGACTGGGCGTCATTGTGAGGTGCGATTAGCATCGAAACAATCCAGCCTTTTATTAACTTTTATTTGAAATAGATTATGACAATTTCAAAATAAGGTAGACTAAAGTCTACCCTACTTTACAAAATTAATAAATCAATCCCAATTTCTTACTCATCAACATCCGTAAGTTTAATCAAGTGCCAACCGAATTGAGTTTCAACAGGTTTAGAAACTTCGCCTTTTTTAAGTGCAAAAGCAGCATCTTCAAAAGGCTTAACCATCATGCCTTTACCAAACCATCTCAAATCGCCGCCATCACGACCTGATGGGCATTTAGAATATTGTTTTGCCAAATCTTCAAAAGCTACACCGTTTTCAATATCAAGCAAAAGATTTTCCGCTTGTTCTTTAGTGTCTACTAAAATGTGGCTTGCTCTAATTTTCATATTTTTCTCCTTATTATCTGCATAATTATTGTAACATCAAAATAAGGTTGCACAAATATACTTATTAGTAATCAGATTGTTGATAATCATCTTCATCCTGCAATGATGATAAATCTGATGAGTATTTAGAATCAAAATCTTCAGGCAAATATTCGTTATCCGGCCAAACGGTTTCTTCATCAAATCTGCAAGCACTCAAATTTTCTGACATTGATAAATCAGAATTTGTTAAATCTGCGCCTTGGAAAATTGCTCCTGCAAGGTCAGTATCAGAGAAGTTGCAATAATCAACTTTTGAATAACTGAAATCAGTTCCGTTTAAAACTGATTCTGAGAAAGAACATTCAACTGCATTTGCTCTTGTAAAATCAACAGATGTCAAATCGCAAGTATCAAATTTAACTTCCGTCAAATGAGAATCTGCAAAAGAAGATGATGTCAAATCAACATTAAAAAATTCTGCGCCTTCAAGTTCAATATTAGAAAAATCCGTTTCGCTCAAATCAATTCCGCCTTTTGCGTTTTTGATTTCAGTATTGAATGCGTCTACATCTGTTAAAACTAAGTTAATCAATTCTTCTTTTGATAACATTTCTATGCCCTTTCAAAATATTTCTAGCTAATTAAATTCATTTGCATTGCAAGCAACACAGCCTGCGTTCTATTCGTTACTTTCAATTTCTTAAATATACTGTTCAAGTGTGTTTTGACTGTTACATCTCTGACAAAAAGCTTATCCGCAATTTCTTGATTGCTTGCACCTTTTGCGACAAGTGCCAAAACTTCTTTTTCTTTTGGTGTCAAAGCATCAATATTAACATCTTTGTTTAATGTTTTTTCTGCCTTAGGTTGAGCTTCCTGTTGCCACTTGGAACGTCTTAAAACAGCTTCAACTCTTGCAAGCAGATTTGGCAAAATAAACGGTTTTACGATATAATCATCAGCGCCTATTTTAAGCCCTGAAACAACTTTTTGGTCTTCACTAACTGCTGTAATCATAATTACGGGGATATATTGAGTCTTTTTATTGTTACGAATAGCTTTCAAAGCATCCCAACCGTCCATGTTCGGCATCATAACATCTAAAAGAATCAAATCAAAAGTCTTATCCATAAGAATTTTTAAGGCTTCCAAACCGTCATTTGCAACGGTTACATCGTAACCGTACATAGGTAAAGCGTCTGCCAAAAACTTTGGATTATCGTCAACAACTAAAATTGATGCTACACCGTTCATTATACAAGTTTCTCCTTTAATGCTTTCAGGGCAGCTTGCAATCTGTCGTCAACTTCCAACTTCTGCAAAATACTTGCAACATGCGCTTTTGTCGTATTAATACTAACAAACAATTCTTTTGCAATTTCAATATTGCTGTAACCTTCCGTTATAAGTTTCAAAATCTGAGTTTCACGGCTTGTTAAACCGTAGTTTCTTTCAGGTTTTGGAGCTTCAGTTTCTTGGACTTTAGTAGCCGCTTCCAAAACAATATGTGAAATTGAAGGGTCAAACCAAGCCGCACCATCCAAAACAGATTGCACAACCTGAATCAAACGCTTAGGATTAATTTCCTTTGAGCAGTAAGCATTTGCGCCTGCTTTTAAGCTGTTTAAAACTTCTTGCTCATCGTTATGAGAAGTTAAAACAACAATCTTGATATCTTTATTCAAAGCTTTTACTTTTCTTGTAGCTTCAATTCCGTCCATGCCGGGCAAGCCCAAATCCATAATAATCAGATTGATTTCATTTTCAGATGCAATTTCAAGACCACGCTCAGCAGATTCGGCTTCATAAATATGCTCGATAAAATCACAGCTCTCAAAAGCGGTTTTCAAGCCAAATCTTGTTAATTCATGATCTTCTACGATTAAAATATTACTCTTCATAAATACTATGTCCCGGATTTATGTCTGCTGCGTAATCTGAGTTTAGTCTTGAACATCTGATTAAAGATTGTTGAGCAAGTTCATTATCCCCTTTTGCTCTTAGAACAAGACTAAGATAATAATAATATTTAAAATTATTTGCGTCAATATAATAAGAATTGTTTAAATAAGTTGCAGCCATATTGAAGTTTTTATCTCTAATCGCCATATTCGCTAAACCTAGCCAAATATCATTATTTGAGATATCAATAGAAGCAACTCTAGGCATATAATAATCCGATTTTTGAGGGAAAACTTGCAAAGAATTAACAAGTAAATCTTCGTCGAACTGATTCTTTTTAAGCAATTTTTCATAAATCTTTTTAGACTTCTTGTCTTTTTCCATAGCTAAATACGTTTTAGCCATACCAACAGAAGGTTCTATATCTTTTGTAAGTTTCTTTGCGTGTTTATAATACTTCAAAGATTCATCATATTTTCTGTTGTCATAACTTACATCCGCCAAAGTTAAAGAAGCCAAGCAATTGTTTTTATCTTCTCTAAACGCGCGTGAAGCGAATTCTTGCGCCTTCAAAGGTTCATCGTTTTCATAATAGATTCTGCCTAAAAGTGAAAACACAAGCGGACTGTACTGTTTAGCGTGCAAAACAGCAGATTGAAGAACTTTTGTTGCAAGCAAACTCTTATCTTGCAAATGATAGTAATAAGCCAAGTGATAATCCTTCAAAGCTTCTGCTTTTGCGGTTCTATATAGCACATATTCTTCAACCGCTTTGACTTTTCTTTGGAAATCTACAGTCTTAAATTCTGTCTTCTTAATCTTAGCCAAAACCTTTAAAGCTTGAGATGATTTATTCGAATCTGCCAAAATTTTAGCTTTCAAAGCTAAATAATTGATATTAACATCGTTTTCAACAAGAGCATTATTAATATACTTTAAAGCAAGCGGTAAATTATTAGACTTATAATAACCAAGTGCGATTAAGTAGTTTTTATAATCGCTTTCTGCTGCCTGATTAGAATTTAACAATTCTGACGTTGTTTCTATCGCCATATTGTTGTACATAATATTTGAATAAGCATCCGCCAAATACACAACATCTTTTGGATTAACCATCGCTGACGGATAATAATACTTTTTAATATCGCTTACATAAGACGAAGTAAAGCCGTTATCATCGAGTTTAGCAATCAAAGCATCCGATAAATCAAAGAAGCCGTATTCAGCCATTTTCATTCCGTAAACAAGGAAAACATAATCGTCATGCGAAGCTCTCTGGATTAAATCATTAAAATCATCATAAGAAGCTTTAACGTTGCTTTGCGCAAAACGGTTTTCAGCAGACGCGAATTTTGCTTTTACAAAATTATCTTTAATTACCATATCCATATTTGCAACGGTAGTTTCTGCCTTAATTTTCAAAGGTTTAACCGTTTCCGCCTGCGCAATTGCAGGAGTTGATAATATTAATGCTGTAATTAAAAACTCTTTTAATATCTTATTCATGCTCTGTATCTATACCTACATAGTATTTATTAAATACTTCTAACAATTTGTTACTACAATTATTTACTATTGAATAATATAAATCAAGTAGGTTGTATTTATCCAAAGTTTTCATATCCTCATCAGATATAGTCAAATGGTTTTCCGTACAAAATACTTTCACGATTTTACTCAATTTTATTGCTAAAAACTTTTCAACAACAAGCGGATCAAAGTGTGAGCCTGCACCGTTTTTGATAATATCAATAACTTTTTCTATCGGCATTTTATCACGATAGTGTCTTTTTGAAGTTATCGCATCAAATACGTCTGAAACCGCCAAAATTCTTCCGCCAAACGGAATTTCTTCACCTTTTAAGTGTCTGTAATAGCCCGTACCGTCAAATTTTTCGTGGTGCGAGCATGCTATTTCAGTGATTTGTTGAAAATCTTTTGACATGTGGATTTTTTCTAAAATGTGATGTGTAATTTCCACGTGTTGTTGAATATGTTTATATTCTTCAGGTGTCAATTTACCTTCTTTTTGCAAAACAGAATCTCTGATACCGATTTTTCCGATATCATGCAATGCTGCAGCTTTTTCCAAAATATACAAGTCGTTTTTCTCCATGCCAAATTCTTGTGCAATAAGAGAAGAAAACATTTTTACACGAGAAGAATGACCTGATGTAATCTTGTCACGCGCATCAATAGATGTTGCAAGTGTTTCGATAAAGCTATCCAATACAACTTTTTGTTCTTCAAGCAGTTTTCTTTGTTTTTCGAAAAGTTGAGCGTTTTCTAAAGAAATACCCGCGCTTGAAGCGATAGCAACAAGCAAATCCTCATCATCAGGCGTAAAATACTCATCAAATTTGTTGATAACCTGAAACACACCGATGATTTCCTGATTAAAGTTTTTTATAGGAATACAAAGTATTGTTTTTGTTCTGTATCCCGTTTTCTTATCTACATCAGGATTAAAACGTTTGTCGTTATAAGCGTCTTTTATATTAATAGTTTCACCGGTTTTAACGACATGTCCCGCAATACCCTTATCAGCAGGGATTCTTAATTCTTTTGTGTCAAGCCCTGTTGCAACTTTTGAATAGAGTTCATTATTTTCTTTATCATAAAGAAAAATTGTACATCTATCAGCATTCATCGCAGTTTTGGTTTCTTCCGCAATGGTTTTGATTAATAAATCAATATTTTTTTCTGCCGCTACTGCTTGACCAATATTAACAAGAGCTATCAGAGGATCTTTTGTTTGGTTGTGGTTTGTGTAATGACTTACGGCAGGGCATTTCAAAAGAGAGTTTAACTTTTCAAAGAAATCTGTTTTTTGGTTCTTAATGGAAAGTTTGCGTGCTTTATTATAATTAATCGCGTATAAAGCAGTACATTTTTCCGAGAAATTGATATAGCCCAAAATCATTTCATGCAAAATTTTCGTGATTGGGTCGTTTGACTGTTCAACAAGAAAAGCTGTGTCATTCATAAACTGGTAAAAACTGTCATAATCTTTTTTTAAGAAAGCGCCCAACGCTAAAAGTGTGAAACAAACAGCCGTATCATCATGGTAGATTTCTTTATGTTTTTCGATTCGTTCTTTTACTTCATCATACTTGTTGTTTAGTATTTCAGACACTGACTCATAAATAAAGTTTTCTAAAGTCATTCCAACCCTCTCTTGTTTATTTTATAATACTATAAAATGGCGTTTTAAAACAAGTGGGAATATTAATTTTGGCAATATTACGTCAAGTCATTGCGAGGAACGTGAGTGACGAAGCAATCCATAACAAAAAATGGATTGCCACGGGCTAAACGCCCTCGTAATGACAGCTCATTTAAAATCATCAATTAGACAAAAAGGAAATAAATATGAACAAAATTTCAATTCTAATACCCGTATACAACGAAAGAAACACGCTTCTTGAAATTCTTAAACAAGTAGAAGCTGTTGATTTTGGTTTGGAAAAAGAAATAATCCTAATTGATGATTTCTCTACTGACGGAACCAAAGACTTATACAAAGATTTAAATTACAAAATTCTTTATCACGAAAAAAATATGGGAAAAGGTGCAGCTTTAAGAACAGGTTTTAATGCTGCTACAGGTGATATTATAATAATTCAGGATGCGGATTTAGAATACAATCCTGCTGACTATAAACCGCTTGTAGAATTGATAAAAAACAATGAAGCGGATGTTGTTTACGGCTCACGTTTAGCAGATACAAGAAATAACGGCAAATTTTTGCTTTTAAGCTATTTAGCAAATGTAACGCTTTCGTTTATGACCAGAATTTTATACGGCACATATTTAACAGATATGGAAACTTGCTACAAAGCATTTCGCGCGGATTTCATAAAAGGCATTACAATTGAATCAAACCGTTTTGATTTTGAACCTGAAATTACTGCTAAGATTTTGAAAAAGAATGCACGTTTTAAAGAAATTCCGATTTCTTATAACGCACGTCAAGAAAGTGAAGGCAAGAAAATCACTTGGAAAGACGGAGTACAAGCAATCTTCACACTTTTAAAATACAGATTTAAATAATTCTGCTTAATATTAATTTACAAATCGTCAATTCCGACCTATTTTTTGTTTTTATAAGTATATAAGGTTAGGTTGGTTTATGTCGGCTATAAATAATTATTATTCAAAGCTTTCACAAAATTATTATCAAATGCCAAAAGTGCAGACTGCTCCGGTATTTAGAGCTAATTTTGCTGTTTCTGACCAACAAACTCAGCCTGATTTATCAAATCCAACTGATACAGTAGAAATTTCAGGAAAGAATAAAAACCAAAAACCTAAAGAAAAAATATCTTCTTTTCAAAAAGCAGGAATAACAGCCTTAGGTGTAATTGGCGGTTTAGCAACTGTTGCGGTTTGCTTTGCAAAACATCAAACCAACAGACTTACAAAGTTGTATAACGAAAAAATGCAATTGGTAAATCTTGCCGAAAAAATTGATTTTAAAGAAGCAAAAACAGTTGAAGAAGGTATAAAATTTGCAAAAGATGTTTTAAAAATCGGCGAAGTTGACAGCAATTTTACACTTGATGCCATAAATTATGCAAACAGAGGACTTGTTGATGTAAGCAATGCTAACAAAGGTAAATTATTTATACCGAAAAAAATGTTGTATAAGGATTTGAAAGAAGATACTTTAGCACATGTTATTAAAAATGTAGAATCTGAAAATTTTGGCGAATTCGCTATCAACAAGAAATTTTTTGATGACAATAAAATTAACGAAATAATTAACAAAAGCCTTTTTTATGAAGATAAAACCCAAATATTTAAATTTAATAGTGATGGTAAAATTAAAACCTATTTATACAATGGTATACCGATAATTCCATCTAAAGATGTTGAAAAACTGATACAAAAATATTACAAAAATCCAAATGAATTAAATATAAATGATAAACGTTTGTTATGTTGGAGTTTGAACAACGGCTTTGACAAGTTATACGCTAAATTCGAACGTTATCCTTTAGATACAATCAAAAAGCATCAACAATATTTTGAAAAAGAATTGAATATAAATATTAATATTTCCGATTTTGCCAAAAAGACAACTAAAGAGCAAGAAGAAATCTTAGAAAATTGGACTAATGAAATCTTTAAAAAGAAAAATTCTTCAAAAATTGCTGTAAAAATGGATTTATATTCTCCAAGTGAAACGATTTACCATGAAATGGGACATTTGCAGGATTTCGCTAAAAACTTGAAAGAATTAGATTTAAAACACTGGAAATTCTCTTTGAGTGAAATTTGGAAAGAAGCAGATAAAAATGTCAAAGAAGGACATCCGTTTAAAAGAAATAATTCTGCTGAAATAGAACATGTTGACAACCGTTGGGGCGGTTTAACTTACAGTGGCTATAAAGAATTGTTTGAAAAAGACCCTGCAAAATTCAAAAAGCGTTATCCGGATTTGTACGAATTCTTAACAAATCAAGAGTACCAACAAACAGCAGGTAAAGTTTCTGATTATGCCCAAACAAGCATCGGAGAATTTATTGCTGATACGTATGCAAAAATGGTACGCGGTGATAAAATACCTGATGACGTTATGAAGCTTTATGAAAAATACAATGGTCCTAAATTAGGCGGTTAAAGTAGGTTGGGCTTTCAGCCCAACAATAATTGTGTTGTTGGGCTGAAAGCCCAACCTACTATTGTCCATTTTTCTTGGGGAGGGTGTCCGAAGGACGGGAGAGGGTATTATTATCTATTACCCCTCATTCCAGCTTGCACCGTAATTAATATCAACATCAAGCGGAACTTTTAGGTTTTGGTCTTTTAGCGCCATGCAATCTAAGATAATTGCTTTTAATTGCTCTAATTCGTCTTTTGGAACTTCAAATACAAGTTCATCGTGTACTTGCATAATCATCTTAGTTTTCATGTTGCTAATTGCTTTATCAACACGAATCATCGCAATCTTAATCAAATCAGCGGCTGTACCTTGTAAAGGTTGATTGATAGCTGCACGTTGCGCAAATTCTCTTATTTGGTAATTAGAACTATGAAGTTCAGATGCCAAATATCTCTTACGCCCGAATGCCGTTTCAACATATCCGTTTTGAGCAACAAACTCAACTTCATTATTCATGTAATCTTTAACTTTCGGATAAGTTTCAAAATATTTGTCAATAAACTCTTGAGCCTCCGCGTTAGTTATACCCAAACTCTTTGCCAAACCGTATTTTGATTGTCCGTAAACAATACCGAAGTTAACCGCTTTAGCGCGTCTTCTCATTTCTTTTGTAACGTCTTTTAAATCTACTCCAAAGACTTTCGCGGCTGTCATAGCGTGAACATCTTCACCACTAGTAAATGCGTGAATTAAATGTTCATCGCCTGAAACGTGCGCTAACAATCTCAATTCGATTTGAGAGTAATCGGCAGATAAAATAAGTGAATTTTCTTTATCCATAGCACAAAACGCCGAACGGATTTTATTCCCTTCTTCACTTCTGATAGGAATATTTTGCAAATTCGGATTAGAAGAAGAAAGTCGTCCCGTAACAGTCAAAGCTTGGTTGTAAGTCGTATGAATTCTTCCGTCGCGCTTGCTTATAAGAGTCGGCAAAGCGTCAGTATAAGTAGATTTTAGTTTTGCAAATTTTCTGTGCTGCAAAATGTATTCGCAAATTTCATACTCTTGCGCTAATTCTTCTAAAACTTCTGCACTAGTAGAACGTGATTTTTTCTTTCTTGTTTTTAATTCCAATTTATCAAAAAGAACTTCTGCAACTTGTTTTGGCGAATTAATATTAAACGGTTCGCCTGCAAGCTGATATATTAAATCTTCAAGTTCCGCAAGCTTTTCAGTCATATAAGATGATAATTCTTTTAAATATTCGCAATCAATTGCAACGCCAGTGTGTTCCATTTTTGCAAGAACAATTGTCAAAGGCATTTCGATTTCGTTAACAATTTTTTGCTCTCTTTCATCCAAATTCCTTTGCCAAAATTCGTAAAGCCTAAAAATCGTGTGCGCTTCATCACATTTACCCATTTCTGACTCATTTGACATAATAATATGGTTTAGAAAATCCAAAGCCTGCGCTTCAAGCGCATGTTTTCTATTCGGGTCTTTAACATAGCTTGCTAAAAGCACATCATACTCTAAACCTTTTGGAGTGTATCCATTGTTTAGAAGCAAGTGATAATCTGATTTTGCGTCAAATCCGATTTTCTTAACGTTAGGATTTTCAATAATCGATTTAAGTTTTTCAACTTCATTTGTGTCGAAGAAGAAATTTTCACCGTCAGAAACAGATGCTGAAACAATTTTCCCATCGGTTGAATAAAACTTCATTGCAATTCTTTCAGCTTTTTCAAGCTGCGCCAAAATTTCATTAACATTATTTGAATCGACAACCTTAAATTCAAGTTCTGCTTCTTCGACCGTTTCTTTTATCGCTTGCGCAAAAAGGCTCTGCTGAACGTTATCTTGCTGCGGCGTTTGATTAAACAAATTCAAATTTTCATTTGTTTCAACTTCTGCATTCGGATTAAATGAAGTCAAAATTTTATCAATGTTTTTTATAAACGTATAAAACTGCATTTTTCTCAAAAACGCTGAAACATCGTCTATTTTAGGCAATGTAACGGTTGCAGTATCAATATCAAAATCAAGCTCGACATCTCTAACAATTGTAGCCAAATCTTTTGATAAAATCGCAATATCTTTTTGCTCGCAAATCTTTTTCTGAACGGCTTTTTCAGGAATATTGTCACAGTCTGCCAAAACATCTTCTAAATGCTTATATCTGTTCAAAAGTTTTTGTGCGGTTTTTTCGCCGATACCGCGAATTCCGGGGATATTATCGGATGTATCACCGCGCAAACCTTTATAATCAATTACTTGATCAGGATAAACACCGAGTTTTTCATAAACCTTATTCCAGTCATACTCAATCAATTCGCCTTTTGAAGGGATAAGAACTTTTACTGTTCCTTCTTTATCAATAAGCTGAAAACTGTCTTGATCACCTGTCAGGATAAGTGTGTTGTGACCTTTTTCAGACGCATTTTTAGAAATCGTACCAATTACGTCATCTGCTTCAAAACCTTCTTTTGTAATAATAGGTATGTCAAAAGCTTTCAAGCCTTCACAGATAGTGCCCAATTGACTGCGCATAGTGTCCGGCATGGCTTCGCGGTTAGCCTTGTATGCTTCAAATTTTTCTGTTCTAAATGTTCTTCTGCCAACGTCAAAAGCTACTGCTATGTAGTCAGGATGTATTTTTGCCAATAAATCAAATATCGCCTTAAAGAAACCGTAAACTGCCCAAGTAGGTTGATTTTCAGAATTCTTCATGCCCGTTCTTTCAAGCGCGAAAAACTGGCGGTAAGCTAGTGCGTGTCCGTCTATTAGAATTAAAGTTTTTGACATAAAATACTCCCTGTTTGCTACATTGTAACATGAATTTTATCTGTTAAATTGTAAAGTTTTCTTAAAATCGTATATACTTTGCTTGTTTAGTTTTAAACAAATTTGTATAATAGTGTAACGGTTACACTTTTAAAAGGATGTGGAGGATTCTGTTGAAGGTTAACACTATAAGCAATAATTTTACAACTGGCGAAGTATCAAAAAGAAACAAAAAAAATCCTTCATTTAAGTCTATGATGCCTGTTTTAGGCGCTACAGGCTCTATAATGCAATGGATAGAAAGCAAAGGCTATTTTATTTCATTCTTAATTCAAGACGGGTTGGGAATGACTGCTCCGAGAGTATGGACTGGCTTCAACAGAGATAAAGAAATAACCGGAAAATATAACAAGCAAGAAGGTATAGAAGTACTTGGCAGAGAAGCATCAACAGGACCATATATCGTTGGTGTTGCTCCGGCGGTTCTGGCTCTTTCAGGCTTATTTTGCAAGTCTACAAATACAAACACTCGTTTGATTAAAAGATTTGGTGAATGCATGAAAAACATGGTTAAAAATCCAAATTTTGATAATTCTGTAAAAAAAGACAAAGAAAAATTTAAACAAGCTTTTTATAAATTAAATTTAGAGTCAATATATAAAAATTCTGTTCCAAATGACAAAAATGCAGATGAAACAATAAAATTATTAGTTAAAGAATTTGATAATTTCGATAAAGGTAATAAAAAGTCCAGAGAATCTGCCTTAAATAATATGGTAGAAATGATTAACTCCAAAATACAAGAAACCTCTTCTGATTTATACAACATAAATAAATTGTATGTAGGAGATGGCGATGCAAAGCACGCCTTTGGAGCAAAAGAAACTTTAACAGCTCTAAAAAGCTTTGCAAATGATGCAATAAAAAACAATCCAAATTCTGAAACGTTGGATGAAAAAGCTGCAGAAAATATTAAAAACAATTTTGCAACAAAAAGACTTGGTGTAAACGTTGCAAATATAGCAATTACGTTGACAGGTCTATCATATCTGCCTAAATTATATGCAAAAAGTGACATGTCACCAGGAGCTGTAGCATTAGAACATGCAAAACAACAGCAGAATGCTCAACAAGACACGCAAAAAGATTTAACTTTTAAGGGCAAAGGTATCAATTCTGATGGTATCATAGCCCAAATAGGTAAATTTATTACTAAACATACTCCGGAAAAAGCACAAGAGCTATTGGAATATTCAGGATACAATTTTACAAAAACAACTTTTGCACTGCTATCTACTTTAGGTTTAATTTTACCTAGAGGAAAGAGAGCTTGGGACAGAGCGCAAATTGATGAAAACGGCAAACGTGATATGACGGAAATTAACGAAATTCTTTTACGTGACACAGTTTCTTCACTCTCTGTTGTATTTGCGGTACCAATGTTAACTAAGATGATTGTAAAATCTTATGAAGATAAATTAGGATTTATTTTAACCAATCGGGCATCTGATGGCAAAAGCGGTTTCAAAAAATTCTTAGATGTAATTAATCCGTACAGTGATTTAGAAGTTTTATCAGTTGCGGATTTAGATTCTATCTATGGCAATATTGATTCAAAAAAGAAATTCAAAAACTTTGCAGAATTTGTTGATAAAAAAGGTGGAGATTTAGAAAAAATTATTTCTAAATCAGATAATGCGAATTTGGCATTCAATGAAAAAAGCTTCAGTTTAGAATCAATCAAAAATCTTTCACGCAAGGATAAAAATAAAAAGATTACTAAATTATTCAATAATCTTTCAGATGAAACAATTACAAAAATAATGAAAGGCTCAGGAGAAATTAAGCATAACAAAATAGCAAAAATGGCAAGAGGCTTAAACTCACTACCTGGATTTGTTTCTACAGTAATTATTTCACCAATCTTACTTGGAGCATTAATTCCTATGCTGACATACCATAATACCAGAAAAGCTAATGCTAAAAAACTTCAACAAATGCAAAATTAATCACCTTTACGAGTTTCGTTATTAGCTTCAGCAGTTGTTTTTGCTCCAAGCGCACCTAGCGCTATCGCTCCAATAGGTCCGGCGACGGCAAATCCTACTGCTGCCATGGCCGTTCCACAAATCGCACCAACCACATAATCACCAAATTTTAAAGACCCACCTTTAAAACTTATATTTTCAGTTTTCTCAATCGGTTGAGAAACAACTCTCCTATTTTTAGAATGCATAATAGGAGTTGAAAATCCAATAGGACTAACTCTCATAAACACCTCTATTTCTTAATAAACACTACAACTGCATGTTATAATATCCACTTTTATTTGTCAATCATTAAAAAGAGTAAATTTTACATAGACAGTGATTTTTTTTTGTAATAAAATTGACTTGCCGAGGCTATTTTTTAGGGAGAAATTTATGAGATTACATAACTCTTACACAAATCAAGTAGAAGAATTTAAACCGATTGAAGAAAACAAAGTTAAAATGTATGTTTGCGGTCCGACTGTTTATGATAACGCACACTTAGGACACGCAAGATGCTATATTACTTGGGATGTTTTATACAGATATCTTAAGTTTAAAGGTTATGATGTAACTTATTGCAGAAACGTTACTGACGTTGACGATAAAATTCTTAAAAAGGCTGAAAATGAAGGTAAAACTCCTGAAGAAGTTTCTCAATATTGGTATAAAAAGTTTAGTGATAGCATGAAGGCTTTAAACAACTTAAAACCTGACATTGAACCTTTTGCAACAAAAACTTTGGGCGAAATGATTGCTATTAATAAAGATTTGATTAACAAAGGTTTTGCTTACGAAGCAAACGGTGATGTTTATTTTAGAGTAAAAAAATTCCCTAAATACGGTTATTTATCAAAACAGCCGATAGACCAATTAGAAAGCGGTGCAAGAATTGAAGTTGGTGAACAAAAAGAAGATCCGCTTGATTTTGCATTGTGGAAAAAAGATGAAAAATTCGGTTACAAATCACCTTGGGGTGTTGGTCGTCCGGGATGGCACATTGAATGCTCTGCTATGAGCAGAAAACATTTGGGCAAAACTATTGATATTCACGCGGGCGGTGCGGATTTAATCTTCCCACACCACGAAAACGAAATTGCTCAATCAGAATGCGCTAACGGATGCAAATTCGTAAACTATTGGCTACACAATGGTTTTGTAACTATTAATAAAGAAAAAATGTCTAAATCTTTAGGCAACTTTTTAACAATTGGTGATTTGCTTAAAAATTATGACGCAAATACAATCAGATTTTTTATCTTAACAAATCATTACCGCATGCCTGTTGAATTCTCTGATGAAGCACTTCAAGCAGCTGCAAACGGAGTTAAGAGAATGCTAAACGCTAAAAGAACTCCGATTGACGAAACTTTAGATTTAACTCTATTTGAAGAGTACAAAGAATTTGTAGATGCTATGGATGATGATTTAAATACGTCAAAAGCTTTGGCTGTGTTATTTGATTTAACAAATAAAGCAAACAAAGATGTTCCTTATGCGTTTACTTTGTTGCATAAACTTGCTGAAACTCTTGGTTTTACTTTTGCTAAAGCAACTTTATCAGATGAAGAATTAAAAGCTAAGTTGGAAGAAATCAGCAAAGAGTTGGGTGAAAATTACGATTCAATGGATGCAATAATTGAAACAAGAAAACAAGCAAGAGCTGATAAAAATTGGGATTTGGCAGATAAAATCCGTGTAGCTCTTGATAAAGTCGGTATTGTGCTAAAGGATTCTAAGGAAGGTACAACTTGGGAAGTAAAATAAAAACGCTTGCAGCAGTTTTATTGGTGCTTGCAAGTTTAGTCGGGGGAGTAGCTTTTGCTGCAAATACTGATGTAGTAAGAGTCGGACTTACGGATAACAAGTTTCAAAACGTATTGAAACAAACCGTAACCGTTTATGGAACAGCAGATTGTGATATTTGCGATAGAGAAACAAGAAAAATAGTTTCAAGAGTTTCTGCAAATACCGATATTGTAATCAGAAACGGTGTAACCGGACTTGATGTTACAATAAACGGACGCAATGCAACTTTAAGAGATTTTGTTGTAATTTGTCCTCAAGGTGTTTTGGGCGTCAAAGATTTAACAAGAAAAGGCAAGCCTGCGCTTTATCATGGCGCGTTTGAAGTTATCCAAAAAGAGGATAGAAAAGGCTTTTATCTTGTAAACCTTGTTGAAACCCAAGAATACTTGAAAGGTGTTGTTCCAAACGAAATGCCTGTAAGATTCGGGCTTGAAGCATTAAAAGCACAAGCGGTTGCGGCGAGGAACTATGTTTTAACACCTAGAACGCAAGCATACAAAGAATTCAACGTGGTTGATAGTGTTGCAAGCCAAGTATATTACGGAGTTAATACGGAAGCTGATTTGGCAACACGCGCAGTTATGGAAACAGATGGTATTGTTGCTTTGTACGATAATGAACCAATTTTGGCTTTGTACAGTTCAACGGCAGGAGGCTATACCGAAAGCTATTCACACGCTTTCTCAGACCCACTCACTAAAATGTTTCCATCTGTAAATAAGCCTTATTTGACAGCAGTTCCTGATAAATCAGAGTTTAAAAGCTTAGAAGATGAAAACGACGCTAAAAAGTTTTATGAAAGCAAAGTGCCTTCTTTTGATATTGAATCACCATATTACAGATGGCAAAAACAATGGGCGGTTGGTGAACTTGAAAATGTCTTAAAATCAACAATGATTGCTCAATCTAAAACAGGCTTTATTCATCCTGCGTTTAAACAAGGCGACGATTTAGGCAAAATTAAAGATATCAAAGTTATGAAGCGCGGAGCTTCAGGTAAGGCCGTTGAAGTTGAACTTATGACAACAAAAGGCTGTTACAGAATAGCGAAAGAACTTGTTATAAGAAGAGTTTTTCAAAAAGACGGAGTGTCTTTACCTAGCGCAAACATTGTCTTTGAAAAGAAAGTTGACAGTTATGGAAATGTAACGGATATTACAATCTTTGGCGGCGGTTTTGGTCATGGTGTCGGCATGAGCCAGTATGGCGCGGGTTATATGGCAACAAAACTAAATCAGCCTTATTATAATATCTTAAGACACTATTATACTGGCATTAATCTTGGCACAATGCCTAAGACGATTTGCGGAGAAGAAGTTAAGGAAACATTTTGGGCGCCAATCGGCAGAGCGCAGTTAGTTATCACAAATTCAACTGCAGCCAAGATTGCAGTAAAAATTAACGGCAGAACAATGGAATTTCCTGTAACAAAGACAATTTTCCAAAAGGATTACAGGATAGATATTTCAAGATATATTGAGGATGGAGAAAATACAATTGTTTACTACCCACCTACACTTGGTAGAGCAGTAACTTTATATGTAGAATTGGTTGAAAAGTATGGATCATAAAGAAGTTAAGATGGTTAAAGATGAAACCCCTAGCGTGCTGAAAGCAGCATGGCTTATTGCGCTTGTAACGATTGCAAGCAAGTTTATGGGGTTTGTACGTGATATGGTTGTTGCCAATTTTTATGGTGCAACACTCGTTTCAGACGCTTATTTTTATGCTCTACAAATTCCATCACTTGCAATAATTATTTTAGGCGGAGTTGGCGGGCCTTTTCATAGTGCAGCCGTTGCCGTATTCTCAAAATTAATTCCTGATTTTGATTCAAAGCCTGATGAATTTGTGAACAAATTGTATAACACGTTTTTAACTGTTTCATTCTTGTTTTTTGCAATTTGTTCAATTTTAGGCTTCTTTTTTGCCGATAAAATAATGGGCTTAATAATTTCAGCAGGCTCGCCCGAGCTTGTAGCTTTAGCATCGGCTCATTTCAAAATCATGTCACCAATTATTTTAATCGGCGGTATTATCGGAATTTACTACGGGCTTTTGATTTGTCATAAGCAATATATTTTACCGAATTTGTCGCCTATGATTTTGAGCTTTGTAGTTATTGGCGTGATTTCTATTGTTCATAACGATAAATCCGGCATGGCTTTAGCTTTTGCAACAACTTTGGGTGCTGTATGTCAATTGCTGGTTCAGTTCCCTAAATTAAGACAAATCGGATACAAGATTAAACCAAATTTAAACATCAAAAACAATCCGCAATTCAAAAATATTTGCGAACTGCTTTTCCCTGCAATTTTAAGTTCAACAATAGGTCAAATAAGTATTTATATCGATATGTTTTTCGCATCGACTCTCGTTGAGGGTGCTTGGACTTCTGTTGTTTTTGCAAACAGAATATTCCAATTCCCTGTCGGGATTTTGGTAACTGCGTTTTTAGTACCGCTATTCCCGATTTTTTCAAGATTAGCCGGAGAAGGCGATTTAGAGTCTGTGAAAAAATACTTCAATAAAGGCGTTGGCGTTTTGTTTTTCGCAGCTATGCCGATGATAATTCTGATTTTATTATTGGCAAAAGATGGTATTTCTTTGATATTTGAGCGCGGTGCGTTTAATACAAATGCCGTATATATGGTATCAGAAGCGTTGTGTTTCTTGTCCTTCTCAATTTTACCTTACGTATTTAGAGATTCTATTACAAGAGTTTATTACGCGTTCAATGATTCTAAAACTCCGTTTATTATTGCGATTTCATCAATCGGTTTGAAAGCAGTTTTAAACTGGCTATTAATTCTAAAATTGAATATGGGAATTGCCGGAATTACACTTTCAACTTCGTTTATCACTTTATTTAACGCAACATTCTTAGGGTTATTTATTTACAAAAAAGTTCGACTTGATTATAAAACCTTGTTTATAAATTTTGCAAAAATGGCATTAGCCGGAGTTATAACATTTGTTGCGTGTTATATTCTATGCGTAGCTTATGATAAAATTCAACTTCCGAAATACGTATTTGAATTCTCAAAAATCATAGTTGTTATGACAGCATGCTTAGGACTGTATACAGGTTTGAACCTTTTATTTAAAATGGATTATGCAAAAGAATTGGCAAGCAGAATTCTTAAAAGATAAACGTTGGGTGCTATTGCATTTGTACCTTATTTTCTGATATCATATAAAGTATGAAGGATTTGGAATCTATAAACAGAAATCGAGAAGAGCGCGCTAATCTGTCCCAATATAAGGAATTAGTCGAAACAATATCTAAGGTTGAATTTAAGAAATTTTCTAACCTTGGTCTTATTGAGCTTCCGGAAGTAATAAGCCTTGCGAATTACACTGTTTATTATTTGATTACAAACACTAAAAACAAAGAACTTTACAACACCGCATACCTTACAAAAGCGATTAAATGGGCTATCAGAAACGAAATGCGCCGTCGCTATAAGTGGTATGTTATGAAAAACCAAGAATCTTCCGAACAGGAAAAAATCAAAGATGCTGTTTATAAGACAATTCTTTCTATTGATGAAATGGCTGATGCAGAAAATCCTACAATTATTAAGGACAATCACAGAACCCCTGAAGAGAAAGCCGAAATTGTTGAACTTAAACATAGGATTTGCGAAGCCATGAAAAAGCTTTCACAAAGAGAACAAGATTTGATTGAAGCTAAGTATTTTTACGATAAAAAACTAAAAGATATCTCTGTTGAGTTTAATATTTCCCAATCGAGAATCTCGAGAATTATCCAAAATGCGCTAGAAAAGATTAAGAAAGACTTATTGAAACAGGAAGATTTGAGTAATGAAAACAATATTTGAAAAATCTAATGGGGTAGAAGGTATCGGATTTGGAAGTAATGCCGTTTTAGGAGATTATCTTCCACAAGAAATGTTGAGAGAAGGCGAAATCGGACTTCCACAGCTTAGTGAATTGGAAGTTATGCGCCATTATAAAGAACTTAGTGACCGCAATTTCTGTATAGAAAAAGGTTTCTATCCGCTTGGTTCTTGCACGATGAAATATAACCCAAAAGTTAATGAGTTTTTGGCTTCATTGGAAGGCTTTACGAATTTGCACCCATTGCAAAACGACGAGGATTCTCAAGGTGCGTTGGAGCTTATGTACAAACTCCAAGAAGCTTTGAAGAAAATCACAGGCATGGACGCGATTACTTTGCAACCCGCAGCAGGTGCACACGGTGAATTAACCGGCATGATGATTGTTAAAAAGTATTTCGAAACAAAAGGCGAGCTGAGCAGAAAAAAAGTTCTTGTTCCTGATTCTGCACACGGCACGAACCCTGCAAGCGCAAAGATGTGTGGGTTTGACATAGTTCAAGTTAAATCAAACAATAAAGGTCAAGTTGATATAGAAAACCTGAAAGAGCTTTTGGATGCTGATGTTGCAGCAATTATGATGACAAACCCTAATACTTTGGGGATTTTTGAAGAAAATGTTTTAGAGATTTCTAAATTAATGCACGAAAACGGCTCACTTCTTTATTATGACGGAGCGAATTTCAATGCAATTATGGGATGGACAAACCCTGCATTGATGGGATTTGATGTTGTGCATTTGAATTTGCATAAAACATTTGCAACTCCTCACGGTGGCGGAGGCCCCGGAGCAGGCCCTGTTGGAGTTGTTGAAAAGTTAAAAGAATTTTTACCAAGCCCGATTGTTGAATACGTAAACGGCAAATACGTTAGAAACTATGATATCAAACATTCTATCGGCAAGGTTAGGAGCTTTTACGGCAACTTTGGTATTCTTGTAAGGGCTTATGCATATATTTTAATGATGGGCAATAACTTGAAACAAGCAAGTGCAGATGCCGTATTGAATGCCAATTATTTGAAAGAAAAATTGAAAGGCACTTACGAATTGCCTTATGACGAACCTTGCATGCACGAGTTTGTTCTATCTGGTGAAAAACAACATCAACAAGGTGTTTCTACTTTAGGCATTGCAAAACGTTTGATGGATTCAAATTGCCATCCGCCAACAGTTTATTTCCCTTTAATTGTGCATGAAGCTATTATGATTGAACCTACAGAATCTGAATCAAAACAGGTTTTGGATGAGTTTGTGGATACAATGTTGAAGATTGCGCGTGAGATTGAAGAAAATCCTGAAGAAGTTTTAAAATCACCAAAGAAAACTCCTATTAAGAAGGTTGATGAAACACTTGCGGCACGTCATCCGGATTTAACATTCAAAGAATAAAATCATTTATTTAATTTTTAATAAAAAAAGAGAAAGACTAAGGTCTTTCTCTTTTTTGAAGTTATGTCAAATATTGACTTAAGCTTTCATTGCATTTTCAACAGCAACTGCTACAGCAACAGTAGCACCTACCATTGGGTTGTTACCCATACCGATTACGCCCATCATTTCTACGTGAGCAGGAACAGAAGATGAACCGGCGAATTGAGCGTCACCGTGCATTCTGCCCATAGTATCTGTCATACCATAAGAAGCAGGGCCGGCTGCAACGTTATCTGGGTGAAGAGTTCTACCAGTACCACCACCTGATGCTACTGAGAAGTATTTTCTACCATTTTCCCAGCACCATTTTTTGTAAGTACCGGCTACAGGGTGTTGGAATCTAGTTGGGTTAGTTGAGTTACCAGTGATAGAAACATCAACGCCTTCTTTAATCATAATAGCAACACCTTCGTTAACGTCATCAGCGCCGTAGCATCTAACTTTAGCTCTTTCGCCTTCTGAGTATGGAGTTTCTTTAACGATTTTTAATTCGCCGGTTTTGTAATCGTATTCAGTTTCAACTGAAGTAAAACCGTTGATTCTAGCGATAATGTGAGCTGCGTCTTTACCAAGACCGTTCAAGATAACTCTTAAAGGATTTTTTCTAACTTTGTTAGCGTTTCTTGCAATACCGATAGCACCTTCAGCAGCAGCGAATGATTCGTGACCAGCTAAGAAGCAGAAGCAGTTTGTTTCTTCTCTTAATAACATAGCTGCTAAGTTACCGTGACCGATACCAACTTGTCTTCTGTCACCAACTGAACCGGGAACTGCAAATGCTTGCAAGCCTATGCCGATAGCTTCAGCAGCGTCAGCAGCATTTGTGATACCTTTTTTGATTGCAATAGCACAACCAAGAGTGTAAGCCCAAGAAGCGTTATCAAACGCGATAGGCTGAATACCTTTAACGATAGCATCTACATCGATGCCTTTTGATAAGCATAGATCACGAGCGTCTTCTAAAGATTTGAAACCGTATTCAGGTAAAACTTTAGCTAGAGTAGCTTCACGTCTATCTTGTCCTTCAAATTTTACTGTCATATTTTTATTTCCTTATTTTAATTGTTAATTACTAACTTATAGTTTGAGTTGAAAGGTTGAATTGTTGAAGAGTTGAAAGGTTCGTTATAAATATATTTATGATTTTGAGTTTTAGTTTATAAGTGAACTATTCAACGTTTTCGCTTTTCAACTAATCAACTTCGTTTTACTATTCTTCTCTAGGATCAATATACTTAACCGCATCAGCAAATCTGCCGTAAGTACCGATATTCTTTTCGTAAGCTTCTTTAGGGTCAACGCCTTTCTTGATAGCGTCCATAACTTTGCCAAGGTTTACGAATTGGTAACCGATAACTTCATCATTCTTATCAAGACCCATCTTCAAGATGTAACCTTCTGTTAATGACAAGTATCTAACACCCTTTTGAGCTGTTGAGTGGATTGTACCACACATAGAGCAAAGTCCTTTACCTAAATCTTCAAGACCAGCACCTACAGGAAGTCCGTTTTCAGAGAATGCAGATTGAGTTCTACCGTAAACGATTTGTAGGAATAATTCTCTCATTGCAACGTTGATTGCGTCACAAACAAGGTCTGTATTTAATGCTTCAAGAAGTGTTTTACCGGGAAGGATTTCACCGGCCATAGCAGCTGAGTGAGTCATACCTGAACAACCGATAGTTTCAACTAAAGCTTCTTGGATAATACCGTTTTTAACGTTTAAAGTTAATTTACAAGTACCTTGTTGAGGTGCGCAGCATCCGCAACCGTGAGTAAGACCAGAAATATCTTTAATTTCTTTACATTTTGTCCATTCACCTTCTTGTGGAATAGGAGCCGGAGTTCCTTTTATACCACGATGTACACAACACTTTTCTTCGATTTCGTGTGTAATTTCAATTTTGCCCATTTGACCTCCTTATTAATCAAAAATAAAGCTATTTAAATTCCAATACAATTATTATATTACAAACAAATAGGTTTTTTAATAAAGAGGAAAAATTTTTCAATTTGTAACAAATTGAAATAAAGGGAACTTATTAATGGAAAATTGAAAATGGAAAGTGGAAAATTGTTTAAAAAATGTAGTAGTTTGTATCGTGTAATTTCAAATATAGCCCTACTAAAAATCCGCTCTCCTGTAAGGCGAGTGAATAACCAAGACGTATTAAAAATATTAAACTAACTTACAAGTCCTTGAATATCTTCAACAAATTCTTTTACATCCGTAACCACATTACGAGAATATTTGTTATAAAAATTAGAAGCTTGCTTTTTAGCAAAATCAAAAAGCTGTGAACGATTATCACTGCCTAAATTTGAATTATCTAAAAGTGATGTAAAAAATGTTACAGCTTCTGATGTCGTAACATTACCATCGCCGTTTAAATCAAGCATGTTTCTTTCGTTCACTTTTTCAGGAGTCATTTTATCACCCAAATTTTCCATTTGGTCTTGAACTTTTTCTGAAAAATCTACATTTTCAATTTGCATGCCGGCAGGCATACCAAGCAATGCAAAAATATTGTTATTCTCTTCTTTAGGTTTAACCTCCATTTGTTTTTCCAACAAATCAGAAAACGTAGTATCATTCAAATCCAAATTCTGTGAAGGATTTAGACCGCCAACACCAACTGAAGATATTCCACCTATAAAATTCGATACTAAACTCATATTTTTATTATATATATTTCTTTCGCTTTACAACTCCTGCAAATAGTTGAACTCAAGAAAATGTTACGATATAATATTTTCAATTGGGAGATTTTGTATGAAAAAGATTATATTAAGTTTAATATTAGCAAGTTCACTATCTTTAAGCACTTTTGCAAGTGACACATTGAGCATTCCATATAAAAACTTAAAGAAGAACGCTAAAATAACTTATAACGAAGAGCTTGACAGTTGGTCTACAAAGGTCAACAAACATTCTCCTGATATGTTTGTTAAAAATATTACGGAAGATAATACTTCTGAATATTTATATCCTGATGAAACATTTGCTTTTTCTACCAATTGTGACTATGAATTCCTTAAAGGCAAAGACTTAATCGGATACTCAAATTCTGATTTAAAATTCTATGATTTTGCTTTTTTGAACGGAGAGCTTAACAAAAGAGAATTAACGGAAGAAGAAGTTCAAAAACTTTTTCCTGATTTTAAAATAATTAAAATTACCGAATTCAGCCCAAACACAAACTCGCTAAAAATCAAAAAACATGGTCATAGTGAAAAAATAATTATTTTGAATGACACAGACAGAACTTTTGAAAATTACTCTTTTACATCAGGGAATGCTAAATTTAACACTTATGACCTAACAGGCTTTATTGACATCACCAAGAAAGGAATGATTCAATTTTCACACTTTGGAGAAAACACACAAGTAACTCCTTGGTTCATTTTGCTTTTGAGATAATTTCACAATAAAAAAAGAGTCGGATAACAAATTTTGTTGTCCGACTCTTTTTAATATAATTATTAATTATTAGTTAATTATATCTCCATATTCTTCAGGATTATTTAACAAATCATAATTTATCTCATTTTCATTATCTGCAATTGCAGCTGCAACGACAGCATCAGATGTTACATTCAACAAAGTTCTCATCATATCTGTAATTCTTTCTATCGTAAACAAGAATGCAAAACCGGCAACCAATTGTTCAGGACTTAAGCCCATACCATTAAGAACAAGGGCTATTGTAATCAAACCTGCCCCTGGGATACCTGCACAAGTAGATGATGCAATGATTGCTAACAATGCAATTTGAATAACCAAGAATGGAGTCAAAGCAACGCCGTAAGCTTGAGTTAAGAAGATTACGGCAATTGTTTGTAACATTGCTGTACCATCCATATTAAGTGTAGCACCTAACGGTAATACAAAGCTTGCAATTTTGTGAGAAATACCTCTTTTTTCACAACAAGCAATTGTTAATGGAAGTGTTGCAGAAGAACTTGCAGTACCAAATGCAACCATCATAGCCTCTGCCATTGCTGCATACAACATTGTTACAGGAACTTTTGAGAATATTTTCAAAAATACAGGATATACGATAAAGAACTGAATACCAAAACCTAAAGCCAAAACGCCTAAGTATTTTGAAATACTCATAAATATATCAATACCGAATGATGAAACCGCAACTGCTGTTAAAGCAAAAACACCCAGAGCAGCAAAGCACATAATCCAATCTGTAATTTTCATAGTTGCAGCAAAAATAGATTCAAAGAAACCCACAAACGGTCTGTTAATTTCACCAACTTTTGCCAAAGCGATTGAAAACATTAACGCAAATACAATAATAGGAACCATGTCACCACTTGCAATTGATGCAAGAGGATTTTTTGGAACAAAGCCTAAGATTATATTTAACAAGTTGCCTTTTTGAGCCTCAATAGTAGCTGCTACTTGAGCTTGAATATCTGCTGCCGTATCAATATTAATATAATGAGCAGCTCCTAATCCCGGTTTTAACAACAAGGCTAATGCTGCACCAATTGTAACAGCAACAAGCGTTATCAAACCATAATAAAAAATCATTTTAATTCCAAGCTTACCGATTTGTTTGCTATCACCAACACTTGTAATACCAATTACGATTGCAGAAATTACAAGCGGAATAACAACCATTTGAATCAATCTGATAAATACTTGACCTATAAAAGTAAGTGCTGTCATCAATACAGGAATAGGCTCATTGTGAAGCCCAATACCAACTATAACACCAAGTACAAGTCCGGCAAAAATCTGCCAGTTACGTTTAAGTCCGAGTCCAAGTGCAATAAGCACCTGCATGTAAAATTTCATTTAAAATCCTCTCATATACTTATATAACTCAACTATTTTACTATTTTTCGGGCGAATTGTAAAGTATGAAAATCGTCAAACAAAAATCAATTCTCTTTTATTCAAAATCCGTTTTTACCAATGAAATAAATTCTTCCGCTAATTTAGCATTCCATTTCTTATCAACTTCAGCTTGAATAGTTCTTATTGCATCATCAGAACTCAAAGCATCTCTATAAGGACGTTTTTCCATCAATGCAAAATATGAATCAATAATTAATATAATTTGTGACTCTATCGGAATTTCATCTCCTGAAATTTTTCCCGGATAACCTGTTCCGTTCCAATTTTCATGGTGTTTTTCAATTATCGGAATAATATCTACAATATTTGAAATAGGTTTCAAAATTTCTCTTGCAGCAATTACAGGGTGCTGTTTTATAGAACTCTTATCTTCTTCACTCAAAGGTTCACGCTTGTTTAGAAGTTCTTTAGGTAGCATTGTATTGCCGATATCATATAGTAAAATCGCGATTTTTAATTTGTCAATTGCTTCTTTTGATAAATCAAAACGTTTAGCAAGCATAGTTGCAAGTTCGACTTTCTGCTTCATTCCGCCAAATTGATGTTGAGGATTATAAGACTGCACAAGAGTATCCGCAACCTGATAAAGCCTATCGTTATTCATGTCCATCAATTTTTCAGTCAGTAATCTTGAAGTTACAGCGTCCATCGGAATTCTGTGTTTTGATAAAATATCAACAAATGTATTAACCGCAACTTCTTGCCAAGATGTTTCATAAGATGGTTTTGCAATTGTTACACGATTTCTGCCGTTGCGTTTTGATTCATACATTGCTTGATCGGTAAGTTCTAAAAGTTCTTCCAAGTCATCCGACTGGTCAGGATATGTTGCAACACCTAAACTTGCCGTTATATGGCCGATTTTTTCAAGTTCTACGGATTCAATAGCTTTTCTGATACGTTCAGCAGCTATACAACCACCTTCAATATCGACACCCGGAAGGATTAAGTTAAATTCCTCACCGCCCATTCTAGCTGCAATATCAATAGAACGCGCGTTGCTTTTTAAAACTTCTGCAATAGTTTTTATCGCTATATCACCGTAATTATGGCCATAAGTATCATTAATTTGTTTCAAGTGGTCTAAATCTAAACCGATAACCGTAAATTTTTGGTTTTGACGCATTGCACGAATAGCTTCTTTTTTTATGTATTCTTCAAAATAACGTCTGTTATACAATCCTGTCATTCCATCGGTTATAGCTTGTTCTTTTACAGCTTGGAACAAATCTGCAATCGTAATTGCCAACTCAATTTGTTTTGCAAAAAGTCCCAAAAAGTTCAATTCACTGTTACTAATATTTTCTCTTGAAGAAAACACAATAAGTGAACCAAAATGTGTATGTTTGGAAAGAAGTGGAACTAAAATGTATGATTTCATTTTAGCTTCTTTTAAAAAGTTAGCTACTTTACTATTATCAATTTCAGGAATAAAGCCTGAAATTAGTTTTACAAGTTCTTTTGACTGATAAATCTGATTATTTTTAATAGCATTTTTAACTTCGTCAAATTCAGGGAAATGCATTCTATATTCGCTTAAATCACAATTAAAATATTCACTGAATTTTGCCCCCATGTCATCTCTTGAAGATGCTACAATTTGTAAATACTTGCCGTCATTGTCATTACGTTCTTTTACTATAAAACTGTATAAATAACCCAACTCGCCCTGTAAACTGTTTACAATAGCATTCAAAACACTAGAAAGAGGCTTAGAAGAATTCATCATTTCCCAAATATGCTGCAAAGTAAGCATTTGACGATTGGCTCTATCAAGTTCTTTTGTACGAGCAACAATTTCCGCTTCAAGTTTTGCATTTTTTTCGTAAACTTCAAGCAAAGAGTCCGAGCCTGAATAAACGGTCGATTCCACCTTATCTAATTTATTTTTAAAATTTTTGAAACTTTCGAAAAAGCTCACAGTGCTATCCTATACTTCCTCTGTTTATACATAATAAGTATAACATATTATCCTAAAAATTAAACCTCCTCGATGGGAATTGAACCCATGACCTTAAGTTTCGGAAACTTACACTCTATCCAACTGAGCTACGAGGAGGTGTTACTGTATTTTAACATATAAATAGCAAAAAAATTTTTTACGTGTTTTTATGATACCATAAGACTAAAATTTAAGGAGTTTATATGAGAATTCAACCAATTTTTTGTACACCAATGCAAAGAACAAATTTCAGAAGTTCAAACAAAGCTGAAGAGCAAATAAAAAAACAAGAAGACGAATTACACAAAGAAGAAGATGAAATCAAAAGACAAATCGACTTTTTGAATCGAGAACAACGTAAACTGAATAGTGAAGAATACAAACTTGAACGTGAAAAGAGTGAAATTGAAAGAATGGAACGTTAGTCTGTCACTTTACTGTTTGAGCAGTCTTTTCATCAAGAAGGTAAAATGGCAAGATTTGTTAACTTTTGTAAAGACAGATTTGCAAGCCACAATTCAGTCAGTATAATAGTTTTAGACATTTATTACAAATTTGATTAAAAAAACATGTCGTAGAAATAGCAATTTTTAATCTGTTTGCGTGTTTAGATATATAAGACCAAAAGATTGTAGAATTTTAATGGGATTAAAAGTAAGACAAAACAAAGTGGAAATTAAATAATAGTTGTAAAATATAGGAGTAATTAGTTATGTCAGACGAATTAACAATTCAACCACAAGTTCAACAAAAGCAATCAAGTGCATTACCTTATGCAATTGGTGGTGCTGTTGTTGGTGGCACAGTAGGTGCTTTATCACCTGTTGGCGTTACAAAACCAAAATATGCTTCTTATGAAGATATTTTGAAAGAATCAGAAGATACTTTTAAAAGCGGAATTGAAAAAGGCGGAGATGCTAAAGGTGTTTGGGAAGCAGCTAAAGAACACGCTGAAAAAGTAAAAAATGCAGAAGCAGAATATGACAAAAAGGTTCAAGAAATTAAAGATGCTAACACTTCGAAAGCAGGAGCTTTACCTGAAGATAATGAAGTAGCTAAACAATTAAAAGAAGCTCAAACTAAATATGACGCTGAATTAGAAAAATTAGTTCAAGCTGAAGAAAAGAAATTAGGTTCTGCTAAAACTGTATCAAGTATGCCAACTCCTGATGAAATGCGTTTAGGAATTAAAGGTGAAGACGCAGCAAAAGTTGGTAAAGATTGGAAGCTTTATGATGAAACGTTAAAACCTAATTACGACGCTGAAATTAAAAAGGTTAAAACAGTAGCAGGAACTCCGGGTAATGCTGAATATGTGAAAGCTGAACTAGGTTTAAAAAATTATAAAACTGCTATTGAAGAATATTATAATGCAGTAGCTGATGCAGCAGCAGAAAAAGACCCTAAAGAAAAAGTAAAAAAAGAAAGGGGCCTAGGTGACAAACTTGATTCTATCGTTGAAAACGAATATAAATATTCAACTGACGCAGAACTTAAAGCAAAGGCATTTAAAGATGGAAAAATGCGCGAAGCAAAGGGCAAATATTCTTCATTAACTGCTAATTACACTGATCCTAAAACAGGCAAAAAATATGTATTTAACGATGGTGTAAGTTTAAAACAATTGAGAAAAGCTGATAAAGCCAGAGTTAATGCTTTAAGAGATACTTTAGCGGAAGAAATTAAGGCAACTTCTTCAGAGTATTCAGCAGCTAAAGCAGAATTAAAAAATTTCGAAGGTCAAAAAACATTCCAAAAACTAAACAAAAAAGGTAATATAAGTGGTTCTTATGTTTGCGAATTGTCAGATATCAACAAAAAAGACGCTGTAAAAACATACAAGCACGAATTAGAAGTAGTGGAAAACTTAACAGATCCAAAGAAAGCTAAGAGAATCAAACCTAGCGACATTACAGACCTACAAACAAAATATGGTTTAAACCCTAGAGATATAAATGAAAACGGTCAAATTAAAAATAAAATTACTGCAAGATTGTCACTTGCTGAACAATATGCAGAAAAACTAAAAACAGTCGAAAGTGCTATGGGCGGTCAATCAAGAATTAGCGCATACGAAGCTAAAATGGAGAAGGCTGTGAATACAAACGCTGATGTAAAAGCAGCAGCTAAGAAAATCAAAAATATGGCTAAGAAGTATGGCATTAATGTTGATACTGTAGCTGATGCAGATGTATCTGCTAAGGCAAAAGAAGCTGCTCAAAAAGCAATTGAAGGCAAACAAGTTGCAGCTGATTTAAAAACAGCAACAGATAAGGCAGCTAAGGAAGCTGAAAAACTTGGTATTAAAGACGGCGAATTGACAGCAAAAGGCAAACAATTGTTGGAAGAATTAGGTTCTAAGGAAGACTATACAACAAAGGTTAAAAATGCCGCAAAAGAAGCGATTGAAAAGGATTTAGGCAAGATTAAAACGCCTAACAAACTTGTTAACGGTCTTATCGCAGGTGCAGCGTTAGCATTGGTTGGTCTTGGTATCGGTTCTTCAATAAAAAAAGACGAAGCTTAATTTATTAAATTAACTAATAACAACTATTATTTTACAAACAAAAACGAACGAGTAACTTATGTTACTCGTTCGTTTTAATATTCCGCATATTACAAACAAAACAAACAAACCTCGGTAATTCCCTCTCCGAGGGAGAGGGTTAGGGTGAGGGAGCTACAAAGGGCAAAACAAGCAATTCACTTTTTAACCTTCTGCAAGATTATTTATTTAGACATTTTTTAATTTTGCCTACGGCTTAAACCCTCTCCCGAAAATCTAAGTTTCGCGTAGCTCAACTTGATTTTCTGCCCTCTCCCCAAGAGAGGGACTACATTATAAAGCGAACAACTATAGGTTATTCCCTCTCCGAGGGAGAGGGCTAGGGTGAGGGGGCTATAAACATTAAGCGAACAAATTACTATTCAAGTTCTTGCAGAATCCTGTCATAAACTCCTTTTAAATTTTTATCAATATCACAATTCCAAAATCTTAAAACTCTATATCCTCTACTGTTCAAATATTTGGTTCTTTCCTCATCATATAAGATATTATCAGGCTCATTATGTTGACCACCGTCAAGTTCTATAATAAGCCATTTCTCTTTACAAATAAAATCAACTATATAGTTGCCTATTGGATATTGACGTTTAAACTTAAGATTTTTCATACCGTAATTTCGAAGTAATTTCCATAATACTAGCTCTTGCTTAGTTGAATTTTTTCTTAAATTTCTTGCTAACTGAGTTTTATTGTTCATGTTTATATTATAACATTATTTTCAACATTTCGCCTACGGTTCGAACCCTCTCCCGAAAATCTAAGTTTCGCAAAGCTCAACTTGATTTTCTGCCCTCTCCCCAAGAGAGGGCTACTTATTCCACCTTCACACTATTTTCTTGTCAACAAAATTTTTTAAGTATACAATTATGCAAAAGGCTAGTTGGAGATAATTTTGATATCAAGAGAGAAAAAACACAAAATAGGGTTAACTTATGGTGCGTTTGCATCCGCAAGCTATGGTACAAATCCATTGTTTGCACTGCCTTTGTATGCAGCAGGAATTGGTGTAAACTCTGTTTTATTTTATAGATATGCAATTGCTCTTGTTTTATACGGACTTTGGTTAAAATTTGCAAAAAATATTTCTTTCAAAATTTCATTTAAAGAAGCTATAGTTCTTTTTATATTAGGACTTTTTTTTTCACTATCTTCTTACACTCTTTTTGATGCGTTCAAATATATCGAAGCCGGTATAGCATGCACAATTTTATTTATATATCCTGTTTTAGTTGCCGTAATTATGGCTGTATTTTTCAAAGAAAAAATTACTAAGACAGTAATTACATCAATTTCTTTAATAACAATAGGAATTACATTGCTCTATCACGGGAAAAAAGGTGCAACTTTAAATTTATACGGCGTATTAATTGTTTTGCTTTCTGCACTTTTATATTCCTTATACATCGTAGGAGTAAAAAATATTAAAATAGTTCGTCACATGAACAGTGCAAAAATGACATTCTACGTAATGCTTTTCGGGCTTATTGTATACATTACAAACTTAAATTTTTGTACGGAATTGCAGCCGCTTACCTCACCAATCTTATGGCTTTATGCAATAGGTTTAGCGCTTTTCCCTACTATTATTTCTATTGAAACCATAAATATTGCTATAAAACTGATTGGCTCAACTACAACTGCAATACTAGGCTCATTAGAACCTTTAACAGCTTTATTTTTCGGTGTTGTAATTTTCCATGAACAATTAACCCCAAGAATAATTTTAGGAATTATTACAGTTATATCTGGCGTTATTTTAATTATCAAACGCAAACAAGAATGCAATTCTAATTCGTAAAGTGCAATTTTTTGCACCTGCAACTTATTTATGCTAGAATTATTTCCATAGAAAATTCAAGGAGTTTAAATGGAAAGATTTATCGGACTTATCGGGATAGTAGTTATATTTTTAATTGTTTTTATGATGTCAAACAACAGAAAAGCAATCAACTACAAAACTATCGGAACAGGTTTTTTACTGCAAATACTTTTAGCTGTATTTATTTTTAAAGTTCCAATCGGTCAAAAAATGTTCCTTATGATAGGTCTGTTTATTCAAAAAATCCTTGAATTTGCAACAGAAGGCGGTTTATTCGTTTTTGGCGCACTTTTACAAAATGACCGTTTAATAGAATTATTTGGCAAGAGCGGTACTATTTTTGCAGTACAACTAATATGTACAAACATCTTTATGATGGTTTTGGTTAACATTCTTTACTACTACGGAATTATGCAACGAGTTGTTGCGATTTTAGGTAAAGCAATGAACAAAATCATGCACATATCAGGTGCTGAAGCTCTTTCAAATGTAGCAAGTTCTTTCGTTGGTCAAATCACAGCACAAATTATGATTAAACCATACTTGGAAAAACTTACACGTTCAGAACTTTTAGCATCTATGGCAGGAAGTATGGCTTGTATTTCCGGTGCTATAATGCCAATTTATATCGGCATGGGAATTCCTGCTCACTACATTTTGGCTTCATCAGTTATGGCAGCTCCGGGTGCAATGATTTTGGCAAAAATTGTTTATCCAGAAACAGGTGAGCCTGAAACAAGAGATAACATCCGAATTTCTAAAAGAAGAACCTTTGCAAACGTATTTGAAGCAATTTCAAACGGCGCTTCTGACGGTATGAAAGTTGCAATCAATGTTACAGCAATGATTTTGGCGCTTGTGGCACTCGTTGCATTCATTGACTGGATTCTTGGTTTAGGCGGAATGTTCTGCTACAACTATGTTCCGGGATGTTCACACTTTGCATTCTTATCACACTTATCATTAAAATTAATCTTAGGAAAGATATTTGCAATATTCGCAATTATAATTGGTGTTCCGCTTCATGATGCTTCAACAGTCGGTGCTTTAATGGGTACAAAACTTGTACTTAATGAAATGGTTGCTTATGTAGGCTTGACTCATGTTGCTCAATCACTTGATCCAAAGAGTTTCATGATTGCAAGTTTTGCATTATGCAGTTTCGGTAACTTCGGTTCTATCGCAATCCAAATCGGTGGTATCGGCGAACTTGCTCCTAATCAAAAGAAAAACTTGGCAAGATTAGGTTTAAGAGCGCTTATATGCGGTACTTTGAGCTGCTATCTGTCAGCTGCAATCGTTGGTGTTCTATTGTAGTCAAAATTTCATCTTCCATAAGAAGCCCGATATTTATAATGTTAGAAATTTGGTCAGACAAAATTTCCAACATGTTGATAAGATTATTTCTTTCGGCGCTCAAAAGTGCAATCATTTCTTTTGGAATACCGTAATATTGTCCGCTAAATTCTATGCTTTCACAGGTTCTTCTTGTTATTTGAACAAGCGAGTCCATTTTATATAATTCATTAAAAGTTTCTTGATGAAATGATAATAATTTATTACCATATTTTTTGCACATATCATACCCCTGTACTACTTAATTATCCTTCTTAATTCCTGTATACATCTAGTATAAGACGACAATAAAATTTGTCGTTCATATATTTTCCAATTACAAAAATTTACAATTAAAAACTTTTTTAAACACGCTTTTGTGATAAGATTTGAATAAAGGAAGTATAAGATTATGGATATAAAGAAAATATTATTTAGAACTAATTCTATTGATGTTGAAAAAGCTTTACCGGACGCATTAATATTGTGCGGAAAAGACGGTAAAATTCAGTGGGTGAATGATGCAGCAGCTGAAATTTTTGAAACTTCAAAAATGCACCTTCTTACATCAAATATAAGCGATTTTATAGAAAATCCGATGAACTTGATTTCAAGCTCTGTTATAATGCACAAGCCTGTTATTACAAAGTTTGTTGATAAAGAAATATATTTTGATATGACTGTAAAAGAAATTGCAGAAGGCTATGTGCTTGATTTTCGAGATGCGGTACAGAATTCTGCAATCGCACAAGACGATAAAACGGAAGAAATCAACAGAGAAAAAAATAATTTCTTGCTTAAACTTGCTAATGATTTAAAATCACCAATCCAATCTATCGTTGGTTTTTCACAAGCTATGGCTGACGGTTTGGGCGGTGAAATGAGCGAACAACAAGAAAAATATATTAGAATTATTAATAAAAATTCTTCTGAATTAATGTATTTTGTAGGCAAACTTTTAGAACTTTCTCAAACGGAATCAGCTTTAAAAGAACCTGATAAAAAGACTTTGGATGTTTTGGCTTTGGTTAATTCCGTTGTAAGATTTAATGAACAACTTTATAAAGGCAAAGAAGTTAAAATTTCAATTAAACCTGAAGAAGATTTTAAAAAGACAATTTCTACCGATGAAGAAATTTTGAAAAATATTTTGCAGGATGTTTTGGAAATAATCTTGAAATCCGTTGATATGGGCGAAGTTGCGATTACTTTATCAAATCCGGATGACGAATTTATTTCTTCAAAAAACTTGGCACCTGCTCAATATACCATGATTTCGCTTTCTACAAGCGCATTGTTGCTTTCTGAAAACGACTTGGAATGTATGTTTGACCCATACACAATATTGGATTCTACAAACAGAAAGAATGTATTGAGAGCAATGGTTTTGGCGAGTGTAAAAAATCTTGTTCAGTCATTAAACGGTATTGTTTGGGTTGAATCTCAAATCTTGAAAAATACAAGTTTTAATATTATAATTCCTTCTAACTAAGGAATTTTGGGAGTAGGGATGAGCAGCGTTGTTTTAAAAAATCTTGTCAAAAGCTATGATGGCAAGAAAAATATAATTGATAATATTAATCTTGAAATCAAAGATAAAGAATTTATCGTGCTTGTAGGCTCTTCAGGCTGTGGAAAGTCTACAATTTTGCGTTTGATATCAGGCTTAGAGGATATTACGTCAGGCGAAATTCTTATTGATGATAAGGTTGTAAATAATGTTCACCCAAAAGACAGAGATATCGCTTTTGTTTTCCAAAGCTACGCCTTGTATCCGCACATGAGCGTGTATGATAATATTGCATTCGGTCTAAAAATGCGTAAATACGATAAGAAAACGATTGATACAAAGGTAAGAGAAGTTGCAGAATCACTAAATTTAACAGAGCTTTTAAACCGCAAACCAAAGCAACTTTCAGGCGGTCAAAGACAGCGTGTTGCGCTCGGTCGTGCGATTGTTAGAAATCCGAAAGTATTTTTGATGGATGAGCCTTTATCAAACTTGGATGCAAATTTGAGAGTTCACATGCGCTCTGAAATAAAGCGTTTACACCAAAAATTAAAAACCACATTTATTTATGTAACCCATGACCAAACCGAGGCTTTAACGATGGGTGATAGAATAGTTGTTTTAGACAAAGGTAAAATCCAACAGGCAGATACGCCGGAAGTTATTTATAATCAACCTAAAAATAAGTTTGTTGCAGGTTTTATCGGTCAAATGAATTTTATTGATACTGTTGTGCAAAACGGATGTTTTGATATCGAAGGTCATGGATTTAAGACTGATAAAAATATTCAAAGAGAAGTGACTGTTGCTATTCGTGCAGAAAAGATGACAGCAGGAGATGTTTCAATAAAAGTTAGACCTGAAATTATTGAAATGACAGGCGGAGAGAGAATAGTTTATTTTAACCTAAATGGAAGCAAATGCTCTGCAAGAGTTCCATTGGATTATCCGATTGGTGAAAATATAGAGTTAAAAATTTCAGTAAATGACATGTATTTCTTTGATAAAGAAAGCGGAGACGTAATATAAGATGAAAAAGTATAAGAATTATATAATTATAGCGCTTGCCGTTATAGCGTTTTGTGTATCAATTTGTTTTGTTCCGATTGATGCAACGAGATTTATTCCTGCGATTGAATCACAAGTTACAAAAGACTTGGGAATCAAAATTCATATTGAAAAATTGATTTTGCGCTTCGGACCGTCTTTAAAAGTAAAAGCACCTGTAATGCACATGATGTATGAAGATGGGCAGAAATTCGGTCAATTTGATAACGTAAAATTCTTTATACCTTGGTCTTCTTTATTCAAAAATGACGTTGTTGTTAAACGTCTTTACGCCGATAAATTAATCGTTAAAGTTAAATCTAACGACAAGTATTTGCCGGCTTTTGTAGAAAAACTTAATGCAAAAGATTTTAATGAAACTCCTGATGTAACTTTGAAATCTTATAGTGTTTGTTATTATGATAAAGATTTAGAAAAACATTTCAAGGTTGTCGGTTCAGGCTTAAATCTTGCAAAACTTGTTAATTATAAGAATTTGAGCGTTAAAACAATCGGTGAATTCTTTATCAATGATAAAAAATACATTTCTTACGATGTTTCAATCGTTCCTAATATTGAAATGGGCGAGAAGAAAGATTTCAATATAAACGAATTCGTTGAACAAATGGAAGCACTTGATTTCCACTCCGATATTATTGCAGATTTGAAACTTTATAAGAATTTGACAGGTGATACTCAAATTTCAGGTTTAGTAAATATCGATAATATTTCTGTACTTGATCCTAAAAAGAAAACACCAAAGAGTTTTATTTATTTAACTTTCTTAGGCGATAAAATAGGAGTTTTATCTAATATTTACGCGTCTGTTGATAAAAAAGTTTATATCGACGGCGTAGTAAACAATTCTAAAAAGCCTTCTGTCGATTTGAAAGTTAAGACTGATGAAATTAAGCTTGCGGATTTATACCAAAAAGTTAAATTGCTTGCTGATTTTTCAAAATTCAAAGATATCAATTCGCTTGACGGAACTTTAAAAGCGGATTTCAGTATCAAAGGTGATTTAAACAAAATTAAATCAGCAGGTTTCTTAAAGGTTAATAATGCGGCTGTTAAGGCAAACGGTTTGGACGTTAATAAAATCAACGCGGATGTGGATTTCTCAAACAACGTGATAAATATTGTTAATGCGATTGGTTACGTTAATAATGCACCAATCATGGCAAAAGGTAAGATTGACAAAAATCTTGATATCGAACTTTTGATGAACAAGGTTGAACTTAAACATCTTTGTCCTGCCGAATTCGGGGTCAAAAACGGTATTGCATCACTTGTAGCTAATTTAACAGGAACTTTGGATAATCCTATTCATAAAGAAAACTTGCAAGTGGAAAACTTTAGTGCGCAAAACAAAGATGGTAATCTATCATTTGCGACTTTAAAAATTGATACAAACAAAAATAATATTGCTTATATCAACAATTTGACATTGAAACCTAAAGCAACAGAAGCTATCAAGCTTCCTCTTTTGAAACTTTATATAGAAAGAGATTCTATTAAAGTTCCAGAAACTAATATTTTCATGCCAAATTCAAAAATGACAGCAAAGGCTGAAATTACAAACTATAACACTAATGATTTAACTTTTAGTGCTGTTGTGAACGGTTTTGTAAACTCAAGAGATTTAAAAGCACCTGCTCAGTACGCAGCTGTTTATCCCGTTAAATTTGCTGTAAATGGTAATCGCGATGCGCAAAACATTATGGCGCAAGTTTTGATGGACAAAGCGCTTATTTTAGATGAGCCGTCTTTAATCAACCTTGTTTCTAAATTAGAAAACAACACTTTGAAGATTGAAGATTTGTCTGTTTCATCATTTAACGGCAAACTTTCAAATGATTTCAAGGCAAACTTGAAAGGTCAAAAGAAAGTTATAATTTCAGGTAATATTGAAAACTTGCAAAACGCTGTGTTCAAGAATGTCAGAATATTTATACCGCAACAATTGAATGTAACATTTATGGATAACATTGCACAATTGAAGGGGGATGTTTTTGTTAATGGCAAATTCAATAAGCCTGAAATTGTCGGTCAAGTAACAGTACAAAACTTTATTAACCAGTTCTTGCAACTTGGTGCAACAAATATGACTGTTGATTTCAACAAAAATATTGCGGTTGTAAACGCACCTATGGTTAAAATCGGCGATTCTTCAATGGGAATTAACTCAACAATTTCAACTGATATTTCAAAAGAATTGTATGTAAAAAACATCAGCGTTAAATCAAAATATATGAATACAGATACGCTTTTGATGTACAAAGATAGTCCGATAATGAAAGCTTTACCGCTAAACGTTAATGAAGGTAAATTCTATTCGGAAAAAGCACTTGCTACAATTTATAATTCACCGCTTTATCTATCAGCTTTGAATGCAGATTTTAAATTGCAGAATAATAAATTGGAATTGAAAAATATTTCATCTGAAATCTTTAACGGCAAACTGGCAGGTAGTATAGAGTTCAATTTGAAAGATGAAAACTTCAATTCAAAAATCCAAGCAAGAGGCGTTAGCGCTGCACCTATTTTTGATATTGTTTCAACAAGAAAAGATACAATAAGCGGTGTTATGGATTTTGATACCAATATGCAAGGTAATTTGAGCTCAAAACAATCACTTAACGGCGATTTGAAGTTTATTATTCATAACGGCAGAATGGGAACTTTGGGCAAATTGGAACACTTGTTGTATGCTCAAAACGTTATTGCGGATAGCATGCTCAGAACTTCTTTGAGCGTCATAACTAAGGCTGTAACGCTTAAAGATACAGGTTTGTTTAAATACTTGAGAGGCGATATCACAATGAAAAACGGTATTGCAAACGTTAAAATGCTTCAATCTCAAGGCCCTCTAATGACTTTGTTTATCAAAGGTCAATACAATCCTGCTACGGATTACGCAAAACTCGTTGTTCTTGGACGCTTGTCTGATGAAGTTGTATCAGGTCTTGGCGCGTTTGGTGATTTTTCGTTCAATAAATTGATGGTGATGCTAACGGGCGAAGATACAAAATACAATTTGTTGCCTGAAGATTTTGAAAAACTTCCACCACTTCCAACTAAGAATACGAAGGAATTTAGAAGTGTTATAAATGGTATTGTGGACAAACCAAGTTCTGTATTGTTGTTCAACTGGATATCATACACACAAAAATCATACAGACAAAAAGATGTACCTATGACAGATGTCAAAGTACCTGATTTTATCGAAAGTTTGCCTTATTAGAAATTAGAAATATAAATAAAAAAGATGAGTCAAATGGTGAACTGAAACCCTAAAACTAGACAAAGTAAAAAAAAGTCGGTTTTAGGGTTTT
>CAZYWC010000003.1:0-106724 GCA_964651125.1 uncultured Vampirovibrio sp.
AAGAACGAAAAGAAAGAGAAAACACGCTACCGCTTCCTACGCTCTTACGAGCGTTGAACTGGATGATTAGCAAGCAGAGCTTGCACTCTTTCGCTCACTATCGCAGCTAATCGCTGCACGTTCGCGGCGCGAATGTCGCTCGTGTTATGGATTGCCACGAAAATCGTAAGATTTTCGTGGCAATCCATAACAACTTTACAATTCACCCCCTCTGCGATATCATCTTAAGTAAGGAGAAATAGTATGAAAGAACAGTTGAAAAATATTTACAATTCAGCAAAAGCTGATATCGACAAAGCTCAATCTATCAGTGATATTGATGAAATCAGATTGAAATACTTAAGCCGTAAAGGTGAATTTAATTCAATCAAAAAAGGTTTGAAAGATTTGTCAGACGAAGACAAACGCGTAGTTGGCGCTTTGGCTAACAAAATTACTCAAGATTTGGAAGGACTTTTGAAAGATAAACACGATACTTTCTATCAAAAGGAACTTAACGAAAAATTGCAAAAGGACAGAATTGATATTACTTTGAGCGGTAAATATATTCCACAAGGAAAAGTTCACCCGCTAACTTCTACAACAAATGAAATCGTAACGATTTTCCAAAATCTTGGTTTCTCTGTTGTAGCGCCAAACTTATCTCCTGAGGTTGAAACAGAATACTACAACTTTGATATGTTGAACGTTCCAAAAGACCACCCTGCAAGAGATGTACAAGATACATTCTACGTTAAGGGAATGGATGGCGTTGTTTTGAGAAGCCAAACTTCAGGTGCTCAAATTCACGTTATGGAAAATCAAAAACCACCTATCAAAGTGATTTCTCCGGGTAGAGTATACAGAAATGAAAACATCAATGCTCGTAAGAATAATTTCTTCCACCAAATCGAAGGTTTGTATGTTGATAAAGATATCACATTCGGCGATTTGAAAGGTGTTTTGAACGAATTTATCAGATTGTATTTTGGTGCAGCTCGCCCAACTCGTTTCAGAAGCAGTTTCTTCCCGTTCACAGAACCTTCTGCTGAAGTTGACGTTCAATGCATTATGTGCCAAGGCAAAGGTTGCCGTACTTGCAGCGGAACAGGCTGGTTAGAAGTTCTGGGCTGCGGTATGGTTGACGCTAACGTATTGAGAGGCGTTGGAATTGACCCTGACGTTTATTCAGGTTTTGCATTCGGTATGGGCGTTGAAAGACTTGCAATGCTTAAATATGCAATTGATGATATCAGATTGTTCTTCAATAACGACAAGAGATTCTTAGAACAATTCTAATTAATGAATTATATAAAAGCAAAAAAGAGAGTGTTTTAGCGCACTCTCTTTTTTTATTTTAATTATTCATAATTCTTATTTATTAAATAACTTCTTTTCAAGTTCCAGTGCCGTTTTAGTTTTTGCCAATCCGCCTTGAGAAGTTTCTTTCAAAACAGGTGACATTAATTGACCTGTAATTTTAAGCGTATCCACAATTTCATCCATCGGAATTTTACTTTCAACACCGCACAAAGCCAACTCTGCTCCCGTAACAGCATGAACCGCAAGAAACGCATTTCTTTTTATACATGGAACTTCCACCAAACCGCAAACAGGGTCACAAGTTAGACCCAGAATATTTTTCAGAGCTAAAGCGCTTGCATTAATTATTTCATCAACATTACCGCCAAGCATTTGCACCAAAGCTCCTGCCGCCATAGCAGAGGCTACACCGCATTCTGCCTGACAACCTGCAACAGCACCCGCTAATTGAACTTTATTGGAAACCAAAAGCCCAACCATGCCGGCAGTTAACAAACCGTTGATTTGCTCAGCTTCTGAAATATTATGCTCTTCTGCAACAGCAACAATCACAGCAGGTACAATTCCGCATGAACCCGCAGTTGGGCATGCAACAATTCTTCCCATTCGCAAATTTTCTTCCGCAGTAGCAATCGCGTAAGTTACAATTTTTTCAAAAGTTTTACCGAATAGCGCACCGCGTTTTTTAAATTTTTCTACGAGTTTTTCGCAATCATCACCGCACCAATTGCTTATTGATTTTTCGGTTGATTTTAAACCGTTGCGAATTGCGTTTTTCATCGCAAGCAAATCTTCTAAAACTTTTAATCTTACTACATCAACAATTTCATCTAATAAAGCTGATTCATTTTCTTGAGCAATTTCATAAATTGCCTTATTTTGTTTTTCGCAAGTTTCTTTTAATTCTGAAAACGATAAAATTGTCATTATTTTAATTTCCTAATATTTGTCACAAAAAATACGTCTTTAATTTGTTTTACTTTGTCTACGACATCATCCCCGACAGGAATATCAAGCGCCAAATACATTGAAGCTGTACCGCCTTTAGAGCTTCTGTCGCAATGAAGCGAAGCAATATTAACTTTTTGTTTCTGAATAATATCACTAACCTGAGAAATCATTCCCGGAACATCTTTATACATAAGCAAAAGTGTATCGTAAGAGCCGTCAATATTTGCAGAAAATCCGTTTATATTATTAATCCTGATTTCTCCTGCACCGACAGAATCTCCCGAAACAGTCATTTTGTCATCAAAAGTTATATCTACGGAATTCGGGTGGCGTGATATATCTTCTCTGTATTCGTAAGAATATTCTATATTATCAACAATATCAAAAATATTCTTGATACAAACTTCGTCAACAGAATAGCCTAAAACTCCTGCAAGCAGGCCTTTATCCGTACCATGTCCAAAACCTGTTTTGGCAAATGAATTATAAAGAACAAATTTAACTTTTTTGAATTCATTCTTATAAATATTTCGCGCCATCAAACCAAGTCTGACTGCACCTGCTGTATGTGAACTGGATGGGCCAACCATAATTGGAGTTATGACTGAAAAAAGAGATTTCTGTTCCATTTCTAAAAATCGTCCTCCTCTTCTTTACCCGCATTAATATAACCATCCATTATATTGCAAAGTGAATTTTGCCAGTCACTGTTTTTTTCCAAAAAGAAATCTGCACCTCTTGCACGGCATTGTTGTTCAATTTCTTTTCTAGGAGAAGCTGTAATTACACCAATAACTGTTTTCTTTCCATAAGAAGATGCCAATTTTTTCAATTCTGTTAAAAGAATAAAGCCTTCACGTTCTGTTGGAATAAACAAGTCCATTACAACATATTCATATTTGCGCTTTTTGAACTTGTTAACTGCATCATATATTTCTTGTGAACAGTCTACATCATAATCAAATCTTGATAATAATACCTTTAATTGATAAGTGATAACGCCCAAATCGTCTACAACCAATATTGCAGGGCCTGTGATTTCCTCTTCTTCCGTACTATTGCTCAAAGCTCTGCTCATAATCGGTTTTTTAGCATTTTCATTAAGCTCTTTGAGTGTATCTACGATATTAATCAGTTGTTTTTTCAAATCTAACAACTCAATATTTTTAGGTGGTTTTGAATTTGTAATATTATAAAATAAATTCAAAAATTCATCATCAAGTTCAACGTTTGGCATAATCACTCCTACTTATATGCCTAAAATTATATCATATTGTGCTATAAAAAGTAAGTCGTTTGTTTAGTTGAAAATTATAAGCAACAAAAAAAGCGGCTTTACAAAGCCGCTTTCTATTATAAACAAATCAATTAATCAGCAAAATATCTTGCCAATAAACCATCAAAACCACGACCGTGACGAGCTTCGTCTTTAGCCATTTCGTGAACTGTATCGTGAACCGCATCCAAACCTAGTTCTTTCGCACGTTTAGCTAATTGTAATTTACCGTCACAAGCACCAAATTCTGCTTCTGCTCTTAGTTCTAGGTTCTTTCTTGTAGAAGAAGTTACAACTTCGCCCAATAGTTCTGCAAATCTTGAAGCATGGTCTGCTTCATCGAATGCGTATCTTCTGTATGCTTCAGCTACTTCAGGATAGCCTTCTCTATCAGCTTGTCTTGCCATTGCAAGATACATACCAACTTCTGTGCATTCACCAACAAAGTTAGCTCTCAAACCTTCAAGAATTTGAGGGTCAATGTCTTTTGCAACACCAACTCTGTGTTCATCAGCATAATTTTTATTACCGTCTTCCATTTTTACGAAAACTTCTCTAACAGCTCCACAAACTGGGCATTTTTCAGGAGCTTCACCTTCTACAGTGTAACCACAAACTGAACATACATATTTTGCCATAATTTATTTCCTTTCTTATTTAACCTTGTCAACAAAATTGATTATAACATGTATGATTAAGGCATTCAATTGTAATTACAACATTTTTTGGTGTAATTTTTCTTAGTTAAATACATACGCTTTTCTCAAATATATTGCACAAACAAACCGCCCTTGTTAGGAAGGTCGCAGATGTTGGCGAGGCTGTCCGAGCCTTACAGATGCGGGTGGGTTTCTATTAATGGAAAGTGGAAAATGGAAAATTATTTTTGAGAAAATAAAGTTATCAAAAAGCTGGATTTTTCGGTTCTAATCGAACCTCAAAATGACGCGAAATGCGTTTATTCGGTGCTAAGCTTGCAAACTTTGCGTCATCCTGAACCCGATTAGGGTGAAGGATCCAGCTTTTTAGTAACTCTTTTATTTAATCAATACCCACCCGCATTCGTAACTTTCGCCAAGCTCAAGAACGACTGTGACCTCCCTAACCAGTGAGGTTTGGGAAAATGTTGGATGCTATTCTTATTATTTTTAATCTATAAAATACAAGTTTTACTAAAATCTCCTATTTTGTTAAGAAATATAAATTAATTATTTTAATATATATCCAATTGTTAAGAAAATAAGAAAATTGTTACAATTAGCGCAAACGTAGTAGTAGTAGTAGTAGTAGTAGTAGTAGTGATGCGCTCAACTTTTTCAAGAAACACTAAAGTTTACGTAAAAAATGCCGATAACAATGAGGTAAGTAAGATGAAAATTTACAAATAGAACTAAATAACTCACAGTTAGAAAGGAGTTCCTCATGGGTAACAACACAATTTCTCAAAAAATCGATGCTTATACAAAAGCAAATTTGAAAGCATTGAAACAAGAAGAAGCAAAAACTGGACGCAAAATGACAAAATTTGACATTGCGCAGTATATGCTTCAACACGGCAAACTTAACAAAAACGAGTACGCAAACTGGATGAATACTTCAGAAGGTTTTAATGCTCAAGCAATGACAAAAGCTCAAATAACCGCTCTTAGACAAGGAAACATTTGGGGCTTTGCCGGTTATGGCGGAGGTCAAGAATCTTATTTAGATAGCATGACAAGCTTTGAACAAAAAAGTCCTGTTGAAAAATTTAATGAAGTTTACAGTCCTCGTGTTAAATTGAACGAAACAGTTGCAGAACGTAAGAAAAAAGCGGCAGAAATAAATAATCATCTAAAGAACGAGAAAATTCTAAAAAAAATTAATTTTGATAACAAACTAGCAAAATTAAAAGATAAGGCTATTAATGATATGATTTGTGATGCAGATTTTGAGAAGCTTGCAATATTAATTGTTGAACAAAAAGTTAACGCAGAGTATAATTTGCTAAAATATATTATGGAGAATTATCGTTCCGATTTTACTCCAGCTGAAAGAACAGAATTGTTACATATGATAATTAAAGAGAAACAGAGGTTTATAAAAATTCCAGAAGAAGATATGAATAAAGATGTACTAGAATTGACAAAAGAAATTAAGACTATCGAAAAAGAAAAAGAAGAAACTGAGAAGAAAAAAAATGAGCTTGATCTTATTACAAGACTTATAATAGCTTATAAAAAGCATGAGGAAAAAATAGAAAGAATGAAAGCAGAACCTGTGATAACTATTGAACAAAATATTTCTTTAAATTATTAAGCAATTGTTACAAATCAAGCAGCAAATAGAACTTTCCAAATTTGGTTAGAGACTTGTCTGGCAAGGCATTTGCGAGCAAGTCTCTTTGATTTACCTTCAGCCAATTTTTTCTGAAAATATTTAGCAGTAGGATGGGAAAAGCGTAAGCGGTTCCCACCTACTTATATTAATGGTGCAAAAGTTTGCACCCTACAATTTTAAAAATTTTCATGCGGTCAAGATTGAACGTATTTTACGAAAAACCGCCCTTGTTAGGAAGGTCGCAGATGTTGGCGAGGCGGTGCCGAGCCTTACAGATACGGGTGGGTATTTATTGAATAGACTTAAAAATAACTATTTTTAAAATCTTCAATTGACACCTCACCCTAACCCTCTCCTGTAAGGAGAGGGAATAATCACGGTCGTTCGAATGGCAAAGGTTAAAATATAAATAAAACAAAACAAAACTCTATATTTTTTCAAATTAGCAAGTCTTGGTCATTCCCTCTCCTGTAAGGAGAGGGAATGACCAAGACTTGTTAATTTATTTGAATAAACCATAAAACAAAAGCGCCATCAATTGCTTGATGGCGCTTTTATGTATGTGTAGTAAAATAATTGACAACTATTCGCTAATTTCGGCGTTGTCTGTGGCCTGAAGCTGTTTTGACTTGTAATTATGGATAACTGCGTCTACCAATAAGTCGTAAGAAGAACTCTTTTCAATATTAGGAAATTCCTCTTTTAATTGTTGTCTGACCATTGCTTCCAGCCTTTGTTCGTCAGATTTTATTTTAAGCTCTGTTGATGAGAGCGATGCTATATAATCTTCATTCGCTTGTTTTTGAGCGCTTGAAAATGTTAACAAATTTGTTCTTGAATCTAATACTTGTTTTAGTGACTTTAAAAATTTTAGGTTGAACATAACGACCTCTTTATTTACTACCTTCACTTTGTATTTGTATAAAGTTCCCTAAAAGAAAAAATTGACTTTATTTTTATAACTTGTTACAATTTTTTACAATTTAGAAAAGTCTGTTAATATTATATACTTATTTTTTAAAGTGTTCAAGAGTGCAAGTCTGTTATTCTTAACCTTTTCATCCTTATCCATAACCAAAACATCATCAAAGAATTTTGTTACAACAGGATTTATTTGAGTTAAATCATCCAAGTATTTTTTATAATCTCCGCTAAAACTAATTCCCTGAACAGCCTTATACAAGTCTTTTTCAGCATCAAGCGTAAACAAAGTTGCGTCGACTTCGGCTGCTTCTTCTTTCAAAATTCTTAAAACTCTGTTTGCATTTTCAAGAAGTTTTTCGTCAACGCCACCAGCCACAGCCTTAACTCTTTCAACATAATCGCAAAGGTCTTTGCAAGGATTAACTGAAGAGCATGCCTCTAAAACATTCTTAGAATAATCGCTGTTCAAGAAAATAATCAATCTTTGTACAAAGAATTCTTCAACATCAGCCTTAACATCCGCTTGAACAGGCAACAACGCCAATGTTTCATCAATAAGTTTAGATAAATCCAATTTTAAGCCGTGTTCCAAAACTGTCTTAATAACACCCAAAGCTGCACGTCTTACGCCAAGCGGGTCAGATGAGCCTGTTGGTTTTTTACCCGCAGCGAACACTGCGCAAATTGTATCCATCTTATCTGCTATACCAACAACTTGACCTTCAATGCTCTTAGCTGTTTCAGAATCCGCATTCAATGGGAAATAATGTTCCTTAATACCTTCTTGAACGCCCAATTCTTCACCGCTTACTCTAGCGTAATCCGCACCGATAAAGCCTTGAAGTTCGGTAAACTCGAACACAAGGTTTGTAGCCAAGTCCGCTTTACAAAGTTCAGCAGCACGTTTAATTGAAGGTTTATTAACTCCAAGTTCGGCAGAGATTTTTTCAGAAAGTTTTACAATTCTCTGAGTCTTATCATAAACAGAACCCATGCCTTTTTGGAAAGTCATACCCTTCAAGTTTTCAACATAAGCTTCAAGCGGTTTCTTAGTATCCTCATTAAAGAAGAATACCGCATCATCCAATCTAGCTTTAATAACGCGCAAATTACCTGCCTTAATATTTTCAAATTCGTTACCGATATAATTAGTAATTGTTACGAACTTATTAATCAATTTGCCTTCCTTTGTATAAAGTGCAAAATATCTCTGGTGGGTTTCCATAACAGTAACCGCAACTTCTTGTGGAATAGTAAGGAAAGCTTCATCAAAGTTACAAGTAACAGCAACAGGGTATTCGCAAATAAAAGTAACTTCTTCCAACAAATCGTCAGAAATCTTAGTTACCGCGTTCAACTTATCAGCCTCAGCCTTTGTAAGTTCAACAATCTTAGCTTTTCTTTCGTCTTGGTCAACAATAACCTTAGCATCACGTAATTTTTGAACATACTCATCAGGGTTATTGATAACAATATTTTGAGTAGAAAATCTATGGCCGTTAGTCACGTTAGAAGAATCTTTATCAATAATTCTAATCTTAACTTCTTCGCCGTCCAAAATTGAAAGAACCCAGCGAATAGGGCGAGAAAACTTAACATCATTATTACCCCATCTCATAAAGTGAGGGCCTTGCAACTTAGAAAAGATAACAGGAACGTTTTCTTGCAACAAGTCTTTAGTATTTTTACCCTTAATAGAAATTTTTGCATAAAGGTAATCATTCTCAACATAAAGTTCATCCGCGCTTACGCCATTTTTCTTAGCAAAACCTTCGCCAGCCTTAGTCAAGTTTTTATTCTCATCAAAAGCAACCTTAGCAATAGGGCCCTTAACAACCTTCTCAACATCAGGCTGAGAAGCTGCCAAGCCACTAACAATGACTGCCAAACGTCGTGGAGTTGCCATAACTTTTACATCGTCAAACTCAACATTATTATTTTTCAAGAATGTTTCAAAACCAACTTTAAGTTGAGAAATCGCCATCGGAATAAACTTGTATGGTAATTCTTCAACACCTACTTCCAATAAATATTTACTCATTTATCTTTCTCCATTAATTCTTTTAAACCCATTATACCACAACCTACTTTTTCTGAAGAAAAAGTAGGCAAAAAGACTTTTAACATTTGGTCGGATGACATTAGTAACATTACAAGATTAATCTTTTACGCCTAGTCATCCTCAAAGTAAGACTACAAGTTGGGCAGTTCCCCTCGCCCCTTGTGGGAGAGCGGATTTCCGGTAGGGCGTAAGCCCGCAAGAGCATATAACATGGAAATAACTATTAAAATCCGCTAGGATTTGTTGTTATTGGAATGTTATGCTTGCCCGAATAATCCAAGACAGGGGGTAGGGGTGAGGGGACAAAACCGGCAAGAAAAAATAACTATTCTTCTCTTGTCATCGAAAGCAGAATTTCCTGTGGAATATACGTATTCTTAACCCCGGAATCCGTATTTGCCATAAAGAACTCAACAGTTTCGCCAAATTCAATACCAAGTTTTTCAAACGGAATACAAACATCAATAACATCGTTATACACAATTTTTACGCCGTCAGGATTGTCAAGCGTCCACATATTAGGGTGTAAAACTGCCGTCAATCTTGGCGGATAAAGCGTGTCTTTGACTAACGTAAGCGTAAGTTCATGTTCAAATTTCTCAAGCAAAATCGGATACGGATTATCGGTCTTACTGATTAATCTGATATACGCTCTATCGTTCGTTTTGCTTGCGTTTCTTGTGTAAATATAAAACTGATTAATTCTATCAATAAAGCTGATTTCACCCGAACCTTTATTAACATGTAATCTGAAGTAAATATTATCTCTATCGCATCCGAAATTAATCTTATCGACATTCTTGTTTTCTCTAAATACAGGCCCGTCAATCATGCTGATAGTGCCTGAATTGTACCAATCATCGGAGCTTTTATTCAAGCCGTCCATTTGCGGTGTAATATGACGTTTCGAATGTTTAAACGGCACATCAAGCGTTGTAATCAGAGTTTTGTCCAAATAATCAGGATAATTCATACCCAAAATTAAATAAACGTTTTTTAGGCGCTCCCTGAACATATAGTCAAAAATGAAGTCCTGACCCGAGTTATTCGGTTCACCATACCACCAAAACCAGTCACTGCCTTCTGCAATAAGCAATTCTCGTTTTGCAAGTTGGATTTGAGGGTGATTTTTATTTGCTTTTACAAAATTATCAAAATCATCTTTGGTTTGTTTCAAATAAGCCCAAGCCTTGTTTTTTTCAGGCTCACCAATCCAGTATTGGAAAGTCTTGTCAATCCAAGAGCCTGAATAAATTTTCTTCAAAGTCTTTTTGTGTTTATCGTTTTCGATATAATCACTGATAAGCACCGTTTCAAGGCTTTCATCATCTTCTATAAGAGAATAAATATTTTCCAAGAAATCAATACCATCGTTCTGATAATTTTCCCAACAGTTTTCACAGTCGGAAGCAATTGTCAAAAGATGCGTATCGTCAGGCGATACAAGAAGTTTATTCTGTATCATTTTAATTTTTTCGTACAAATCGCCCGCAGCCATCTTCGGATTTATGCCCGCATATTCAAAATTTATCAGATTTGGAATTGACCTGTCCCTGAAAATAATATCTATATTATTTTCTTTTGTTTGATATTCATAAACCTTCAACAAATGATAAGGGTCATTTAAATTTCCTTTAAAATCCCTGATAAAATCAAAATTTATAGAATTTGCAAGAACTCCCTCATCGGAAATCGTCCATTTTACGCCCGCTTTAGACAACAAACCAAGAGTTTTAGGCCCTAAACACAATTCTGGCGGCCACATACCTTTCGGACGTACACCCAAAACTTCTTCTATTCTATCTAAAGCACTTTTGATTTGATATTTAGCATCATCAAGCATTCCCAAGTTTGCAGGCAAGCCTTCCGTTGTCAAAACTGATTTTACGGAAGTTTTGACATCAATCAAAATCGGCAAAATTGCGTGATAATAAGGGCTTGTAGAAAGTTCTATTCTGCCTTCTTCAATATATTTTTTATAAGTCGGAATGATTTCACGAATGATTGATTTTTGGATAGATAAAATTTCGATTCTATCTTCTTGAGTATAGTTATATTGCTTTGCCCACAACTCTTCCAGGCGCGGATAGCGTACAAAGTGAACAGGGTCTATCCACACAAGATTGAATAAAGCCATCAAATCTGAAAGTTCTTGCGTGCTAAAATCTTCTAAAGTAGCAACATCTTTTGAGAAACGTTTTTGATACAGATTTTTGTAGTTTTCGCTTCTGTATATCATCGTTTCAAATTTTGAACTAAAAAAATTGTTCAAAATAAACGCTTTTTCTTCGTCAGTCAAATGTTCGGCGTCAGACGCGGTCAATTCGGAATGAATATCGTGATAACCTTGTTTGGTGTAATCAATAATCGCATCCAAAAGAGCGGGAACAATGTTAAAATTTAATTTCAGCTTAGGAAACTTGTCTAGAAAAAGCACCATATCCAAATAGTCTTTTACTGCGTGGAGTCTTACCCAAGGCATTAAATATGTGCCTTCCAACTCATAAACCGGTTGATGCATGTGCCAATAAATGGCAAGAGAAAGTTTCTGCTTATTCATAACTAGAGTATACTAAAAATTTACAAGCTTAGCAAGAATAAGTTAAAAGATAATAAGTTGATAACACCCTCTCCTGTAATGCGCACTACTATCCGAGATAAATTTATCTATAATTTACAAAATGTAGTTATTTCAAAGCTTTTTAATAAAATTTGTATTGTATAGACTAAAAATAATAGTTAATAATAAGCTGGATTGCCACGGGCTAATCGCCTTTGCAATGACGGCACGCTTAGAAGTCTAACGCCCGGTCATTGCGAGGAACAGCTATTTTTATAGTGACGAAGCAATCCAACTTTTTAAGAGATATTTATGCTTTTTCAAAATTATCTCGGACAGTAGTGCTGTAAGGCGAGGGGATAACCTAAAGTCGTTCAAATTTCTTGTTAAATATTATGCATTCAATTAACACAAGTTACTCCCTCCCTTGGGGGAGCGGATTTTCGGTAGGGCGATGTCGAGCGTTAGCGAGCAAGCCCGTAAGAGCAAATAACATGAAAATAACAAGAAAAATCCGCAAGGATTTGTTGTTATTGGAATGTTATGCTCGCCCGAATAATCCAAGACAGGGTGCCGAAGGCGGGAGAGGGTATTATTAACTTTTCTAATAACTCAAACGACATTCACGCCGCGAACATGCAGCGATTAGCTGCGATAGTGAGCGAAAGAGTGCAAGCTCTGCTTGCAACATCCATTTAATTTAACGCTCGTAAGAGCGTAGGAAGCGGTAGCGTGTTTTCTCTTTCTTTTCGTTCTTTTCTTTCTCTTTGCCTCGCAAATAAAGAAAAAGAAAAGAACATTTAAAAATAAAAAGTTTTTTGTAAAAGTCTTTAAAAAAGACTTTTACAAACTTTATCCCAACATCAAAACGCTAATCTGTCCGAACTTTGCAGACAAATCATCTATATGGTGAACCAAATACACAATCGGCTCTAAATCCTTTTCGTTCAAATCCACAATCGCACCCCAATCAGTTCTTGCGTGGTGCGCTGCAATCATTTTTGCAACACGCTTAAAGCCAGCGGTCATACAGATTGAAAATCCGTATTGAGAGTGCGTCAGCCATTCTTTACGGAAGTTTTCATCATAATCAATCAATCCTGATTCCGTATTAATTGTATATTCAAAAATCTTACCGATATCGTGCAGAAGACACGCAGCAAAAACTTCATCGGCATTAAGTTTTTGGAAAAACGCCTGCAAATTAACTTCTGCATATTTCAAGCACTCTAAAGTATGAATCATCAAACCGCCGATGTAGTTGTGATGCATCATCTTTGCAGCAGGGCAAACCAAGATTTTTTCTTTGTTTTCTTGATAAATATTAATTACAAAATTTCTCAACTTTTCGTCTTGAATTCTGTTTGCATAACTCATCAATTCTTGATAAACTTTTTCCTGCTCATCTTTATCAATACCCGTTTTTGCTTCTTTAATAAGTTCTAAAGCATTCACTAGACAATTATTGTATTTTTCGTTAAAAGAGCCTGATACAATTCGAAGTTGGTTACCGCAACGGAAAAGCTTTGAATCCATACGATTAAGAGCTTCTTCCCATAGAATACAGTTCAAGAACTCATTTGTTTTTGGGTCTTTTAATTGTAATTTTCCCATTTTTGTTCCTGATTTTGTATCACCTATTGAAAAAGTTACAACTTCATAAATAATATCAGTGCTAAACATTAAATTTCTCCTAGTTTTTGTTTGATTATAGCATAAATCCGCTATACAAAAAAGATGAATTGAATACTCAATCCATCTTTTTTAATTATTCATCATTTTTATTACCTTTGTCCTTATCATCATTAAAGGCTTCACCAACACCTGCGCCAAGAGCAGCTCCACCAATTGTATATGCACCAACAACCAACGGAATTGCAGCTCCACCTGAAATTAAACTAATTGCAACTGCACCAAAAAGTCCACCGATTGTAGCTCCTGCAGCTGCTTTGCCTTGAAAAGAAACTGAATCGGTTTGCATTGGTTGAGTTACCGGCAGTAATTGTTCTCTTACTCGATGATTACTCTTAACTTTTGAAAGACCATTTACACTGTAAGACTGAATAGCACTAACTTTCATATTCTTATCCTCACACTTTAAAACACACCCTCGTAATATATAACAAATATTGAATTTTGTCAATGATTTAGTCACAATTTGTTACAAGATTAAAAACTCTTATTTTATCATAGAGCGGTACATGTTCAAATATTTTTTAGCACTTTCTTTCCAACTGAAATCCGCTTTCATGGCGCTTTGGCGCATTGCGTTAAATGTGTATTTATCTTTATAAACATTCATCGCGCACAAAATCGCATCTTTCATCGCTCCGCCATCATAACCCCAGAATTTGAAGCCGTTTGAATTATCAAGCGGATAACCCGTTACTGTATCTTCCAAACCGCCTGTTGCACGAACGATAGGCAATGAACCGAAACGCATTGCAATAAGTTGAGAAAGTCCGCAAGGTTCAAACTTGGATGGCATCAAGAAGAAATCGCTTCCTGCATAAATCAAGTTCGCTAAATCAGCCCTATAACCAACATAAGCTCGGATATTCGGCGTATTATTTGACAACCAAATAAATAAGTTTTCGTAAGATTTATCGCCTGAACCTAAGAAAATAAAATCAGCCTCAAGGTTTCGCAAATTGTTTTCTTCTGCTCGGATTAAATCTAAACCTTTTTGGTCAACTAATCTTGAAATCAATGCAATAAGCGGTCTTTCAGGATTATACTTTAAGCCGAATGTTTCTAAAATTTTCTTTTTATTCTCTTCTTTGTTTTCTAAAGAATTTACGTCATAATTTTTAACAAGTGTTTTATCAGTCTTTGGATTAAATACGTCGTAGTCAATTCCGTTTACAATACCTACGAGTTTATCAGTATGACCGCGAAGCGTGTAATCCATACCTTCGCCGTATTCGCCTGTTAAAATTTCTTTTGCGTAATTTGGAGAAACAGCAACAACTTTGTCCGCATAATTAATCGCGCCTTTCATCCAGTTTACGCGTCCGTAGTGTTCGCAGCCCCATTCGTTGAACACAATACCTTTTCTCATATTGGCAAAATCCAAAATATCTTCAAACCAAACGCCTTGATAAGCCAAATTGTGGATTTCGAAAACATTTTTAGTCTTAGACCAAAATTCATCAAACTTATAATTAGCCTTGATATACAAAGGTATCATAGCTGTGTGCCAATCATTTGAATGGATTATGTCAGCTCTAAAGTTGAGTTGTTTTGCATATTCTAGAGTTGCAAGAGAGAATGCAATATATCTTTCGTGTTCATAACGCGGATCAAGCCAGCGTGGATAAACTTCTTGAAAGCAAGAAAAATACCAATCGTTTTGAACAAAAAATACGTTGATATTTGTATTCGGAAGTTTTGTCATGTGGAGTTTGAATTTTTGTGGAGAAGAACCGAAAGTTATCCACATTTCAGAATTCTCTAACTCTTTAATTCCCCATTTTTCTCTATTAATACAGCCATGCAGCGGAGTAAAAATAGCTATTTCAGCATCTTTTTCTAATGCTTTCGGCAAGCTTCCGACAACGTCAGATAAACCGCCCGCTTTAGAAAATGGTGAAACTTCTGCAGCTGCAAATAATATCTTCATAAAACTCTACTCCTCATCTCTATTAATATTGATGGGTGAAAACGAACTGATTTCACCCATTCTATAAAACTATACCCCTGAACCTTTCGGCTTGATTGTTTTTAACCTTTGCTCAATTCTTCTGTACCATTTCAATTTACGTTGGAACAAAGTATCATAGCCCTTGAAATGTCCTTGGCTTATATCATAGAACTGTTTATCACATAAATCTTGCAATTTGTGTGATAAGAATTCGGTATATTCTTTTCTGTTTGGCTTATCGCTGTTTAATTCTATAATTTCGCCCATTTCTACAAGAACTTCAGGACGATTGTCACGCAAGAACATATAATTTACGGCAATCGGCATAAGAGCAACTTTTCCGTATTTTTTAGCAGCTTTTTCTGCGATATAAGTCAAACCTGATTGAAATTCTATTGGTCTAAAGTTTGGCGGTTTAATAATCCCTTGAGGGAAAATATAGAAAATGTTATTTAAATCACCCAATACCTCAACAGAATATTTTAAAGCTTCCATTGATGCTTGAGGAGATTTTTTGTTAACATTGAACGCGCCACCACGTCTAAGCAGAGGAAAGCGATTAAGTTCTTCTACCATCAGACGGATTTCTTTTTTGAAAATTCTATTGCAAATATTATATCCTACAATACCATCCCACCAGTTGCTGTGCGGAGCAAACATTATAATTGGAGTATCAGGGTCTTTTTTATAAAAATTTTCAGCACCTTTGAAACGGAAAGCATAAAATCTGTTTTCCAACATGCCATAAAAAAATCTATCTGCTACCCACAACCAAAAGGGTGAAGTTTGCGCCGGACGGAATTTTTCATCAATATTCCTCAATTTCGTTGGCGGAACTTCTGAATATAAATCCTCTAAATTTATCATATATCTATCATACACATTCAAGCGATATTTGTGAATATCTTATGGGCTAATATTAATTAAAATTTACAATTAAAATTATTATACGGATTTTTAATTTACATCAACTCTATATTGCAGAGCCAAAGTCAGATGTTTTAATTCAATATTTTCTTTTGCTTCTAAATCCGCAATCGTCCTTGCCATTTTTAAAATTCTATTGAATCTTCGACCTGAAAGCATATACTTTTGAGCAGCTTCTTTCAAAAATTCGGATGAAATTTTATCCAATTGGCAGAATTGTTTAATCTGTTTTGCACTCAATTCGGAATTTGTTAAAATATTTTCGTTTTTATATCTTTCAGCTTGAATTTTTCTTGCTCTCACAACTCGTTTTCTGATTTCAGATGATGGTTCGGAAGTTGTTTGAGTATTAACAAGCTCCTCTGTTGTTAATCTTGGCACACTTACAACCAAATCTATTCTATCCAAAAGCGGACCCGAAAGCTTGGATTGATATCTTTTTATCTGAAAATCAGAACAAGTACAAGGCTTTTCTCTATCACCTAAAAAACCGCAAGGACAAGGGTTCATCGCACCAACAAGCATAAATTTGGCAGGATACTTAATAGAATTTTTTGCTCTTGAGATAACAATTTCACCGTCTTCTAAAGGTTGTCTTAAAACTTCCAACACTTGTCTTGGAAATTCAACCATCTCATCCAAAAACAATACACCTCTGTGTGCAAGTGTAATTTCTCCCGGTTTTGGATTAGAACCTCCGCCAATAATACCGTTAGGTGAAGCTGTATGGTGAACAGCCCTGAATGGTCGATTTGTAACCAAAGGTTTATCTTGCTCTACAAGCCCGCAAATACTATAAATCTTTGTAAGCTCCAGTGCTTCTTCCAATTCCAGTGGGGGTAAAATAGATGCGAAACATTTCGCCATAAGCGTTTTACCTGACCCAGGAGAACCTGTCATAAGAATATTATGCCCGCCCGCAGCCGCAATTTCCAAAGCTTTTTTAGCCTTCTGCTGACCTTTTACGTCTTTAAAATCGAACGTAAAATCGGTTTGTGCGTTAGATTCCAAGTATTCATTTATATCAACTTTTGTTTCGGTTATCGGTGTATCTAAATAATGATTAACGATATCGCCAAGGTGCTTCGCACCGTACACTCTAACACCCTGCACAAGCGCAGCTTCTTTTGCATTTTCGGATGGAACAAAAACCGTTGTCACCCCGGAATCTTTCAATCCGCTCACAAGCGGTAAAACACCATTTATTTTTCTCAAAGAACCATCCAAAGAAAGCTCACCGATAAACCCTGTATTTAAGTCATCTTTGATATCAATTCCCTGTTCTTTTAAGATACCAATCGCGATTGGAAGGTCAAAATTTGTACCTTCTTTTCTGATATCCGCGGGGGCTAAATTTACAATAACCCGCCCCAATGGGAAAGAGTAACCAGAATTTTTTATAGCCGAATGTACACGCTCACGCGCTTCTGACACTGCATTATCAGGCAAACCTACAATGCTAATATTAGGCATTGAATTTGCAACATCTACTTCAACTTCTACTCGAAAAGAATTTATACCAGCCGATGCAGCTGTTATTGTTTTTGTAACCATCGAATTTATTATAGTATAAAGACATCTTTGTTACAAACTCTTAATATTTAGTCAATTTTATTGTACAAAAATACTTTATATCTATGTGAAGTGTTAATGTAGGTAATAAATTTGATAAATCCTATACTTTATCAAAATCAGGTTGATAAGTACCCTGAAATATACAATGATTATCAAAATATGCGCGCAGCTGTACAAGGCAAATCAAGCGATGCTGCGCTTGAAGCTGTCCCTTTTTATGGAAAGATTAACAGTTTGCCGGACAAGTTGGAGCAAAAAGATTATTTGCCTGCAACAGGAATTGCAACGCTTGCTATTTTGAACGGCCCCGAAGAAATCAATGATGTAATGAGTGCGTATAAACAAATTAAAAACGGTTTTCCAAAACCTGTTTCATTCCATTCGGGTTATGATAACAAGAAAGCGCAACATCCGTTTTCATTTTTCCGTGGAACAATTTTGCATAAATATTTAAATCCATTGTCTAAAGATTGTCCAAATCCGAAATTTGCAAGTTGGTTACTTCGTCAAGACAAATGTTTGTGGGACACAAAGTTCGGGGAATGGATTCAGGAAAAACTTAAAATTAAAACAGACTTTGAAAAAACCAATATAGAAAGAATAGATTCAATAGAAAATAATAAAAAGTTTGTAAAGGCAAAAGTATTTTTAACGAATACCCCTATTAAAGACTTAATAGCAAGAACCTTAACGAGAACGACAAAATTGGGAACGTTAGCACTTGGTAGCATTGAAGCTACCCATATTGCTCATGAAGTTTCAAACGGCAAGAATTTCTTTGAAGAAGCAGGAAAATCTGCTTTGACGTTAGGAACAACAACAGTTGCAACAGGTGTTTTGGGTGCAATTGGCGCAAAGCATCTTGGGCCAACAGGTTCATTGGTTGGCATCAGCGCAGGTACTTTAATCGGGGCTTTGACAAATAATGCTGTTAGTTAGGATTTCTCAAAGAATCAAGAGTTTCTTCTAGACCAATGTTTGTTTTATTCATAAATTTCTTAACAGCATTTATAGTATCAATAGCATCCTGACGAGAAATCTTTTTAAATAAAAACACATCAAAACTTAATCTATCTAGCCATTCACCGGATACATTTTCAACTCTGCTATAATCTTTTTTTGCCCAAGCCATGTACTTTTGATTTACAGCTTGGAACTGTGGTTGTTGAGTGGTTATTTTTTGAATGCGCATAGAAACTCCTTGAATTCATTGTAACATAAAAGTTTTATTTGTTGGACCGGTATGCCCAACCGACCAATTTCGCTGCGACAGGTTCTTTGGTCGATATCAGCACAGGTACTTTAATTGGTGCATTGACAAATAATGCTGTTAGTTAGGATTTCTTAGATATCTAAGTGTTGCTTCAATGCCATCATCTGTTTTTTTCATAAACTTTTTAACAGCATTAATAGTATCAATAGCGTCTTGGCGTGATATTTTTTTAAATAAAAATACATCAAAACTTAATCTGTCTAGCCATTCTCCAGATACATTTTTTTCTAAACTATAATCTTTTTTTGCCCAAGCCATATATTTTTGATTTACAGCTTGGAACTGTGGTTGTTGAGTGGTTATTTTTTGAATGCGCATATAAACTCCTTAAAGTTATTGTAGCATAAAAGCTTTATTTGTTGGGCAGGTATGCTGGTAGGTATCAGTGCTGGAGCATTAATCGGGGCTTTAACGAATAACGCAATCAACGAATCTTTTTAAAATTTTGAATCATTCCTTCAAGCATATTGTCTGTTTTATTCATATATTTTTTGACTGCATTAATGGTATCAATAGCATCTTGAGGAGTAATTTTTTTAAATAAAAAAACATCAAAACTTAATCTGGTTAACCATTCACCTGATACATCTTCATCAAAACTATAATCCTCTTTTGCCCAAGCCATATATTTTTGATTTACAGCTTTAAACTGCGGTTGTTGGGTGGTTATTTTTTGAATGCGCATATAAACTCCTTGGGAATATTATAGTATAAAGACATCTTTGTTACAAACTCTTAATAATTAGTCAATTTTATTGCACAAAAACACTTTGAAAATTGTATTGTACAAACTGAAAATAATAGTTACCAAAAAGCTGGATTGCTTCAGGCTAAACGCCTTCGCAAAGACGGCACACTTGAAAGTCTAACGCCTTGTCATTGCGAGGAACAGCGACTTTTATAGTGACGAAACAATCCATAAAACAATTTTCTATTCCACCAGTTTGTCAGGCTAAAAGTAGGTTGGGCTTTCAACCCAACAAAAACTATGAATCAGGAAGCATTGAAGATATTTCTGCAACAATTCTCGAAATATCAGGCCCACCGAAAATAGCTTCCAAAATCAGGCTTGAATTGATTATTGTAGTTTCACGATACTCCATTGTATCAATATCTATAATATTGAATTCAATGTAATCCTCGCCAACATAAGTAACTTTTCCGTATTCTGCTCCTGTTGCCCATCTCAAAAATACATACTTTTGTTCAAAAACCTTAAGTCTGTTTACTAATTTCATCTAAATACCTTCGCCTGTGTATATAATATTATTAGTTCAAATTTTAATAAAGTCAAATTAATCAAAACGTAGTAAGAAATTCTTTAAGATATCTTCATCTTCAAGTTTAACGCCTATGAATTTAAAGCTATATAACGTTTCTCCAAAATTTCCGAATGGCGTTTCGCGTACAAACTTCGTTTCGACAGACATTTGTCCGTCAGGGAAATTTATTAGAGTAGTTTTAGGTAGTTCTAATGTCAAAATTCCTGATATCTTTTTATAAATACTTGAAAATGGTTTATCAGAAATAAAGGAAATACCGCCAAGCGACAAATCATGCGTTGTAGTTTCAATTGAGAATCCATCATTAAAGCTTATCTTCACCGGCAATTCTACTTCTTTTCTTGAACTTGAACGCAATTGAGTAAAATCCCATCTAGATGGAATAGAAACTTCATACATAACTTCATCCAAAGACATATTAGAGTCAATCAATGTCACCTGCGCTTGATAAACACCATCTGTAGTATAAACTTTTAACTCTGCAGGACTCTTTCTTTTAGGTTTCTTAAAACCATTTGGAGTTGGAGTTGCAAAATAGCACTCTTTATTATCCATAAATCTAAGTTTAACCGGCATTCTTTTTCGTGCGCCATTATCAACATATATTAAATAAATTTTTGTTACGTTAGATTCTCTTAATATGTTTTGTTGCATTTCAATACTCTCTTATTATCTTACTTCAATTATAATAACACATTTTGAACAATACTACAATATTACTAAAAAGCAAAGACAGACTTTATTATGCCTGCCTTTGCCATTTAGAAAATCAAAAAATCTATTCTGCCAACAATTTATCAGCAAGTGGTGCTTCGACTTTACCATTAAGCGTTTTTGAAACGGTCTTAATGTTTTCAGCCATTTTTTCCATCTCAGGAGTCCAAACAAAATTATCCGTTACGTATTTTTCGCCTTTAGAAAAATCGCCTTTCATTTGAACTTGGATGATTTCTTCCAACATTTTTCTTGCCGTCGGAACCATTTTTTCGATATCAACATCAAGCACGCCTTCAGAAGAAATCTTCATAGCGCCTTCTTTTATGAAATAGTAATTTTGCATAACCGAGCGAACTCTATGCGCTTGGCTCAACGTTGGTTTTGAAGTCATCATATTGTCCGCAGCATAAGTTACGATAATCTGTTTTCTCTGTTCGGGAGTGTACATGCCGGCTTCCGTCAAAACATCAAGCATAGCCAAAGAAACCATATCAGCCTTATTTTCTTCAATAATTGATTTGTACTTGCCCAAACCTTCAGTTCCTGATTTTGGTCCGAGAGAGTGGCCGTTTTCGTGTCCGACCGTGAACCAATGGTCTGCTTCATCATTATAGAATTTGTGCAATTCAGGCTTCAAAGTCGCATTCAAACGTTTTTTCATCTTTTCTTTCGCGTCTTCAGAAGTAATTAGACGGATTTGTCTGTGATAAACATTTCTTCTTCCGCCGTCCAACTCTCTAATTGAAAGCTTGTCGTCATTCGGCAAGTTTTCAGCAAGCGTAATCCCTGCTCTGAATTCGCCAACATCACCTGTTACAGCAACCAAATCCGCATCAACCATTGTTTGCTTAGACTCTTTATCAGGTGAAATGTTTTGAACATATTCATCCTTGAATGGCATATTTTGCGCCATCAAAGGCAAGAATTTTTTCACATTAAGAATAGCATCAGTTCCTTTTTTGTTAATGATACCAACTCTTCCGCCAAGGAAATCCTTCGCAACAGGAACAATTCCGTTTTCGTCCAAAAGTGCTTTTAATTCAGGATTTTCAACAACAGTTTCAGTCAATTCGTCTGAATAATTTTCTCTTGTAATTGTAAATTCAAGCGGAGTGTCTTGCAAAGTTGCCCATTTTTTATCAGCGTACGCATCAAGCATAGGGTCAGCTGTTCTTAAAGCTTTTGCTTGAAGTTGTAAAAATTCGTTAAAATCAGCATTTGTAGAAGTTTCAGAAGCTTTTTCAAGTTCTGAAGCCATATAAGCAAAATCGTCTTTAAACTTGTCGATATAATCTGTTGCAACAAGTTCGTTACCTGCCCTTTCCACAACAGAGCGTTGATTCAAGATTTTAGCAACTTCGTCAACTTTGCCGTTTTTAAGCATTTCAATCAAAATCTTGTGAAATTCTTCTTTTTCTAAATCTTGAGGATAAACGCCTTTTCCTGCACGCATTGAAACACCTTTAGCAAGCTCAATCATGTTGCTTTCTCTATCCAATGAGCAAACACCTTTTTGAGCGTCAAAAAGAATTTTCGTTAGTTTAGCGTCTTCGTTCCCTTTTTCGATTTCTTTATCCAAATATTCTTTGAACGGCAAATTGTTTGGGTTATCCAGTTGCATGTTGATTTTATCCAAAACAACTGCGGCTTTAACCAAATGTTTAAGCGCTTCTTTATCACCATCTGCCAAAGCTAAATATTCGGGTGCATCAACTGCAAGCATTTTTTTTGTCGTTAAGTAATCTTTATGTGTTCTTTTTTCCAACTCGTCGTGTGAAAGATTAAGTTCATAATCCTTTTTTGAGAATCCTACGTTGTTAATCATACTCATTTTATCAAGCTCCTTTACTAACTTATCTTCGGGATAATTATCGGTTTGCGGTATGCTTTTATTTGCACTCGCACAGTAAATTACGTTGTTATTGATTTTATTTATTGGGTTTATATTCATATTATACTCTTGAAAAATTATTTAAATAGGTTAAAATAAGAATACAGGCAAGGGTAGTGCTAGTACCCTCACCTACCCAATTAATGGGTTTTGATTGTGAGAATTAGTATTATTAATAATGCTAATTCTCTTGCACTGATTTCAACTAACATCTAAACCTCCTTTCGCGTTAGTGAAATTCGATAAATGTTCATCAAAATCTTTAGCCTGTATTCCATTTTAAATGTTCAGACCTTAATTTTAGCATATTAGGGTAAATATATCAATATATTTTCAGTTATAGCATTCTTGTAGTGTATAATTCTCTTTTTTATGCTAACATTTTAGGACAAAGGGATTAAAATATGCGTATCACAATCAATGCTATAAATACACAACAGAATCCATATTTTGCGGGCAAAAAAGTTGTAATTACAAAAGAAAAAGTTTTGGAACTTCGCAAAACCGCAAAGAGCGAAAAAGAAGTTTATCAAGCGCTTGGCGTAAGTATGGCAACATACTACAAGTGGTTAAAAAGTTGGGAATTTCATCCAAATTAGAAAGCTACCAAAGTGAACTTTCTAAAATTTCGCAAGAAAAATTTGAAGAGTTGTTGAAAAACAAGACTCCTATTGATACAATCTGCAAAATGTTTAAAATTACGACAACCGCTTATTACAACCTGATTGATAAATTTGGTCTGAGAGAAAAATATATTGTCGGGACGAATAAAAAAGCAGTTACCAAGGAAAAACTACAAGAGCTTGTGGATAAACAAGTTTCAATTGATGATATTTGCAAAGAATTAAATATCGGAAAACGCGCTTACTATGATTTGGTTCAAAAATTTGATATCCAAACTCGTCACAAGACAAATCATCAACGTGTTAGAGCCGTAAAAAAAGAACAATTGGAAACACTTATAAATCAAGGTAAAAATTACGATGAAATCGCAGAAGAATTGGAAATTTCTAAATCTTCTATTGATACACTTATCAGCAAATTTCATATAAAAACTTCGATTCGTGAAACAAAAGCTATTGCAGGTGAAATTACAAAAGAACGGTTAGAGGCTTTAATTGAATCGAGCAAAAGCGTAGCCGAAATATGTGAAGAATTACATATTGCAAGGCGATATTACACAGGTTTGTTAAACAAACTCGGAGTTACAACAAGGCTTAAACACAGCAGAGAAAATATAGATTCGATTACAAAAGAAAAATTGCAAGAGATTGTTGATAGCGGTTTAACTGTTGATGAAATGCGAAAACGTTTAAAACTTTCTCAAAGCACATTTTATCAATTGTTAAAACGTCTTGATATAAGATATGATTACAAAAACCATGCTAACGAGGTATTTGTGCCAAAACATAAATTACAAAATGTCGTTGACAATTGGGAAAACAAGGATGAACTTATTGAAAATCTTGGGATTGTAGAAGGTACATTTTATCATAAAGCCAAAGTTGCAAAAGTTGAAACTCAATTATCAGATTCAATAAACAAAATTAAAGAAATCGACAAAAAAGAGGTGCAAGAGTATTTAGACCAAGGCGCAGCTCCTCAAGAGATTTGTGAATTATACAATATTACACCAAGTGTGTATCATACGTTAGTGCAATCTTTTGGGATTACAAGCAGTGCCAAAAAAGAATACATCAATGCTGATAAAGTCACCAAAGAAGTTTTGCAAGACCTGTTGGATGCCGGAATGTCAAAAACAGATATTTGCAAAAAATTAAATATCAGTTTTACGACATTGAAGAAAAAAATGTATAAGTTTAATCTAAAATACTAATCTTATTTTCCGAATACAGGTGGCGGTTGAATATATAAAGGCTTAAGTTTTCGCCAATTTGTGTCTTCATTGTTTTTAGCTTTTTCATAAGCCAATTTTGCCAAAATTTCTCCGATTGGATAATCTGAAACCTGATAAGAAACAGCTTTATCCGTAAATTGGCTGAATCTTTCAAGCAGGCTGTTATCAGTAACTAAAGTGCGGTCTTTAACAAGTTCGTCAACTTGTTCCAATTCAATTGCACCTTTAATTTCGTTATCATAAATATAAGCCTTATTTTTTCTTGCATCAAGCGCAACCAAATCATTTCCGCCTAAAATCTTAGAAAGAATTTCAAGCGAAGATACTCCAACAGCTTTAATATCAAGCTGCTGCGCAAGCACTCTTGCAACAGTTGTGCAGGCTCTAATTCCGGTAAAACTACCAGGCCCAATGTCTGTAGCTATCATATCAATATCTTTCGGTGTCAAATTCAATTCTTTCAACACCTTTACAATAGTTGAAATCAAATATGCAGAGTGATAATTTTGTCCGTCAGAAACAATTGTTTCGCTTTTCAAAACCTTATCATCTTCCGCTAAAGTTATGTATGTCTTATCTAAGCAAGTGTCAAACGCTAATATTTTCAATCTTTTAACCCTTCCAAAACTTTATCTTTTCCAATAGATTTAAATTCATAAATTCTGCTGTCGTCAGAATCGTCATAAGTTACATTAATTTCAATTCTTTCAAACGGTAATTCACCTTGAGAGAATTCTGCCCACTCAACGAACGTAATTTTTTTGCCCGTAGAATATTCTCGAAGTTCGTCTGTAATTGTTTTAATTCCTGCGTGTTCAAGTCTGTACAAATCAAAATGATAAACAGGAATAGACGCGCTATAATATTCGTTCAAAATTACAAAACTCGGACTTGTAACTTTTTCTTTGATGCCCAAAGCTTCTGCAACAAGTTTTACGAATGCAGTTTTACCTGCACCGATTTCACCAAAAAGGTTTACAAAACAGCCGTCATTTTCAACAAGTTTTGCGAATTTATACGCAAGCTTTTTTGTATCGTCTAGTGATTTGCACTTAAATCTACACATACTCTGTTCCTTCCGCCTTCTTTAGCCTCATATAACGCACTATCTGCGCGTTTGAATAATTCTTCACCGCTTTCTTTCACATCAAATTCGGCTAAACCCATACTTATTGTCACATTTATATTTTTTTTGTCAATAGGAATTGGAGTTGTTTCAACTGCCTTCCTTAAACGCTCTCCGACAATTTTTGCTTCTTCAATATGAGTGTAAGGAAGAAGAACCGCAAACTCTTCTCCGCCGTATCTTGAAGGTATATCAGATTCTCTTAAGTGTTCCTTAATAATTGATGCAACAGTTCTTAAAACCGCGTCACCGCTTGCGTGACCGTAAGTATCGTTCACTTTTTTGAAGAAATCAATATCAATCATCATTGCACAAAGCGGATTTTTTTGACGCTTTGTTGTTGCGATTTCTTGTTTCAAACGCACTTCAAATTGGCGTCTGTTATTCAAGTTTGTCAAAGCATCCAAAGTCGCATACTGCAAGACTTTTGAATAAGTATTAGCACGATTGATTGTAATCGCGGATTGTCTTGTAAGCTGTTCCAAATAACTGATATCTCGTTTTGAAAGCTTTTCAAGCGTGCTTCTTGCTACGATACAGCCTGTAATTTCACCATCTGACGTTAGTGGAAACGCGCCGATTTTATCGTCAGAAGTCAAAATATAATTTGTTTCAGGTGTCAGCTGTTTAAGCGTTTCATAAATTCTCTCATCCTTGCAAGCCTTTGGCCAAACGAGTTTGAACTCGTTATCTTGTTTTAAGAACACGTAAATCAAATGATCGGAAATAAATCTGTCCAGCATTTCACCAATTAGTGGCACAATGTAGTTTAATTCATATTGCGTTTCAATGATTTTTGCAATGTTTTTCATCGAATCGTGGAATTCCACATTGATTTTTGATTGTTCATTCAAAACTATATTTTGGAGTTTTAATGAAACTTGCGAAGCGAAAACCTTCATCAAGAACAAAAATTCCATATCTATTGAAGTATCGTCGCAAAAACCTAACTCAATAAGCCCGAAAACCTTGCCTTCTTTTACAATCGGCATAAATAGAGAATTGATTTTCAGTGAAATTTCGCCAATTGAAGGTGGTAGTTTGTAAGCTTTAGAATTGATTACAAAATCGTATTCTTTGATATTTTCAAAAGCAGAATAAATTTCAGAATTATCTTCAATCACGTTCCAACTATCGGCGCAATCGCGCATTGTTGAAGTTACGTTATCGAAAACAAAAATTTTTAGAGAGTTGTTTTTTACATAGTTTTCTAAAACGGTTTTGAGTTCTGCCACCAATTCGGTAGTATCAACTTCTTTTACTAAAACCTCTGAAACTTTTGTCAAAAAATGAAGTTCTTTATTTTCCATTAGAAATCATTATCCTCATCAATTTCTTCATCTTTAAAGTATTCAAAACCTGAACAAGTTCTGAAATTCTTTAGAATTGCTTTATCAAACTCTTCGTCAGGTACAATTTTACCGTTCACATAAGTATAGCTAATGCCCGCTGTCGGCTCGTCCGTAACCTTTTGTGCGTAATAATCGTCACTTGAGATTAGTTTTCTTGAAACTTCATTCAACAGATTAAAAATATACGCAGATTGTAATGTTGACGAGTCAGGTTCTTCTACAATAAGCATAGCAGCTTTTTGAAGTTCGCTGAAAGAATCATTGTAACGGTTCAATTGTCTTAAAAGCACTGCCAAATTGTAGTGAGAATCAAACCTCATAGGTTCAACATCAATTGCTCGGCAGTAATCCAAACCTGCTTCTTTGTATTCCCCGCGCAAATGGTGAGCAACGGCTCTATTGTAATAGATATCATAATTCTTTTTCAAGAATTTCAATGATTTTGTATAAGCAGTAATTGCATCGCCTAAAAACTGATACGCCAAATATTTCTTTTCAAGAGGCAGATACATAGCTTTTTGCTTATAAGCTACACCTTTGTTATAATAAGCTATTCCGCGGTTTGCCCTAACGCTTTTTACGTTGGAATAAACAAACGGAATCCAAAGTTTCCAAATTTTCAGTTGGGTAATCGTATCAAATTGGTCGATAGCTTCGTCAAAAAATCCTAAATCTTCCGAATAAACTATACCCAAATTCATTCTTGCCATAACAAATTTTGGGTTATGTTTAATCGCGTGTTCATAAGAATCTACTGCTGAAAAATAATCCTCATAAACCGCATAAATATTACCTAAGTTAAACCACGCTTCGTAGTGTTCGGGATAAAGTTTCAAGCCTTCTTGATAGTATTCCAAAGTCTTAGCCATATTATCTTGACTGTAAGCCTGATCGCCTTTATAAATCAGGTACATACCTTTTACTTTAAGCGCTTGTTTTTCTATCCAACCCCAAAAGAAAAAAATCAGAATTGCCAAAATGCAAATCAGAATTACGAGTGTAACTTTTGAAAATAATTTTCGGATAAAACGTTTCATACCTTTTAAATTATAACATGAAATCGCATTTTATTTTTCTAATCTATGTTTTTATAATTTCTACTCTCTAAGACAGTAGAAATTCTTCAATAAATATATTATTATATATTTCATAAAGAGATTGAGGAGAAGGTAAATGAAGAAAATTCTTACTGTTGTTATAATGTTGATTTTTACGGCGAGTGTTTGGGCAGCAAATTACACCGTGCAGAAGCTTCCGAATGGTCAAACAGTTGTCGTATATGAAATCAAAAACAATCCGATTGTTACGATTGACACTTGGATTAAAACAGGTTCTATAAACGAAACTGACACAAATAACGGTGTAGCGCACTTTTTGGAACACTTGTTCTTTAAAGGCACAAAAGCACATCCGACAGGAGAATTTGATAAAATCTTGGAATCTAAAGGTGCAATCGTAAATGCTGCAACAAGCAAGGATTTCACGCATTATTATATTACAATCCCTTCCGAATATTTTGATAAAGCGATGGAATTGCATTCAGACATGCTATTAAATCCGCAAATTCCGCGTAAAGAGCTTGAAAAAGAACGCAAAGTTGTTTTGGAAGAAATCGCTAAAGACGGCAACACGCCTTCTAAAAAGGTTTATGACAACTTAAACAATATGATGTACACAACTCACCCTTACAAAAGAAAAGTTATCGGTACATCTGACATTATCGGCACTATTCGCAGAGAAGAAATTTTAGACTATTTTAACAAATACTATGCACCTTCAAATATGGTTACTCTTGTTGTTGGTGATGTTGATACGCAAAAAGCAGTTTCAAAAATTCAACAATGTTTTAATCAAGAATACAGAAAACCAATAAAAAAATCTTTTAGAAAAGAAGGTCAACTACAGACTCAAAAACGCAAAACCGATTACGCCGATACTCAATCAGGCTACATGATGATTGGTTTCAGAGGTGTTAATATTTCTGATAAAGAAACTTTTGCACTTGATGTTTTGTCAGAAGTCTTGGGCGGTGGAAAATCTTCAAGACTTTATCGTGATGTCAAAGAACAAAAAGGGCTTGCTTATTCAATTTCTGCTTCTAACGGAAGTTTTAGAGATGATGGCATCTTTTATATTACGGCAAACTTTACGCCAACTTGTTTAGACAAATTGGAAAAAGCTATTTTTGAAGAAGTGAAAAATATTCAAAAATACGGAATTACGGATGAAGAACTTAACCGTGCAAAGAATATGATTATTCAAGATACGTATTATTCAAGAGAATCAACTTCAAATATAACTTCAGAACTCGGCTATATTATGGCTCTAACTAACAGCTCTGCTTTGTATGACAATTATGTCGACTGCGTTAAAAAAGTTACGGCAGAAGAAGTAAAAGCTGCTGCTAACAAGTATTTGGGCGTAAACAGAAGCGCAGTTTCAATAGTTTTGCCTGAAAACTTGAAAAAAGTCAGCAACGTAAAAGCCGAAGTTAAGCATAGCGCAACAAAAATTTCCGAACACAACGGAACTGTTAAGTACACTGTTGATAACGGTTCAACACTTTTGATTAATGAAAACAAAAATAATGATATTATCGCAATCAGTATTATTGCACGCGGTGGTGAATTTTTAGAAAAAGTAGCGGGAGAAGGTACTCTAACAGCGAACACACTTCTAAAAGGTACGAAGAAATATTCAGCACAAGAACTTGCACAAATTCTTGATGAAAACGGCATAGAAATTGATGCAAATTGCAGTGAAGATTATTTTGTAATCAATGTTCAAACAACGACTGCGCAAATAGATAAAACACTCGACATTTTGGATGAAGTTATAAATAACGCGGTATTTGATGATTACGAGTTAGAGAAAAAACGTTCTGAAATCTTGGCTAAGATTAAACAAAGACGCGACGTTCCAATGAATATTGCGTTAGAAAACTTCAAAACCGTGATTTTCGAAAACAGCGTTTATTCACATTCAAATAAAATTTTGGAAAAGACTCTGCCAAGCGTTCAAAGAGAGGATGTTGTAAGATATTATAATAACATTTTGGATGCTAAAAACGTTATTGTGTCTATTAACGGTAACGTGGATTCAGATAAAATGATTAGCGCGTTCGGTTCAATACTTCCTAACAAGAATTTGAGCAAAGTTGATTTTTCAAAATTCCATGTAACAAAATTGACTGCGCCAAAAACACTTTCTCAAACTATAAAAGACTTGCAAACTTCATGGTTGTTTATCGGTTGGCAAACAGCAGGCGTTAGCAACAAAAAAGATTTTGTAACTCTAAAAGTCATAAACACGATTATGGGTTCAGGTATGAGTTCTCGTTTGTTTAAAAACTTGCGTGAAAAAGACGGACTTGCTTATCAATTAGGCACAAGTTATTCTCCTAAAATGCTTGGCGGTGTGTTTATGGCATATATTGGCACAAATCCTGACACTTTAGAGTATTCAAGAAAACAAATCTTAAAAGAAATGAACAAATTAAAAATGGAATTTGTATCTGACAGTGAATTACAAGACGCAAAAGACCGCTTGAAAGGCAGTTTTGTAATCGCAATGGAAACAAATTCGGAAAAAGCTTCTAATATCGGATTATTTGAAGCGTACGGATTCGGTTACGACTTTTTGGATGATTACACAAAAATGATTGACGAAGTGACAGCTTCTGATATTATTAGCGTTGCAAACAAATATTTCAATAACATTTATGTTCAATCAGATGTTAAGTAATACTTTAAAATATAGAGTTTGTCGGCTTTAAAAGTCGACAAACTTTTTTTATATTTAAAACTTAATCTCTTGTGGCATTGTTTTTACATCATAAAAAAGTTTTGAATGCTCTACAAAGTTTTCAGGATTTGCACTAACAAAAATTTCTTCCGAGCCTGATGAAGCATTGTCATTAAGTAAATCAGCCATATCATTTTTTATGTAATTTACAAAAATTTCAGCAGGGTCAATAAATTCAACATTTGGTGCAAACTCTTTTAAAATCGGAAGCAAATACGGATAATGAGTGCAGCCTAAAATTATTTTTTCGGGATTAAATTGTAACATATCATCAAGATGAGATTTTATATCTGCTTGCGCTAAAGCTTGCTTGTATTGGCCGTTTTCTACAATATCGACCCAATTAGGACACGCAACTTCTTTGACTTCCAACATTGGATTATATTTTTTTAATTCTCTCGAATAAACTCCCGAATTTACCGTTGCAGAAGTTGCAAACACTCCTAAACGCTTAACATTAGAGTTTGCAATAACTTTTGCACAAGATTGGATTATCGGATAAATTTTGAAATCAAATTCGTCTTTAACAATATCATAAGCCTGCGCAGAAGAAGTGTTGCAAGCAATTACAACCGCTTTAACTCCTTTTTGCTTATAGAAATTTAAAATTTCTCTTGCGTAGCTTACGAGTTCAACTTGGGTCTTGTTTCCATAAGGCAAATGCGCTAAATCACCGAAATATAACGTACTTTCGTTTGGTAAAACTTTTTTGAATCTCGAATAAACGGACAAACCGCCTACGCCCGAATCAAAAAAACCTATTGGCGAATTTTTACCAACCTTTGTCATACCTTATCTATTTAATCCCATTCGCTTTCAAATATTCTATAATACCTTCTGCAATTGCTTTAGCAGTCTTTTGTTTTCTGCTGTCACTCACAAGTTCGTTTCGTTCTTCTTCGTTAGAAATAAAGCCCATTTCTACAAGTATTGCAGGTACCGTAGTATGATTTATAACATAAAATTTAGACTTAAACAATCCTCTGTCTTTTGTATCAATGTCTTTAGCCAAATGTGAATGAACAACTTTAGCTAATTGCACGCTGTAATCGTGGTAATAGTGCGTTTCTATACCCTTTGGTTCAGTCGCTACCGCAGAATTAACGTGAATACTTACAAAGATTTCAGGAGTTTCGTTTTCAGAGAATGTAACTCTATCTTGCAATGATACAAATGTATCATCTTTTCTTGTTAAAGCTACTTTATAACCTTTTGACTTAAGAATTGAGGCAACTCTTTGTGTTACATCAAGTGTAATATCTTTTTCGTTAATACCTTCTCTTATTGCACCATAATCGCTTCCGCCGTGTCCAGCATCAAGAACAACTTTACCTTTAATTGCGCCTTTCTTTTCAGCAGGTTTTTCTGTAATAACAGTAGGTTTAGAAGTTATAGCAGGAGTTTCTTTTGTAATATTGCCTTGTGCTATCGTGAATCTCAATGCTTTACCGTCAACGCTTTGCTCAATTTTAACTACATCATTTTTATTAATATCCATTGCAGCTTTAACGCCGATTTGTGGAAGCAATGATAGTGTGAATGGCTTGTAGTAAGTATTATTCAAAGTTTTTATCAAGTCTTGTTCGTTATAACTTTTTACGTTAAACAAATATACCGTAAGCGAGTTATTATCGCGCAAAATTGAACTTACAACAGGAGTTGTGAACGATAAAATCAATTCGTTCGTTTTATTGTCAATTTTTCTTACAAAAGCTTTATTTAAATTTGAAACGTTGCTGACTAAATCCGTGTGTTTCAATTTATCCGCATTAATCAAGAACATAGACTGATTATCTGCTGCAAACACAGGAATATATTTATCTGCTTTATCGGAAGTTACAACCACACGAGCCTTGTTGTATTCAAATTGACCGATTTTTGCAGTGTCTTTGCAGCTTCCGTCAGGACAAAGCTTAAGTTCTTTGTTCCGTATATTTTTTTCAACAAAGGCATTCGGTAAATCAATTACAACCCTTTTCGGCGAGTCTAAATAAAACATTTTAGACGCTGTGATTTGTCCCAAACCGCTTACCAAAAGTCCGTTATTTTTTAGGTAATATCCGTTTATAAAATACTTGGTTCGAAGTTTCAAGTTTGATGACATATCAACTGAAATTACAGAATCATAAGTTTTGCCGTCAGAATTACTCAATGTGGAATTTTCAAACGCTTGTTGAATTTCTGCCATCGTAGAATTAGAAACTTTTTGAGTTGAGTTTTGGGGAATTGCAACTTTTTGAATTACTTGAGAATTCGCTACGATGCTTGAATATGCTAAATTTGGAGCATTTTCATCATAAAGAGAATTGAAATAATCATTTTTTAAAGGTAAATTTGCACATTTAACGATTATATTTCCGTTTGTATAAATTAATTTAACTTTTGAAGTGTCAAAACCTTCTTCAAAAGTAATTACACCTCTTACCACATCCGGATTTGTAGTAAATTGTGAAAGACGAATTTCTTTGATGTTGCTTTTTTCAAACACAAGGTGCTGTTTGTCACCGATTAGAACAGAATTGTCTATATCAAAATAAATTCTGTTAGGGTTTTCGAGTTTGGAAAATTTAAGTTCACGCTCTGCGTTTTGCGCAGATTCCATTAGGTTAATAAATACAACATTTGCCGTGTCGTCAAAATTTAGCGACATGACTTTCGAAGGCTCTGCCTGACAAGCCAAAGTCAATAAAAACATTATAAATGTAGTTATTAGAAAAAATATTCTCTTCATAATAATTAGGCTCTCGCCCCCAAACTCTTTCAAAATTATAGCACAAATCGTTGGAATAAAAAAGTATAAAAAGATAATGTTGGGCTTTCAGCCCAACATTATCTTTTAACGAACGACATTTGCACCGCGAACGTGCAGCGATTAGCTGCGATAGTGAGCGTGAGAGTGCAAGCTCTGCTTGCTACATCCATTTAATTTAACGCTCGTAAGAGCGTAGGAAACGGTAGCGAGTTTTCTCTTTCTTTTCGTTCTTTTCTTTCTCTTTTAATTCGCAACAAAAGAGAAAGAAAAGGACATTTAAGAAAAAATTTTTTATTACAAAATAGCTCTTACTTTTTCTTCTTTTTGCGATAAAAGAAGAAAAAGTAAGCAAAAAGAAGAAAAAACACACTGTTTTCTACGCTCTTACGAGCGTGGTTCAAATGGATGTAGCGGGTGAACCCGCACTTTCACGCTCGCTAAAAACGCTCGCGGCGCGAATGTCGTTCATTTAATGGAAATTATTATAAACAGAAAAAAGAGGTTGATATAATCAACCTCTTAAATATTCGAGAAAAGAGAGAGAGAATTTATTGTGGAATTAACCATTCATTGCACGGTCAATTTCGTAAATCTTTAACATAAGAGAATCTAATTGTTCTTTTAACCATAATGCGAACATTTTAATTTCATCTCTAAAACTGTAACATCCTGGCCACATTGCGTACATATCGATTACTCCTTATTTTTTATTTTGTATTACCTACATTTTGTATATCGGCATTTTTTTGAAAAACTTTAGGGTTTTGAATAAAATATTTACAATTCGTTACAAAAAAAATATTCAAAATAAAAACACTGACTACAGCAAGTAACTATAGTCAGTGTTTTTAAATCATTTTTAGGTTTTTACAAAATTTCCATTGCCGGCTCTGAATGTCTTACTTCAGGAATTTCTCTCAAGTTTGGAAGTTCAACTGCTTTAGGAGCATGTTTAACTTCACCTGACGCTTTTGCTACCTTTGGAGTAACCGGAGCATGCGCCTGTTTAACTTTCACAATTGCCGGATCAGGGTTCAATTTTTGTTGATTGTATTCAGCCATAATTTGGTTTACAAATCTTCTTGTTTCTCCATAAGGAGGAATTGAACCGCCGAATTTTTTAACATTGCCTGGGCCTGCATTATATGCGGCCAAAGCTAATTCTGTTGAGCCAAACATCTTGTACATCATCTTGTAATAAGTCAAGCCTGCTTTAATGTTTTCGCTTAAGTAATAAGGGTTAAAACCCATTCTTTGTGCTGTTGATGGGAGCAGTTGGAATACACCTACCGCGCCATAGGGGCTTTTTAGTTCGTGTCTAAAGCCGGATTCTTTTTTGGCGATACTTAAAGCTAACGCTGGGTCAACATTCATTTCGATTGAATGTTTTACAATGGTTTCTTTAATTACGTCCTGAGTTGGAGCAGCTTGCACCCTAACGCATAGCAAACTAAGCAATGCCATAGTTGTTAAGACTGTCTTTCTAATCATTGAAATCCTCTTATTATATTAGTAAATTGGATTCTGTATTGCTACTATAAAAATCCTCCCTACGGTTTCACTTTGTTCTCGTTTAGTTCCTAACACAGCGTCTTTCCTAAATTTTTTACCCTCTGTTTGTGATAAACGTTGGTGCAATCACTAAGTTTCTTGCCGTAAAAAACTTGTTAGGCGACTATCTTATGCTATTTCCCTCACTCCGGCTTGGATAAATAACTATACAGAATTTATGTCATGAGTATGTTAACTCAAACAAACTAAAATTTCAACCCTTTTGTTGTAATTTAAACACTTAATAATAAGTACACACGTTTTTGCCATTTATACTATACAGAATTTTCTGTTTAAAAGCTGATGTTTGTCTGCTTTAAAATCCATTTCACTTACAAAAAGTTCTACTTTTTTATCAATATTCATGATACTGAATAGCGCGAACACATCCGATGCAACATTAAAAAGTCCAATATTACCAATTTGAGTAAGCATATCAATAAAATCAATATCGCATTCATTAACGTAACTCATATCCAAACCAATTTTGAACTTGCGATTTGCCAAAATTTCTTCCAAGAGTTTTTTCACCCCAATACCGCTTAGCTTTTGGGATAAAGGGGTAATTATGCAAAACTTATCAGATGTTTTAATTTCCATAATTCTATTATAGATTTTGTTTGTAATTATAAGAATTACCTAAAATTATGAAAAACCTACATCTAAAGTTAGAAGAAATTATGATAGTAAACTTTCAACATCCAATACTGTTTTTAATTTTAATGCATAAATATTAGTTTTGCCTAAAAGTGCCAGTTTTACCGCATCCTTTTCGGTAGTAACAATCGTACCTTCAATATTTTCAACATCTTCTATTGTGTATTGGTGATGGTCATCAAAAGTTACTTTTTCTTTTATATTATAATCTTTTTCTAAAAACTTATAGAACTGTTCTGGCTGACCAATCGCTGAAAGAGCCGTAATTTCTGCTCCTTTTGGCAAATGTTCGCCTGAAATTATATTGTAGCAATAATCAGGTTCGACTTTGCAAAGAAGCGTGGTTGCCCCCGCCCCTTGAGGGAGGGGGTTAGGGGGTGGGGTTTTTCCCTTCATAAACTTCTTATCTAAAATTCTTGCGATTTTTTCCGCTCTTGTATGGTCAACATTTTTGCTCACAACAACGAGTTTATCAACGCGGTTAAATCCTTCCATGCCTTCTCTTAAAGGCCCTGCTGGCAGTAAGTTTTCGTTACCGAACATTTTTTCTGAATCAACAAGGACAACATTCAAATCCCTTGCCATTTTTCTATGTTGAAACCCGTCATCAAGAATTATCTTTGTAACACCAAGCTCTTTTATCGCATATTCAGCAGCCTTAACTCTATTAGAGCAAGTCAAAACCGCGCACATATTAAGATTAACAGCAAGCCAATAAGGTTCATCTCCCGCCATATCAGCTTTATAGTATAAATTTATTCCGTCAGAAATTACATTAACCTTTTTGTTGTCGAGCTTACCGCCATAACCGCGAGAAACTATCGCCACTCTTTCGCCTTTATCGACAAAATATTTTGCTATTTCTGCTACGACAGGAGTTTTTCCGACACCACCCGTTGTAAAATTCCCGATAGAAATTACAAACGCATCAACTTTTTTAGGCTTAAGAATATTCTTGTCATACAAATAATTCTTAAATCCGCTTCCTATTCCATAGAATATTGAGCAGAATTTAAGCAAATTGAATAACGCACCTTGCGGTTCTTTTGTATAGTGTAGTTTTGTTATTTGTGTTTTGATGTTCATTTTATTTTAAGTGAATAAGCTAATAACCAAATGAGTCTTAATAATGGAAAGTTGAAAATGGAAAATTGTATTAAAATTGATTTTGATTTTATATGTTCTATGTTAAGCAAATTCTTATTTTAAATGATATTTAAAATAATTTTCCATTTTCAACTTTCCATTTTCCATTATGTTCAATTCCCTTCAACCATTTTCCTAAACTTTTCAAAATCCTCAGCCGTATCAATTCCGACAGGAACATTGTCTACTGCTGCAACTTTGATTTTCATTCCGTTTTGTAAAGCTCTCAATTGTTCTAGCTTTTCTGCCATTTCATAAGGTGCTTGAGGAAGCTTTGTCATCTTGAATAACGCTTCGCGCTTGTAACCGTAAATTCCTAAATGACCATAGAATTTCCAGCTTCCGTCATTTTCCGCTCTTTCAAACGGGATTTTAGAGCGAGAAAAATACATTGCGTAGTTATTAAAATCAAAAACGCATTTTACAAGGTTTGGATTATTAACTTCGTCTGCGTCTTTAATTTCTCTTACAAGCGTTGAAATGTCAGCGTTTGCGTCTTCTTTCACACCTTTAATTACAAGCTCAATATTTGCTTGCTCAATTAGAGGCTCGTCACCTTGAAGATTGATAATATAAGCGATTTCAGGATGGCGGTTGGCTACTTCGGCAATTCTGTCGCTTCCGCTTTTGTGTTCGGTAGAAGTCATTTCGACTTCTGCGCCAAACTCTTTGCACGCATTAAAAATTCTTTCATCATCAGTCGCTACAATCACTCTATCTACCATCGGGCAAGATTTTGCCTTTTCCCAAACCCATTGAATGATAGGTTTGTTATTAGCCCTTAATAACGGCTTACCTTCAAGACGAGATGAACCGTAGCGTGCAGGGATGATTATGGCGGTTTGATTATTTATCATATTTCTTATTGGATTAAAGCTTATTCAAGTCGAATAGCCAAAACCCCTTTCCTTTCTTTGCTTCTATTTCGTTGCATTAATAAACACAGCGTTAGTCTTCAAACTAATTTCACGTCCTGTCAAATAGTTTTGAACATCTTGCATGAATTTATCTACCGTTACTTCGTCAAAATACTTCAAGTACCTTTCTTTTGTAGAAGGCTGATTAGGTGATGGCGGATTTACAAACCATTCTTTCACCATGTTCGGCTGTACTACGTATTTTGAACGAACTTCTTGCAACTTGACTTCAGGAACTGAAAATCCTGCAATTTCCAAATTCATTTTTAAAGTATCTTCGTCAAAGTTGCAAAGCGAATCAAGCGGATTGTCCATAATTTCGTTTTCAACGCGCTTGAAATCTTCATATTTTTCTATATACATTGGGTCTAGAATTTCCCAATAACGAGTATTTGAACGGATAATAGGCTCGAATGCGCATAATTTACCGCTTGGCTTCAACACTCTGTAAACCTCACTTATGGCAGGCTGTTTATTCACAACGTGAACAAGCACGGAACGCATAAGTGCTTTGTGTACACTGCTTTCGGGAAGTGCTATGTGTTCAACAGGACATTGCAAAAATTCGTAGCCTGTTGTAATACCCGCATTGTCCAAAATCTGCTTACAATCGTCCAAACAATCTTGGAATTTGTCGGAAAAAATCACTTTACCTTGGCAATTCTGTAATTCTAATGCTTTAAATGCTAAAAGCCCCGTGCCGGTACCAATATCAAGCACAACATCATAAGGTTTGATTTCGGCATAAACCATTATAACGTCCCTGACAGCTTCAAGCCAACGCATTGTCTGTTCTTGCATTTCAGGAGTTAAGCCCGCAAAACGGTTTTGTTTAAGCCACTGTGTCCAATTTTTGCAAATCTCACTCATATAATCTCCCTTATTCTTAGGACTGTACGCAAAGATTATACTATATCACCCAAAACTAATCAACAAGCGTTAATGTATTTTCTCTTGAAAAGTGCTGATTTCTTAATTCTTCAACTCTTTCACGCGCAAAAACAGCATCTTCTGAAAACTGTTTTAATTCCAGAAACTTTTTATAATATCTGATTGCATCTTTATATTTTGCCAACTTATCAAAGCTCATCGCAATTCCCAAATATGCTTTATAATAATCAGGGTTTCTTTTGATAAGTTGGAAGAATGTCTTTGATGCTTCCAAGAAATTACCCATTCCCATAAGCATTGCTGCTTTGTTGTAATAAGCTTTCAAAAATTCTGGGTTTGTTTCAATTAATTTATTGTAAATCATAAGCGACAAATCAGCTTCGTCAACAAGCTCGTGTGCAATCGCGAGTTGAATTTGCGCTTCCAAGTTTTCTTTATTAATCAAAATTGCTTTGATTAAATACTCAATCGCTTTTTCAGGATGACCGTCTGATAAATAACAAACACCGATTTCAAAAAAGAAACTGTCGTTGCTATCATCAATTTTTATTAATTTTAAAAGCGTAGAAATAGCCTTTTTGTATTCTTTCAAATATTTATAAGAAACAGCTAAACCGTAATAAGCTTTCGTTTCAGCCCTATCCATCATAATAGCTTGAAGATAAGTTTGAACCGATTCTTTGTACATTTTTGCAAATCTCAAAGCATCCGCTTTAACACACAAATTGTATGAGCGCGAACGCATAGGATTGGTAACTTTTTCAGTCACCTTTGCCAAATTCTTATCTACGGTTGCATCTATCTGCATAACTCTCTCCCAATTTTATATTACACAATCAGGTGAGTCTTTATAACAACCAAAAGATGTAAAAATTTAGTCCGATGGATTAATTGTTAACAAAATGTAACATATTTTTTATATAAGGGTTGTATAAGATTGAAAAAGAGTTAAACTGATATTAGAGGTTAAAAGCATGAGCGCAATATCACATATTAACACATCCGACTATTCACATTTACTCGACAGCGTACAAATTGCTAAAAGTTACAATGCTCCTACTGATAGAGGTGCTGAACGCGGGGCATTAGTTGCACCGAATGAGCCTACACAAAGTATTGATTTAAGCGGTTATTACGAAAATGTACCTGCTCCGTCAGGTGACATCATTCAAACTGTTTCCGAAAATGTTTCAAAAGCAGCTAACGACTTAGATAACGCTATGGTTGCGGCTTTAGAAAACGGCTACACGGTACAAGATGCAGTAAATATTCAACAAGCAAAAGCTGCTTATGAAGCAAACTGCAAAGTTGCTCAATCTACATTCGAAATTGCAGTTTAATGAATTAAGAAATAAACTTCATTATAAAAACGCAAAATAAATAAAATTATCAAAAGCAAAATAATCAGCATTATTGCTTGCGGTGATTTCCAGTCGAAGTATTCATGAGTATGAAATACTCTGTCTGAATACGTTTCAGCAACGTGAACCAAATATAATACGTTGAATAAGACCATGTAGTATGGGTTAAATCTCAATGCTACATCGTAGGTTTCTTGCGTATATTTTTGTATAATTCTCAAAGCTCTGTAAGATAAAGCTACATACAACAAACACTGCAATACAGAGAATATCAATAAATATGCAGGGTGTTTATAAAACATAAACAAATAAAATCCGCCGTTTAATGCAAGCAGCATAACAAGCCAATTAAGCTTTATGCCGTCTTTTGGTTTTGAAGCCAAATCATTAATAGCTTTTGCGTTAATAAAAAACCAAACTGTAGAAAAGAAACCAAGAGTCAGAACATCTATTGCCAAAAACGGCGCAAGTTCTTTAAACTTAAGATTTGGAAGCTCAGGTTCTTTAAACAAAGCATCGCATTTTTCACATTTTAGAGCATCGCTCGCAATAAGATTTCCGCAAAACGGACAATTAATTTGTTCAGTCATAAAACCTCTCTCTGCATAAAAATTATAACATACTATATAATTTTTGCACAGTACCCCGCAATCGGACATTCTGAACACTTCAGTTTAATTGGTTTACAGACATTTTGTCCATGCGTTACAAGAAGCGTATTTATATCAATCCAATATTTTTGCGGTAGTTTTTCTCTCAAAGCAAACTCTGTTTCTTCAGGCGTTTTCGTCTTAATATAACCCAATCTGTTAAAAATTCTATGAACATGCACATCCACACAAATTGCAGGTTTATTAAATCCTATTGATAAAACCAAATTCGCAGTTTTACGCCCAACACCTTTAAACTTAACCAAATCCTCGATTTCGTCGGGAACTTTGCCACCCAATTCCTCATCAATTGTTTTTGAAAGTTCAATGATTTGTTTTGCTTTATTTTCATAAAAACCAACAGGATAAATCGCTTTTGATAAATCCTCAACACTGACATTTTTCATTTCTTTTGGAGTTTTGGCAAGTTCTAACATCCTCAATGTCGCAGGATAAGTTGTTTTATCGTTTGTTCTAAGGCTCAAAATACAAGCAATAAGAACCAAATACGGATTTTTAAAGGAATCCATAAGCTTTACAAACTCGCTTTGCGGTTGCTTGGCGTCTTTTAATAATTTTATGATTTTATCAATATCTATCATTATTTTAAACTCTTTATGTATTCAGAAATCTTCTCTAAAGCAGGTTCTAAATCATCTGCACAAAATCCGAGCCTTGCATATCCTTCCATCTCTAAAGTTTCACCGGGAAGAAGCGCAACACCGGTTGTTTTTTGCAATTCTTTGCAGAAAGTGCGCGAATGGATATCCAAATTGTATTTTATTAAAACCGTTGTTCCACCCGTTGGCAAAACACAGTCTATATTTTGATTTTCACTAAGCCATTTTTTCAAGATTTTAAGCCTGTTGTTCATGATTTTGAAATTACGCTCTGCTATCGCATCTCGGTTTTCTATCGCAACAGAAGCAAAATAATCATCCAAAATACTTACACTGATTGTATTGTATTGTCTTTGGTGATTAATTTCGTTTATTAAATCAATTCTTCCAACGACCCAACCGATTCTAAGCCCGGGAAGTGAATACGTTTTAGACATACTTCCCACTGAAATTCCTTTTTCGTAAATATCGGCAATTGAAATTGAATAAGGATTGCCATATAAATTCAAACCTCTATAAACTTCGTCAGACAAAATCCAAACATTTTTCTTCTTAGCTATTTCTACAATTTTTTCCAGCATCCAATTAGGAATAACAGCTCCTGTCGGGTTGTTCGGATTATTTAAGCATAAAAGTTTTGTTTTGGATGTTACAACTTTTTCTAATTCTTCTAAATCAGGAAGCCAATTATTTTCTTCCTTCAGAAATAAAAGTTTTACATCACACCCCAAAGATTTTGGAATTGAATAGTGCTGCTGATACGTTGGAACAATTGAAACTACTTCATCACCTTTTTCTAATAAAGACAAAAACACAAGCTGATTTGCACCTATTGCTCCGTGTGTAACCGTTATATTTTCTAATTCTTGATTTGCGTATAGGGATTTAATTGCTGTTTTTAAACGGTTTGAGCCGACAATATCACCGTAACCCAATTTAACGTTAAAAATTTCGTCCGCATCAAACGGCAATTGGTTTATTGATAATGGCGCGATACAAGTAGTTGTAAGGTCATATTTCGCAGACGCTTCATACTCATTCATCCATTCTTCAATTTTAAAACTTTCGATTTTCATAAGAACATAATAGCAGAAACCTAAAGGAATTATGTAAAATTTTCTTTTTTGTGTATAATTTAGTAATGAAGGGCGAGTTGGAATTTTAAAGCCCGCAGAAGAAAAGAAGGAAAAGATTTTGAAACAATCACGATTAACAATAGCGATTTTTATAGCACTATTTTTAGGCGTCCTTGTTGGCTGGGCGTTTCCGGCTTTTGCAATCAAGCTTCACGTTTTAGCAGAAATTTTCCTTCGAATGATTAAAATGATTATCGCGCCGTTGTTGTTTGCAACGCTTGTTGTCGGAATTGCAGGACACGGCGATGTTAAGAGCCTTGGACGTTTGGGAATAAAAACAATTGCTTATTTCGAAGTTGTTACAACCCTCGCCCTATTTATCGGCTTAGGTTTTGCGAATTTATTCAAGCCTGGCGTAGGTATGGGACACATTGCATCTGACCAAACAGGTTTGAACCGAATTGTGCAGATGGCATCAACCACTCATCACAATTCATTTGGCGAATTACTTCTAAGTCTTTGCCCGACAAGTATTTTCCAAGCAATGTCTGACGGAAATTTATTACAAATCGTTGTATTTTGTATCTTTTTTGCTCTTGCAATTTGCGCAGTAGGCAAAAAAGCACAGCCGGTAGTCGATATACTTAATTCAGTAGCCTCTGTAATGTTTAAGTTCACGGAATACGTTATGTTCTTTGCACCAATGGGTATTTTTGGCGCAATTGCTTATACTGTCGGCTCAAACGGGATAGCAATTTTATTTAATTACGGAAAAATAATTTTATCTTTATACACTGCACTTGCAGTTTTCGTTGCAATAGTACTGATTATTGCATGTAAGATTGTAAAAATCTCTGTGAGAGCCTTGATTAAAGCGATACAAGAACCTGCACTTTTAACATTTACCACTGCAAGTTCTGAAGCAGCTTTACCAAAAGCAATGACGATTATGGAGAAATTCGGTGTTCCAAAATCTATTGTAGGTTTTGTTATGCCGACAGGTTATACTTTCAACCTTGACGGTTCAACACTTTATTTAGCAATGGCCGTTTTATTTTCAACTCAACTCGTTGGAATCAATATGACAATTGAACAACAGCTTGTTATTATGTTTGCTTTAATGCTTACAAGTAAAGGTGTGGCAGGTGTTCCAAGAGCTTCGATTATTGTATTGGCAGGAACACTAACAAGCTTCAACATTCCAATTGTCGGTGTTGCAGTTCTTTTAGGTATCGACCAGATTTTGGATATGGGAAGAACAACTGTGAACTTGATTGGTAATTGTGTTGCAACAGTTGTAATTGCAAGATGGGAAAATGCGTTTGACTACAACAAAATGGCTGACTTTATCAAAATGAAAAACTTGAAAACTAATACACTTACAAAAATCAAACACAACGTAAGCTTCCAAAAAGATTTTGTTGGCGAAAAGTCAGAAGTTGAAGTTTAAATTTGCTTAAAAACAGAAATCATCTTTTCCCAAAAGCTTTTCTTATTTTTGTTTGATTGATTTGATTGAATTTCTATATTGTTTTCAGGCAATATATATGTAAGTTTTATCAAGTGGTATTTTTTATTATTTTCTTTCTCAACAGTATTTTCTGTACACAAGAACATTGATTCTCTGGGGAAAGTATGGTTCCAATCATCCGCAATTCTTGCACCTTTTGGAACTGTAATTTCATATAAGATACCATCGTCTTGCGTATAAATTTCTTGTGCGTATGTTTTATCATCACTTGCGTATGCGTATTCTCTCATTCTTAAGATATCACCCTTCTTAAGCTTTTTACACTTTTCAATTAAAGCTTCCATATAAGGATGTTTATATACTTCCGCACCGCAAATACCACGCCACAAAACCAATTCTTTTTCTATTGGTTTATACAGCCTAAAATCTTTATCCGTAGTTGCAATAATACCGGCAATACTTTTTGTTCCCATTGGTTTATATCCGCCAATCAAATACTGATTAGCTTCGCGTATATTAAAACTTGCACTTAACTTGGTTACAGGTGTCGTATTTTGAGAAAGTACGCGTTTCCAATACTTTTTACAGAATAATTCTTGATTTTGGATTTTATTAATTTGCATACTAAATAAAAAACACTAAAAAAATTTTTTGCTACTAAATTCTCTTTCTAACTCGCTTTGTTTGTGGTATTTTTTATATAAAATGTAGGTTAGGCACAGCATAATAATAACTTAGAGTTAAAATACATGAGGAATAGAATATGGAATACAAAGAAACGTTGAATTTGCCAAAGACTACTTTGGAAATGAGAGCAAACGCTACTAAAAAAGAGCCTGAAACTCAAAAATTTTGGGAAGAACACGTAATTTACGAAAAGAACATTGCACAAAGAGATAAGGCAAACAAGTTTATTTTACACGACGGCCCTCCATATTTGAGTTCCGAAAAAATCCACGTAGGTACAGCCTTAAACAAAATTTTGAAAGATATTTTGATTAAATATAAATCTATGTCAGGCTTTTACGCACCTTACGTTCCTGGTTATGACGGACACGGTTTGCCAATCGAAAACAAAGTTGTTAAAAACATTAAAGGCGGACGCGAAGCTGTTACTCCGGCAGAATTAAGAGCAAAATGCAGAGAATTTGCTTGGAACAGTTTAAAAGGTCAAGAAGCTGAATTCAAACGTCTTGGCGTTTGGGGAGATTGGGAACATCCATATTTGACAATCAATCCTGAATTTGAAGCCGAACAAGTTAGAGTTTTCGGCGAAATGTACAAAAAAGGCTACATCGAAAAAGGCTTGAAACCTGTTTATTGGTGCGCTTCTTGCGAAACTGCTTTAGCAGAAGCAGAAGTTGAATATGCAGACCATACTTCAACATCAATCTATGTAAGATTCAAGTTTGACGAAGATGCAACAGAAAAAATCGGCAAATTGGTTGATCTTCCTAACAAAAATGTTTATGCGGTAATTTGGACAACAACTCCTTGGACAATTCCTTCAAACATGGCAATCAGCATGCACCCAAGATTTGATTACACCTTCTTCACTTACAATAAAGATGTTTATGTAATCGCTCAAGGCTTGTTGGCAAGCTTCCTTGAAGGCGTTAATTGGGAAGAAAAAGATATTAACGTAATCGGTTCTGTTAAAGGTGCAGATTTAGAATTGTTAAATACAAATCACCCTCTTTATAACAGAAAATCACCAATCATTTTAGGTGAACACGTAACGCTTGAAGCAGGTACAGGTGCAGTTCACACCGCTCCGGGTCATGGTCTTGAAGACTACGAAGTCGGTTGCAGATACAATATTGAAGTATTTTCACCGCTTGATAGCAAAGGCGTTTGGACAGAAATCGTTGGCGATAAGGATTTAGAAGGTATTCCTTATTATAAAGGCGGAAAAATCGTTATCGAAAAACTTCAAAACTGCGGTGCATTGCTTGCAGCTGCTGACATTAACCACTCTTACCCACACTGCTGGAGATGTAAAAATCCTGTAATCTACAGAGCAACTCCGCAATGGTTTGTTAAGGTTGATAAATTCCGTGACGCAACATTGGAAGCAATCAAAGGCGTTAAATGGATTCCTGCAAGCGGTGAAGCAAGAATCTCTAACATGGTTCAAGGTCGTACAGACTGGTGTATTTCACGTCAAAGAGCGTGGGGTGTTCCGATTCCTGTATTCTACTGCGAAGAATGCGGCGAACCTATTGTTACGGATGAAACTGTTGAAAACGTAGCAAAAATCTTTGAAAAAGAAAGTTCTGATGCTTGGGTTAAGTATTCAGCTGAAGAATTGCTACCAAAAGATTTTGTTTGCCCTTACTGCGGTAAAAAACATTTCAGAAAAGAAAAAGACATCATGGATGTTTGGTTCGATTCAGGCGTAACTTGGAAAGCAGTTGTTGAAAGACGTTCAGAACAATTGGGTCACACTCCTGTTGAAATGTATTTGGAAGGTTCTGACCAACACAGAGGTTGGTTCCAATCTTCTCTATTAACTTCAATGGCTGTTCAAGGTAAAGCACCTTACAAATCAGTTCTTACACACGGTTTCGTATTTGGTGAAGACGGCAGAAAAATGTCAAAGTCTTTAGGCAACTATATCAGACCTGACGATATCATCAAGAACTACGGTGCGGATATCTTAAGACTTTGGGCAGCGTCAGTTGATTACAGAAATGATACAAAAATCGGTGATAACATTATTAAACAGCTTGCTGAAATCTTTAAGAAAACAAGAAACACTGCAAGATTCTTGCTTGGCAATATTTTCGACTTCAATCCTGAAACTGATTATGTGAAGTACAAAGATTTGAAACCAATCGATAAATTTGCACTTCACAAATTGAACAAGGTTGTTGAAGAAGTAACAGTAGCGTTTGATAACTACGAGTTCTACAAATATTTCCAATGCTTGCAAAACTTTGCAGCTGTTGACTTAAGTTCATTCTATCTTGATATTGTAAAAGACAGACTTTATACAGCTGGCAAAAAATCACTTTCAAGACGCGCTTGCCAAACTGTTCTTTATGAAACATTGCAAGTTTTAGTTAGAATTCTAACTCCTGTAATGCCTCACCAAGCAGAGGACATTTGGCAAAACACTCCTGAAATGCAACGCGGCGGATTGGAAAGTATCTTGCTTGCAGATTGGGTTAAGGTAAATGAAACTTGGAACAATAGCCAGCTTGAAGAAGATTTTACAAAAATCTTGAAAACAAGAGAAGTTGTAACTCGTGCGATTGAACCTCTTAGAGCAGAAAAGAAAGTTGGAAGCTCTTTAGAAGTCGCAGTTTATGTTAAATCTGATGATAGCGAAATCTTGAAGACTAACGCTAAAGATTTAGCCGATATCTTCATTACTTCTCAAGCTTATGTAGCAGATTCTGCTCCGGCTGAAGTATTAAACGAATATACAGAAAACGGCATAACAGTTTGGGTAACAAAAGCAGAAGGCGAAAAATGCGAACGTTGCTGGAAGTTTAGAAAACTCGGCGAACACGCAGGACACGAAACGATTTGTTCAGATTGTTATGATGCTGTAACAGAATAAGATGTACAAAACAAAAAGGGGAACGCTAAAGCGTTCCCCTTTTTTAACTATTTTTGTTCCTTTTGTGCATTTTTATATCTCAATTTTGTGAAATAATTTGTCATACCTGCAACAAAAAATCCCATTACACCAATTGAAAATACATAAGGCAAGCCCGAAATCAAAACTTTTTGTTTAACTAATGATTTGTATTCATCATTAACCGCTGTTTTCTTTTTCTTAGCCTGTTTTTCAGCCAACTTGCCCAGTTCATCAAACTTAGGTACACTCAAATCTTTGCCGATTAAATCTTTACACTTACCTGCCTTATGAAGCAGTTTTCTGAATCCTTTTTCTACAAGTTCACTACCTGTAATTACATATAAAGCCACAAGCGGAAAACGCGTAGCTGTTTCTTTCAAATTTTCTTTGCCTCTATCGGAAGAAGCTCCAAAATATCCCGCACCTCCGACTAAAACACAAGTTGTTAACTGTCCTTTGCTCAGGCATAATTTTCCGTTTTGGCTGTTGAAATCCATGCAAAGATATTTGTTCATAAAATTCTTTGCCTTAGGCGAATTTTTAAATAATTTGTTTCCCGGAGCTACAATAAATTCAGAAATTTTTTGCAGCATTTTTGAATCTTTGCCTTTTGTTGCCAAAAGCCCTGCCAAGCCTAAACACCCTGCATAAAGTCCTGCTGCAAATCCTATATGTTTTTTAGCACTGTTTCGAACTTTTTCTTGGTGTTTTGTATCTTCTTGGCTGTTTTCTAAGGAGGCAATATTTTTAAAATCACTCTTATTAAAAATCTTGAGTGTCATTAAGTTTTTGATATAGTTTAAAGAAAATTCTGTCAGCGGAATTGCCATGGCTGCAAGCGAAATGGCAGCTTTTACAGGTAAAATTTGTTTATTTTTAGATTTATTTCCTTTTTCTAAAAGCTCTACGCCTGTTGTAGCAACGTCTTTTTTTAAGTTTTTATCTAAGCCTTTAGAGAAGATTTTTCTTGCAACTCTCTCCCCAAGAATTGTCGGAACAAAATAAATCAATGTTTCTTCTGATGTTTCCAAAAATGTATTTTCGGTTAAATCCGCCAAACTTCTCGAAAAAACAGCTTTTGGAATCAAACACGTTGTAACATCTTGTATAAAACGAGATGTTGAAAGCCCTGATGCCTGCTCTTGATGTCGCACGAACTTAGCAGCAGGTTTGAGCGGTTTTGGTAAAGTGTTGATTAAATTTTTGTCATTGATTTTTGTCATAATCCATAATCCTAAAACTTGTGAAACTTAAAAATTGCTTTACCTTCGCGGTTTTGTTTACAAACGTTAACACAAGTTAAGAAAAAGAAGCAGACAAAACCTAAAGGTTTTAACTACCCTTTTATTAATTAAATAGAACAGTAAAAATAGGGTAGTCTAAACTAACCCGCGCCACCAATTTCCATTTAAATTAAAAGTATTTTTCATAAACAATTTCCTTGTATCGATATATCGGTACAAGGAAATTTTAAAACACAAGTATTTTTTTGTCAATATTTATATTAATAAAAAATAAAAGTGGAAATAAAAAATTATTTAAAACAATTTTCAATTTTCCACTTTCAATTTTCCATAAAAAATGGTGCTATTTTTTGCACCATTTTTTTAAACTCTAAGCTGCTACTTTTGCAGACTTCTTATGATCTTCCCAAACATCAACAAGGGTTGAACAGAAGAAAATACTTGAATAAGTACCGATTGCAATACCCAAAATCATTGCAAGAACGAAATCTCTTGTTGTAACTCCACCCAAGAAATACAAAGCAAGCAATGTAATCAAAGTTGTCAAAGAAGTGTTAATACTTCTTGCAAGAGTTTGATTAATACTTGCATTCATAATTTCGCCGAAAGTCATTTTCTTAGAATAGTATTTCAAGTTTTCACGAACTCTGTCGAATACAACAATCGTATCGTGAACAGAGAAGCCGATTACTGTCAAAAGTCCAGTTACAAACAATGCGTCAATTTGCACATCATAGAACAATCCCAAGATTGAGAATACACCGCATACAAACAATGCGTCGTGTACAAGTCCCAAAATTGCTGCAAGAGCGTAATCAAATTGGAATCTGAATGTCAAATAAGCGATAATACCCACAAGCGCCAAAGATAGAGCTATCAAAGAGTTTTTGAATAACTCCATACCTAAAGTCGGGCCGACAGAAGATACTTGAACCAATTCAGGAGCTGAGAATTCTTGAGAAATAATTCCTGTAATCTTGTCCTGATCAGCAGAACCTTCTTCAATAAACTTTGTTCTAATTGAAAGAATTGATTTCAAATCAGTGCTTTCTTGTGAATTTACGTTGATAATCTGCAAATAAGGGTTATCAATTCCACCTTTTTCTAATTTTGTTCTAACATCAGACAATTTGCTGTTAGAAATATCCTCTTTAACACCGTATTGAAGAGTTGTACCGCCAGTGTAATCAATACCAACTTTCAAAGGTGTATGTGTAGGATAAGTAATTGTTGAATAAATCATTGACACAATCCCCGGCAATAAAAGTACTGCTGACAGTGCCAAAAATATAAATCTGTTTTTTACGATATCTAGTTTCATTGTGTGTTCCTTTTTTATTGTTAAAGCATTTTTTGAAGAATAGTTGAAAAGTTGAATGGTTGAATGGTTGAAATGTTGAAAGTTTTTATAAATTACTTTTTCGCTTTTCAACTTTTCATCTTTTCAACTCAATTAATCTAGTATTCCAAACTTCGCCTTTTCTCTCTTAGTTTCTACTGCTTGGAAGCCTTCGTTAATATCAAACGCTTTCAAACCGAACAATGCCGGATGAGTCAATTTGCCTGTACCGAAGATTAAGTGCATGAAGTTCTTTGTAATAGTAATAGCACTAAACATAGAAACAATAACACCAACTGCAAGAGTTAAAGCAAAACCTCTAACAATGCTTGTACCGCAACAATAAAGAATTGCGCAAGTAATGATTGTTGTCATATTAGAGTCAAAAATACTTGTAAATGCTCTGTCAAAACCTGAATTAATTGCCGTAAACAATGTTCTGCCGGCTCTCAATTCTTCCTTTGTTCTTTCAAAAATAAGAATGTTAGCATCAACCGCCATACCGATACTTAGGATAAAACCTGCGATACCTGCAAGAGTCAATGTAATTGGAATAGCTTTGAATAAAGCAAATAACATCAATCCGTAAATCACAAGTGCCAAATCGGCAATCAAACCCGGCGCTCTATAATAAGCTGCCATAAATAACATTACAAAGCCTAAACCAATAATACCGGCAATCTTAGATTTTGCAATACTATCTGCACCAAGAGTTGGCCCAACTGTGTTTTCTTCAATAATTTTAGCCGGAACGGGCAACGCACCGGCATTTAGCAAGTCAACTGTTTTCTTAGCTTCTTCATAAGCAAAACCGCTGTCACCGCCTGAAATTTGTGCTCTACCACCTGTAATAGGTTCTCTGATTACAGGTGCTGATTGCAATTCACCGTTAAAGAAGATTGCCATTTGTTGTCCGACAAGTTGTTTTGTTAAATCAGCAAATTTCTTTGTTCCTTCACCGTTGAATTCCAAATCTACAACCCATTGACCGTTTTGAGAATTTGTACTCAAGTTAGCTTTTGATAAGTCTTTACCTGTTAAGCCCGTTGCAACCCATTCCATTTCACCGTCTTTCATAACAGGTTTTCTAAAATCAAGTTCAGCAGTTTCACCCAAGTATTCTTTCGCTTGGTTCAAATCCGAAACATCGGGAATTTCGATTACAAGTCTTTTGTCACCAGCTCTTTGTACCACTGTTTCTGATACACCGAGCTTGTTAACTCTGTTTTCAATCGCAAACTGCAAACTTGCCATCATATCAGGCGTAATTTGTGCGATTGTGTCCGTTGTTTGAGCTTCAAGAACAAGTCTTGAACCGCCTACAAGGTCTAAACCCAGTTTTGTAGGCTTAACGCAAATTGTTATTATAGACGCAATAACAATTACGACAATCGCCCAAAACATAATCAGTTTGTTCTTCATCTATATGTACTCCTTTTTATATTATAATTTTACCCCAAATATGAAAAACTCATTCTTGTCCAACTGACTTAAATTGAATCAAGCGTAAAGAGTAATTCTGTTTTTTCAGCTTTTGTAAGTGGAACAAGCGGTTTTCTTACATATTCTTCAATCAAACCTTTGTAAGCCAAAGCAGCTTTTACAGGAACAGGATTTGGCGCCATAAACAATTTCTTGAATATCGGATAAAGTTTTTGGTGCATGTTTCTTGCTGTCATAGAATCGCCTGTTTTGAAGTTTCTAATCATAGATTTGATTTCTTTACCGAAAATATGAGAAGCAACAGAAATTACACCCTGCGCACCAACTGAAAGCATTGGTAAAGTCAAACTGTCATCGCCTGAATAAATTGCAAAATCGTTTGGACAAGCCATTTTTAATTCGGTAATAACATCCATATCGCCAAAGCTTTGTTTCAAAGCTACGATATTTTGATATTTTCTTGCAAGAGTTTTAACTGTGTCAACGCTCATATTCACACCTGTTCTTGATGGAATATTGTAAAGAATAATCGGAAGTTCAACAGCTTCTGCTACTGCTGAGAAGTGTTCAATAATGCCTGCTTGAGAAGGTTTGTTATAATAAGGAACAACACTCAAAATTGCATCCGCGCCTTCTTTTTCAGCCAGTTTTGACATTTTAACGGCTGTTTCTGTTGAATTAGAACCGCAACCCATAATTACTTTGCCTTGCGCACCAACAGCTCTTTTTGCGCTCAAAAGAATTTCGATTTCTTCTTCGTGAGTCAAAGTTGGTGATTCGCCTGTTGTACCTGTTATCAAAACAGCATCAGAACCTGTGTTTATAAGTTGGTAAGCCAAAGTTTCAACTTTGTCATAATCAACTTCCAATTTTTCGTTGAATGGTGTTACCATTGCGGTTATTACTTCGCCTGCGTCATATCTCATTGTTTGCTCCTTATTTTTCTTTATTTCCCCTCGCCCCTTGAGGGAGAGGGAGCAGTCGTTGGCGAACCTTAGCGAGCCTTACGAATGCGGGTGAGGGGTGTTACCCTCTAAAGTTATTGTTGGGCAAGTATGCCCAACCTACATTTTCATTCCCTTACTACAATATTTCCTTAAACTCATGCACTTCTAGCGTTCTATCCCCGTTTTGGAAAACACCGACTTGCGTTGTTTGGTATCTGTGAGTTTCGTTGTACTTGTATCTGTAAGCTGTGTCAGCAGCCATAGAAATCATACCAAAATGATTCAATGTTGACAATTTTGCTAATTGTTCCATATCATCGCCTGATTGAATGCAAATCGCATAGTCAATCGGTGCGTTTGAATGCAAAACTTTGAACAAAACATCCAACACTGTATCGATTTTATCAAAATCAATAAATTCATATAAAAAACCGCCGTTCATTGTAATAGGCTTTACCGCTGTTTTTTCTGAAATAAATTTATTCATCAATTTATTTTGCTCATCTAGGTTAACATTCAATTCGGCATGCGCATATTTCTTTTTGAGCTGCGTTTTGATTAAAACTGCGTATCTTTTAATTTTTTTTTCTTCTCGTGTTATATTAACCTTAAGTTCTTTATTAAAAATTACTTCCTGAGTCTTTTTAGCAACAAAATGTGCGCTTTTGTAAGCACCTTCTGCAATATTTGAAAGAATTATAAACAAATTCATCAAATAAACACCCGCAGTAAGAATAATAACCGCACTAAAATATTTGAACTCAAATTTTGCACCCCATAGGTCAAAAGTTACTGAATAAATGCTGTTTGTAAATTCAAGCAAACCATCCAAAAACGGCTTCATAAAACCTAACCATGCCCAATCAGCATTTGTAAGATTTTGCACCCAATAACATAGAAGCATCAAAATGCAAAATACAAACACAATTTTCATTAAATGCAAAAAACTTTTCAAAAAACCAAAACAATTTAAAATAAATTCGTGCATTAATTATTCTCCCAAATAAATGTTGTCAATAAGTCTTACGCCCTCTACTCTGCACGCAATCAGTGCGATAGAGTCTTTATCCGCATTTGGTTTTTCCTCCAAAGTATTTTTATCCAAGATTTCCAAATATTCCATATCGTGCTTGTCGGTTAAGTAGCTGTATGCAGTTTCTTTAAGAGCTGAAACATCAGTAATACCTTTTTGGAAACAAGCTTTAATGTTCTTCAAGATTTGTGATAAAACTAAAGCATCTTTTTTACCTTCTTCGGATAAATACTTGTTACGAGAACTCAACGCCAAACCAGATTCTTCTCTTACAATCGGGCATTGAATAATTTCAATCGGCACATTAAGGTCTTTAACCATTTTTTTAATAATAATAACTTGCTGTGCGTCTTTTTGTCCGAAAAATCCGTAATCAGGTTGAACAATGTTGAACAATTTTAGAACGACGGTGCAAACGCCATCAAAGTGACCGACTCTTGTTTTTCCGCAAAGTTTATTTACATAGAAAAACGGAGGACAAACATAAGTCAACATGTCGTTTGAAAGTCTGTTGCCTTCGCCATACATCTCTTTTGGAGTCGGAGCAAAAACCAAATCAACGCCAACAGAATTGCATAGTTCCATATCCTTATCCAAAGTTCTCGGATACTTGTCAAAATCTTCTGAAGGTCCGAATTGAATAGGGTTTACAAAAACTGATACAACAACTTTGTCGCAAGTTTCTTTTGCTTTTTTAATAAGGCTCAAATGCCCTTCGTGCAAAGCACCCATAGTTGGAACAATCCCAACTTTCAAACCTTTCCATTCTGCTCTTTTCTGTCTAAGCTCCTCGATTGTATGTACTAACATTACACTCCCCTTTTCTATTATGTACATAATTATAACACATAATAAATAGGTTCAATATTTATTTTCTTGCTTGTGCAAGCAAGAAAATAAATTGTATTTATCCAAAAGTTAATAACACCCTCACCCGAAAATCTAAGTTTCGCAAAGCTCAACTTGATTTTCTACCCTCTCCCAAAGAGAGGGTAGAAAATTCAACAAAACAACCAAAAATTTTTCATGCTAAAATGAAACTATAAAAAGGAGCTAAAATGAAAATCGCAGTTATTTCAGATATTCACGGCAACATGGAAGCCTTAGAAGCCGTTATGGCAGACATTGAAAAACAACAATGTGACAAAATCTTTGTACTCGGAGATTACGCAATGGCAGGGCCTGAGCCGAACAGCACCGTTGAATATTTTATGGTTCGTAAAGATGCCCCCAAATTCAAGCTTATTCAAGGCAACACTGATTTGATGATTGCAGATTATTCTGATGAGCTTTATTCAAAGCTTAAAGAAAAAGCTCCTGTTATGGCGGAAGCTCTAAAAAATGACGCAGAAATTCTAAATCCGCCTGAAAAATATTTCTTGAAAAATCTTCCAATCCAATTGGAAGTTGTAGAAGGCGGAGTGAAGTTTTTGTTGGTTCACGGTTCGCCTAGAAAAAATAACGAAGACATTTTGCCTGATACACCAATGGAAGAAGTAGAAAAAATGCTTGTAAACGTTGATGCTGACGTTGTATTGTGCGGTCACACACATTTGCCTTGTGGATTCCAAACTTCTAAAAAGAAAACCGTTGTAAACGCAGGAAGCATCGGACGTCCGTTCACGCCTGAACCTAAATCCTGCTACTTAACAATAATTGTAAACAACGGCGAATGTCTGTTTGAACATCATTTTGTTGAATACGATAAAGAAAAAGCAAGCGCAAAATTAAGAAAAAGAGAATTTGAAGGCGCGGACAAACTTGCAAACATGCTTCTTAATCCAAAGGTAAGGCATTTTTAATTATGATAAAAGTTTCTTGTCCTGCAAAAATTAATTTAACATTGGAAGTTGTAAACAGACGCGAAGACGGTTTTCATAACATAAAAAGTATTATGCAAACCGTTAGTTTATATGACTATCTTACAATTGAAGCTAAAAAAGCCGAAACAACCGAAATTACTCTTTCAGGCACAAGTGAAGAAATTCCTTACAACGAAAAAAATTTAATTTATAAAGCCGCAAAATTATTTTTGGGAGAAAGCGGAATTTCAGCCCAAATTAATATTTTTATAGAAAAAAATATCCCGATTGCAGCAGGACTTGCAGGCGGAAGTACAGACGCAGCAGGAACACTATACGGATTAAATGAGATTTTAGGACAACCGTTCAGTAGAGAAAAATTACACGAACTTTGCTCAAGCTTAGGGTCTGATTTAAACGTATGCTTAGAAGGCGGAACTTTGCTTGCTACTTCAAGAGGCGAAGTTATCGAAAAACTTGATTGCGACATAAATTATCCTGTAACACTGATTAAACCGAAAACCCTCGGCATTTCAGCAAAAGAAGCTTACACAAAATATGCCGCAAAAAAAATCAAACAAAAAAATACCATGACAGAAAAAATGATTGATGCAATCAAAAACCAACATGATATCCAAGCATTTTTGTACAACGATTTAGAATATGCAATTTTTGATGATTATAAGGAATTACAAACAATCAAAGAAAAATTGCCGGCATCAATTATGTCAGGTTCAGGTTCTACTTATTTTATTTTAGGCAATTTAAAAGAAAACATATTTGATGACACATATCAGGTTATTCCAAATTTGCATTTTGTTAACAAAGGAATTTTGTCTGAAAAACTTCTTGTTAGCAGCAACAAAAATAACTAAATATAATTGCTTATCCCCAAATTAACCTTAAAATTTTTAGTAGTTTTAACCCCTTTGTTAAGAATTGTAAAATACTAAAAAAAGTCCTTTATTTTCTTAATATTTCTTAACAGCTTTTTAAAAACGCTGCTTTGCCGTTATAGCAATGCTTTTGGGCATTTTGGCATGTCGTTTTATGAAGTTTTGTAACAAAACAAAACAAAACGCTCATGTTTTACCAAAAATCGCCGTAGACACAACTATCAAAGCTGTTGATTAGGAAATAAAAAAATAGGAGTTGTGTCGTGATGAAAAAAGTAGTATTAATGTTATTCGCATTTTTGTTTTTAGGAGTTAACCAAGCATTCGCTTACAGAGTTACAGATTTCTCTAGTGATGCAAAAATCGTTGAAGCTGTTAGAGTTTTGGAACAAGCAGGTGAAACAGATGTTTTGAGAAATCTTGAAAGAAGAGCAGTAAGAATCAAGTTCAACAATCTTTCAATGGTATCTTATAATAGCGCAAACGCATTTGCAGTAAGCACTACAAATGAATATGGTACAAAAGTTATTTATATCAATTCAATTTACAGAAACGCACCTGCTGAACAAATCGCTTGCTTAATTGCACACGAAAGCTGCCACACAGGTTACAGCGCAAACTTAGCAGAAGAAACAACTGCTACACAAAAAGAAGCAGCTTGCTGGACAAGACTTAAATCAGCATCTAAAGTTTATCCTGATTCTAAGTTAACAAGAAGATTAGACAAATTGAGCGGTCTTTACTTAGCTTCATCTAACAACAACAATTTAGTTGAACAAAAAATCGCATCAAGCAGTTTCTACAGAAGCCAATTAGGTTTGAACTAATTAAAAGAATTAACAACTCCTATTTCAAAGTTTGTGAGAGGTTGACATAATGTCAACCTCTTTTAGTATTTATTTAAAATATCGCTTGCTATTTTAATTTGTTTTTGTTTTAATAATCTTAACTATTGAAGTTTTGAAAGTTTTATATGCCGATGTGATGGAATTGGTAGACGTGCCAGACTCAAAATCTGGTGTAGGCAACTACGTGCCGGTTCGACCCCGGCCATCGGCATTTTTTACACTAAAATATAGCAATGTAAGTTGGGCTTTCAACCCAATATTAAAGTTAGAAGCCATATATTATGAAAGTACAGAAAATAGACAACTTTTCACACAGAGTTAATTTTTGTGCACAAAAAAATAAAAAAAATCCGATTTCTAATATGTCAACACCAATGCAAGACGGTCTAAGCACAGCAGGTGCTTGGTTTGGATTTGGTGTCATTTTGGATTTCGTTTCAAGAAAATGTCATTTCTTTAAATCACCAATAAAAAATTCTATTGCAATGAATGGTTTAATTGGAATCGGCGCAGGTGCAGTTACATGCGCTAAAGATAAGTTTACCAAATCAAAAGAAAATTAAAAAATTCTAACATATTTTTTCAAAATTTCTTTTTGAAAAGTTTCCGGCAATTTATCAAATTCATTTATGTCCATCAAAAACGGAATATCACTATCTATCAACAGTTCTTTAAGTTCGTAAAGGTATTTTCCTTCTTCGTTAAAACTTTTTACTGTCATATCCAAATCACTGCCGGAATGTGAATCGCCGTCTAAACGACTGCCATAAGCCCAAATTTCTGCTTTTGGACAATAATTATTAAAAATTGTGTTAATTCATCAAGGTATTCTTGTTTTACATTAAGTTTGTTAAGTTTAAGTTCAGGCATTCATTTTCTCCTACATTTATTCTAGCGCAAAAATGGCTTTTAAAAAGCCGGATTGTTTCAGGCTAATCGCCTTCGCAATGACGGCACGTTAGAAAGTCTCTTACAACGAATAGATTGCCACGAAAATCTCACAATTTTTTCGCAATGACGTCCAGCTATGTATCTTGCACCCAGTCATTGCGAGGAGTATGAACGACAAAGCAATCCATAAAAATCGGGAATTGATTACAAAAAATGTAAAAAAGTATTAATACCCTCTTGCTTGAGAGTTACTCTCATTTGCTAAAATATTAAATATAGAGGTTTAAAAATTGAAAAAGAAGTTTTACACATTATTATTGATTTTAGTATGTTTAGCAAACAGTTTTGCGTTTGCTAAAACAAAGGAGGCAAAAACAATGACAAAAATAGTTCAAACAGCAGGTCGTGACCAATTGGGCAATTTTGCGCCTGAATTTGCGCACTTCAATGACGATATTTTATTTGGCGAAAACTGGAATAACACAGATATCGACCTAAAAACTCGTTCGATAATTACAGTGGTATCTCTTATATCACAAGGAATTACGGATAATTCTTTAAAATACCATCTTCAAAACGCTAAAAACCATGGCGTAACTAAAACCGAAATGGCATCAATAATTACTCACTGCGCTTTCTATATGGGTTGGCCAAAAGCTTGGGCAACATTCAATTTAGCCAAAGATGTTTGGGCTGATGACAACACTCAAGCTTTGAGTGACAAAGACAAATACGCAAAAACAATTATGTTCCCTATTGGCGAGGAAAACACTGCTTATGCAAAATATTTTATCGGCAAAAGCTATCTTGCACCACTTTCTACAAGCCAAGTTAAAATGTTCAATGTAACGTTTGAACCTAAATGCAGAAATAATTGGCATGTTCATCACGCTAAAACGGGCGGAGGACAAATGTTAATCGTAGTTGGCGGTGAAGGTTGGTACCAAGAATGGGGTAAAGAACCGCAAAAATTGAAAGTCGGCGATGTCGTAAACATTCCTGCTAACGTTAAACATTGGCATGGCGCAGCTGCTGACAGTTGGTTCTCTCATATTGCGGTTGAAGTCGACGGTACTGAAACTTCGAACGAATGGCTTGAACCTGTGACAGATGAAGTGTATAATAAGTTATAAAAAGTAGATTTTATATAAGGTGCAATTATTACACCTTATATTTTCAAAATAAGGGGTGTAGCATGAATTTAGAAGTATCGAATGTAAATTTTGACGGGCGTAAAAATCCTAAATTGCATTTAAGAAGAAAGCAATTGAAGAGTTTAAAGCTTCAAGAAAGTGAATTAAAAAATAATTGTGAGATGCTTAAAAATAACTGCCAAGCACTTGAACTTACATACGGTAAGGTTTCTAAACTTGCTTATGACAATCCGAATGCACCGAAAGTTTCTGAACTTTGGAAACTAAAATTTGATATGCAGCACAGCTTTATTTATGGTTCATACAAGGATTACAAGAATGCTCGCATAAAATATGCAGAAGAGGCTGTTAAGAATAAAGAACTTTTAAAATATGTAAAACAGCCGATAAGATTTAACCAACCAATTCCTCTTTTCTCTAAGATTGGGCGAAATATGGCGAAAAACCACTTTTTAGATAAATTTAGAAAAGATACGCCTGCGGAAAAAGAATTAAAAGAATTTTACAAAGAGAACGTAAGACGTGACGCTATGCATCAAGCATTAGGCTTGGATAGACAAGGGTAATGACTTATTAAGTTGACAATTGAAAGTCAAATGCGTAAAACTATCGTGGTATAACAAATCCCCAAAACGGTTTGCAATCATTATCAAACACACAAATATAAGAAACTTTTTGTTTACGGCATTTCTTCACCTTAAAATCAGCTTGTCCGTAAGCAATTTGTGAAATGTAATTGTCACCGATTTTTTGCTCACAAGGATTGCAGAATTCTTTCTTAGAATGGATTTTAACATTCATGTTATATTCATTTGCATACAAATCCACCAAAAAATTTGTTGCTTCTGAGGCAAATACGGCAGACGAGCTTAATAAAATTAATAAACCAAGCAAAAACTTTATCTTCATAACTACATAATAGCATAATTAAAATGTTTTTGTAAAAAATTATTACAATTATATTATTTAAGCTAAAGTTTTCAAACAAAATGCCGATAACTATATTGTTAGACTTAGGGTGTGTGTATCATGGCAGTAAATAGAATCGAAATTTATACATGTTCTTTCTGCTCATCAGGTGGAAGCATTGATGAAGAGGAGAAAAAAATAATGCGCAAATTATTGCAATATGGCATAAAACCGACAGGGAAAAAGTGTATAGATAAACCAAAACTGCATGAAATAGAGTTACAAAAAGCTCAATTGGAAGATTATGTAAGCAACAAATATGTAACCGTAACGAGAAATGAGCAGGAAGAAATTCAAGCAAAAAAGAAAGAAAAACGTAAAGAAAACGACCCTGAAAAATATTCAAACTCTGAACAAGCCCAAAAGGCGATAGGTGAGCAGATATTTTTGGCGATTAGGATGAAAAATAAATAGGTTTAAGTTTTTGTTGGGCAGGTATGCCCAACCGACATTTTGAAATAAAAATGGAAAGTTGATGATGAAAATTATTTGAAATAATTTTCCATTTTCAACTTTCCATTTTCCATTCATCTGAAATATCTATGTGCGTCGCGTTAAATCATTAAGCCGCCTGCAACTTCAATAGCTTGACCTGTAACATAGTCAGTATCAAGAGCTAAGAATTTAACAACCTTAGCGATATCTTCCGGAGTTCCTAATCTCTTCATTGGAATAGCTTTTAAGTATTCTTCAATGTTTGGAAGCTCAGCAGTCATAGCTGTTTGAATGAAACCTGGGCAAACTGCGTTAACTCTGATATTTCTGCCACCGAATTCTTTAGCAAGAGTTTGAGTCAAACCGATTAAACCTGCTTTTGAAGCTGAGTAGTTAGCTTGACCTGCATTACCGTGACGACCAACAATACTTGACATGTTGATGATAGAACCTTGACGAGCCTTCATCATGTACTTGATTACAGCGTGAGTTACGCAATAAGCAGATGTTAAGTTGATTTTGATAACTCTTTCCCATTGTTCCATGTCCATTCTTACGAACAAACCATCTTTTGTAATACCTGCGTTGTTTAACAATACGTCGATTTTGCCGTGTTCAGCAATCATCTTATCAACAGCAGCTTGAACAGCTTCTGCGTTTGAAACGTCAAATTGGTAGAACCAAGCGTTTACGCCGCAAGCTTTGATTTCATCAAGAGCAGGTTGCGCTTTTTCAGCTTCGCAAATATCGTTGATAATAATGTCACAGCCGGCTTTTGCTAATTCTAAAGCACAAGCCAAACCGATACCACGTGAACCACCTGTAATAAGTGTAATTTTTCTTTCTGTCATGTAATTCTTCTCCTTATTTTTAAGTTTTTGTTGAGCTGAAAGCCCAACCTACATTCTATTTTACATTATGTTCATATTGCAGAGTTCTGCAATAATTCTGATCATTATCTATATCTACTAAATACTGACTTGTTTGAATAAATCCTGTTTTCTTCTGGGCTTTTAAGTCATCTAATTGTTTAATATCAAACAATCCTTCTTGTGCATATGTTTGATAAACACCGGATGGCAAGTTACAAATTGTATCTGCGAAACCAACTTGTCTGTGTTTGAAATAACATTTGTCATTTACAATACCCTCAATAATATATTCTTCATAACCATTTTCAGAAATTATATTTAAAGGCTCACAAGTTTGTAGATTTGTATAAAAAGCCCTGCTCATTTCATCAAAATCCGATTTCACAGTTGGTTTTTTATTTATTTTCTTAACATCCTCAATTGTTGTATTGTTATTTTCCTCTTTAAGCTTATAATCAATATCAGGTTTTGGAACATCTGATTTATTCATAACATCCGATTTTGAAAGTTCTAAATGGCAAAAGAACCCCAAACAAAATACAATTATTAATATTAAAAAATATTTAAAATTTTTCATTTCCATTCTTTTACGTCCATTTAAATTCTCCGAGTTTTGAGGTCACAATTTGTGACCTCACCTCTAAGCCTTTACACACCTGCCATTTGTTCCTTTAAAGCACTAACAGTTGCTTCCAAAGAAGCCTTGTCAAACACATTGTAAACAGTTGTTTCAGGAGCGATTTTCTTATTCAAACCTGCAAGAACTTTACCAGGTCCCATTTCAATAAATGTATCAACGCCTTCCGCAACCATTTTTTGAATAGTTTGTGTCCAATGAACTGATGAAGAAATTTGTCTTGGCATTTTTGATTTGAAATCTTCTGCCTTAACGGTTGCTTCCGCGTCAACGTTTGTAATAACAGGAATTGAAGCATCATTTAGATTAAACTCTGCAACGAAGCTTGCAAATTCTTTACCTGCGTTTTCCATAAATTTAGAGTGGAAAGCACCTGAAACAGCAAGAGGAACAACTCTTCTTACGCCGTTTGCAAGCAACCATTCAGAAGCAGCTTTAACAGCGTTGTCGTCACCTGTGATTACAACTTGTGCAGGTGAATTGTAGTTTGCAACATCAACATAACCAACTTTTGAGCCTTCTTCCAAACCTTGTTTAAGTTGTTCTTCAGATGCGTTCAAAACTGCTGCCATTGAACCGCCTTTGGTTGCACCCATCAAATCTGCACGTTTTTGGATTAATTTAAGAGTTGTTTCCAAATCCATAACGCCTGCTGCGTGCATTGCACAATATTCACCCAAAGAGTGACCTGCAACAAAATCAGCGCTGATGTTTAATTCAGATTTCAAAGCTTCCATCGCAGCGATAGACATTGTTACGATTGAAGGTTGTGTATTAACTGTCTGTTTCAAATCTTCTTCAGGTCCTTCGAAACAAATTGTTGTAATGCTTTTGTTCAAAGTTTTGTCAGCTGTATCAAAAACATTTTTTGCAGCTTCAAAATTTTCATATAAATCTTTTCCCATGCCAACAGCTTGTGAACCCTGTCCGGGAAATAAAAATGCTACTTTTTTTACCATAATATACTCCTTTTTGTTTTATAAACTTTGATTACATCTTCAAAAGGTTGAAGAGTTGAATGGTTGAATAGTGAAAAAGTTCTTTTAATTCCCTTCGGTCATAAATTCTTTTCAACTTTTCCGCTTTTCAACTCTTCAACTTAAATTAACATATACCTTCTCTCAATCTCACAATCGCGCCACCCCAAGTCATGCCGGCACCGAAACCGCAAAGAATAGCGGTTGAGCCTAATTTAACTTTGCCTTGTTCAACGCTTTCAGCCATAGCCAAAGGAATTGAAGCCGCAGAAGTGTTGCCGTAATATTTGATATTAGTAACAACTTTTTCTTCCGAATAACCCAATCTTTCTTGTACAGCGTGAATAATTCTCAAGTTAGCTTGGTGAGGAATCAAGTAATCAATATCCTCAGCCTTCATGCCTGCATTTGCAATCATTTCTTCTACATATTGAGGAAGAACTCTTGCAACAAACTTGTAAACTTCTTTACCGTTCATCACAATACCTTGTTTAACTTCATCACAAGGCTCAACAAGCGGACAATTTTTGCCTGCAAAAGGCAATTCGATTAATGAACCAAGAGAACCATCAGCTTTAATGTCAATCGCGATAATATCATCAACGCCATCTTCTGCTTGAGTTACAACCATAGCACCTGCGCCATCACCAAACAAAATTGAAGTTGAACGGTCTTCCCAGTCCAAAAGTCTTGAGTTGTTATCTGTTGCAACAATCAAAATTGTTTTGTACATTCCGCTTCCGATATAAGCTTTTGCCATGCTAAGAGCATAAATTAAACCTGAGCATGCCGCTGTAATATCAAATGCAGGAACATGATTAGGGATTTCTAATCTTGCTTGTACTTGGCAAGCCAATGCAGGGTATAATTGAGGTGGAGCAGATGTTGCAGCAATAATCATATCAATTTCGTCAACATTGATACCTGCTTTTTCAATAGCTCTTTTAGAAGCTTCTACGCCCAAATCAATCGCATCTTCATTACCTGAAACAAGGCGTCTTTCCTTAATCCCTGTTCTGGTATAAATCCATTCATCAGATGTATCATATAATTTTGTTAAATCATCGTTTGTAATAATTGTTTCAGGCACACTGTATCCAACGCCTGCAATCCTTAAAGGAATTGTATTATTTCCCATTGTATATTTACTCCTCTTTTGTTTAATCTATTCCCCTCTACTTGGGAGAGGGAGCAGTCGTTGGCGAGCTGTGCGAGCCTTACGAATGCGGGTGAGGGTTTGACCCTCTTTAGTTTTCGTTGGGCAGGTGTGCCCAATCTATTTTTTTAATCTTGTGGATTGTTTCGTCGCTCACGCTCCTCGCAATGACTTGGCATTCTATACCAAGCGTGCTGTCATTGCGAGCCTCGTAAGAGGTGTGGCAACATTATGTTATTAATCACGGAAAAATTTTGGGTAACTTTCTTTGCCCAAAATTTTTCACATATTATTAAACTTTATTTAATTTATCCTTCAATTCTTTCTGAAATCTTTCTGTTAACACCTGTTTCAACAGCTTCTTTCGCTACTCTTACGGCATTCTTAATTGCATAAGCCTTGCTTCTGCCGTGAGAAATAACCGTAATACCTTTAACCCCCAAAAGTAAGCAGCCGCCGAATTCTTCGTAGTTGATTTTTTCATAAATTCTTTTCATGAAAGGTTTTGCTAACAAGCCAATCAACATACCTAAGAAATCAGACTTAAATTCGCTCTTAATCATCTTGAATAACAATGATGAAGTGCCTTCTGTAACTTTCAATACAACGTTACCTACAAAGCCGTCACAAACAACTACATCGCACAAGTTCAAGAACAATTCTCTACCTTCAATATTGCCCATGAAGTTGAATTTTTCTTTTTCTTCTTCCAACAAGTTATAAGTGTTTTGAGCAAGTTCGTTACCTTTTCCTGCTTCTTCACCGATATTCAAAACCCCAACTCTAGGATTTTCAACACCCAAAACGTTTTTAGAGAATGTCATACCCATAATAGCAAATTGTTTAAGCATTTGAGGCGTACAGTTGCTGTTTGCACCACCATCGATAATTACGATTGGTTTTTTCATTGTAGGAAGTGTTACTGCGATTGCAGGTCTGTCAATTCCAGGGATTCTGCCTAAGCCGAATAAACTTGATGCCATAGCTGCACCCGTAGAACCTGCTGCAACTAACGCGTCTGAACTGCCTGTTGCAACTGAGCTTACAGTTAACACAATTGAAGAATTTTTCTTCTTACGAATAGCTTGTCCGGGAGCTTCACCCATCTCAATAATTTCAGATGCGTGAGTGATTTTGATATCAAGTGATTTAACATCCACTCGAACTCTTCTTTTTCTGCCTGCTTTACCGCAATCAGAAAGAAAACCTTCTTTTTGAATTACTTCAAGACAATGCTCGATTCTATCTTGCTTACCTACTAATTCCAAAGCTACGCCGTATTCTGCGGCTGCCCATACTGCACCTGCAACAATTTCAAAAGGAGCGTGATCTCCACCCATTGCATCAATAGCTATTCTTGTCATTTAACTCTTCCCTTTATCCCTTAAATTATTTAGAAAACAGGGTGCGACTTAAAAGTCGCACCGTTCAATTTCTTTAACTAAGCTTCCGGTTTTTCTTCTGAAGATTCTTCTTTAACTTCTTCAGCTTTTTCTTCAACCTTAGTTTCTTCAACTTTTTCAGCTTTCTTAGAAGATTTCTTTTCTTCTTTTACTTCTTCTTGGAAGCCTTCTGTTTTATTAGAAACTACTTTGCCTTTGTAAGTTCCGCAAGCTGTGCAAACTGTGTGAGTTAATACCTTAGCTCCGCAGTTTGGGCAAGTTGTTAATTCAGGCTTTGTAGCCTTCCAGTTTGATCTTCTTTTACCTTGAGCGCTATGCCCTGTTCTTTTCTTTGGTACTGCCATTTTTCCTATACCTTTCTATTTTGTTGTACTACTTAATTTATTTTTTGTTGTTGTGTTGGGCTAAAAACCCAACCTACATTTTATCATTTCCCTCGCCTAGGGAGAGGGTAGAATTTCAAGTTGAGCATTTGCGAAACTTAGAAATTCGGGTGAGGGTTTTATTCCTCTTTTAACAGTTGTTGGGCAAGTATGCCCAACCTACTACGTTTGCCTAATTAAAGGCGAGGTGCAGACCTCTTTATTTTGGGTTAATTTGAATGTTTTTAAATACATCCATTCTGTCGTCGTGGATTTCCATATCTTCATCAGACACAAATAATCCCTCACTACAATTTATACCACAAACTTTTTTATTTGGTAACTGTAATATTACAGATTGATACAATAAGTCATAAATATCAATTTCTTTTGCGCCGTTTAAATCTGTTATAAATTGACCGCTTTGTAGCTCAACCTCTTGTGAATACTCATCATGAAGCGAATGCTTAGCATAAGTTTCGTCAATATCAAAATCCAAATCATATTCATATTTGTTAAGACATCTGTCACATTCAAGTGTAACTTTACCATCAATATGACCGCTCACTTCAATATAACCACCCAAAGATTTTAATTCTAAGTCGGCTTTTACGTTGCAATTTTCAAGTTCTTTAATTTCACCTTCAAACTCAAAATGAAGCGTCTTATCATGTTCTCTTTCGATATCTTCAATAAGAACCGCATTATGATTTTTTACGTACTTTTCTTTAGGCATAAGGTTCTTCCTGCAATACTAATCCTGCAATTTGAGTTGAAACAAAACATAATTTTTTAATCGGACCAACAGGTTCTTTTTCAACCAAAACAGGAGTCGGGCTTTTCATTAATTGTTTCAATTCAGCATAAACAGCTTGCGGATTCTCGAAATACATTACAACAGGAGTTGCAGAACCTTTTAAGAAAAGGATTACAGCTTGTCTTGTTTTCTGTGGAGTATTAAATTGTTGAACCATGAGTTCTCCTTTATCTTTCTACACACCAAAAATTATATTACAAAAAGATGAAAATGTTAAATAATGCTTTTTAAGAGTATAATTAAATCATTAGGAGAATACAAATAATGTTTGAAAAAGTTAATGAAATTCTAAAAAACGATGGCGTTATCGCTTATGTTACAGATACTGTTTGGGGGCTTGGATGCTTACCGACAAGCGAAAAAGCCGTAAAAAAGATTTATGATATCAAACATCGTGACGGTAAAAAACCGCTAATTTTAATGAGCGACGAGTTTTACAATTTGTTTGAATATGTAAAACAACCGATTAATAAAGAAGCCCAGCGTTTAATCAAACAACATTTCCCCGGAGCGTTAACTCTTGTTTTGGAAAAATCAGAAAAAACACCTGATTACATAACGTCTTCAATGCCAACTGTAGGAGTTCGAATTCCTGATAACGAAACATTTGCAAATATTTGTAAAAATATTGACGGACGAGTTTTGGCAACAACAAGCGCAAACCTTTCAGGCGAAGCTCCTGCTCTGATTTATGATGAAGCCGTTAAATATATTGGCGATAAAGTAGATTTGGTAATTCCTGATTACGGACATTTAGCAAAAGGTAAAGCATCTACCGTCGCAGGATTTAAAGATGGAGAAGTTGTTGTATACCGTCAAGGCGAAATCGTCTTAAACTAAGATTTTGCTTTGTTAGCAGCGGAAGCATTTTCTGAAGCGGTATAACTTTTTAAAGCCTTGCCGTAGTTTTTGACTACAATTTTCTCTTCTCGATCTTGAGTTTCATCATCTTCTGAAGTTTTTGCTTCTTCTGCCTTTTCAGCTTCTTCCTTAACTTTTTTGGAACTTTCTTCATTATCTTTGCTGAACTTATACATCATTCTGTTATTCAGCAACAATACACGCATTTTATAATCTATGCCGTTTGCATCGCAGTATCCGTTAAATTCATCAAATAATTACACCATCTTCGTCTGCATCCATTTCTTTTTGGTACATAGGTTCGCCTTTGGTTGCATAAACAGAGTTTTTCCCTTTTGAGAAATTATTGTTCTGAACTCCAAAAGATTGGCTATTGGTATTTGTAACTCCAAGACTAATTCCGATCATTATTGAATCCTTTCATTAAAAACGACATACTATTTTTATTATAACGCATTTCATAGGTTTCTCAAGGTTAATATTGTTAACATAAGCGTACTTTCTTTTATGTCAGCCTTATTGTATAATATGAATTATAAGTTTTAGGAGGGGATAAATGATATTAAAATGCGTTGAACTTTTAGCTGTTGCAATAATTGCGTATTTAATCGGTTCAATTCCAACAGGCTATATCATTGTTAAAGCAAAAACAGGTCAAGACATAAGAACAGTCGGTTCCGGTTCTACCGGTGCAACAAATGTAAAAAGAGTGTTGGGCAAAAACTATTTCTTTTTAGTAATGTTTTTGGATGCTCTTAAAGGTGCTTTGCCTGTAGTTTTAGCAAAACTGTTTGCAACTGTTGGTGTTTCTCTGGGCTTAGCTCCTGTGATTGCAGCTGTTGCTGTAATTATCGGTCACAGCAAATCAATTTTCTTACAATTTAAAGGCGGAAAATCTGTAGCGTCAGGTGTTGGTACAATTCTTGCTTTAAATTGGGTTGTCGGCTTAATTATCGCGCTTGTTTGGGGTGTAATTACATATACAACAAAATATGTTTCAGTCGGCTCAATAATTGCTTTGGTTGTTTCGCCTTTTGTAATGTACTTTTTAGGTGCACCAATCGCTTATGTTGCATATTGCGCTTTGGGTGCAATTTACATTGTTTATTTGCATAGAGAAAATATTAAACGTCTGATTAACGGTAATGAAAACAAAGTAAGATAGTTTTTAATCAAACAATAAAAAAATACCGAGTGAAAATCACTCGGTATTTTTTTATTTTAAATCTCTATATTCTTAGCAACCTGCAGGTTTTTTTTGTTGAGTTGCACCCGGAATTGCTTGCCAATTTGCAGCCATAATTTTCTTGAATGATTTAAGAGCTGTATCTTCAAGTTCACCCAATTCTTCAGCTTCCATAATCAATTCTCTCAATGGCAACAACGCTCTTTGGTCACGAAGCACGCCTAAAGCTGCTGCGGCACCTGCTCTAACCAAATCGTTTTCTGAACGGTTTTTCATAACATCAATAAGTGCAGGAACTGCTTTTGTATCATTCAATTTACCTAATGAAGTTACTGCATAAATTCTTACGTTAACCCATTCGTCATATAACATGTTAATAATCTTATCAACACATTTTTTGTTACCGATTTCGCCCAATGCTCTTGTAGCATCACATCTTACATTAACTTTTTCGTGGTCTAATGATTTCATCAAAGCGTCTGTTGCAACATCACCGATTTCAATCAAAGCGTCTGTTGCTGTAATACAAACTTGTGAATTTTCATCGTTCAAAGCTTCTACAAGCGGTTCAACAACAATCTTACCACCCAAACGACCTAACGCACGAGCTGCACGAACTCTAACGTCAACGTTACGATCTTCTCTCAAAGATTCGATTAAGTGTTCAGTTGCTTTTGTATCGCCCAATTCGCCTAATGCACGAGCTGCATATAAACGAACAGAACCGTTTTTGTCGTTCTTAAGAACATTGATTAACGGTTCAACAGCTTTAGAATCGCCCATTTCTCCTAGAACACGAGCGGCATTATATCTAACTTTTTCAGAACTTGATGACATCAAATCATCAATAAGTTCTTGGAAAGATTTTTTTACTTGTTTCTTTTTGCTGTTTACAGTAATTGCCATACACTTTACCTCCGATATGCAATATATCAATTTAAAATTCTACACAGTAATATAAAGTTTTCTTTATTTTTAAAATTGCCTTTATTTTTCGTTTTGTAAAGATTTTGTTACATACCCGATTTAGGGTAAAAATTACACTTAATCTTGGTAGTATTAATATACCATATTTTTACATTTTCATGACTACTCTACCAGATAATTTTACAAAAGTTAATTAATATTATAATTGTGATGTGTTTGTAATTTAGATATACATTGAAAAACTTGTGTTTACAAAAATTCACATTTGCTACTTACTAGGGATAGTAATAATAAATTCACTTCCTTCATTAATTTTTGTTTTTACTTCAATTTTTCCTTCGTGTTTTTCAATTATTTTTTGTGAAATCGCAAGCCCTAAGCCGGTTCCAACACCGACACCTTTTGTTGTGAATCCTGCAAAGAAAATTTTATCAGGTTCTTTTATTCCACATCCGTTATCTTTAATTTTTACAATCAAATTGTTATCTTTAAAATCCGTGTCAATAGTTATGATTCCTTCTTTTTCAATAGCGTGAGCAGCATTTACAAGAATATTCATAAACACTTGGTTCAACATATTCGGATAACATTTAATTGGTGGAATACTGCCATAATTTTTAACAATCGTTATTCGATTTTTCGTTTCGTGTCTGATTAAATCTAACGTCAAATCAATTTCTTTATTGATATCTGCTTCTTGAAGCTCTGCTTCATCCAACCTTACAAACTTTCTTAATGACACTACAAGCCTGTTAATACGCGCGATTGCTTCTGTATCAATATCATTAATTTCCTTTAGTAAATCTTTTGTGTCCTCGTCTTCAACCTGCCCGATTAATTTTTTCATAATCTCATTATTAGATTTGATTGAAGCAACAGGCGTGTTGATTTCGTGTGCAACACCCGCAACTAGTTGACCTAAAGAAGCCATTTTTTCGGAATTGATAAGTTTTAATTGAGTGTCTTGAAGTTCTGCAAGTGTTTTAGTTAAATCTTTAACCATACTTGCATTCTTCTTATAAAGCTCTGACTGAATTATAGCATTTCCAAGCTGCGAAGATACACCGTCTAGGACTTCTAAAGTATCATCAAGTTTAGTTTTTTGTTTTGTAGAAAGTACAATAATTCCCAAAAGCGAATTTAAGTGATAAATAGGCAAAATAATTCTCTGAACATTTTCTCTGAACGGTTTTGCTTCTCTGAATTCTTTCATACAAATTTGGCATGAAACCTTGCCGTTATTGATATGCAGAGTTGCTTCCCTATCAAAAGAAATCATTTGTCCGACATCTTTTTTCTCCAAAGATTCTTGGATTAAGAATTTACCTTCATCCTCAGCACTCGCATAGTAGGCACGAAAAGCGCCAAACATTTGCGCAAGCTCCTCTAATGCAGATTTTAAGATTACAGAGGTGTCGATTGATTCTCTAATAATATTAGAAATATTATTCAGTAACAGAAGCTTCATCGCTTGCGATTGTGCTTGAAGCTTGATTTTTGAAAGGTTTTTGTTTTCATTTTCCAACAAAGCAATTTTCTTTTGATAATTTTGGTTTCTGACCAGAACATTTTCCAAGCTTATTTTTGCCGTAACGTCCGTAAAAACAATGAGCGTATAATTGCCTTTTTTTGTAGCGTTCAAATCATAATACGAATAATCGTTGTTTGAACTCTGATACAAGACATGCGCAGAAAAATCTTCTTTAGAATTTATTGCTTGAGTAATTGGAGAATGCACGCTCACATCATTACTTACAAGCGCACAAACACTGTAATTTAACTTATGAGAGAATTTTTTTATATTCTCAAAATCAGGAAAAACACGTTTAAAAACGTTGTTTCTAAACACGGTTTCTCGATTTTCATTCAAAACGATTACAGCACTATTGAATTTGTTAAATAAATCAAACTTCCCCATATTCAATATTATATAATCATTTAGAAAAAAAATCTAATTATTAGTATCCTCTAAGTTCGTTTGGTTGAAAACGCGCAAAATTATTCAAATAACCGCCGATTGGAAGCATTGTATTTGTTCTGTCATACATTTCTTGCGGAACCATTCTGGCGCGTTCTTGTGCTTCTAATCTTGCGTTATAATCGCTATTCTTTTGATATTGTTTGATTTTCACTTCTTGATAGCAGCTAACCTGCGCATTAACATCTGTCATTTCTCGGCATTCTTTGATTGAGCTTTCAAAATCAGCTTTTCTTTTGTACCAGTATGACGCAGTTTCGTTTAATTTACCGATACCTTTTGGTTCTTCAATATTAATATAAGCATGTGGAGCAAAGTCCTTCCATTCAGGTTCATTTACACCGTTGATTGTTACTTCTTCGTCCGCAATTACTGCAAATGGAACTAAAAATGCTAATAATATTAATATCTTTTTCATCAAAATAAATCCTTTTTGTAGCGCTGTATATAATTATAGTAACATTTTGAAGTGATAATTTCAAGATAAATGATTAGCAGGTTAATGGATTGCTTCGTCGCCAATTTAAATAGTTGCTCCTCGCAATGACTGAGCGTCAAAGTTTCAAGTGTGCTGTCATTGCGAAGCTCGTTAGAGCTGTGGCAATCCACCTTGTTGTCGGTTGGGCATACCTGCCCAACAACTTACTTCCAAGTAAATCCGTCTTCTTTCATTCTGCGAATAGCTTCTTTCAATTCTTCTTCAGAACAAACAATTGAAACTCTAAAGAAGCCTTTTCCGTATTCACCGAAAGCATCCCCGGGCACTGCAATTACGCCTGATTTATGCATAAGTTCATCCGTAAATTCAATAGAAGATTCGTAACGAGGTGGAATTGGTAACCACAAATAGAAAGTTGCGTCAGGAATATTAAATTCGCCCCATCCCAATTCTTCTTTTAAACCTTTAACAAAGATATCTTGGCTACGCTTAAATCTCTTATTAGCTTCTTCAATATATTTGTCGCCTTCTTCCGAATTAAGAATTTCTGCGCAAGCTTTTTGAAGAGCTTTGAACAAACCTGAATCAAGAGTTGATTTTAGTTTGCCGAAAGTTCTTATAGCTTCGGCGTTACCGCAAACCCAGCCTAATCTCCAACCCGTGATTGCATAAGGTTTTGAGAAACTGAAAAATTCAACTGCGATATCTTTTGCACCTTCAATTTCTAAAACGCTCATTGGCTTAAGTTCAGGTTTAAAATACATATCCGTATATGCTGCGTCTGAAATCAACAGAATATGGTGTTTTTTGCAAAATTCAACAATGCTTTGCAAATATTCTTTTGTAGCAGTTGCACCGAGCGGATTGTTCGGATAATTGATAAGCATTGCTTTGACTTTTTTAGGATTGTAACCTTTTTTCAAAAATTCTGCCCAAACTTGTTCCATATCAGGCATAAAATTGTTTTTAGGAGTTAAAGGAATAGGATAAGATGTTCCGCCTGAAACCTTCACCATTTCTTTATAAGAAGCATACCCCGGATCAGGAACAAGAACTATTTCTTTTTCTTCCACATTTGTTGTAGGGTTAAGAATAACTCTGATAAAGTTTGCCAAGCCTTCTTTTGAACCAATCAGAGAAAAGATTTCCGTTGCAGGGTCAAGTTCCACATTAAAGCGGTTTTTCATTCTTTTTGCAATAGCTTCTCTAAAATATGGTTCGCCTTTTGGTGTTGAATAAAGATGAACGCCTTTTTCATCAAGAGCATTTTTCAATGCGTCAATCAAAGCTTGCGGAGGGGTTGCGGTTGGCGCACCCATTGATAGAGAAATCGGCGCTCTGCCTTTTGCAATAAGTTCAGGCGTGATTCTTGCCACAGTTTCCTTAATACGAAACATAATATAAGTTTCAAGTGATTGAACGTAATCGTTAAAAAATTCTTGCATGTTAATAATCCTTATTAGACTCTACAATAAGGATTATATACCAACTTTTTTAAATTGAATAGTTTTTTATAGCAGGAATTTTTGCACAATTATCTAAGTACTCAATTGTACTTAATTTCTCGTTATAAAGGTATTTAATAAAGTTCAGATAAGATAAATCGTAGGAACTCAGCAAAATATTTATCTCAAACCCTTCAGAACAAAAGGGTTCATAGTCGTAGACAACATAGCTGTTGTATTTGCTTTTCCATTCCTTGCGTTCGATTTTGCAGTTGTTTTCTTCTGCAACATCTTCAACCCAATTAACGATGTCTTTGTCTATGTTTTTAAGTTCTAAATATTTATTTTGAAATTTTTCCATAACAACATATCTCCATAAACAAATTGTAATGGGTTATGGTTGAACATAAATTACCTGTTAGTTTAGTTTTTGGGGGTAGAGTGTTAAAACAATGGATATTAGCGAAAAGTTTACTAAAGCACTGCTCTCCCCTCTCCTTTGGAGAGGGGAGAGCCAGAGGCAACTTATATTCAAAAATATAGTTAATAAAAAAAGTAGGGTGCAATTTTTTGCACCGTTAAGTATTTTTAATCACTTTTTATTTAAACATCACACACATCAAACGGTACAATTTTCTAAGTTCATCATCAGAACTGTTGGCAATGAGAGTATTTATTTTTTTAATAATCACTTCTCTCTTTTCTTGGTATTCAAAATCAAATAAATCTTTAATTTCAACGCCGAAAATTTGTGAGAACTTTTCTAAATTCTGCATTGTTGTAAAACAAGTGCCAGTTTCAATATTACCGATTTGTTTTTGAAATAAACCAATTTTTTCAGATAATTGTTCTTGTGTAAAACCAGATTTTTTACGTAATTCTTTAATTCTCTTGCCAAATAGTTTTAACTTGTTCATAATTTTACCTTTACAAACTATTTTATTTTGGATTTATTGAATTTTACACCTAGTCTTATTATCTATTTTGATTGACAATAGATAGAATTATATGCTACAGTAGAAGTTAAGTTATATTTTTCTATAAAAATAGATATTTAAATTAGGATGTAAGCATGAAAATTTCAGTTATAGTTCCTGTGTATAACACAGAAGATTACTTAGAAAGATGTTTAAATAGTTTAATTACACAAACTATCCAAGATATAGAAATCATTTGCGTTAATGATGGCTCTTCTGATGGTTCGTTGAATATATTGAAGAAATTTGAGCGCAAAGATGCTAGAATTAAAGTTATTAATCAACCAAATTTGGGCGTATCTTCTGCCAGGAATAATGCAATGAAAATTGCACAAGGAGAATATATTGGCTTTGTTGATTCAGATGATTGGGTGGCAAAAGATTTTTACGAAAAATTATACGATGCTGCAATTACGTATAAATGTGATATAGCTTGTGGTGAAATGCTCCGACATACAAAAAATGGTTATAAATCGTTTTCCGGAGTTAAAAAATTAAAAGTATATAAAAAGACAACTGATAAATATCGTGCTTGCAATATTCCTCGAAAATGTTATACGACAAACAAAATTTATAAACGAGAATTGCTTTTAAAATACAATTGTTACTTTGTAGTAGGAAGAACATTTGAAGATATTACTTGGACACATATTACAATAGATAAACTAGGGGAATTAATAACTGTACCTAAGGCAATTTATTATTATGAATGTAATCCAAATTCTATTACAGAGAGCTTTAGCAGTGTTCAACAAAAAGATTTAGAAATTGCAAATAAAGAATGTATAGATTATTTACGTCTAAAGGGATTAAAGGTAAATTATGGCAAATACACCGCACAAGAAAGATTTAAGTTTAAAATATTTGGAATAGAATTAATTGAAATAAAGAAATGGAAACATCTGATAATATTTTTTATTCTAGGAATTCCTGTTTGTAAAATAAAATTTGAAAAAAATTTCTAGAATATATATCTTCCAAACAAAACCTATCTTTAAAAAAGATAGGTTTTTATCAGTTTGCAAGTGTTAATGTCTTTTTCATTGTAAAAAAGTTAATGGTGCAATTTTTGCACCTTTAACTTTTTAAAACTAATTTCTTCTTTCAATCCTAATTGCGCTATCAGGACAAGTCATTGCGCAAGCTCCGCAAGCAATACAGATTTCTGGGTTTGGTGCAACTGCTGGAGTTTGGTACAAACCAACTTCCTTAGACCATTGCAAACATTCTTTGCCAGCCTTATTCATAGGGCATTTTGCAATACAAAGTCCGCAGCCTTTGCACAAATCTGTATAAACGTAATAGTCAGCCTTACCCTTGCCAACGCCTTCTATTTTATAGCCATGATATTGTTTTTCTGTCATTGTTTATCCTTTCTTGGGAAAGAGGGTGGGTGTAAAAGGTTGAATAGTGGAACAGTTGAAAAGTTCATTAAGTTCGCTAGCGCTCACAATTTTTATTAATGACCAAAGGGAATTATTTGAACCTTTCCGCTTTTCAACTATTCAACCTTTCAACTTCTCCATCCCTTCTCGTACTAAGCCTTTACTTCAACATTCACTAACCCCATCCCCATTTCAAGAGCCTTATAATTCAGCTCTCTCAATTCGGGTTTGGCGTCGAATTTTTTGCCAAGTGCCATTTCCATAGCGTTTTTAATATCTTCCAATCTCAAAACATTAGTTGCTGCAAGCAATACACCCAAGATAATAATGTTGAATACTCTTGCGCTAAGTTTTTCGTTCGCAATCTTGTTAGCGTCAACACCGATTACTTGCCTGCATTTAACTTGAGGTTTCTTTGTGCAAACTGATGTATCGTAAACAACAGTTGAGTTTTCGCTTACATAAGCTTCGCATCTGTCGATTGCTCTATCAGAAAGCATAATAATGATATCGCCTTTAGCAAATCTTGGCTCACCGATTCTTTCGTCAGCGATTTGGCAGAAAGCGATTGAAACCCCGCCTCTTTGTTCTACGCCAAAGTTTGGAATATATAAAACTTGTTTACCGGCTTCGTAACCCGCTTCAACAAGAATTTTAGCAACTGATTGAACGCCTTGTCCGCCTTCACCGGCTAATACTATTTTTGTTCTAGACATTTTGTAGTCTCCTTTTTGTATAAATATATGGAGTTGAAAAGTTGAATAGCTGAAGAGTTCATTAAGTTCGCTAACGCTCACAATTTTTATTTATGACCGAAGGGAATTATCTGAACTTTTCCTCTTTTCCGCTTTTCAACCCTTCAACTTCAACTCCAACTTAAACTTACTTCCCTTCCGGACTCAAAAATTCCTTCACCTCAAAGAATTCTTCCATTTGTTTTAGTCTGCCAAACGTATCAACGTTGTTTGTTCTCCAGTTAAGAGGGCAGATTGAAAGAACTTCTACGAATGAAAAACCGCCGTTTTCAACATTCTTCAAACCTTTTACAAAAGTTTGTTTAAGCTTCATAAAGTTAGAAACCGTTGAACGTGCTACGAATGATTTTGACTTATCCGCAATTGATGCAACCATTTCAGCTGCTTTTGCAGGTTTACCAGTAACTTCGCAATCTCTGCCGTAAGGTGTTGTTTCTGTTTTTTGACCGGGCATTGTGGTTGGTGACATTTGACCGCCTGTCATACCGTAGTTAGTGTTGTTTACAACAACAATCATCATTCTTTCACCACGAACAGTTGCGTTTACCAAGTGTTGCGCACCGATTGCAAGTCCGCCGCCATCGCCCATATAAGCAATCCCGATAGCATCTTTGTTTGCTCTTGTGAAACCGTAGATAACAGGAGTTGTTCTACCGTGGTGAGTTTGAACAGTATCTACATCCAAATAGTTCCAAGCCAAAAGTGAACATCCAATATCGCAGCCAAAAACTGTTTTTTGTTGGATACCAAGTTCATCGATTGCGCTTTCAAGCGCTTTTAAAGTTATTCCGTGTCCGCATCCGGGGCAAAATTTACTTGCACCAACCTCAGCATTCTGAGATTTTGGTAAATTTGGTGGAAGGGTTAATAGTTCTGACATTTTTATCTCCTTTATAATTTAAGTTGAATAGTGGAAAGGTTGAAAGGTTGAATAGTTTGGATCATTCACTTTGTTCATCATTTTTAGATTTACTTAATGCGTTTAACATTCTTGAGATTTCTTCAGTCAAGCTTCTTATTTCTATAAAATTTTCATCCGAGATGTAATTTAGTTTTTTAGTAAGAATTGTTTGACTGATTACTTCCATCAAGCTTCCAAATGCAACTTCATAAAATCTAACTTGTTCCTTTGCAGAAAATCTAACAGAACCCTCAGCAATATTAGATGATACTGAAACAGCTGCTCTTTGTATTTGTGATGATAGGCCATACATTTCTGTTTTGGGAAAAGTTGATGTTAGTTTATAAATCATAGTTGCTAAATCTATGGATTTTTTCCAAACTTCCAATTTTTCAAATGGAAACTTAAAACTATTTTTATACAAACTATTCAACCTTTCCGCTTTTCAACCATTCAACTGAATTAAACTTCTCAACTCCTAAACTCCAGCAAGCATTCCTTCTACTTTCGCAACAATATCATCACCTGTTACGCCAACGCCCATTTTGAATAGGGTTTGGTATGGAGTTGTTAAGCCGTAAAGTTTTTCAAGCACCATTTGAGCAAGTTGACCGTTCGCAGATTCTGTGAACAATATTTGCTTAGCTCTGCTTACCGCTGCTCTTAAAGGTTTTACAGCCAATGGTCTGATTGTAATAGGTCTGAATAAACCTGCTTTAATGCCTTTTTCTCTCAATTCGTCAATCGCTGTTCTTGCAGAACGTGCTACAATACCGTGAGCAATTACAAGAATTTCAGCATCTTCAGCTTTGTATTCTTCCCATTCCTGAACTTCTTCTGACATCTTATCAAAATCAGCTTGATATCCGTCAAGAACATTCATCAATTCTTCTTCCATGTTATATGTGTTTCTCATGTGAGCAGATTTTCTGTCAACACCAATTTTACCATCCGCAAGAAGTGACTTAGTTGTTGGAACCATTGTAATACCGCGAGAAGCAGGGTCATACAATGTTACAGGTTCTCTCATCTTGCCTTGGTAACCATCTGCCAATACGTAAGTTGGGAATCTGTATTTCCAAGCTGTGTTGAATGCTTTTATCATATAATCGTACAAGTCTTGGTGACCTGCTGTTGAATAAACAATTCTGAAACCTTCACCGTTTCCGCCGAAACAAGTCAATCTTGTTTCTTGTTGAGCGTAAATTACGGTTGCAGTGGAAGGTCCGCCTCTTTGCATAACCGCACAAACAAACGGAATTCTCATCATTTCAGCCATTGATTGAGCGTCTTGCATAATTACGTTACCAGGGCCTGCGGTTGCCGTAAATGCCCTTCTTCCGGCTAAAATACCACCGATTGTTGAAAAACCTGCAGAGATTTCGTCTTCTGTTTGCAAAAAACCTGCGCCTGTTTTTGGTAAGAGTTTACACCACGTATGCATAATTTCGTTCTGAGGTGTAATCGGATAACCATACATAAAATCAGCCTCTGCTGAGTTTGCAGCATAAGCCAGCACTTCGTTTCCGGTTAGGAACATTTTAGTGTCTTCTTTAATTAGTTTGTTTACCATTTTTCTAACCTTCCCTTAAAATATACACCAACATTTTACTACAAAATGAGTAAAAAAGGGTAGTAAAATTTTATATTTTGAAATCATTCTAATTAAAATTTGAAATTTAAATGTAACGGTTTGTAAATATTTTTCAAAAAAGCCTAAAGTTTTTTCAAAAGATGCCGATAACCATGATGGTTGTACTAAGTATAGGAGAAAATATAGATGGGCAATGGTATTCCTGATTACACAAATTTAAAAGCAGACATGCAAGGCATGCAACGATTTTTTAAAGATGGCAATGTAAAAATTAGCGCGAAAGATTCACAAACAATTGCATCAATCTTTAAACAATGTGATACAGAAGGTAAAAAAGACACAGGCGGCAAAGAAGTCGGCGATGGCAAATTAAACGCCAACGAAAGAGGTAAATTCCTTGACATGTTACAAAAAGTCTTGCCGGAAGCAGTTTATCGAAAAGTTGAAGATTTTATAACAACAGTTGATGTTATAGAAGATTTGTCAGCTGAAAATAATGCTAAAGAAAAAGCAAAAGGCAATATCAATAAAACAGATTAGATTTCATATTTATTTAATAACCCCCTCCTTCGGGGAGAGGGGGTTATTAACCTATAAAAAAAGCGTTCTTGCGAATGCTTTTTTGTTACTCAATTACTTGCTAAACTCAATCTCATCATCTTTAACGCCAATCTTAATCGTATCACCGTCAATGAATTTTTGAGCCAACAACAACTTAGACAATGGGTTTTCAACCATTTGTCTTATAACCCTCTTCAATGGTCTTGCACCATAAATCGGGTTAAAGCCGCGTCTTGCAAGCAATTCTTTAGCTTCATCCGTAATTTCAAATGAGATATTTTGTTGAGCCAACAAGCCTCTCAAATGATCCATTTGAATATCAACGATTGCTGACAATTGTTGCAATGATAGAGCCTTGAAGAAGATTGTTTCATCAACTCTGTTCAAGAATTCAGGTTTGAAACGTTCTCTCATTACAGCCATAACTTTTTCTTTTGTTTCATCAAAATTAGCTGTACCCGCATTGTTGATAGAATCTTCCAAGATGATTTCACTGCCAATGTTACTTGTCATAATGATTACGGTATTTTTGAAATCAACTGTTCTACCCTTAGAATCTGTCAAACGTCCGTCATCAAAGATTTGTAACATCAAATTGAATACGTCAGGGTGTGCCTTTTCAATTTCATCAAACAATACTACTGAATAAGGTTTACGTCTAACAGCTTCTGTCAATTGGCCGCCTTCTTCGTAACCGACGTATCCCGGAGGCGCTCCGACCAATCTTGCAACGTTATGTTTTTCCATATATTCAGACATATCAATTCTGATAATCGCATCTTCATCGTTGAACAAGAATTCTGCTAAAGTTTTAGCGAGTTCAGTTTTACCAACACCTGTCGGACCTAAGAAAATAAACGTACCGATTGGACGTTTAGGGTCTTTCAGACCTGAACGCGCACGTCTGATTGCATCAGAAACCGTATTAACAGCTTCATCCTGACCAATTAAACGTTTGTGTAAAACATCTTCCATTCTTAGAAGTTTTTGCATTTCAGATTCCATAAGTCTGTTAACAGGAACGCCCGTCCATTTACTTACAATTTCTGCAATATCATCACCGTCAATTTCTTCTTTAAGAAGTTGGTTTTCACTTCTTTCTTTACCTTGAATTGATTGAAGTTTCTTTTCTAATTCCATCAACTTGCCGTACTTAAGTTCGGCAGCTGTTTGTAAATCAGTGTTACGTTCAGCTTCCGCAATCTTAGTTTTAACTTTGTCGATTTCATCTTTAATTCCTGCTTCACCTGTGATTGTATTTTTTTCAACTTCCCATTGAGCTTTCAATTTAGAAATTTTACTTTCCAAATCGTCAATTTCAGAAGTCAATTTATCAATCTTAGCGATACATTCAGGAGAAGTTTCTTTTTTCAAAGCTTCACGTTCGATTTCCAATTGGATTTTTTGACGCATCATAACATCAATTTCTTCAGGCATTGAATCAATTTCAATTCTCAAAGCTGACGCTGCTTCATCAATCAAATCAATAGCTTTATCAGGCAAAAATCTGTCCGTAATGTATCTGTCAGAAAGTTGAGCAGCTGCAATCAACGCGCTATCAAGAATTCTAACTCCATGGTGAACTTCGTATTTTTCTTTCAAACCTCTCAAGATAGAAATTGTATCTTCAACAGACGGTTCATCTACCATAACAGGTTGGAAACGACGTTCAAGAGCAGGGTCTTTTTCGATGTACTTACGATATTCGTTGATTGTTGTAGCACCGATTGTTCTCAATTCACCTCTTGCAAGCATTGGTTTAAGCAAGTTACCAGCATCCATTGAGCCTTCTGTTGCGCCAGCGCCAACTACGGTGTGCAATTCATCAATAAACATAACGATTTCACCGTTTGACTCTTGAACTTCCTTCAATACAGCTTTCAAACGTTCTTCGAATTCACCTCTGAATTTAGCACCTGCAACCAATGCGCCCAAGTCCAAAGAGATTAGTTTAACGTCTTTCAAACTTTCAGGAACATCGCCTCTGATTATTCTTTGTGCCAAACCTTCAACAATTGCGGTTTTACCAACCCCCGGTTCACCAATTAGAACAGGGTTGTTTTTTGTTCTTCTATTTAAGACTTGAATAATTCTTCTAACTTCTTCGTCACGTCCGATAACAGGGTCTAATTTACCCTTTCTTGCACGTTCAGTCAGGTCAGTAGAATATTTTTCAAGAGCCTTCATATTTTCTTCTGCATTTTTATTATCCACTTTTTTGTTACCTCTTATTTTTTTCATTGCGCTCAAAATTGAATTTGTATCAACACCATTGCGTTTCAACAAGTCTTTTATGAAAGAGTTTTCTAATTTTGTCATCGCAATTAATATACATTCAATTCCGATAAAATCATCCTTCAAGCTTTCGGCTTCTTGAGTTGCGATTTCTAATAAAGCGTTCGTATCACGAGATAAGAACACTTGTTGAGAACCGCTCACGCCTGAAATTGTAGGATATTCTTTAATCTTAGCTACGATTGCATTAATAAAGTTTTGATTTAAAAGTTTAAGTTCTTGAAGATAATCCTTCGCAATTCCTTTATCCTCAATCATCGCCATAATTATGTGTTCAGGTTGAACTTCCGAATTCTTATAGAAATCTTTTTTCGCATTAGCTGCAAAAATTATTTCTTGAGAATAGTTTGTAAATTTTTCAAAATCAATCATAATATCTTACTCCGTATAATTATATTTTAATTCGTTTTTGAAAAAATCAAGGTTTTTTAATCTTTAATTAATTATTTGAAAATCCCTGCTCGTGATATACCGCTAAACCTCCCTTATCAGGGAGGTCGCAGTTGTGCAAACGCAAGTGAGCTACAAATGCGAGTGGGTATTGATTTGTAAATAAAAATTAACAAATGAAAACAGTTATTAATAAGCTGGATTGCTTCAGGCTAATCGCCTTCGCAATGACGGCACGCTTGGAATCTGGGCGCCAAGTTATCCGGAGCGCGATTGACACGAAAAGTTCAGTTTTTATAACCAAATAATCGCAAAATGATTTAGCTCATTCTTTCCAATTTATCTAAATAATGTTTCTTCTTTTTCCCGGAACAAACTTTTGACAGAATTTTATATTTATACATTCTAAAAAGACTTCTGTTAGGGAAAAATAAATTTGTGATTCTTCGTTTTATAGAAGTCCTAAAAAGTACTTCTGCTCTTATTGAAGCAACTAATTTTTGTAAAATATCCTGATAAATCTCAAATTTGGTATTTTGAATAGAAGAATAATCTAAAGATTTGTCTAAAAATTCGTTAATTAGCTCAATATCTTTCAAGTCCTTTGCTTCTTTTCTATTTTGCTTCATTAGCTTTGTTATCTCTAACGTTGCCACCTTATAACCTTTATAATAAAAATAGTTTTCAGGGTTCAAAATTATTTCAGATTTATTATTAGGATAAAAACTTTCCCAATTTCCCGTATGTTCGTCCTTATTTCCGGTTGGTACAAGTGATAAAAAGTCTAAATCATTACTTTTTCGTAAACCAAAAATATTCAAAGGAGTGCTTCCTGCCAAACAGACATTTGAAGGAAGTTTTGTCAACATTTTGTCAAACAGTTTATCTTCAAAATTATATGGGCGATTATTCAGCATAAACAAAGAATTGTCATTAAAATACGTCTGTGCAATTTCAATAGCTTCTTGTTGTGTATCATTTATATGCACGGAATTATTGCCGATTTTATAAATGTTTCTAATTTCTTCTTTTGCTTTGCGTACATTTTTTAAATTTTCACACACAAAAACATAAGCTCTTAGCGGATATGCTCCTGAAGAAGCTTTTGCGTGTTTTCTTGCTCCTCTAAAATCGTTTTGAAGATTTCCAATCCATTTTCCCTTACCATAAAAGAGTTTTTTCAGATTAACTAAACCGTTGTAAGAAAGGAAAATATTTTTCTTGTAATAAATAAATCCATATTTGTTTAAAATATTTTCCACCTTGCAATCAAATTCAGGTGATGTAATCGGTTGCAGATTAACGATATATGCATTTGGATTTAATTTTACATATTCTAAAGCTACAAAATCCGCATATACAGAGTTTATATGTCGTTTTCTAAAATAATCATAATTATACGCTTTCGAATCAAATTTTTTGCTTTCTTTTACAACTTCCACATCAAGATTTTTTTCAAAACAAACACTTAATCTATGCGCACCGTTTATTATTTGATTTTCTCTGTTAACAGGAATCGGATACTTTCTATTAAATCCATTCGTACTAATTTCAGCAATAAGCTTATCAAAACTATTCAAAAAATCAAATGGTGTGTTTTTAACAGGTTCTCTTTCGTAAAAATTATTAAAAATTCTTACATGCTCCAAATACAAATTCTTAAAAAAGTCTGTCTTATCTCCGTATTTTTTCTGATATTTGACATACAAATATTTGAACATTAAATCAAATCTTTGTTGTAATACAAACAATTTCTTACTCTTCATCACTTTAAATTCCCATATTTTTTTTAATTCTTTTGTGTTTTATAAACTAAGATTTTCCAAAATAATAAATGCACATAATATTTTTTGTAATATAAATTTTCAACAGTAGAATACAATTTTATTCGCCACAATTTTTGCACAAATGTTTCGTAATAAATTCCTTTATCTTGGATTTGCATGTTATCTCTTATGTAATTCAGTATAAATTTACTGCTATTATACATATCCTGTTCTTTTTTCTTGTTCAATGTCCTTACAATCGAATTCGGGTTAACAAAATAATAAAGATACGTATTACAAGAGGTAACAATTTTGTTTGCTCTGTGTAATGCCTGGATTGTATATGGCCCGTCTTCAAAATATATTCCTTCGATGAAGCTTAAGTCCTTGAACTTTTGAGTTCTATAAATTTTATTCCAGACGCACGGAAAATGATAAAATTGACTGCCGTAAAATTTGTCATTATCCCCAACAAACTCTTCTTCTTTATTCAATTTTAATCTTATTTTATGCTTAAACTTTCCCTTTCTGATAAAATCACCTAAAGAAATATCTGCGTCACATTCTTTAGCTCTTTTGTATAATTTTTCAAAATAATCTAAATCCACCCAATCGTCAGAATCCAGAAAACCAAAATATTCTCCTTGCACAAGTTTAATTCCTGTATTTCTTGCTCCTGAAAGTCCTTTATTTTTCTGATTAATTATTCTAATCCTTTTATCTTGCCCTGCAAATTTTTCTAAAATTTGCAAAGAATTATCTGTAGAACCATCATTAACACAGATAATTTCGATTTCCTTCAAGGTTTGATTAATCAAACTGTTAAGACATCTCTCTAAATATTTTTCTACATTGTATACGGGAACAATTATGGAAAGTTTAATCATTTGGATTTTACCTCAACTAAATTACAAATAATTTCACTTTTATACTTATCGTCATCTAGGGAGGTAACAATTTTTCCTCTTCTTGTTTCATTTACATATTTGTTCTTAATTGGTACTTTCTTTTTCGCACCCATTAAAAACCATTCGTATTCAATATCTATATGTCCCAAGTCTAGTGCTCTGTATCCAAGTTGTGCCAAATCATAGGCTAAAACCGTTGCCGTTGGTCCTAATGCCAAAATAAACAATTTATCTTTTGGCTGTTTTTTACACTCTTTTAGAATTTCCTCGTATTTATCAAATGCATTGGTTGCGGGACAAATTATACGCTGAATTGTATCAGCATTAGTAAATAAGTCATTTCCATAACCTAAACGACTACCTTCACCTTCAACAAAAATTATATCTTTTCTATTCCATACTTTTTTATATTCACAAAAATATTCCCCAACCTTCGTTTTATCATTCAAATTCATATATGGTCTTGTTGTTGCCGCATCTGTATATTGAGAAGACAAATTTAAAATTTTCTCAATTTTTAATCTGTTAGAAACTATGTAACACCTCCAAAATGCTTGTGCATCCTTATTGTATTGTTTTAAATTCCCAAATATATCGGGAATTCCAACCATGACATTTTCATTTTTATTCAAAAGAACTTCCTTTAACTTCTCTGCCAATTCTTCGTCATATTTTTGAAATGGTAAATTTTCGCCCCAAATTAAATTAAATTCCCCGTCACCAAATCGTGACATAGATTTGTTTGTATTTATTAATTCTTCTAACGTTTCGTATTTATTTTTAACCTTAGGAATAATGCCTTCTCCATGCTCATAAGAATAATTTAATTTTTCATATTCTTTTTTGGACAATTTATTTTTTCTAATAGTAATTTTGATTCCACAAATTTTATAAAAATCCCTGTTCACACTTTTGGAACATTCAAAAATTTTAAAAGCTCCAAATAAAATCCCATATTCAATATTTTCTATCTCTTTTATCGTAAAAACAGGTATATTTAAAAAATATTTAGTTGATTTCAATACACATCTGTCTTTTATAGATAATTTTAAATTGTTTTCATCAAAAAATTTAATCAATGACTTTTTAGCATTATAAAAATCAGTTTGTTTCTTTTCAGATTGAACTTTTTTGACTATTGAACCGTTATTGACTCTGTAATAATAACTTGCACCACACACGGTTACTAATTTATCAGACTTTAGTAAAACATGTGGAGTCCAAAGCATATCTTCAAAAAACACATTTTCTTTAAACGCAATATCTTTAATCAAATCTTTTTTGTACAATTTATTCCAAACATAACAGCATTTCGGAACCGCACAAACCTTAATTTTATCTTCAAGCGCTGCATAAATTTTTTCTTCGGCATAATAAACTCTATATTTTTGAGAAAGCGGGCGTTTTCTGATTATAGTAGCTGTTGCAATATCACAATCATTACGTGCAATCGCGCTATATAACTTTTCAAAAAAATCTAAGTCCACCCAATCATCGGAATCAACAAATCCGATATATTCTCCATAAGAAGCTTTTATTCCTACATTTCTGGCTACTGACAAACCTTGATTTTCTTGATTAATAATTTTAATATTGTCATATTTAGCTTGGTATTCTTGCAAAATAGACAATGATGCATCTCGCGAACCATCATTTACACAAATTATTTCAATATCTTTGAAAGTTTGATTAACTAAACTCTCCAAGCATTTGCGTAAATATTTCTCTGTGTTATAAATCGGTACAATAACACTAATTTTCATGTTTGTTTTTCCTCTTCCAAACTACAAATTTCTCAAATAAGATGTATAAAATTTTGTATCTGGAAATTACCTTGCTCAAAACTGTGCGAGGTTCGTCTTTATTCCACAAAATTACATCTACCAAAATTTCTTTATACATAATCTCAACTTGTAGTATAACTATTTAAAAATATAAAAATATATTGTATTACTTATATAATATACTAGAAAAACATCATAAATCAATATATTTCTACGAGTTTTACATCGTTAAACAAAATCAAGTTTTATCCAATAATATGAGAAATAAGGATAAAATATGAACATTAAAAAACTTTTAGGTAAAAGATTACAAGAAATTAGAAAGAGCAAAAATTTTACCCAAGAAAAACTTGCAGAATTGATTGATGTCGAGACCTCGAGTATTAGCAACATTGAGGTTGGAAAATATTATCCGACGGCTGAAAATTTGGATAAAATTCTAAAGGTTTTAGACGTCAAGCCTTGTGATATCTTTATGTTTGAAAGTTTTTTGCCTCAAGATGAATTAATCAATGAGATGGTTGAAGCAATGCAAAAGAATGAAAAACTAACGAAAATGATGTATAAATTCTTTTGTGCAATCAAGTTCTAATATTTCTATAAAAACTTGATTTCCATTATAAATCCATTAAAATAAAAATATGTTTAAAAGAAGATTATTAATTTTAGCTTGTCTATTGCTTTGTGTTCCAACATTTGCGAACGATAACCCAAACGGAATTTATGTCGGAACACCAAAAGGTTTTTATGATGACATTGACCCGAACAGTTTGGATGATGACGAAGATTTGACACCGCCAGCGCAGCAGCAAGAAATGACAGCACCTTCTCAAGGCGGCGGCAATGAAATAATTATTCCGCCAACAAAAACAAAAGCGACAAAAGACTATGCACAAATTTATAATGATTTAGAAGTGCCGACTTTTTCATACCTTCATGATATCGACCCTGATCAATACTATGATATGAAAGACACGGCTTGGTCTGTTTATCCGTTATTCAGATTAAATTCTCCGCTATATTTTAAAAATATAACAATCGAGCCGGGGTATTATTTATTAACACCGAGAGAACATAACGGTGATTGGTTTATGCTGTTTAAACAAAACGGAGTTGTAAAACACATTATACCGGTTTACGAAAGAGATTACACACCTGAAACCTTCTACAACGACCACATTCCGAAACCTAAGTATACAACTGCACAAAAAATGCACATGGGATTTTTGGATTTTATCGGAAACTTTAAAAGCACAAAGAGAAAAACTCCCGTTCAGTCATACTTAGAAGTAAATGATTTAGAAAATTATTTTGTTTCTATAATTATTTATTACGGTTCGCACAAATATTCTACAATTTTCAGAACCATAAGACTTTAATAAATGTGATTTTCCGATTGACATTTAATCTCCTTCCCTGCTAAAATAGTTTTTTCTAAAGGAGATTTATATGAAATATTCAACAGACGGATTACAGTATCACATTGGTCTAAAAGAAGGTGACGTTGGTGAATACGTTATTTTACCGGGCGACCCTAAAAGATGTGAAAAAATCGCAAAATATTTTGATGATGCAAAACTTGTTGCAGACAGAAGAGAATTTACAACTTACACAGGCTATTTAAACGGCGTTAAAGTCAGTGTAACTTCAACAGGTATTGGCGGGCCTTCTGCTTCTATCGCAATGGAAGAATTAGTAAAAGTCGGTGCAAAATACTTTATCCGCGTCGGCACTTGCGGCGGCATGGATTTGGACGTAAAAAGCGGTGATTTGGTAATTGCAACAGGCGCAATCAGAATGGAAGGAACTTCTAAAGAATATGCTCCAATAGAATTTCCTGCGGTTGCAAATTACGACATCGTAACAGCGCTTATCAATTCTGCAAAAAAATTAAACTTACCTTATCACGTAGGTGTTGTAGAATGTAAAGACTCTTTCTACGGACAACACAGCCCTGAATTAATGCCTGTAAATTATGAATTACAAAACAAATGGAATGCTTGGTTAAAACTCGGTTGCTTAGCTTCTGAAATGGAATCAGCAGCTTTGTTCATCGTAGCAAGTTATTTAAAAGTAAAAGTCGGTTCAATTTTCTTGGTAGTTGCAAATCAGGAAAGAGAAAAACGCGGTCTGGAAAATCCTGTTGCACACGATACAGAATTAGCTATCAAAACGGTGGTTGAAGCAATTAAAAATCTGATTGCAGAAAATAAATAATTTGAAAGGGTGCATGTTATGAATGCACCCTTTTTTCATCATTTCTTTTTACAAACCCTTTTAAACACATCCTCAAAACTCTCAACGGGTTCTAATCTGTAACCGCAGTGTTCTGCAAGAGTTCCACCCATTTTGAATAATTCTTCTTGCGGATATCTTCTGCAAATCCCTGGGCGTTTTTTATGGATTTTGCACTTGTGTGTTTCTTTATCCAAATTCATGCACTCAAAAACAAGCCCTGTTTCATCTTTATCAATGATTTTAAGATAAGTGTAAAATGGGTGCAGTTTTTGCAAACGATGAAATTTTTCTTCCGTCTGAATAACCTCTTTATGCTTAACATAAATCTTCTGACAACAGCGACCGCAGGCGTTACAAGAGCCTGTGCGATAATATTTTCTTTTTAAGATATACAAATAAAAAAACTTTTTTAATTTCTTAAACATTCACAACTCTTGATTTTGCAAGTCTGTATTCTGATGAGTTTTCGTTTGCAAGAAGCATTGCCTTTGAGTAATATTTGTTAGAAGTCTTAAAGTCGCCTTCGTTATACAAAGCTTCGCCTTTTTCTAAACAAGTCTTAATTATACGAGTTTCAGGACTGATAAATGATTTGATTCTATCAATCTTGTCGCCCAACTCGCTATGCAATTCATCTTTCAAAATCACACAGTTTTCGTATTCTAAAAGCGCCATCTGATAATTGTTATCATCGTAATATCTGTCCGCCCACTCTTTGTGACCTTGATAACTCAAATCATCAAATGAAGAATTCAAATCTTTTATAACCTGCAAAGTTCTTAAATATTCTGACTGATTATGAATCACAAGCGGTAAAAGCCTTCTCATTGTACAATATGCAGCAGTATAATCACCAAGATTTATGAATACGGACGCAAGTTTCTGCAAAACATCCAAAGATTTGTTATCCAGGCATAGAGCTTGTTTCAAAAAAATCATTGCATGCATATTGTCGTTTTCTTCCAAATAAGCTTTGCCAAGTGCCAAATTTATGTCAAAACTAACCGGCATATTTTTAACAGCAAAAGTCAAATACTCAATGGCTTCAGAGTAGTTTCTTACAGAAATTGCGCGTTGAGCCTTTTGCATAAATTCTTTACCGATTTCGTTACAGCGGTTAATACTGTTTTTGATTGTCGAATATGATTGACCTCTGTCTTTAGCGTATTTGAGGTATTTTTCGTAATAAAAAACTGATTGGAATTTCATATTTTTAGAAAAATATGAAGTCGCAAGATTTAAACAAACCGCTTCATCGTCAGGTTTGTAAGCATAAGCTGAAACCCAATTTTCAATCGCGTTTTTCAAATCTTCACGTTTGTAGAAAATATTACCCAAATAAAGGTAAGAAGGGTTTTTGAGACTTTCTAATCCGATAGATTTTTTGAAATATTCTTCTGCGGGTAATAAATCATTGAGTTTGTAGTAGCAACGCCCGATTTCGAAATAGAGTTTGAAAGATGTACTCATATTAAGCATATCTAAATAAAGCCTCAATGCTGAAGAGTAATCACCTTTAGAATAGTGGTTCTTCGCAGCTTCAAGCCTTTTGTTTTCTAAATCTGAATTGTCGACAATATAATAATCAGACGATACCATAGCTGTATTCTATCACATTTACAGCTCTAAATCACCTAACAATTTAGAATTTGTTACAAGTTCTTTTAACACATCGTCTTCAAACGGGTCAACAACGCCATCTTTGAATAATTCTTGCATCTTTCCCAAGTATGAAGTATTGTCTTTGTCGCTGGTTGCAATTTTTGTAAACTTGTTGATATCGAGATCTCTTTGGAAAAGTTCCATTGCGTTAGAAGAAATCTCAGTTTTATCAACATAAGGGTTTGAATTATACCCTGCTTTTTGAAGATTGGCTCTTACGGAAGCAAGGTTAATGACATTACTCGCATTACTTAATTGAGAGTTATAAAACAAACCGTTATTATTGTCATTAATATTGTTGAACATACTGCCCCAATCTCCCCAATTATTTTCTTACATTATCATACATTTTTTTTAATTTGTTATCAACCGTTTGGAGGAGATTTCAAAAAGTTCCTGTTTTATTTGTAAATAATTGTAACAATATAAATTAAAACTCTAAAGTTTTTCCAAAAAATGCCGATAGATATAATACAAGACTCAAAAATACATTTATCGGAAAGGACAACAGGATATGTTAAAGAAAATTACAGCCCCAAGCAATAATACATTTTCAGGAGTTGAATTTATTTTGAGGGGGGCAAAAAAGCGAAGAACAATGGCAATCGCTAATGCAGTTACAATTAACGCAGAAGCAGGAGTTCAAGCAAAACTGCAAGCTGTGAAGTAAGAAGATAAGAGCATAAGTTTTGCAATGCAAAATTTGCTCATGAAATTATGAAAAAGGCTGTCTAATTAAGATGGTTGAGAGTTTTAGCCTCCAAAATTTGATTTTTGGAGGTTTTTGATTGGTATGATTTCTAGAGAGATACCTCCCTTGTTAGGGAGGTCGCAGTTGTGCGAACGCGAGTGAGCTACAAATGCGGGTGGGTATTGATTTGTTCTTTTTTGTAAATAACACCCTCTCCCGCCTTCGGCACCCTGTCTTGGATTATTCGGGCGAGCATAACATTCCAATAACAACAAATCCTTACGGATTTTTATTGTTATTTCCATGTTATTTGCTCTTACGGGCTTGCTCGCTTACGCTCGACATCGCCCTACCGAAAATCCGCTCCCCCGAGGGAGGGAGTAACTTGCGTTAATTTAACGTAATCAATTTACATTCCCTGAACGACTTCAGGTTATTCCCTCTCCGTGGGAGAGGGCTAGGGAGAGGGTGTTATTAACTTTAAAAAAAATACTAAAAAAGATATTTTACGAACAAACTTTTTTTATGCTAAACTTTGTTTATAAAAAGAAATAAGAGGGAATATTATGTTAGACATCAAATTGATTAGAGAAAATCCTGAAAAGATTAATGAACTTTTAAAAAGAAGAAATCCTGAATTATCAATTGATAAAATCATTGAGATTGATGCTGAAAGAAGAAAAATTCAAGCACAAGCAGATGAACTTAGAGCTAAAAGAAAATCTGAATCTCAAAAAATCGGTATGATGAAAAAGAATGGCGAAAATACTGACGCTATTCAAGAAGAAGTTCGCGCATTAGGCGACGAAGTTAAAGCATTAGAAGAAAAACAAGTTGAACTTGACAACGCTCAAAGAGATATGCTTTTAAGAACTCCAAACACACCTGATGAGTCAACTCCGATTGGTAAATCAGAAGACGACAATATTCCTGTTAAATATTGGGGCGAACCTACAAAATTCAATTTTGAAGCTAAAGCTCACTGGGATATTTGCGAAGAAAAAAATCTTGTTGATTTTGAACGCGGTGTAAAAATTTCTCAATCAAGATTTACTCTTTATAGAGGTAAAGGCGCAAGACTGGAACGTGCTATTATCCAATTCTTCTTGGATTTGCATACGGAAGAACACGGTTACGAAGAAATCTTGCCTCCATTTATGGCAAACGCTGCTACAATGACAGGTACAGGTCAATTACCTAAATTTGCAGAAGATATGTACAAATGCGTTGATGAAGATTTGTACTTAATTCCGACAGCAGAAGTTCCTGTTACAAATATTTATTCAGGCGAAATTCTAAATGAAGATGATTTGCCTAAATATATGACTGCATACACTCCTTGTTTCAGACGTGAAGCAGGTTCTGCAGGTAAAGATACAAGAGGTTTAATCAGAGTTCACCAATTTAACAAAGTAGAAATGGTTAAATTGACAACTCCTGAATCAAGCCCAGAAGAACACGAAAAATTAACTCGTGACGCAGAAATTTGTTTGGAAAAATTAGGCTTGCCTTATAGAAGAGTTGCATTATGCTCTGCTGATATCGGTTTCAGCGCAAACAAATGTTTTGACTTAGAAGTTTGGTTACCTTCTTATAACGCTTACAAAGAAATCTCAAGCTGTTCAAACTACGGCAATTTCCAAGCAAGAAGAAGCAATACAAGATACAGAACTAAAGACGGTCAAATCAGATTTGTTCACACAATTAACGGTTCAGGCTTAGCAGTTGGCAGAACTTTTGCAGCAATTGTAGAAAACTTCCAACAAGAAGACGGCACAATTATTATTCCTGAAGTTTTAAGAAAATACACAGGATTTGATAGAATTTAGTTAAAATATTTAATAAAGACGCGTAGGATGATAAATTATCCTACGCGTCTTTATTTTTTGACTCAATGACCATAATATGCTAAAATTGGCTTATGAGTAGACTACAAGAACGAATTGAAAATTTTAACAGAGCATATAATCTTTTTGCAATGGCAAGAAATGAATACATAAATAATCGAACAAATGATATGAACAAGCTTGCCCTGATTCAAGGTTTTGAAATAGTTACAGAACTTGGTTGGAAAACGATGAAAGACTATCTCAGCATAAAAGGGATTGAGGTTTTTACTCCAAAAGATACAATTAAAGAAGCTTTTGCTGTCAATTTTTTACCAACAGCACAAATTTGGATTGATATGGTAAAAGACAGAAAAACAAGTTCACACGAATATAATATGGATAAAGTTGATTTGATGTTAGAAAAAATCAGCTCAACATATTATGATGAAATAACAAGATATAAAGAACAAATTGGTTTTATTAATGAATAATTTCGGACTCCCTGAAAGAACAATTAAAGAATTACTGGAATATTTCAAAACAAAAAATAATATAGAGAAAGTTTGCATCTACGGTTCTCGTGCAAAAGGCACTTATCATAACGGTTCTGACATAGATTTTGCAATTTGGTTCAAAGATGGCGATGAAACTGCATTTAGAGTAGCAGGAGAACTGGATGATTTACCAACCCCTTACAAATTTGATGTAATTAATTATAAAACATTAACTCATGAAGGCATGAAAAACAGTATTGATAAAGACGGAATTCTGTTTTACCAAAACGAAAACAAAAACTAATAAATTTGTTTAATCTTTCTATCTTTTACGAATTATGCAAAATAACATTTCCGTCTTTTAAAGACGCTTTTACATCAATAACTCTTTGATTTGTACTGCCTACCCAGTGTTTACGATTATCTAAAAGTTCTTTAACGAACTTACCTTCACAAACCACATCAATGTCTGCAATCTCAGGAATATCTTTAATTTCTTCCCACAAGAAACCTGTATATAGCCAAATACTTTTTTCAGGTAATTCTTTTCTTATCTTTTTAATTAATCTGAAAACTTCTTCTCTATTAAACGGATGCAACGGATCACCACCTGAAAATGTAATACCTGCAACATGTGGACGATTAAGTGCTTCAAAAAGTTCTTTTTCGGCAGCTTCATCAAACGGAATACCGCCGCCAACATCCCAAGTAATAGGATTTTGGCATCCTTGACAGTGATGAGTACATCCTGCAACCCATAATACAACTCTTAAGCCATCGCCATTTAGCATGTCATCTTTTGTGATATTGTGATAATTCATTTCTAATAAAATCTCCTACTTAGTCCATGTTATCACAAGATTTTGGCATGTGCTAATTATTACAAGATATGAAGTATTAATTAAAAATTGCGGTAATAATTCTATAAGCTAGTTCAACTTCTTCAGGCTTAAGTTCGTCAATTATACCTTTCATTATAACCTTCTTTTCAACATCATTTACTTTTAAATGTTCAAGGTCAAACAATTCAGGCAAACTGATTTGCAAGCATCTTGCTAACTCACCCAAACTTTTAGATGGGAAAGTAATACCACATTCTATCTTGCTTAAATTACGTTGGTCAATTCCAACTTTTTCAGCTAATTGCTGTTGCGTATAACCGCGCTTTTCACGCAGTTCCTTGATTCTCTTTCCTAATAGTTCTTTAATTCTGTTCATACCATCAGAATAAAACCTATCTTTAAAAATTGTAACGACACGGCTAGAGTAATATTATTGACAATAGGAATATTACATAGTAATCTAATTATCATAGTAATACATATTTTATTTGTTTTTCAACGTAATATATGTGTTATTTTATTAATTCATAACAGAAGTTGGAAATGAAAAAGATACTAAGCGTCAAGCTTAGTTTTTTTTTATGCGAAACCCATGCCCGCTTATATTAGGAGTTGTTTTTGGCAAAAATTAATAATCCTGCTATAATTAAAGTAAAACTACTTAGATTTAACAAAATAATCCACCAAATAATGGTGGTAAATATTGTTTTAATATTGTTATAATAACTCTATGTAGTATAAGTGGAGAATAGTATGGCTGATAACGAAAGAGCTGAAGGCGGACAACAAAAAGAATTAACTAAATTTTTAATAATGACTCTTGCTTCAATCGTAATTATGTTTATTGTATTTGCGGGTGTTAATTATGTTATTATGGAAAATTTGATTAGCCAAAAAATCAGCGCGCTTCCGACTTCTCAAGAAGAACTTGCTGATGACAGCGGAGATGAAGACGAAGTTCAAAAGGGTATTATTGTTGATTTAGGCGACTTCATCTTAAACCTTTGCGATGAAAGCCAAAAGAAATATTTGAAAGTTAATGTAGCATTAGAAGTTACAAAGAAAGATACGGATTTTCCTGAACAAACAGAAGAAAAAGGACACGGTGGTCACGGTGAAGCAGCAGCTCCTGCCGACCCGATGGAAGCTATTCAAAAGGAAATGAACCAATTTAAGCCTGCAATTAGAGATGCCGTAATTACAAATCTTTCAAGCAAAACATCTTCCGAACTTGCAACAGCAGCAGGAAAAGAACTTGCAAAAGAACAAATTACAAACGACATCAACTCTATTTTAGGCGGTGAAAGAGAAGTTATCAGAGTAAGTTTCGGACAATTTATTATTCAGTAGGACAAAATGACAGAAGGTAATAAAAACGACTTAATAGATACGCATGAGTTTGAAGAAGATTTTTCAGACGCGGAACACAAAAGTTACAAGCTTTACAACTTCCGCAGACCTGACAAATTTTCTAAAGATAACTTAAGAGCCTTGAGAGATATTCACAGAGAATTCTCTAAGGCCATTTCGCTTGTCTTGAGCGGTTATTTGCGTATGAGAGTTGAAATCGAAATCGTTTCTGTTGACCAATTAACTTACGAAGAATTTGTTCGTTCTATGCCATCTCCGATAAGCGTTGGCGTGTTTGAATTTGAACCGCTTTCAGGACAAATTCTGTTAGGCATAAGTTTTGAAGTTATTTCTTGTATCGTAAACCGTATGCTTGGCGGTGTCGGTTCAATTGACGCACAAACAAGAGAGCTTACGGATATTGAAAAGGCTTTGGCTAAAAAAGTTATCGATATTATCATTAAATCGCTTGAAGATTCTTGGAATGCGATTATTCCTGTTTCAGGAAAATTCATCAGCCTTGATGATAACTACCAATCAATTCAGGTTGCGACAGCAGGAGAAATTGTTGCACTTTTGACATTTGAAGTTCAAGTTCAAGGCAAACACTTCGGCCTATTCAGCTTATGTTTCCCATATCCTGTATTGGAAACCGTTTTGGGTCACTTAAGTACTCAACACATTTTCCAGACAAAAGGTTTGGTTGCGTCAAACGATGAAAGATTGAAAATGATTTCTAAAATCAACACCTCAAATGTTGATATTAGAGCTCAGTTTGGACAATGCAATATAACTTTAGACGACTTTTTGCAACTTTCGGAAGGCGATATCATTAAGCTTGATAACAAAGTTCAGGATGATTTGATTGTCAAAGTTAACGGCGAAAAGAAATTTTTTGCACGTCCCGGTACAATGAAAGACAAGATTTGTGTTAAAATAACAGATGTCTATGACGAAATGCACGAATTATTAAGAAATTATTTTTAGAGAGGTTTTGTAAATGCTAGATGACGATAAAGATGTTAATAATGAAGAAATGCAAGATTTGACATCATCAATTCCCGAAGGAAACACTGAAGATAATGAAACAACCGAAAATACGGAAGATAAAACCGTAACGGTTCAGCCTGTGCAATTTGCGTCATTTGAAGACTTGGATCAAGTTCAAGGGCCTGTTAACCAAAACCTTAATATACTTTTGGATGTTAAATTGCAGTTAACTGTTGAGCTTGGTAAAACCGAATTGCCAATCAAAAAAGTTTTGGAATTAACAAAAGGTTCTATTGTAACTCTTAACAAAGCTGCCGGCGAACCTGTTGAGTTGTATGCTAACGGCAAGTTGATTGCTTACGGTGAAGTTGTAGTTATTGAAGATAATTTCGGTTTAAGAATTACACACATTACAGACCCTGTAAGAAGATTGAACTCTTTAAGCAATATTAATAAAGAAGAAGGTTAGATTGTCCATAGGGCATGCCTGCCTACAAATAATAAAAAATTCTCCAACCAACTATTTTCTCTCAAATTTTTTTTTATGTATAATTGAGTTATATGTATAAATAATAAGAGAGGTCAATTATGGACAAACAAAAAATTAAACAGGCTCGCACCAAAATTGTTGCAACGCTTGGTCCTGCAACTTCAAGTTATGAAATAATTTTAGAGCTTGTGAAAGCAGGCGCTACAATGTTTAGATTAAATACTTCCCACGGCAGTGAAGAAGGACACGCTCAGAATATCAAATACATTAGAGAAGTTTCTAAAAAGACAGGCAAGTTTATTCCAATTTTAGTTGACCTTCAAGGACCTAAAATCAGAGTCGGAAACATTCCTGCGCCAAGAGAAATCAAGGTTGGTGAAGAAATTATTTTGGAAGCATCAAACGATGTTAACAACCAAGAAATAATTCCCGTTGATTATGAAGGTATTGCAGGCGATGTTAAAGTCGGTGAAAAAATACTTCTTGATGATGGCAAAATCGGGCTAGAAGTTTTAAAAATTGACGTGAAAAAAGTTCACGCAAAAGTTTTATACGGTGACACAATCCGTCCTAGAAAAGGTATTAATATCCCAGGAGCGACTGCAAGTTTGAGTGCCGTAACCGATAGAGATGTAGAATTTATTCGATTTGCGGTTGAATACGATGCGGATTATATTGCTTTATCTTTTGTAAGAGAGGCTAAAGATATTGAACTTGCTAAAAGACATATCAAAAATTTTGGCGGAAATATTCCTGTTATCGCAAAAATTGAAAAACCTCAAGCAGTTGAGAACTTGGATGAAATTCTTAAAGTTACAGATGGAATTATGGTTGCAAGAGGCGATTTGGGTATTGAAATGTCACCTGAAGATGTTCCAATGACACAAAAATACATCGTTGAAGAAACAATCAAAGAACGCAAAGTTTGTATTGTTGCAACTCAAATGCTTGAATCAATGATAGAAGAACCTATTCCGACAAGAGCAGAAGCGAGTGACGTTGCGAACGCTATTCTTGACGGAACGGACGCGATAATGCTTTCCGGTGAAACTGCAATGGGTAAATATCCGATTGAAGCAGTAAAAATGATGCGCAAGATTGCGACAAATGTTGAGAGTGATAATTTCATGTTATCTAATTTAGATTTGGCAATGAATGAACATTACGAATTATCACCACAAGCGATTTCCAATGCTGCGGTTAAAATGGCAGAAGATTTGAACGCAAAAGCAATTATGGCATTTACTCACAGCGGATACACTCCAAAATTGCTATCAAAACTTAAACCATCCGTTCCGATTTTGGCAATTTCCGATATGGAATCAACTTGCAGAAGATTGAATCTTTATTGGGACATTTATGCAGATCTAAAAGACTGGGATACCGTTCTTGATTCTGATTTGTTAGAAAAAATCGATAATTATATTTTAACTAAAACCGATTTTAAGAAAGGCGAAAGAATAATCATTATCGGTTCAATTCCAAAACTTATTACAGGAAGAACCAATTTCATAAGAGTCCATAGAATTGGCGCTCCGATGGAAAGATAAAATTATTTTACGAAAAGTTACAGTTTTTATTTATTTCTATGAAATTTTGTCGTAATAAATTTTCTCTTGTGATACACTCAAAGTATATGTATACAGACAATACTTTATAGAGCATGAAAAGGATTTAAATTATGGACATATTTTCATTATTCACACTATGTGGGGGGCTGGCGTTCTTCCTATATGGTATTACTATTATGTCTTCGGGCTTAGAAAAAATTGCCGGCGGACGATTAGAGCGAATTTTAAAGAAAATGACTTCTAATCCGCTAAAGAGTTTAGTATTTGGAGCTGGTATTACAGCAGCAATCCAATCTTCATCAGCCGTAACCGTTATGCTAGTTGGTCTGGTTAACTCAGGAATAATGAAATTATCACAGGCTATCGGCGTGATTATGGGTTCTAATATTGGTACAACAGTTACCGCATGGATTTTGAGCTTATCAGGAATTGAAAGCTCAAATTTTTTTGTTAGACTCCTAAAACCTGAATCATTCTCACCTTTGATGGCACTCGTAGGTATAATATTTATAATGGCGTCAAATAACAACAAACGTAAGAATGTTGGTGCAGTACTTGTCGGTTTTGCAATTCTTATGTTTGGTATGGATGTTATGAAGGATGCAATGGCACCACTCGCTGACATGCCTCAATTTACACATATTTTAACAGCATTCACAAACCCTATTTTAGGTGTAGCTGTTGGTACAATTGTTACAGCGGTTATCCAAAGTTCAGCAGCTTCAATCGGTATTTTGCAAGCCTTATCAATGGTTGGCGGTATGACTTATGCAATGGCAATTCCTATTATTATGGGTCAAAATATCGGTACTTGCGCTTCAGCTATGCTTTCAAGTATTGGTGTTAACACTAACGCAAAACGAGTTGCAGCGGTTCACGTACTATTCAATGTTATAGGTGTTGTTGTTTGTTTATCGGTTTTTGAATTGGGAAATTTTCTTTTCCACTTCAAATTCGCGACTAACCACATTTCACCATTCGGAATTGCAGTTGTTCACTCAATGTTCAACATAGTTACAACAATTTTATTGTTCCCATTCACTAAGTTGCTTGAAAAAATGGCAATGAGATTAGTGCCTGATAAAAAACAAACAAACAAAAATGTATTATTGGACGAAAGACTTTTACTTGCACCTACTTTTGCAATTGCAGAATGCTACAGACAAACTATTAAAATGGCAGAACTTGTAGGCGTAAATTTTATAAGTTCAACAAAAATGTTAAAAAGTTTCCATGCTAAAAAAGCAGAACAAATTAGAGAAAATGAAATCAAAATTGATATGTACGAAGATAAGCTTGATTCTTTCTTGTTGAAACTTTCTAGCAAAGAATTAACGGAAGAAGACAGCAACAGAATTTCTCAACTTCTGTTGGTTATCGGGGATTACGAAAGAATCGGCGACCACGCGGCTTATATTTTAAAACTTGCTGAAAACATGAAGAATGACGATAAACGACTTTCAAACGATGCGGTAGATGAACTTAAAGTCATCGTAAAAGCTGTTTCAGAAATCTTCGCAATGACTTTAGAAGTATTTAAGACTGATAACGTAACTCTTGCTCAAGAGGTTGAACCGCTTGAAGCTGTTATCAAAAAAATCATAAGAAAAGTTAAAAATCGTCACATCCAAAGACTTAAAGACGGTAATTGTACCGCGGAATTAAGTTTTATGTTCTCGGATTTATTGAACGATTTCAGAAGGGTTGCTGCGCACTGCGGAAACATTGCAACAAGCGTTATGCAGCTTCAAGATACAACTCTTGATAAACACGAATACAATCACAGAAACAAAGGCGAAGATATTCAATTCGTTAGTCGTTATGAGGATTATAAATCAAGATATTCCGTATCTAAAAAAACTTCTGTAGAACAAGTTTAAGACAATCATAAAATGGAAATAACAACAAATCCTAACGGATTTTCACTGTTATTTCCATTTTCTTAATACAAATTGACATTACCTCATTTTCTTATTCACTTTCCAAATCACTTATAGTAATATATTGTTATGAAAAGAAAATTATTAATTTGTTGTTTAGCTATATGTGCAGTATTGGGGCAGAATCAAGTTTTTGCTGCGCCAAACGGAGCTTTTGCAGAGCATTATAATGCAGGTCAAAACTATTTGATGTCTAATCAGTATTCTTCATCAATCGTAGAATTCAGAAAGGCATTAAGAATTAACTATCTTGATAACTCTGCAAGAATCGGACTTATCAACGCTTATCTTGCAAGAGCAACTTATTATGCTAATCAGGACAAAAATTACGATAAAGCCGCTAATGATTTTAGAAGCGCGCTTTTCTATTTAAAGATTTATCCGAACAAAGAGCAAACTGTTCAGAACTCAGCAGGTATGATTTCTTCGGCGACCGAAAATCTAAACCAATGTTTGAAAGTAATCAGCTTTGACTCAACTCCGAGCGGAAGATACAAACGCGGTGAAGAATTGCGTGCGATGGGTAATTTATCGGCAGCAGCTTATGAATTTTCTAAAGCTGCACAAGGCGATAAACTGGCTTCTGACGCTAACATGCAAGTTGCGGATTTGCTTAAACTTTTAGGCAACGAACCTCGCTCTGCGGATTATTACAAAACAGCACTTGACATAAATCCGAACAACGGTGTTCTTAGAATGAAATACGCAAGAACTTTGGATAAATTGGGACGCTATGATGACGCAGTTGCGCAGTATAACGAAGCTTTAGCAAATTCTAAAGGCGATATGGAAGTTTTGTATGCGCTAGAGAGAATTTATTTGAAGAAACTTGCCGTAACTCCATCAGATGCCGAACTTAACGCGAACTTAGGCGCAATCAAGCAAGCACAAGGTGATTACGAAACAGCATTGAGTTATTACGGAAAGGCCGAACAGATTAACCCTTCTAACGTTACAACGCGTTTGAATGTCGGAACACTTTTCCAACAAAGAAAAGAATACCAAAAAGCAATTCAGTCTTATGATTCGGTCTTGACTTTGTATCCGAACAACACTCAAGCGCTTTTGTATAAAGCACAAGTGTTTAAAGAAATGGGCGATAATAAAACCGCTCTAAATCTTTATAAACGCATTCTGGCAATTGACCCTAATAACGCAGGTGCAAAAGCAGAAATTTCAGGTGCTATGAAAGATGCGCTTTCACCCTCTGAATACATTACATATCTTAACCAAAACGGTACGGATGAAGAGATTTATGAATACGCATACAAATTGCACCAAGACAACAAAATTGACGATGCAATCAGCGGATACAAGGCTGTTATCTCTAAAAATGCATCAAATGTTGACGCTTACGTAAACCTTGCGATTTGTTACGCATCAAAAGACGATTACAATAATGCAATCAGCACGCTTAATGCAGCGAAAGCAAAATTCCCGACAAATAATCTTGTCTTAAAAACTTTGCAAAGCGTTCAGAGTGACTCTGTTTCAACAAAACTTGCAGCAGCTTCTTCAAGCTTTGATAACAAGGATTATAAAAAAGCTATTCAGCAGTATTTGGCAATCAATCCGGCAACAGAGGATTCTATGCTCGGCGTAGCTTCTGCTTATCAGGCATTGAATGACTATAATAGCGCTATTGAATACTACAAAAAAGCTGAACAGATTAATCCTAAGAATGCAGAAATTCCTTACTACATCGGATATTTGTACTCTGAACAACAAAACTGGTCACTTGCCGAAACATACTTAAAAAAAGCAGTCGGACTCAATCCGAATTCTGACGCAAAAGATTTGTTGACTTACGTTGTACAAAACGGTTCTGTTGGAATTTTAAACGAAGGTATTGATTTGTTTGAAAAGAATAATTTCCAAACTGCAATGCTAAAATTTAATGACGTAATCAAAAAAGATGCGCAAAATGCGTATGCTTATTATTATAGAGCGTTAATTTATGATGAACAAAAGCAGCCAAAACTTGCGATTAGCGATTATTTGAATGTTCTTAAGTATTCAAACGAATTTCCGATTGCAAATTATATGGTTGCGGTTGATTACGACAGCTTAAACAATTATAAAGAAGCGTACAAGTATTATCAGAAATTCGTTTCAAGCTACACAACGGACGATGAATATTTAAAATACGCAAAATCAAGAATGGGTGAATTGAAGTCTTATGCGGGATAATAAAAAAGTACAGGCACTAATTTCAAGCAGGGTTTCACTTGCACCAATGGCTGGAATTACAGACTATGTTTTGCGTTCTCTTGTGCGTGAGTATTCAAAGAATTGTCTTTTGACAACCGAAATGATAAGTTCGGAAGCTTTGACACAAGTAAAAGACACTGATATTGTGGCTCGAGGCGAAGACCATTCACCTATATCTTATCAATTGAGCGGACATAAACCTAAGATGATTGCAGAATGCGCAAATTATCTTCAAAAATACGCTGATATGATAGATATCAATATGGGATGTCCAGTAAACAAGGTTGTTAAAGGAACAGACGGCTGTGCTTTGATGAGAAACGTAGAATTAGCGCAAGAAATCGTTCGCACGACAAAAGCCAATATTACAATTCCTTTGAGCGTAAAATTTCGTTTGGGCTACACGTTTGATGAGTTGAATTTCGTTGAATACGGTCAAAAAATGCAAGAAGCGGGAGCGGATTTTATCACAATCCATGGAAGAACCCGTTCTCAAATGTACGGCGGAAAGGCTGATTGGAAAAAGATTGCAGAGCTTAAGCGCAATGTAGATATTCCTGTTTTTGCAAACGGCGATGTGGTTTCTATCGAAACTGCCGTTCAGTGTTTGGAAGACTCTCAAGCGGATGGTGTTGCAATCGGACGTGGAGCGTTGGGCGACCCTTCGCTTTTATATCGAGTAGAAAAATATATCAATTGCGGAGAATACATTGCACCACCGACTTTAGAAGAAAAAATCGCAACTCTAAAGAAACATTTGAATAAAGAAGTAGAATTTCGCGGCGAAAATATCGGTGTGAAATTCTGCAGAAAATTTTATCCTTATTATGTAAACGGTTTTCAAGGCGCTTCAAGACTAAGAGGGGAATTGGTTTTGATGGATGACTTGAAAGAAATCTTTAAAAAATTAGATGGAATTTTAGCAATAAAATAGAAACATAACCTAATGACAATATTTTATAAGTAGTATAAAATATTTTTGTGAAGCTTTTATTAAAAATATTATTTATATTTCTTAGCTTTTTAGTTTTGCATGGAACTAATATTGAAACGGTTCCTGCAATTGCAAACGCGCCTGTGAATTACATCCAAAATGACTATCAAAATGTTGTTTTGACTTCACAAAATTTAAGTCAGGATGTCATAATTAAAAGCCAGAGCGGAGATTCACAGAATTATACATTTAATGAAAACTGCGCATCAGCTGCAAATCAAAAAAAATTATTATTAGTTTCTACTAAGCCTCTTATTGCAAGAGGCAACATTCATAACATATCGACCGACTTAAAAAGTGAAATATCCATAAGAGCGCCGTAGCTTAACTTTTAATAGACAAAATTAAAAGTAATAATTACAATCTAGCAATCACACACTCGATTGCCGGGTTAAAATTCGTATCTATTAGGAGGTTTTTATGGAAAACGAAAATGAAACATACAAAGAAGCGCACGGTTCAGGTTTTGTAAGCACTATAATCTTTATGATAGTCGCCGTTGCCATTATGATTGCGCTTAGGTATTTTCTACATTATTAGCAGAAAACCCCTTGCTTAATTCTTAAGCAAGGGGTTTTCTTCATACAATATCGACAAAAGCTTGACGTTACCACTAAAAAAGTATAAAATGAATGCATGGCATAAAAGACAAAGTGCCAAGGTTATTAATTATTTAGGAGAACAATCATGTACCAAGACGAAAAGCTTATTTGTGAAGATTGCGGTTGTGAATTCATTTTCACAGCAGGCGAACAAGAGTTTTATGCAGAAAAAGGTTTAACAAATAAGCCAAAAAGATGCCCAAACTGCAGAAAGGCTAAAAAACAACAACACCGTGGTAAAAAGAGAATGTTTGATGCAGTTTGCGCAAAATGCGGAAAACAAACTCAGGTACCTTTCAATCCTACTCAAGGTAGAGATGTTTTATGCAAAGAATGTTTTGATGCAGAAAAAGCAAATGCTTAAAATTTAATATTACTAAAAAAAACAGAGTTTCGAGATTTCGAAACTCTGTTTTTTACTATAAATATCTCTGTTTTAACTTCTCAATTCTTGCATTGGATTCAAGAATTCGTCGTTTAAGTTGTTCATTATTTTCAACTTTCGCAATAACACCTTTGATTATATCAATAGTTTCTTTATCGGCATTTCTATAAATAAACATATCAACACCGGCTAAAATCGCCATCACGCAGGCTTCTACCGCACCAAAATCTTGCACACCCTTCATGACCATATCGTCAGAAATTACCACACCATTGTAACCGATATTGTTTCTTAAATATCCGACAGCGTTTTTGCTCAAAGATGCCGGTATAACTTCTTTGTCAAAACAAGTGCAATGCAAATGTGCAACCATAATCATATCAGCTTTTTCTCTAAAAGGTCTAATATGAATTTTCTCCATCACATCTAGCGGCAAATCAATACAAGGCAGCGTCAAATGACTGTCTTTATCTGCATCCCCATGTCCAGGAAAATGTTTTAAACATGGAATAATGCCGTTTGTTCTAAATTCATCCGAAACAATATTAATCCCCTTTATCACATCACCGGTGTTGGAAGAAAATGAGCGTTCACCGATAATTGGATTATTAGGATTGGTATTAACATCGGCACAAGGCGCAAAATTCAAATTTATACCATAATCTTTAAGTTCTAAAGCAATTTCTCTGCTTTGTTTATGCAAAAAATCTTCGCCTTTTTGAAACGCAATTCTTGGTGAAAGATAGCGCGGATGAATATTTTCAGTTCTTTCAACCCGTCCGCCTTCTTGGTCAATTGATAAAAAAGGCGGGATTACAGCTTTTGACTTAATTTCTTTGATTAAACTTTTAAACTGCTCTTTGGTTTGGATATCCTTTGTAAAAAATATAACTCCGCCTAATCCATTAGCTAAAGCATCGTCTAAAGCATCGCCCGTTCCTAATATAAACATTTGATAAATTAATCGTTCCATAAAATAATAATACATGAAAAATAAGTCTTGAAAAATGTTTTTGTTTGATTTATGATTGCAAAGGTCGCATGTTGCGATTTGCAACAAAATTTGACAATTGAAATAAAGAGTGTGCGGAAGTAGCTCAGTTGCCCCAGTGAGGCAAAGGCTACGAAGCAGGCAAAAGTTTAGGCGGTAAGAGCCGAACGATTCTAAGATATCGGATACTCTACCAACTGAACAAATTGACAGAAAAATAAAGAGCGTGCGGAAGTAGCTCAGTTGGTAGAGTATCTGCCTTCCAAGCAGACTGTCGCGAGTTCGAGTCTCGTCTTCCGCTCCATTTTACACTAGATTAGAAATATAAATAGAGTCCTTTGGGGCTCTTTTTCTTTTGGGAAAATTTGACGCGGAAGACTCGACTACGTCTCTCTCCTCCATTTGCTTGCAACTAGTTTGTTATATTATTTTCTCACTAAACGGAAAACGTGACATTTAGTCACCTTTTCCTGCACGCAAACGGAGTCCTTGCTCCATTTTACACTAGATTAGAAATATAAATAGAGTCCTTTGGGGCTCTTTTTC
>CAZYWC010000003.1:106824-118299 GCA_964651125.1 uncultured Vampirovibrio sp.
TTTTGGGAAAATTTGACGCGGAAGACTCGACTACGTCATTCTGAAGCCGATTAGACTGAAGAATCCAGCCTTTTATTAACTATTATTTTGTTTATAAAAACATCCTGCAATCACATCCCGAAAACAAAAATCCCTAAAACAATTTTCCACTTTCCATTTTCAATTTTCCATTCAAAAAGCCCCCCACCCGAATTTCTAAGTTTCGCGCAGCTCAACTTGAAATTCTACCCTCCCCCACGGAGAGGGATAAGACGAAACCCACCCGCATCCGTAAGGCTCGCTTACACTCGCCAACGGCCGCGACCTCCCTATAAAGGGCGGTTGCTAACGCAAACTGCGCTAAAAATTTTTAAAACCTCTTATTCCCTCATTCCCCTATTTCCTTATTACCTTTTTAAACAATTATTAAGAAATTCCCCATTTTCTAAACTCAACTTTACAAAACTTAATAAAACACATCAAAAAAGGCAATTTTTTCAAAGTTAAATACTTTATATATACATAAGAGATAACCAAGGAGAGCAAACAAGATGTTATTCACAACAGAAACAATTTCAAACAAAGAAATCGAATCTATCAACAACTTCTTCAATGAATTTGAATCTGTTGAAACTGTTTCAGTTGAAGAAGCTCAAAAAGAAACAACAGTTACAAAATACATCAACTCTCTAGTTACTTCTTGCTACCAAAAATCTGTTGATGAAATCGCTAACACTAAAGTTGGTAACAGAGTTGTTAGAAAAAGAAACCTTCAACAAGTTATGAGAGAATCTTTCTTCTACGGCGCTAACAGATTTGGTAATAACTTTATTGCATAGGTCAATAAGTGAATGAGCGAATAGGTGAATAAGTTCATTTTAGATTTATTCATCTATAAAAATTCAATCATTGAACGCATAATACAAAAAAATATTTTATACGAACTTATTCACCTATTCACTTATCGACTTTAAAAAACATAAACACTCTCTTATATAATCTTACATCTTACAAAACATTTCAGCCCCATCTGGGGCTTTTCTTTTGGGTAATAGAGATTCTTAAGTTTCTCGGTTTCTGGTTTTCATCCATTCGTCTTTTGGTAAATCCGAAACAATATTTCCATCCTTAAAGCGAATTACTCTTGAACAATATTCTGCAATATCAGGTTCGTGTGTTACCAAAACGATTGTTTTGCCTTCTTTGTCGCCAAAACCTTTATTCAAACGTACAAAAAACTCCATAACCTCAATACTGGTTTTTGTATCCAAATTCCCTGTCGGTTCGTCCGCCAAAATCAAAGGTGCATCGTTAACCAATGCTCTTGCAATTGCAACACGTTGTTGCTGGCCGCCTGACATTTGGTTTGGCATGTGAGTTTCACGATTTTTTAAACCAACAATCTCTAAAGCTTCTTTTGCCCGTCTATGACGTTCTTCTTCCGGAATTCCTTTATAAATCATCGGTAACTCAACATTTTCAATAGCAGAAGTTCTTGAAATCAGGTTAAAACCTTGGAATACAAAACCAATTTTTTGGTTTCTTATTTCAGACAACTCTTCTTGATTAAGCGAAAAAACATCAACGCCATCAAGGTGATAAGTTCCACTCGTCGGCCTGTCCAAAGTGCCTAGAGTGTTCATACAGGTTGACTTTCCTGAACCTGATGTCCCCATGATTGCAACAAATTCACCTTTTTCGACAGAAAAAGATACGCCATTAAGTGCATTAAAGCAATCATCGCCGGTTTTGTAAGTTTTTACAATATTTTTAATTTCAATAAGTGCCATAGAAATATTTTACATCAAAATTAGAATGGCGTAAAAATAAAAAATGAAACTTACAGCCTATGGTTCGAACCCCCACCCGAAAATCTAAGTTTCGCAAAGCTCAACTTGATTTTCAACCCTCCCTCTTGGAGAGGATACTATCAAATTAAATCTTTACAAACCCAAGTAGCAGGAACAAAAAATGCAATAAAACTTAACATAACTATATATACATCGAGTTTTCTTCATGTTACGCTTATATTACTGAAAAAGAATTAAAAAAGAGCGTATTACTTATTTTAAAAAAGGAGAAACTAATGACTCAAAAAAGAGTATGGCTGTTCCGCGAAGGTAATGCAGATATGCGCAACCTATTGGGCGGTAAAGGTGCTAACCTTGCTGAAATGACAAACCTAGGTTTACCAGTACCACCAGGACTTACTATCACAACCGAAACTTGTATGGATTACATTAATAATGGTAATAAAATGCCTGAAGGTCTTATGGACGAAGTTAAAAAGGCTTTGGCAGATGTTGAAACTCAAACCGGCAAAAAGTTTGGCGATTCAACTAACCCGCTTTTAGTTTCTGTTCGTTCTGGTGCAAGAGTTTCTATGCCAGGTATGATGGAAACTATCTTGAACTTAGGTTTGAACGATGAAACAGTAGAAGCTATGATTAAATTAACTAACAATCCAAGATTCTGCTACGATTCATACAGAAGATTTTTGACAATGTTCGGTTCTGTTGCTTGGGAAATGGACAGACAAAAATATTTTGAATCAGAAGTTGAAAAAGTTAAGGAAAGAGAAGGCGTTAAGTCTGATACAGAAATTTCTGCTGACGGTTGGAAATCTCTTATTCCTGTTTATAAAAACGTTATCAAAGAAGTTACAGGCAAGGATTTTCCTCAAGATCCTTATGTACAACTTCAAGAAGCTATTGAAGCTGTATTCCGTTCTTGGAACATTCCTCGTGCAGTAGCTTACAGAAACATGAACAAAATCGACCACAACTTCGGTACTGCTGTTAACGTTCAAACAATGGTATTCGGTAACATGGGCGACGATTGCGCAACCGGTGTTTCATTCACTCGTAACCCTGCAACAGGTGAAAACAAATTCTACGGCGAATACTTGACAAATGCTCAAGGTGAAGACGTTGTAGCAGGTATCAGAACTCCAAAACCTATTTGCGAATTGGAAACAGAAATGCCTGACTTGTACAGACAATACGTTGATATCGCTAAAAAACTTGAACTTGGTTACAAAGATGTTCAAGATATGGAATTCACAATTGAAAAAGGTAAATTATACATCCTTCAAACACGTAACGGTAAGAGAACTGCAGCTGCTGCCGTAAAAATCGCTGTTGATATGTGCAAAGAAGGCATTATCACTAAAGAACGTGCAATCCAATTGGTTGACCCTTATTCAGTAAACCAAATCTTGCTTCCTTGCTTCGACGCAAAAGCTATGGAAGAAGCAACTAAGATTGCTCACGGTGTAAACGCATCTCCTGGTGCAGCTGTTGGTAAAATCGTATTCGATACGGAAGAAGCTGCTCAAAGAGGCGAAGCAGGCGAAAAAGTTATCTTGGTTCGTGTAGAAACTTGCCCTGATGATATTCACGGTATGGCTGTTTCTCAAGGTGTTTTAACACTAAGAGGCGGCGCTACATCTCACGCAGCAGTAGTTGCAAAAGGTATGGGTAAACCTTGCGTTTCAGGTTGTGAAGATATGAAAATCGACCTTGCAAACGAAACATTGACAGGTGCTGACGGTACTGTTTACCACAAAGATGAAGTAATTTCTCTTGACGGTGGTAAAGGTGTTGTTATGGCAGGCGCTGTTAAATTAGTTGACGCTAAGATTGATGACAACTGGAACACATTCTTCAACTGGGTTGACGAAATCAGAGAAATCCACGTAGAAGCTAACGCTGATACTCCAAAAGATATCGAAAACGCTTTGAAATTCGGTGCTGAAGGTGTTGGTCTTTGCAGAACAGAACACATGTTCATGGATCCAGATAGATTACCTTGGGTTCAAAAAATGATTATTGCAGGTACTCCTGAAGCAAGACGTGAAGCTTTAGATAAGTTGTTACCAATGCAATATTCAGATTTCTATGCAATGTTCAAGGCTATCGGTGATAAGCCAATGACAGTTAGACTTCTTGATCCGCCACTTCACGAATTCTTACCTTCAAAGGAAGAATTGATTAAGGAAGTTGCAACACTTAAGGCTCTAAATCAAGACGCTACTGAAAAAGAAGAACTTCTTCATATCGTTGAAGGACTTTCTGAATCTAACCCTATGATGGGCTTGAGAGGTTGCAGACTTGGTTTAACTTACCCTGAAATTAACGAAATGCAAGTAAGAGCAATTTTTGAAGCTGCTTGTGACGTTAAAAAAGAAGGTATTGACGTTAAACCTTGGGTTATGATTCCTCTAATCGGTCATGTAAACGAATTAAGAGTTGCAAAAGAAATCTTGGAAAAAGTTGCTGAAATCGTTATGCTTGAAAAAGGCATCAAGGTTGAATACAAATTCGGTACAATGATTGAAATTCCTCGTGCAGCACTTACAGCTGATGAAATTGCTGAATACGCAGAATTCTTCTCATTCGGTACAAATGACTTGACTCAAATGACATTCGGTTATTCAAGAGATGACGCAGAAGGTAAATTCTTGAACAGATATGTTGAACAAAAAATCCTTCCTGCAAATCCGTTTGCAACATTAGACCAAAAGGGTGTTGGACAGTTAATCGAAATGTCTATGAAATTAGGTCACAAGGTTAATTCAAGACTTGTTGGCGGTGTTTGTGGTGAACACGGCGGAGACCCAGATTCAGTTAAATTCTGCCACAGAATTGGCTTGAACTATGTTTCTTGCTCACCATTCAGAATTCCACAAGCTAAATTGGCTGCAGCTCAAGCTGTTGTTGAAAGCAAGTAAGAATTTAATTTATTCTTAAAAAGGCGTGCCTTCGGCACGCCTTTTTTCTACCCAATTTTCCTAAATATCTCTAAATAAGTTTATGTCTTTTTTCTTTTGTTTCTTTATGTTCTTTAATCATTTTTTCTAATTCGTCAGGCATAACCGTATTTTCTGCAACCAAATCTTTTTGCAAACCTTTTTTCAAAATTTCGGGTTCTTTATCTCTAAGCTCTCTGTTGCCTGCCGTGATATCACGTTTGTGATAAGTAAACACCAATTTTACGGCATTTTCTGATGGCGAACTCAATTCATTTTGCTTGCGCTGTACATCATAACTCAACCAATCTTTTGGAAGTTTATCAATTGTCGTAAATCGTCCTTGGTCTTCCAAACGTTTATCAACTTGGCTTTCTAATACCTTTTGAACGTAAGCTTTTTGACTCGTAAATCTGCAAGGAATAACAATTTCTGAGCCGATAACTTCTTCAGGGTCGCGTTTTTCGTATTTTTTAAACAAATCCGCCGCAACTTGAAGATGACCTAATTCCAAATCAAGGAACAGTTCCCAAGTCTTTTTGATTCTTTCGTCAGATTCGTCTTCCATACAAGTATAATAGTTGCAAACCTCTGTAAATTCGTGGATAAGAAGTTTTTCCCACAAGGTTTCTGTCGGGTCAATCAAAGATTCATACATTGTTACGTGTTCTTCTTCCACGTCTTTAATTTCGGCATAAGTTTCTCTTAAAACGTGGTCACCATACATAAAACCGTGTTCCGCGTAATAATTATGCGTTTGTTGTTCTCCTGATAAAAGTGTCAAAATATTAACTTTTGTCTGCGGATGCGCCGTATTTTTATCGTAAGGTTTTCTTATTCTTAAACCATTGTTGTTATGGTGATGCTGTGTCGGACGTCCGACTACAACATCGGTTTTATCCTGCACAATTGAATTTGGTTTAATTCCTTCCGTCATATATGCGAATTGGCTGTAACGATACAAGTGGTCAAAATCTTCCAACAAACCGAAATCGAAAGTTTCTCGGACGTATTCGTCAGGTTCGTTTTGCGCCATCCAAGCCGTTAAATCGACTGCAACCTGTTCATACCCTAAAGTCGTTTCTAAAACAGACTGGTCGGCAGGCCCCATCCAGTTTGCGGTCGCTTGTTGAGAATCTTCTATTCTGCTAATTAAAGCCATTAATTGTTTTTCGTTATTATTCGGCATGAATCTGTTGAATTGGTGTTTAAACCCCCACGCTTCAACTTCAATACCGTTCATCAAGATTTGTCGTGTTCTTGTGTAACAGTCAACTTCTGTTTTATTGTAAGGTTTTCCGACGATTTGGTGCCAGTTCCTGATTTGTTTTTCTATAGGAATACCTTTTTCTTTTAGTGGATTAAAGCTCATTTTTTGTCCTTTCTGCAAATTAGTTGCAAAAAGATATTAATGCAGCCAATAAGAAATTTTTATCGCCCGACTCGATAAATAAAATGTTATAGTTGTAGGCTTGTTTTTCAGCCCAACAATCACCCTTCCCAATTACCCACTCAAACAATACTAAAATTTTACCAAACGCGTTTGAATATAATCGGATGATTTGTTCGGAGGATTTATCATGTATCGTTTTATTTTATCTTTACTTCTATTAACTTTTATCAGCCCGATTTCAAGTTTTGCAGCGACCAGAACAGTTGTCACTCAAAGTCCTTATTACTATAATCCTAATTTTAATCATATTCAAACAAGACCTTACGGATACAATCGTCCGCACGCACCAAGACAATATTATAATCCTTGTCACAACTGTTCAAATTTCTCTGATATAAACGCTTTGGAAAAATACACAATGAATAGAAATTTTACGCGAGAAAGCGATATCCAGCGTTTAGAACGACTGGAAATGCAAGCGTTCGGGGCATTGCAAAACGGCGATATTAATACGAGATACGAAAATGTAAGAAGTGCAATTCTTGCTCGCCCAAAACAAAATTACAGAACAAGCCTTTTGAGAAACATCGGGGATTATTTTGCAGGGCAGACAACAGGATACACGCCTTCTATCGGTTCTTCTAATCCTTTCATTAATTCTTTTTCTCAAGGGAGTTATCCGACAAATTACGGCAACTCATCATTTACGGAATATAGCGGCCCGTTCGGCACAAAAGGATATAACCTGAATAATTACAGCACAGGCTCAAATGCAGGGGTTAGAATATTAGATTAACGCAAACCTTTTTCAGGGTGTGCAGAATTTGATTTAACGATTTCATAATATTCGTTTTTATCAATATTCACACCCATATTTTTGGTATCAATTGTGAATTTCTTTTTCTTTTTTGGTTTATACGGATTAACGAACAATTTCATTTCCTTCTCCAACTTGAACAATAGTTGGTTTGTGAGTTTTGATTTCTTCCGGAGTCAAATCTGCATAAGTTACAATAATAATTTTATCACCCGGTTGAGCTTTTCTTGCAGCAGCACCGTTCAAACAAAAACATTTTGAACCGCGTTTACCTTTTATTACATAAGTTTGAAATCTTTCACCGTTATTGATGTTTAGAATTTCAACTTTTTCCCACTCCATTATGCCTGAAAGTTCCAAAAATTCTTCGTCTATAGTAATTGAGCCAACGTAATTTAAATCTGCGTCCGTAACAGTTGCTCTATGTATTTTAGAATTCAAAAATTGTCTTAACATATCTACCTCGCATAGACCATATTAACACGAAAGCAATAAAAAGAAAAAAGAATTTATTTTTCTACAAACTCAACTATACCATCTGCAATACCTTGCGCAACATTGGACGCAAAATCTTCAGTGTTATATAAAACCGAATCACAAGGATTGGTCATATAAGCAGTTTCGACAAGAATTCCGACATAATTATACGGTCTGATTACCGCAAAACTGGCTGTTCTAACCCCGTCTTTATTTGTTCCCGCAGATTTGGTTACGGATTTTTCTACAGTTTCTGCAAGCTTCTTAGAATTAGGATTAAAATAATAAACGCTTGTTCCTCTATTTTTATGGATATTCATCGGAATATCACCAATCGAATTCAAATGAATACTTACAAAAATATTAGCATCATTCTTTTTAGCAATATCAACTCTGTCATTTAACGAAACAAATCCATCGCATTCTCTTGTCATTACAACATTTGCGCCAAGTTGTTTTAATTTTTCCGCTAATTCTAAAGCGATTTTTAAATTAATATCTTTTTCTTCCTGCCCCAAACAACCGATTGCACCTTTTTCAGAACCGCCATGACCTGCATCAACCACAACCGTTATATCTTCTAGTGTATCAGGAAGCGCACTTACTTTAAATGTATACAAACCGTCTTTTAAATCTATATTGTAATAATATTTATCAGGCTTTGGTATGTTTACGGTATAGACCGAATTCTCAGAAAGTTCAGGGTTATAAACTTTAAACAAAATTTCTTTGTCTTTTTCCTCTATTGTATAAGGCAAATTTTTGCTGAACGAAATAGTCTGAATAGTCGCATTTTTAAACTTTTTGCTATCCATATTTATGAAGCTAGCAGTACTTGAACACTCAACACAATCCACATCTTTTTTAGCTATCCAAGCAGTTTGGTTTTTAGAAAGAAATACTCGGTAGAATTCACCTTTTGAACCGTTTATCAAAAGAGTCGTATCTTTAAAAAGATGTGCAATCCTATTTAAACCGCCATCAACAGGAGTACTTCTCAACGGCACATTATCACGATTTACTGCAACAGGCTGAATATCAAATTCCGTTATTGGAATTTCTACAGCTTTTGTCGGTGCATTTTTATAAAATTTGTAAATCTGTGTGTTGTAGTTTGAACGTACAACAACTCTGTTTTCTCCGACTTTCAACTTTACGGAATGCGCAAAAGCTCCATTTGGCGCGACATAAATAGGGTAGCCGTTTATTGAAATTACTTCAGAATTGTTGGCTTTACCTACAAAAAAAGCATAATTAGAATTAGAAATTGAGCTTTTTTCTCTAGGCAAAATCAACTCATAGCCAAAGCTCTGAGTCGCTCCGAATAAAAACAACAATAAAAATAACAACCCTTTCTTCATAGTCAGTATTTTAATATAAAATTATAATAGGTGCAATTTGCAAGATAGATGAATTATTGATATTGAAATTCATTTCTTTTTAAAATTATAATAAACCTATGGAAAAAAGTTTTACAAAAATATTTTGGCAAGCAATAATCGTAGGTTTGCTTACAGGCTTAATTGTCGTAGCTTTCAGACTCGGCATAGAAAATCTGTTCAGTTTTGTTATGGCGAAATTTTACGCAACGCCTTTACTGTTTTTAGTTATAACGACTTTTGGCGGATTATTAGCAGGACTCTTAGTCTACAAATTTGCACCCGAAACATCTGGAAGCGGAATCCCTTACGTCAAAATGTCGCTTTTGAGAAGCGGAAAATTAATCAGAGTTCGCACAATTTTTGTAAAATTCTTCGCAGGCGTAATCGGAATAGGAACAGGGCTTTCGCTGGGTAGAGAAGGCCCGAGCGTTCAACTTGGTGCCGGCGCAGGTTCTTTTGTCGGTAAACTTTTTAAACTGAGCGGAAACAACCGCGATAAATTAATAGCGTCAGGCGCAGGCGCAGCAATCGGTGCAACATTTAACGCCCCAATTGCGGGAACATTATTTGTTTTGGAAGAACTTATTCACAAATTCACACCTTCAATGTTATTCCCAACACTCGTTGCAACAGTAACTTCCGCAAGCATTGCAAGATATTTTTTAGGCGCAAATCCTGCGTTCAACATTTCAATTCCTGCAATCGGAATCAGCCCGTCTGTCGTAATTGTTTGTATAATTCTGGGTTTGATATCAGGAGTTTTAGGCGTTTTGTTTTCAAAAACCATTTTCTTTATGAATGGAAATTTTGCTAAAATAAAATTGCCAAACTACTGCAAACCCGCTATTGCAGGCTTGATTACAGGGCTTGCAGGTTTAATGATTCCTTACGTTTTATCATCAGGCAACGGTTCTGTTGAAAAACTTTTGCTTAACGATTTTCCAATCGCTTTAGTTTGCATAATTTTTCTTGCGAAATTTATAATCACACCAATTTGTTTCGCATCAGGAGCAGCAGGCGGAATATTTTTGCCAATGTTAATGCTCGGCTCGTTTTTAGGATACATTACAGGATATTTTGCTAACGATTTTGGAGCGAGCGTAAATCTTACTGCAGTTGCATCACTCGGTATGGCAGGATTTTTATCTTCTGTTGCCAGAACTCCACTAACCGCAGTTGTTATGGTTTTTGAAATGACGGGCGGATATGAATGCATTCTGCCTCTTATGCTTGTTTCAGCGATTGCAGATTTGACGGCTGAAAAAATGAACCATAAACCGATTTATGCAAAGCTTGTTGTTAATCAATACAAAAATGCGGATGTAAATTTATCAGACAAAACAACTGTTCAAGATATCATGACAAAAAATGTAAGAACATTTAAAAACAACGCTAAAATCCAAGATATACTTGAAATTATGGAACAAGAAGGGCATAATGCTTATCCGATTTGTGACAAAAAAGACCGCTTGTCTGGAATTATCACCAAATCCGATATCGAAGATGTTTTGGTTGATAACAAGATGAAATCAATTACGGTAAGCAGAATTTTAGACACAAATCCTGTAACGGTTTATCCTGACGATAATTTGTACACGGCGTATTATCGCCTGCACGAAAATTCGACAGAGTGGGCGATTGTGGTTGATAAGGAACAAAAAGTTTTAGGAATTGTGACAAGGAAAGATATTATTTAATAATTAATATATTCACCTCACCCTAGCCCTCTCCTGTAAGGCGAGGGAATAACCTAAAGTCGTTCAAAACACAATTAAATTTAATTGCATTTCTAATATAAGTTAACAATTCTTGGTTATTCCCTCGCCTTACAGGAGAGGGCTAGGGTGAGGTGTCAATCAAATAAATTATCTTTTATACTCTTGCTCCAACTTCGATTTAATCATCTTCATTTCTTCTCTGGTCAAAAATGAAGAAAAACGCATAAATTCGTACATAGCATCATCATACGAATATTGCCTGCGCTCAACTTTTTGCAGCCACTCTCTAACTTCTCGTGTAATCATATCAAACTAAACCTCAAAACTTTTTTGCCATCAACCAAAACTTCTTCATTCCACATAGATTTTGGTCTAACCCAAATATCGCCCTTATCTACATTTTGGTAAACAATCATATCTTCTTCGGTTTCAGAATGTTTACCAAGTGCGATAATTTTATACACATTCCCTTTGTAATGTTTATAAATTTTTCCAACAGTAATTTCTTGCATAACTTGAATAATTATACCATCAAAACAAATCACCTTTTTAATAAAAATCTTGAACTTAACCTATAAATTACATGCTACCTTGCATCTGCAAAAAGTAATTCAACATACTTACACTTGTGTTGTAAGATTGTCAAAATGGTTATAAATAGTAGGTTTTGCAAATAGAACGCAAATAAAATGTTAAGTAAATGCAATATAAAATAGTATGATGGCATAATTAAATATAATTTGTGTTACAATGTTTTCAAGGATTAATAAATGCAGTTCAACACAAGTGTAAATAAGTTGTAAGATTTTATCCTCCAAAATAAGTAACCAAAAGATTTTCAGAAAAATAAAGGTCGTGGTAGGAATATAAATTTAATATTTAGAAAAGGAGTTGCTTTGTACAAAATTTCAGTCCTCATGCCTGTATACAACACAAAAGAAGAATATTTGCGCGCTTCT
>CAZYWC010000004.1:0-117758 GCA_964651125.1 uncultured Vampirovibrio sp.
CCGCCGCTCCGTTTGTAAACTTAACTAAATTCTGTTATGCCAAACGCCGCCTTGTCTGTCAACAAAAGCATCGTAGCAAGACCAGAATCTGAAAATACCTGTCAAACCTAAAACTGCGTGTGTAACGTTCTTTTCAACAGGTTGGTCATTCATTAACTGACCTAAGCCAGGCCAAATGATTAATGAAACAGCCGCTGCACCAACTGAACGACCTGAAACTTTTCCCGGATGTCCTTGTGTAGGAGCTGCTGCGAATGCAGGTGTTGCCAAGAATGCGCTAAGCATTAAAAATGTTAAAATCTTTTTCATAGTAACCTCTTTTCCTTTTTAATAAACCATATATTTTAAACTAATTTTCTATTTTTAACTTTCCATTTTCCATTAGATAAAACCCACATCTGTAAGGCTCAGCGGAGCTTCACCAACAGCTGTGACCTCCCTATCCATGGAGGTTTTTGCTTAATATTTTTTTGTAACCCACAACAAGTGGTAACCGAATTGTGTTTTAACAGGATCTGAAACTTCTCCAATATTACCATTAAAAGCTGCATTTTCAAAAGGTTTTACCATTTGACCTCTGCCAAAACAACCTAAATCACCACCATTTCTGCCTGATGGACAAGTAGAATATATTCTTGCATAGTATTGAAAATCGCTGAAATCTTTGATTTGGCTTTTCAATTTAATTGCGTCCATTTCATTAGGTACAAGAATATGGTTCGCACAAACAGTGCTGAATTCTTCTTTAGCAGAAGCAATCGAGCAAGTTAGCATTAGTAGAAATAGTGTTGATAGTAGTTTTTTCATTTTAGTCCTTTCGTTAATAATACCCTCTCCCGCCTTCGGCACCCTCCACCTGGGGAGGGAAGTGGCTTGTGTTAATTGAACAGCTTCAAGTCAATGGAGATGACGCACTGTCTATTTTCCCAATTCTATTTTAGCTTTTTTCCACAACTCATTAAATTCATCAAATGTATAATCTTCAAACGGTTTGGTTTTAATTTCTTCCATTTTCTTAAAACGTTTCATGAATTTTTTGTTTGCTCTTAAAAGTGCTTGTTCTGCGTCGATTTTGTACCATCTTGCAAGATTTACGGTTGCAAAAAATATGTCGCCCATCTCGTCTTCCATGTGGTCTTTGTCGCCTTCTTTAACAGCTTCTTCAAACTCTTTGTATTCGGATTTAATACAATTTTTCAAGCTGTCTACAGAATCCCACTCAAAGCCGACTTTTACAACTTTTTTGCTGATTTTCTGCGCAGACATTAGAGCGGATTGAGATTTGGAAATCCCATCCAAAATGGATTTTCTATAAGTTTTTTCTTCTTTTTTTAATTTATCCCAATTGTCTAAAATCTCTTGAGTTGAATGGACTTTTTGATTGCCGAAAACGTGAGGGTGACGGTGAATTAATTTGTCGCTAAGTTCTTTTGCAACATCTTCAATATCAAATTCGTTGTTATCTTTTGCAATTTGAGCATGCAAAACAACCTGCAAAAGGACATCGCCGAGTTCTTCTCGCAAATTCGGAATATCACCGTCATCAATCGCGTCAACGGCTTCGTAAGCTTCTTCCAACATGTTTGGGCGCAAAGATTTGTGAGTTTGCTCTCTGTCCCACTCACAGCCGTTTTCGCTTCTTAATACGGCAATTATATCTACCAGTTTTTCTAAATTCGGATATTTCATAAGTTAATTATACAATAAAACCGGTAAGAGTGTTAAAAATCTACAAATAACATTTAGGTTCTTGTCCAACCACACCTGCATAAAGCTCTACATATTGTTTCGCAGGGCTTGAATCAATTTTTGTAAATAAAACTTCTTCAATTTGGAAAAATCCTACATCGCCTGTCATTTCAACTGTAATCTTAATAGGTTTCTTTTCGCCGTGTTGAATTCTTATTCTGTCAATTGCATTTGCAGAATATTTGTGAATATCACCGACTTTCGGAGTTGTATTCATTGCAAGAGGGATTCTCGCACGACCTTTTGTCATGTCGCATCCGTCTGCAATCAGAATAATTCCGGCTTCTGTAGAGTGGATTTTTCTTGATGCCATGTGACCAATAATCGCCTCAATTACGAGTGAACGAATAACTACGCGTCTGTGTAAATCGTTTGGTAAAATATGCATCAACGCTCTTTCTACAAGCGGTTTCGCTAATATTACAGACATTTCTTCGTGTCCTTGACGTCCAATCATCATGCCCAAATCATGCATTAAACCTGCCAAAATTACGGCGCACATGCTGTCTTCAAAAGTTCCGATTTCTTCTTTTTCAAGCGAAGTTTTAATTCCGCATTCGTGAAGAATGTTCAACATCTTGATAGAGTTAGCCGCAACTTGTCGCATGTGAACAGGACCGTGGTCATTGTAGCCCAAACGTTTGATTGAAACATTGTTCGCATAATCCTGCATTTCTTGAAGCTCTCCGTCTTCAAACAGGTAATGCGCAAGTTCCAAACATAGAGGGTGACTTTGTAGTCTTTTAAGAATCTTTGATTCTACTGATATTTCTTTTACTGATTTCATAGCTCTATTTATATTTTAGCACATGTTTTTGATAAAATAAACTGCTGCTTATTAATAAAATTAAAAGTGGGGAAATTTAGTTTTAACTAAATTTCCCCACTTTAAAAAAATAGTTATTAATTTAATTATTTACCGCAGCAGTTTTTGAATTTCTTACCGCTTCCGCAAGGGCAAGGATCGTTTCTGCCGACTTTTTCCGTAATTACAGGTGCTTGCGGTTTTGGTTCTGATATGTAATCAAAAATTTGTGAAAACGCATTTGAGCAGAACAAAATTGTTGCTGAAGAATAGATTTTGTTATTCAAATATTCTGATTTATAATTTTTAATCAATTCTTCAAAAGTATAATTTGTTCCCATAACTTCATTTACAGTTTCCATAAAGTTTGGATATTGAGTTGAAACTCTTTCCAAAATCGTATTTGGAATTGAATCATTTGTTAAAAAGTATTCAACACAACCTTTTGCATTTTCAACAGACTCTTTATTCTCAAAAATCTTGCAGAAGGTTTCGTAGAAAGGTATTGCATAAAGACCGTTTTCTTTATCGAAAATTACTGCAACATCATAAGTTTCGTTGTGAGAAGAAAATCCGCCCATAGAATTTTCCAAAAAGTTTGAATAGTTGTTATCCAATTCTTTAACGTGGAAAAATTTGTATTCTGAGATGTCACAACCTTTATCCGATAAATCAACATCTTCACCTTCGTTAAACGCGCCGATAATGTCGTCTGCGTGTTTGTTGGTTGTCAAAATTATATCTTTATCAAATGTTTTGATAAATTTTTCGTACATTTCAGCGATTGTTGATTTGATTTCTTCTTCTTTTTCAGGGTTATCCAAATACAACAAGCGCGGAGTGTGAACCAATTTCATTACAGCGTATCTGTAAGCTTCTTCTTTTTGAGAATGAGAAAGTACGCTTGAAATTTCAATAATATAATATTCACCGTCAAGTTCAAAGATTCTGCCTGCAATAAATTGCCCTGCATAAATCCCTCTAAAATTAGTCATTTTAGTAAGTGAAAGCACTTTATAAGTTTTTTCGTTAACCAAGTTATAAAGTTCAAAACCGTTTTTAAGAATTTTTTTGATTTCGAAAATAGAAGATTGCGCTTCGTTAAGTTTTGCTATAATATCCTTTGCGCCTTTTTCTTCAGTATACATATCTAAAATAGATTTACCGCTGATTCTGCGTTCAAAAACATAAGGTAAAAATATTTTTTCCATCTGATTTAGTGAAATATTTCTTGCTCCAATTGTAGATAAATATTCTGTAAAATCAGATTTAATCGTTTCGTTTGTTTGCGTAAAATCAAAAATTTCTTTTAAAGCTTCGTTAATTTCGTTAATTTTTTCTAAAACTGTCATTGCCTTCTCCTCATTGATTTAAGAATACCGTAAACAGGATGAGTTAGCAATAATACAATAAGGCTAGATTTTTGTGTTACGAAATATCGAACGTCTTTAGCTTATTCCCTCTCCAAGTTGGAGGGTAGAATTTCAAGTTGAGCCACGCGAAACTTAGAAATTCGGGGGGCTTAGCAAAAATCTCTTTAAAATAACCCTTCGCATAAAACGAATCTGCCTAAAAGCTCAACTTCACAATATTTTCCCAAAGAATCCACAAGACATTTATTATCACAAAAACCACCAGACAAATAAATCTTTTCGGGCTTTTTGCAAAAGTTCCAAGCATTAAAAGCTATGCCGTGTACAAATTTAGAAATCGCTTCGGAAGGTTTTACTCCTGCAGAAATAGAATCCATAATCTTTTCCATCCCAAAAATTCCGCAGGTAACGGCAAATTTTTCATTATTAAATGCTAATTCTTCCGCTTTTACTCCATAGAATTTTAAAAGCATTTCGACCGTTGCGCCCGTAGAACTTGCACAAGAAGTGTTCCAATCCATATCATGAAATTTACCGTCTTTAAATTTTATCCACTTAGCGTCACGACTTCCTAAATCCAAAATCGTTGCGTCTGGCGAAATCTCACGTTTTTTTGCGCCTTGTGCCAACGCGATAATCTCATTTTCGCTTGCATTTGACATGTGGCCGCAAGAGCGAGTCGGCACAATGTTTTGCGCTTTTATTATGCGCGAAGGCAAAATGTAATAGGCGAAATTTCCGTCTTGTTTAATAAAAAACTCATCATCAAATCGTTTTTCATCTGTTATTATTTTTGAATATGTTGTTCCTGCATCTAAATATATCATTGTTCTCACTTGAAAAAAATTATAAATACGTTAAAATAAGAATACAGGCAAGGGTAATGCAACTACCCTTACCCGCAACCCTAATTAAAGGGTTTTGAGGACGAGAATTAGTATTATTAATAATGCTAATTTTCTTGCATTGACTTCAACAAGCAGTGCTACGCACGTAGATTAAAGACGGCGTCAAATTGAGAATTACAATTCAATTGTATAGTCTAAGTCCGCCTTAATAAAACCTACCAGTAGAAAGTGAAGTAAAAAACTCCTTTCTGCTTTCGCTCGTTAGTCAAAATGTGTTAAAATCTTTAGCCTGTATTCTTTTTTCAAAGTTCAATGATAATTATAGAATAGAACGCAAAAAAAATCAATGTACCAAGAAGATACATTGATTTTTTTTAATATTTCTGATTTATCCTAAAATCTGATAAATTTCTTAACTAATTTCATATCTTGTCTTTCCAGATATGACTTCAAATCACGTTTGATTTCTGGACACAAAATATACAATACAATGATGTTTGGAACGCACAAAGCAATCATCATAGCATCTGTAATATCAATAACTGATTTAACGTTCATTGCAGAACCGATAATAATAAATAAACAATAAATCAAGTTAAATGCTAAAACGCGTTTTTTACCTTCACCAAACAAGAATGTCCAAGCTTTTTGTCCGTAATATGCCCAAGAAATCAATGTTGATAATGCGAACATTACAGCAACTATTGAAAGAATAATTGGGAAGAATGGAATTACTGATTGGAAAGCATTTGATGCTAATTCAATACCTGAAATTTCTTTAGCAGCGTGTGTGCAAGCACCTGAGAATACAATCGCAAAAGAAGTGAACAAGCAAAGAACACCTGTTAAGAAAGTTTCTAATAAAGCTACAAAACCTTGTGATACAGGTTCTTTAGTTTGAGCAGTAGCGTAAACAATAGCTGCTGCACCTGTTCCTGCTTCGTTTGATTGAACAGAACGTCTTAAACCGATAATAATTGTACCAAATATACCACCTGCAACTGCTGTCGGGTGGAATGCTTCACGAATAATTAAAGCAATTGCGTGTGGAATATTCATAAAGTTTGCAAAAATTACGATTAAACCTGAAACGATGTACAATAAACACATTGTAGGAGTTAAGATTGTAGTAACCTTAGCTATACTCTTGATACCACCAACAATTACCATACCGATAAGAACTGCAGCTACAAGACCGATTAACCAAGTGTAACCGTGGAAAATGCTGTGTGAACCGCCTGTGATAAATACGATTTGGTGTGCGGTTTGGTTAATTTGAATCATGTTACCGCCAGTGATACCGCCACCAATACAAAGTATTGCATATAATACAGACAAAGGTTGACCTAACCAACGAAGTTTCTTTCTTGTAAGACCGTGTGCGATATAGTGCATAGGGCCGCCTGAAACAGAACCGTCAAGATTAAATCTTCTATATTTAACAGCTGAAGTAGCTTCTACAAATTTGATTGACATACCCAAAAGTGCGCCTGCAAAAATCCAAAATGCAGCACCCGGTCCGCCGATTGAAATTGAAATTGCAACACCTGCGATACTACCGATACCGATTGTACCTGATAGAGCTGTTGCTAATGCTTGGAAAGATGAAACTTCACCACAGCCGTCATTATGTTTTTCGGCGGGTTTTGCAACAACGTCAAGTGCGTGTTTGAATCCCCAAACAGAAATACCTTTAAAATAGAACGTGAAAAAGAAACCTGCTATCAGTACCCAAAAAATAATCAACGGAACATCACATCCGCAGATATTGATTGGGAAGAAAATTAATTTTGCGACAGCGTCAGAAACCGGCGCGACATGCTTATCCATAAATTCATCTACATTCATTGCTTGCGCTGACTGTAGAGTCAAAAGCATAGTCATAAATAACATCATCAAAAATTTCTTCATAATCTTTTTTCCCTTAATTCTCGGCTATTTTACCACTTTCTATTAATTGTACCAAAAACAAGTCAAATCATTACAAAATCTTTACATTAGAGGGGAAATGTAACAATATTCAAGGGTTTTTATAAAAGAAAAGGCGCAGCCGAAGGCTGCGCCTTTTCAAAAATTAACAATTCAAACTATTTTTGAATATCTTTAACTGACAAAGCGATTCTGTGTTCTTTTGGAGTGAATTTCTTAATAAGAACGTCAACTTCTGAACCAACTTTGAACATGTTGAACGGATTTACGTTTTCGTCAGACATTTCAGAAACAGGTAACAATGCTTCAACACCAGGGAAGATGTTGATGAATGCGCCAAAAGTAGTAACTTTGTTTACAGTACCTTTAACGATTTGACCTTCTTCGAATTGTCCTTCGATTTGTTGCCAAGGATTTTCACCCATTCTCTTAAGAGATAGAGAAATTCTCTTCAATTCTGTATCAATCTTGATGATTTTAACTTCGATTGTGTCACCTAAAGTGATAACATCTGAAGGGTGTTTAATTCTTTGCCAAGAAATTTCAGAGATAGGTAGTAAACCGTCGATACCGTTGATGTCAACGAAAGCACCGAAATCAGTGATTCTAACTACGTTACCTTTAACAACTTGACCTTCTTCCAATGAAGAAAGAACGTTATCAACAACTTGATCTCTTTGTTCAGCAACAGCTTGTCTTTGAGATAAGATAAGTTTGTTTTTCTTAGGATCAGCTTCAAGAACTTTAACTTCGATTTTTTGGTCGATTAAACCATCAAATGGAGTACCTGTTCTCAATTGAGATGATGGGATGAAGCCCTTAAGGTCTGCAACGTCAACCAAAACACCGCCCTTAACAGTTGAAACAACTTTAGCAAGGATTGTATCGCCTTGGATTTTAGCATCGTTAAGTTGAGCCCAGGCTTGTGCAAATGCGATTCTCTTAAGAGATAATTGCATAGCATCGTCATTGTTTTCTTCTTTTAATACGTAGAATTCTCTAACGTCGCCTACTTCTAATTCTTCAACGTCGCTTGATAATTCTCTGTTTGATAAGAATGCTTCCATTTTAGCACCCTTAACACTTACAAGATAACCGTCTTGTTCTTTTTTGATTACTGTACCTTCTACGATATCAGCAACAGTGTTAGTTTTAGCAAAGCTTTCTTCTAACAACATTTCAAATTCGTCTTTAACTTCTGTCATTTTTTATTTTTCCTTTCTGTTTTTTTAGTGAGTAGTGAATGGTAAGGAGTGAGTAGATGTTTTTACGCTTCACTCCTCGCTATTCACTGTTCACTAATTTTCTCAATTACTTTATCAATAATTTTTTGCGGAGTAGACGCGCCGGCTGTGATTCCGATAGACTCAACTCCTTCTAAGTCGCTTTTGTTCAATTCCGTATCATTTTCGATATGAATCGTTTTTGTGCAATTTTTTAAAATTTCTGCCAAGTGGCTTGTGTTTGCACTTTTTCTTGAACCTACAACCACCATCAAATCGCTTTCTTTCGCAAGTTCTTTTGCTTCTTTTTGGCGCATAGCGGTAGATTGGCAAATTGTGTTATAGATTAGAACTTCTTTTGCAAGCGTGTTCAAATAATTAACAACAAGGTTTAATGATGAAACCATTTGTGTAGTCTGAACAACAACTCCGACTTTTCTGTGTGATTTTATTTGAGTAGCATAAGGTGCAAGCTCTTCAATTGAAGTTGCTACAACTACCTTATTCGAATACAAATCCGCATTCGCTTTAATAGCCATAACTTCAGGATGATTAGGTTTGCCTACGATTACTACAAAATAATCATTCTTAGCAAGTTCTACCGCTCTTTGTTGAACTTTTTTAACGTCAGGACAAGTCAAATCTACAACTTCAAAACCTGCGTTTTTGATTTGTTCAAAAACTTCAGGAGTCGCACCGTGACTTCTGATTATGCAAATTCCATCGCCTTGAGCAGGAATTTCATAAATAGTTTTTATCCCTAAAGACTCAAGTTCGTTGATTACGTCTGTATTATGAATAAGTTCACCCAAGATATGAATATTCTTATCAGGGTTTTCTTGTTTCAATTTTTTTGCTGTTTCTACTGCTCTTTTTACTCCGTAGCAGAAACCTGCAAATTTGGCCAGTTTGATATTTGGATTACTCAAATAATTGTAATTCACTTTCTAAAGAACTAGAGGACAAACCTCAGTAATTCTATTGAAACGTAAACATAAGGTTTTGTAAAGAGGGGCTTAATAAAATAAGAAGTGTTCGTTTAAATAGGTAAGCGAATTGAAAATGGAAAATTATTTTATTAAATTATTATTAATAGTCATGTCGGGTATAGTGTCTAATAATCTATTTTTTCAATTTTAAAGATAACAGGTCTGGTACCATCGGAACAACAGGTAATCATTGTGTTTTCGTCTTTCATCCAACCTTTCATTATTGAGCCGCCTTGTAAACCTGTATAAATATATCGAGAAATTGCATCCCAAGCTTCTGAACAGTGCGGAATTTTAGGGCCGCCGGCAACCGTGTCAGGGTTCGCAGATGTTTTTACAAGCGTATTTAAACCCATGTGCCAAAAATCGTCTTTGCCGTCTTCTCTTTCAAAAATAAATTCGTCACCTATGTTATAACAAGGACACGCGCCGGAATGCGGGTCTGCGCAGTATTCTTGTTGTAATTCAGGATATAATTTTTTATCAATTACAGTCAATTTTACTTTGTGCTTCATAATAATTAATTAAAGTATATAAATACTCTAAGTCAATCCAACAGAAAGCCCCTTTCGGAAGAGAGACAAAAGGAGCAAGGCTAATATTATGAAGAAAAGATTTGGTTTTTAAAGAAGTAAGCCGAATACACACACAATGCCTAATCATAACATAACGTCGAAATCCGACAATTCACTAGTTGCCTTCGACTTACATTTATATTTTAGCATTTCTTTTATTGCTTATTAATCTTCTTAAGAAGTAGCCCATAAGGATTATTTATTTTTTTATTTTATCAATTTCAGGGCCAACATATTTACCGATAAGAATTTCTTCTACAAAATGGTCAATAGGTTTGATTGCCAAGCCTAAAGCTACAAAGCCACCAAGGGTTTTAACAGCTTTACCCTTAAGCATCTTAGCCTGCTGGAAGTTTGTTAAAACACTTTTTACTGCAACGCTTGAAGTTTGCCCTTTCTTTAAATCTGCCTCGTAAGCTTTGTACCATTTGTTATTTTTAAATTCTTCCGATGGGTTTAATAAATTCTTTCTTAATTGTATTAAATCTTTTATTGTTTTTTCTGAATATTTTTCAACTTTTTCTTGACTATCAAGTCTGAAAATTTTAAACAAATTTTTTAAAGATGATTTTTTGTTGTTGTAATCCATAGAACTTAAAACGTTATTTGTAAATTCTTTTATGCATTCTTCATTTTTACCGTCAAACGCGTGCATTTTACCGTTTGCAATAAACGGTTCCGCTGCGTTTGCAACATGTTCTTTTGAATTAATACTTATTTTATCTTGAGAAAATTTTCCTGCTTGAGCAAATGTATTTTGTCCTGCTTTTACAGCAATTAAAGGCAGGAATACACTAGCCATACCTTGGAAAATTGCTTGCTTAAGGCAGCGTCTTGAATCAGGGCTGTATTCGGTTTGGTCGTTTTTGTACTTGTCATAAACATCCGCACCAATATATAATAAAGCCGGCGCCCAACTTAGGGTCGCATAACCGCCAATGACAGGTCTTAGCGCCTCACCGACTTCGTTAGTGAATGCTGCTCCACGAAGCGGTCATTGCATCAATGGGTCATTATATTCGCCTGTTTCTTTGTTTATAGTTCTTTTATCTGCTTTAAAAGCTTGTTGTGTATGTACACCAAGCGGTCTTATTATTCGGCTAATTCTCCCTCATACGCTATTTGATAACTCGTAAATATTTTTATTTGCGCGTTTATTTACAATTTTTTACATTTAGTCTGGCAAGTGTAATTATAACACGAAATAATTTGGGTTGTTAAATTTGATGTTTTTAGAACATATATTTCTATAATCAGATTAAAAAAATAAAAGTTAATAAAAGGCTGGATCCTTCACGCTAATCGCGTTCAGGATGACGTGGTGTGAAACTATCAGCTTGGCGTCATTCTGAGGTTCGATTAGAACCGAGGAATCCAGCTCTTTATTAAATACTTTCATTTATACAATATAAGGAAAATTAAACTTAGGCATTTTACAAAAGTATCCAACAATAATTTTAAATTCTGACTAATACCCACCCGCATTTGTAACTCGCTAACGCTCGAACAACTGCGACCTCCCTAATCAGGGAGGTTACGCTATGCACTCAGGTTACTCTGTAAGAACTACTTTAAACGGGCAGTCATACTCTGAGAAAGACCTTGCGTTCCAATCCCTATTAGTAATCCCTCCTATGTCTTTCGACAATGTACTCTTTTCTTTTTGCTTACTTTTTCTTTCAGTAAAGAAAAAGTAAGCTTTACAATCCACCCCCTTTTTGTTAGGATTTAGGAATATAATAGAAAAATTATAGGGAGATGAATAAATTGAAAACAAGAATGAAGACAAACAATTGCGGGGAATTAAACCTAAGCAATTTGAATGAAGAAGTTACATTATCCGGCTGGGTTTCTACTGTTAGAGATTTGGGCGGGATTTTGTTTATCGAATTAAGAGATAGAAGCGGATTTTTCCAATTGGTTGCTAATCCGCAAGTAAACCCTGACGTGCATAAAGTTTTCGAAAAAGTTAGAAGCGAATATGTAATTATGGTTAAGGGTAAAGTTACAAAAAGACCTGAAGAAACTTATAACGAAAAATATCCTACGGGGCAAGTTGAAATGTATCCTGAATCAGTTGAAATTTTGGCTGAGTCAAAAGTTTTACCTTTCGTTCTTGGTGATGAAAGCGTTTCAGAAGATATCAGACTTAAATACAGATACTTGGATATCAGAAACGAAAAAATGTTGCACAACTTGAAGACAAGACACAACATTGTTCAAGCTGTAAGAAATTATTTGAATAACCAAGACTTTATGGAAGTTGAAACACCTATCTTGATTAAAACAACTCCTGAAGGCGCAAGAGATTACTTGGTTCCATCTCGTGTTCAAGAAGGTAAATTCTTCGCACTTCCACAATCACCACAAATCTTTAAACAATTATTGATGGTTGGCGGTATTGAAAAATATTATCAGATTGCAAAATGTTTCAGAGATGAAGATTTGAGAGCTGACAGACAACCTGAATTTACACAAATCGATATGGAAATGTCATTTGTTGAACAACCTGACGTTATTAAGATTGTTGAAGGCTTGTTGGTTGATGCGTTCAAGGCTGCAGGTGTTGATATTCACCCACCATTTAAGCAAATCACTTGGCAAGAAGCTATGGACAGATTCGGTTCAGATAAACCTGATACAAGATTTGGCTTAGAATTATTTGATATTGGCGATATTATTTTGCAATCTAATTTTGATATTGTTAAAAAGACTCTTGAAAACGGCGGTATCGTTCGTGGTATCAGAATTCCTGGCGGTGCTAAATATTCAAGAAAAGATATTGATGATATTACAAAATTGGCTGTATCTTATGGTGCGAAGGCTTTAGCTAATATTATTTACTTGGAAGACGGTTCTGCAAAATCTCCTGTATTGAAATTCGTTACAGAAGAACAAGCAAAACAAATCCAAGAAAGAGCAGGCGCAGAAGCAGGAGATATTATTTTCTTCGTAGCTGATAAACCAAAATTAGTTTACGATATTATGGGTAGATTGAGATTGCACTTCGGCAAGACTTTGAACTTGATTGACGAAAACAAACACAACTTGTTGTGGGTTGTTGATTTCCCTATGTTCGAATGGTCAGACGAAGAAGGCAGATTCATGGCTATGCACCACCCATTCACTTCTCCAAACTTGGCTGATTTGGATAAATTGGATAGCGGAGATTTGGGTAATGTTAAATCAATCGCTTACGATATCGTTTATAACGGTACCGAATTGGGCGGCGGTTCTGTAAGAATCCACTCAAGTGAAGTTCAAAAGAAAATCTTCAAGGCATTGGGCTTAACTGAAGAAGAAGCTACCGAAAAATTCGGCTTTATGGTTAACGCTCTTCAATACGGTACTCCGCCACATGCAGGCTTGGCTATCGGCTTGGACAGATTGGTTGCATTGCTTTGCAGAACTGATTCAATCCGTGACGTTATCGCATTCCCTAAGAATGCAAGCGCTAAGTGCTTGATGAGTGATGCTCCGGGTGAAGCTTCATTGCAACAGTTGAGAGAATTGCATATCAAAAGTACAGTTAAAAAAGACTAAGTTTCTTTGATAAAAACAAAACGACCGCTTTATTAAAAGCGGTCGTTTTGTTATAAATTTGTAACTTTCAATTTATTTTGTGGTTTTCTTTTTTGCTCTTTTAACGGTCTTTTTCGTAAACTGTTGAGGCGATGCGCTATAAGATGTTTGAATCCGTTTAACACTGTAAACATCAGGCATAGACTGGATTGCAGTCATAACTTTTCTCAATGTATCAATGTTATCCAACTCGATTCCGAGTTCGATTATGCCGACTTTACCTTTAGATTTAACGTTAGCAGATGTGATATTTGTGTTGTTATCCGAAACAATACCGATAACATCTTTGAGCAAGCCCAATTTTTCGGCGGTTTCAATTCTGATAGTTGTGCTGTAAGTCTTATTAACGTTATTTCCTGACCAATGAATGTCTAAAAGTCTTTCAACAGGAATGTTTTCCAATGTTTTGCAATCCAAACGGTGGACGGTAACGCCTTTTGAACGAGTTACAACGCCGACAATAGGTTCACCCGGGATTGGAGAACAACATCTCGCAAACGAATACAAAAGACCTTCCAAGCCGATAATATCTTTTTCAGAAGCTTTTCGAGGTTTGTGTTGAACTGTTGTTTCCTGCTTTTGAGGTTTTCTTAAGCGGTTTACAATTTTATTAACGGTTGTTTCGCCGTAACCCAACGCTGCAAACAAATCGTCTGCGCTTACGTAATTCATTTGTTTTGCAACTTTGTCAAACTCACCGTTTTTTACAAATTCATCAAAAACTGTTTTTGTAAGTTCGTGTTCAAGGTTTGCTTTGCCGATATCAATATGGTCTTCACGTTTGTTTTTCTTGTACCATTGACGTATTTTTGAAGCTGCTTGTTTTGTTACAACAAAGTTTAACCAGTCAAGACGCGGAGCTGCGACTTTAGAAGTCATGATTTCAATAATATCGCCGTTTTTCAACTTTGTATCAAGTTGTGCAATACGTCCGTTAATCAAAGCCCCGACAGTTTTATGTCCGACATCCGAGTGAATACGATACGCAAAGTCAACAGGTGTTGCGCCTTGCGGAAGGTCGATTACGTCACCGCCCGGAGTGAACGCGAAAACTTGATCGGAGAATAAATCCAATTTAACCGAATTTACGTAATCTTCTGCGTTTGTCGTGTCTTTGTTGTATTCAACCAATTTTCTCATCCAAGAAAATTTGATATCAGTTGCAGAATCTGCTCTTTTTGAACCTTTTTCTTTGTATCTCCAGTGCGCAGCGATACCATATTCGGCGATTTCGTGCATTTCCCAAGTTCTGATTTGAACTTCCAAAGGCTTTTGACGAGGCCCGATTACGGATGTATGTAAAGACTGGTACATGTTGCCTTTTGGCATCGCGATATAATCTTTGAAACGTCCCGGAATTGGCTTAAACTGTGAGTGAATAAGCCCGAGAACTTCGTAACACTCTTTTTCCGTATCAACGATTACACGAACGGCTGTGATGTCATATAAATCGTGGAATGCGACATTCAAACGGCGCATTTTGTTATAAATACTGTAGTAGTGCTTTGCTCGTCCCGTTATTTGTGCGTTTATTCCGCTTGCTTTAACGTCTTTTGAAATCTTATCTATCAAAAGTTTAACGGTCATTTCACGTTCGGCTTTTTTCTGAGAAACTAATTGAGCAATTTCATAATATTTATCGGGATGAAGATATTTTAGCGATAAATCTTCAAGCTCGGCTTTTAATTTACCAACCCCTAAACGATTTGCAAGAGGTGCAAAAATATCAAGCGTTTCTTGTGCAATTCGCTGCTGTTTTACAGGCGTCATATAGTTTAGGGTTCGCATGTTATGCAGTCTGTCAGCGAGTTTAAGGAGGATGATTCTCACATCACTTGCCATTGCAATAAACATACGTCTAAAGTTTTCTGCCTGACGTTCTTCAGTTGATTTAAACTGCAATTTACCCAGTTTTGTAACGCCTTGAACGAGATTAAGTACGTCTTCGCCGAAAAGTTCTTTAATTTCTTCAGGTTTAGTGTCGGTATCTTCCAAAATATCATGCAAAAATCCTGCCATAAGAGTGTGTTTGTCGGCTCTTAAGGCTATCAAAATCTTTACAACTTCCATTGGGTGGATGATATAAGGCTCTTCTGAAACTCTATATTGCCCTGAGTGAAGTTTTTTGGCAAACTCAAACGCTTTTTCCAGTTCTTCTATATCTTTTTCTGCATACTGTTGCTCTACTAATAAAGCTCTAATTTCGTCAAATGTAATTACAAATTGTTCCATAATACATTTATAATAGTGTTTTTTTATGTAGAATTCAAGTGTTTGAGCGTAAAATCGTGCTGATATAGGAGATTATCAAGTTGAAAGTTGACAGTTAGGTTAATGGAAAATTGAAAGTGGAAAATATCAATGGATTAATCAGAAGGTTCTTCCCAAAAGGAACGGATTTTGATACAATTACAGAAGAAGAAATCGCGTATGTTGAAGATTGGATTAATAATAGACCGATGAAAATCCTCAATTATATGACACCCAAACAAAAACTTCAATATTTTAGTGTTGCGATTGCTTCTTGAACTCAGCTCGGCATGATTTGTAACAAATTGTAAATATTTCTTTAAAAACTCTAAAGTTTTTGAAAAATATGCCGATAACATTAATGCAAAGAATAGGGACTAAGGATATGGCAGAAACATTCAATCTGAATAACTTCTTACAAACATATAAAACCCAAACTTATGATCCGACGAAGCAACATGCCGCTGCTGAAGAAAGAATGGAGGCAAAGCTCCAAGAGCAAGCAAAAGAGGCTGTTGAAAGTAAGGGATTTTTAACACTTACCTTGTCCGAAAAAATGGCTGAACTTGGTATTGGTGAAAGAGTTCTTCAACAGGTTGCAGATACCGCAACGGGACTTGTTACCGATATCGTTGATCCATTAAATGAATATTTGAAAAAATACGAAAATATATTTGACCAAAGAGTTTATCATTCAGAAATCCAAAGCTATGCAAAACAAATGTTCTTTGCTTCTCAAGCAATGAAAGAAGAAGCTTCCGAAGATACAAAAGGTCAAAATTTTGTATACGATATGTAAATTCTCTCCTTTTCCTTTCAGACATAATAAAAGGCGTCCTTTTGGTTTTGGATGCCTTTTTTATATTTAATGTTTTAATTTCTCAATGATGTTATTAATTGGTTCTTCCCATGATATACTATCGGTCTGCTTAAAGATTTCCACACTATTATACCAAGGTGTTGTTTGGGTATCGTCAAACCAACGCCAATCGGTAGCGTAAGGCAGGAGTAAATATGTTTTTACTCCCAAAGCTCCTGCAAGATGTGCAACTGAAGTGTCAACAGTTACTAAAACATCCATTGCCATAAGAGCTTTTGCGGTATCAGCAAAATCTTTAAAGTCTTTTCCAAGATTAATCATTTGCGGGAACTGTTCGCAGCCTTTTAACGTATCATCAACTTGAAATGAATAAACTTGGATATTTTCTAATTTTAAAAGTTCGCTGAAACATTTGATATTAATCGTGCGGTTTATCATTGTTCTAATGCCTGCACTGCCTGCTTCCCAACACAAACCGACTTTTAATTTATCATTTGTGATTTCAGTTTTCGGACTTTTTAAATAACCTTCACTAAATGGAATATTATCAAAATCCATATTCAAAATATACGCTAAATCAGTGATTCTAAGTGCTTGCATTTTAGGATTAATTTCATCAAAATTTATAAAATTGATATTGGGATAATTGGAGGAAAACAATGCTTTTAAACTTTTGTGTATTGCAACATTAATTTTTTTTGCTGGCAAAAAAGGAAGATATCTTGCAAATTGTATATGGTCGCCAAATCCTTGTTCGCATATTACTACAATTTCATCATCTATTTTGTCACCAACTTTCCACAAGTTTTCAGACTTTTTGCAAAATGGCGCAATTGCACGCTTGAAAAACAAATCGTAGCCTTCTTTAAATTGTTTCTGAGAAAGGTAGCACATGCCGAGCGAAGTTTCTGTTTCTACGTCATTTGGAAAATATTCAAGCATTTTTTTGTAATATTTTTCTGCTTCGTCTTTTTGTCCCAATTTTTGTGCGCTTACTGCAATATTGTAGAAAGCTTGTGGATTTCCTAAATCGGCTGCTGCTTTGTAGCATTCAATAGCTTGTTTATCATCGCAGTAAATAAGTTCTTTCAAAAATCCCAAGTGAAACCAAAGCGAAGAAACGTTAGGAGTCTTTTTAAGACTTTCAATACAAAGCTTTTCGGCTTCAAGCATCTTTCCTTGTTGAGTCAGAGCCTTGATTTTATTTGCAATTGCTCGGTTGTCTTCTGGGTAAAGCTCAAACATCTTATTTGCAAATTCGACTGCTTTTTTATAGTTTTTAATTTCAAAAAGACTTAGAATAAGTTTATTATAAATGTCTTCGTTTTTACCGTTTTCTAAAGCTTCTTCCAAAAAATCAGCTGATTTTACGAATTCTCTTTGCTCAAAGTACGCAAAACCTAAAGCCGAAATTGTACCAAGAGTTTTCTTTAGTTTTACTGCTTTATTAAGAATTTCAATGGCTTTATCGTAGTTTGCTATATTTACATAGAAAAGCCCGATAATTGACAAAATGTCAGGATTATCAGGGTTTTCTTTTTGAATATTATTATAAATTTCTTCAGCTTCCGAGATTTTACCTTGTTGAGTCAAAGAAATTGCTTTTTGAATAAGTTCAATATCTACCATAAATTATATGCCTAAGCTGTTCAAGAAACCTACCACAACGCCTTGCAAGATTTGTAATAAAATGATTGCAACAATAGGTGAAATATCAAGCATACCGATTGGCGGAATAATTCCTCTAAATATTCCTAAGAACGGGTCAACTACCGAACGTATTCCCGCAAATGGTTGGCTTAGCCAATCAATAGACGGTATCCAACTTAAAAATATTCTTAAGATTATTAAGATGTAGTAGAAATAAAATAATGTGTTTATTGCTCTTGATATCATAAAAACCTCTTTTTCAATCGGTGTAAACTCCTTCCCTTGTTAGGGAAGGTTGGGATGGGTATCAACTTGAGTTGAAAGTTGAAAATTATTTTAAATATCATTTTTCCATTTGCAAAAACCCACCCACATCTGTATGGTTCAGCATAGCTTCACCAACAGCTGTGACCTCCCTATCCATGGAGGTTTTACAATTTATAACTGTGAACACTTTCTTGTGTTAGCGCATTCGCAATTATCGTTTTCTGTAGGAATTCTTTCAATCATTGTGAATAACAATTTTTTCAAATTATCCAAGTTGTTATTAAATACTTGTATAACTTCGTGGTGTGAAACAGGAGGAACATCGCCAACCAAACCTGCATCGTAGTCTGTGATTAGAGAAATATTCAGTGGACACATATCCATTTCTTTAACCAAATATGCTTCAGGAAACGCTGTCATATTGATAACTTCCCAACCTTGAGATGTGAAGAATTTTGATTCTGCTTTTGTAGAAAATCTTGGACCGTTGATTACAACAACAGTACCTGTTTCGTGAACTTTAATTCCCAATTCTTTAGCAGTATCAATTGCCAAATGTCTTAATTCAGGGCAATAAGTTTCAGCTGCTGAAGGGTGAGTTACGATAGGACCTTCAAAGAAAGTTGTTTTTCTGCTGTCTGTCCAGTCTACGAATTGGTCACAAACAACAAAACTTCCAGGCTCAACGTGTTTTTGCAAACTTCCTGCTGCGCAAGGTGAAATTACACGCTTACAGCCAACTTCTTTCATTGCCCAAACGTTAGCTCTATAATTAATCAAATGAGGTAAAATAGTATGGCTTCTGCCGTGACGAGGCATAAATGCTACTTTATGCGCGCCGATTTTACCGATGAATAAACTATCAGATGGCATTCCATAAGGAGTTTCTATTTTAACTTCCTTGATGTCGTCCAAAAACTTGTAAAAACCTGAACCGCCAAAAACGCCAATATCTGCTAATTTTTCCATTTGATTTATTCCTTTCTAATTCTACCGAGTATTATATATTCTAGCACAAACCTAAGAATAATAAAATTATTAGTTTCTTTTGTAAACCATAAACATTAAATTTTTGCCAAATTCTTTTTCCAAAGAATAGTTTTTTAAGATGTAATTATAAATTCCTCCTGCGTAATCTTGCCCAAAATAGCTGTAGTAATAATTGGAAGTATTATAATTACTTATGACAATATATTCAGGTTTGATGAAATCAAGACGCTTTGTTATTAATTTTTCTCCAAAAGTTTCTACATATAGAGGTATAAGTGAATAAAATTTATTATCGGATTTTCTGCCTGTCATAAAATTAATCGCTAAACATTCAGGATAAACAACTATTTTGTCTGTATCAGAAGTGTTATTTCGAATATAATTAATAGTATCTGATACTGATTTTTCAGAAGTATAAATCACGCCTTGTTCTGTTTTAATTTTAATGTTTTTAGAAGCAAGAGAAATTGAATTTTTTATGCCAAAGTTTAAAACGCAGATTAAAATTATTATAAACAAAGGTTTTTTGAATCTTGGCGGAATCAATAAGAATATTGAAATTAATGCAAATGGAATAAAGAAAACGCCGTAAGACATAAATGTTTCTGCGAAAAATATTTTCATTGATATAAGTAGTGACGCTAAAACAAAAAATAATTTTTCATGATTTATTGTGGAAAATTTGCGGACAAGTAATATTAAAATTAATGGGAATGCGTAAATGAAAAGTTCCGGTGTAACAATGAAGTAGAAATAAATTACAGTTAATAGAATCAGCCACCAACTTCTGAAATAATACATAAAAAGAAGTGGTACAAAGACTTTTAGAAAGTTTATTATGTAAATAGGAACAAGTTCCCATCTAAATGTTAAACCCATTATCGAATAAAACCAGTAAATAGTTTTGGTTGACGACATTGATAAAATTATCTGAAGTGAAGTTATAATATCATTTAATCTTGCTCCCATTAAAAATAATGGTGTGTAAGTAATTATAAACGGTAAAATCAATGCAAGTATATTTTCCCACAAGTCTTTTGTTCTTGTAACATACAAAAGCAGCGGCAGCAAAAGAATAAATTCGTATTTAGAACAAATTGCAAATGAGTACATCAAATAAGAAAGTTGGAATTTGTCCTTTAGTGCAAAATAAATTGATGCCAATATAAATAAAACACCATAAAGTATTCCATAGGAATATGGAAAATAAAAGTTAAATACATTTGGTGAAAGTATAGAAACGGAGATTATAAATAAAACAATACTAAGAGAATAAGTTTTATTCATAAACCGGTTTGCAATTGCAAAAACAAGATTAAGTATCGCATAACTTGCGAACAATCCCGCAAAGTATAAAACGCTTAAATGCACACCAAAAATTTTGAATAATAATGCATTAAACAAATATGAAAATGGTGCATAAATCGTAAAAATATTTTTGTATAAAACTTGTCCTTTAATTACTTCTGACGGAATATAAGCTTCTCTAAAAGAATCAACCATTATATCCCCAAAATGTCCATAACCTATAATGAAAGTCAAAAGAATTATTATATTAAACAGAATTAATTGCCAATTATTTTTTAAATTTTTCATAGATCTATCTTAACAAACCGTAACAAATAAAGCAATTTTTCAGAATAAAAAAACTTTATATATATGTGTAGTTAATTAAAAAGGTTGTTTAGAAGTGGTTAGTCTATATTCATTACAAAATTTGTATAATCAAGGAATTTTAGATTATGTCCCTGCGGAATTGGCAAGTACACAGAATGTGTCATCTTTAGTCGGCATGCAAAATCCTTATTTGAATATGGCTGCTCAAGGCAATCTTTATCAAACGGCAGGAATGAATCCTGATAGTTTTTCTTATAACGGAACAAATCTCGGCTTTCAGGATGCAACAGCAGGACATTTAAATGCAGGATATGTAGGAGGTAGTTATAACAACGGATTTGCGAATGCAGGCATGAGCGCATTGGGTGGTATAAATGGTGCTATCGGAATGAATAACTCACAAGCAGGCATGAATGGGTTTGGAGGAGCAAACGGTAATATTTTAACAAATAATTCTCAGGCAGGAATAAATGGTTTTGGGGGCGGTTTGGGCAAACTCGGACAAACGGTTGCGAATACTCCTAATATAATCAAAGGCTTAATCGCAGGTGGCATTATTATCGGAACAACAATGCTATGCTTCAAAAAGGGAAAGAAAGCTCCTGCAAAAGTACAATCACAAAATACAAGTTTTCTTTCTAAATTAAAATTTTGGAAAAAATAATAATAACCTACAAATAACCTTATAAAATACCTTATTAATTAACCAATTTTTTGCGCCGAAAGGCGTTTTTTTATGTGTTATTATTTAAAATAAACAGTTTACAAAAGGATTAGTTATGAAAAGATGTCATTGGGTTGATGAGAATTCGCCAATTTATATTAAATATCATGATGAAGAATGGGGAGTGCCAAAATATGATGATAAAGAGCTTTTTGAACTTTTGGTTTTGGAATCTTTTCAAGCAGGACTATCTTGGATAACTGTTCTTAAGAAGCGCGAAGATTTCAGAATTGCATTTGACAATTTTGATGTAAAAAAAGTTGCATCTTATGATGAAAATAAAGTTAATGCACTTTTAAAAAACGAAAAAATTATTCGCTCAAGAGGTAAAATAAATTCGGCTATAAGCAACGCGAAAATATTTATTGAAATTCAGAAAGAATTTGGAAGTTTTTCTAATTATATTTGGGGATTTACCAATAATAAAATTGTTAAAAATACTTCGAATGTTCTGTTAGTCAGTACACCGCTTTCTGATAAAATCTCTAAAGATTTGAAGAAAAGAGGTATGAAATATGTCGGCACTATAATAATTTATTCATATCTTCAAGCAATCGGAATTGTAGATGACCATGAAAAAGATTGTTTCAAGTATTAACTTAAAATGATTACAACTGCGCCGATTGCCATAATAATAGAGCCAATAAGTTTTTCTTTGAAGTTTTCTTCTTTAAATAAATTTGCGCCTAAAAATACGCTTAAAATTGTAGAAAGTTGGAATAATGCTAAGGCGTATGAAACATTCATTCTTGCAAAAACATAGTTTGTCGAATATTGCATAATTCCAACGGCTAAAACTAAAAGAAGCTGGTGCTTATAAGATTTTATTTGCGGTTTGTGTCTTGAAATTGCAAGGAATAAAAATGAAAAAAGTAATCCTGAAAAAGCCCATAAAAAGAATGCATTTGTTACTCCTGAAAGTAGAATAATTTTTTTTATAAAAATAGCTTCCGTTCCCGAAAAAATCAGGGCTAAAACTCTGTATAAAATCGCTTTAGAATCTATTTTGTTCTGCGATTTAATTCCGAGCACAAAATATGTTCCGAATATAATTAATGCAATACCGCCAAATGCAATAAGACTTGGAATTTCTTTTAAATACAAAAATCCTATAATCATTGCAACAATCGGCTTGTACGAATTTATTGGCGCAATAGCTGATAAATCTCCAAGAGAAAGAGCTTTGATTATGAAATAATTGCCTAAAGCACCTAAAAAGCCCATAATAAGGACGTTAATCAGTATTTCGCCGGAAAATGTAATTCTGTTTAGAAAACACAGGCCGCAAATTGACAAACCTAAATAGGTGTAAAAATTTATAACAGATGATTTCTGACCTTTGTTGGTCAAGATTTTCTGAAACACATTCAGGTATGAGTTTGAAAATATTCTGATTAGAATTCCGATACAAGTGCTTAGCATGATTTAATTATAAGATAAAATTTTTGTTTAATTATTTTATGCTAAAATATCCTTGTATGAAGAGATTTGTTTTTACACTAATTTTAATAATGGCAGTACAAGTTTCAGCGTTCGCGAATGTCAAAAACGTTGATTTGGACACTATGGTGCAAATCGGTTTGAAACAAAATTGTGACCTTAAAATCAAGAGAATGGAACTTAAGGCTGCGGAAAAAGATATTAAAATTGCAAATCGACTTCAAAACCCTCAAATCCAAACAAACGTCATAATGGGTAATGTTGCGCTGGGTAACTCATCTCAAGCCGGTGTTGCTTTGCCGATTGAAGTTCTAAAGCGTGGTATTAGGAAGAAGGTTGCAATCGAAGAATATAATATTAAAGAAACCGAATTAAAACAGGCGGAACATAATTATAAATTGCAAATAATGCAGGCTTATTTTGACATTCTTTATGCAAAATCCGTTTACAGTATCCAAGAAGAACGTTTGAAGCTGTTCAAGAATTTGGTTCAAATCACAACCGACAAACCAAAATATCCGTCTTACGATATTGATAACTTGAAAGCAGATATTCAATATGCGCAGCAGTTGATTGCCGTAAATCGCGCAAAATCAAACCTTTTAGCGAAGCAATTTGAGTTAAACAAAATCTTAAATACGGGCGATGATAGTGTTATGTACGATACAAAAGAAGCGTCATTGCTTGGTAATTGGGCATTTTTAAATATCAAACTTCCTGAATACAATTTTTTGGAAAACATTGCACTGCAATATAGCTATATGGTTAAGATTTCTCAAAAAAATATTGATAAATCAGAACTTGAAGTTACTATGACAAAAAGAAATCGCGTGCCTAATGTTAGTGTTGCGGGCGGTTACGCTTGGCAAGCGCACAGTAATGCGCCTAATAATTATGGTGGTGCGTTTGTCGGCGGAAGTATTGATGTACCGATACTTTACAATTTCACGCCTGAAATTCAGAAGGCGCAAATCTATTTAGAAAGAAGCAAAGCGAGCAAGAAAGCTTACGAGTATCAGCTTAAGTATGAATTAAAGAAGGATTACAACACTTTCAAATATTCGGCTGAAAATATGGAGCATTCTAAAAAGATTCTTCAAGATTCGGAAAAAATCGTAAAACTTTCAACCGAAGGTTATATTAAAGGCAAAAACTCTTATACGGATTTGGTAATCAACGAAAACGGTCACCAAGAGGTTTTGAGCCAATATTTGACAGCGATGTCAAGACACTTTTATTCTTATTTAGAACTTATGCAAGATATCGGGCATGATATCTTGATTGAAGAGGAATTATTATGATTAAACTTGTTGCAACTGATATAGACGGTACTATTTTGATACCTGAAGGTAATTTTACCGAAGGCGTAAAAAAATGCATTAAAGATCTTTGTCAAATAGGGACTAAAGTCGTTCTTGTAACAGGCAGAATGAACGCAGCAGCCGAACTTATTGCAAAAGATTTAGGGCTTGATACTCCCGTAATTTCTTATCAGGGCGGTTTGGTAAAATACAACGGTGAAACGCTTTACAAAAGATGTTTAACAGAAGAGCAGGCACAAAGAATTATTGATTGGGCGAAAGAAGAAAACATACATTTGAATTTATACAACGATGATATTTTGTATTCAGAAACAAAATGTCCTGAAATTGAGCGTTATTGCAACAATTTGCATACAAAATATACGATTAAGAATTTTTGCGACATAGAAAAAAATAGCGTGAATAAACTTCTTGCGATTGATTATAACAATCCTGAAAAAATCAATCGTTTAGAAAAAGAATTACCAAAAGTTTTTCCTGATTTGTACATAATTAAATCAACTCCATACTTTTTGGAATTTTCAAATAAAGAAGGTTCAAAATATTGTGCGGTTAAATTTTTGCAAAAATATTGGGGAATTGATGAGGCTGAAACTCTAACAATCGGCGACCAAAATAATGATATTGCGCTTCTTAAAGCAGGCGGAATTAAGGTTGCGATGGGTAATGCAACCGAAGAATTGAAGTCAATTGCGGATTATGTGACAGATACGGTATTCAATGACGGCTTTGTGAAAGCTATGGAAAAATTTATTACGCTCTAAACATTGTTACAACTCCTTTATATTTATTGAAATAAAATCTTGTAAATGATACACTTAATTTCAGAAGAGAAATAAGGAGTAAAATTTATGGTCTGTATAACATCAAAAAAAGCTGACGCTAAACTCGTGTCAGAAGCTTTAAAAGCACTTGGCAAAGATAATTTTGCACTAATTATTCACGGAAGCAGCTTCCCTTCAAAGGACGGTGAAGATACAGGTTTCGGCACATTCAATTCAGCTGCCGGACACGAATTAATTGACTATGCCCACGGAATTTTTAACGCACTTCAACTTGGCCCTGCGGGTAAAACAAAGAGTTCAGACTCTTCACCATATACAGGTACAATTTTTTCAGGCAATCCATTGTTTATTGACCTAAAACAATTGACTGAAAAAAAATGGGACAATATTCTTTCTCAAGAAACTTTTGAAAAAGTTGTTGCAGGAAATCCAAACCAAAACCAAGGCAAAACAGCTTATTCATATATTATGAAGGCTCAAAACGAAGCTTTAAAAGAAGCTTGGAAAAACTTTAAAGAAATCCACGGCGGACTTTTCGGGTCTCCATTAAAGAAGGATTTCGAAAATTTCAAAAAAGAAAATGCTTTTTGGTTGGATAACGACTCATTGTATGAAGCACTTTCTATCGAAAACGATAACGACTTCTGGTACACTTGGAAAAACGAATCAGATAAAAATTTGATGAATCCAAAATCAGAAGAAGAAAAGAAAACTGCAGAAGCAAGAATTGCTGACATCAGAAAAAAATATGAAGATGAAATCGAATTCTACAAGTTTTGCCAATTCGTTTTAGAACTTCAAAACGAAGAAACTAAGAAATTTGCTTTATCAAAAGGCATCAAGATGATTGCAGACCGTCAAGTTGCATTCTCTGATAGAGATGCTTGGGCTTATCAATCATTGTTCTTGGAAGGCTGGTATTTAGGCTGCCCTCCTGACTATTTTTCACAAGACGGTCAAGCTTGGGGCTTCCCTGTAATGGATCCTGATAAGATGTTCAATGCCGAGGGTTCTTTAGGAGAAGGTGGTATCTTAATGAAAAACCTTTACAAAAAGATGTTCAAAGACAACCCTGGTGGTGTAAGAATTGACCATATCGTTGGTTTGATTGACCCTTGGGTTTATAAAGTTGGTAGAAAACCAATGTGTGAAGAAGGCGCAGGCAGATTATATTCATCTCCTGAACATCCTGAACTTTCAAGATATGCAATTGCAAGAAATGAAGATTTGGATTGGTCTTTGGAAGCTGATAAAGAAAAAAGAGTTAAAACTTTATCAGAAGAACAAATCAAACTTTATGGCAGATTGATTGAAAAAATCGTTATTGCAGCTGCAAAAGAATGCGGTATGGACAAAAACGCAATCGTTTGTGAAGACTTGGGTACTTTAACAAACCCTGTTGACGCTGTAATGAAGAAATACGAATTGCAAGGCATGAGATTGACTCAGTTTGTAGTTCCTGAAAAACCTGAACACCCATACAGATGTAAAAATATTACGGAACATGTCTGGAACATGGTTGGAACACACGACAACTTGCCGATTTCTATGTGGGCAGAAAGCATGATTAACACGCATGAAGGCTATTTGCACGCTAAGAACCTTGTTGAAGATTTGTTTGCAGAAGCTGAAAACAAAGATGATATCATTGTTAGATTGACTCAGGATAAAGAATATTTGAGATTTGTTAAATTAACAGAAATTTTCGCTTCAAAAGCAAGAAACGTTCAAATGTTCTTCACTGATTATTTCCAAATCAATGATGTTTACAACAGACCGGGAACATCAGGCGATCAAAACTGGTCACTTAGACTTCCTAACAATTATCAAGAGCTTCAACCAATTGATTTGCAAGCATTGTTAAAAGCTGCAATCATTGCAAGAGGTAAAGAATTTGCATCAAAACATGCAAGCTTGATTGAAAAATTGGGTTAGTTGGTTTTAATAGATTAATAAAAGGGCGGAAATGCAAAGCATTTCCGCCCCTTTTTATTTCTAAGTTTATCATTTCTAAGCTTGAATAACGCCTTCTTTTATCAGCTGTTCCTTAATTTCTTTTTTAGTTTGGAATTCAGGGCCTGATTTATCTGTCATTCTCTTTAATAACATAATCGCAGGAGTTATAACACCTAATGCGAGAACGCAAGCGCCTATGTTCATATTAATTGAATTTCTTTTTAATTTTCTAACTTTATTAAAGAAACTATCTGTGTTTTCGCCTTTTTTAATCGCATCTTTATATTGTCCGTATAATTCAGAAAGCTTGTCATTAACACCTTTAACTTCTTCAAAATCAACAAAAGCTCTTGAGTCAATTTTGTTCGTATTTTTGTAGGTAGTTAGTATATCAGATTGTTTTGCGATTTTTACAATTTCGTTATCAGGATTTTCGTGTAAAAATTCATACAATTTGCTATTTGAAGATTTTGCATCATTAAACGCTTTGATACTATTTTCAATACTTCCATCTTGGAAAATCTTCTTCAAATTTTCACTTTCCAAAACTCTTGAATCTAAAGTAATTGATTTGTTGTGGTTTTTCTTCGCAGAATTTTCCATAAATTGCTGAATCTTTTTACCTGCGTAATACAAGAAAATAAGCACAGAACCTTCTTTAATTGCATATCCTGCAAATTCTTGAGATGTTCTTGAATCTTTCAATCTTTCTGTTGTGATGAAACCATCTAGGATATACATGTTTTTAACCGGAGAAAATGCGAATTCTTCCACAACTTTGCCTAATCCTTTGAAAGACGGCTTTTTAGCTTCTGTCACATCTTGTTTGTTTTCTGCTTCTTTCTTTTTAACCTCTGCTTGATATTCCTTAATCAAATTTTTTCTGATTTTTTGGTCGGTATAGTGCTGTTTTAATTTTGTTAAACCTATATAAGCTCCTGCTGCCATGATTGTAGAAACAAAGAACTTTGTAGCAGCAAGATTTTTAAATAATCTTTTATTTTTGCCGGCTTTTTCTAAATTCTCTCTGATTTCATCAGTCAGCGCATACTTTTTAACCTTCTCAAACATATCCATGTCTTTAAGGTTTCTAGGGTCAATTTTTGCATCTAACCCAAAAGCTTTGAAAACAGTTTTATCATAGAGCCATTTTAGAGTTGGAATTCCGCCAAGCCACAATGCTTCCGTTCCAAATTCGTCGATAAATCTGTCGAATCCTTCTTCTTTTCCTGTTGCGTATGAACCTGCTGTCATACCCAAGCAGCTTGAAATATCTTTTACACCCAATGGTATAAGTGAATTAGGGTTTCCTAATGTAGAATAAATTTTAGCCGGATTAATCATCATAATTCTACAACCCCCATTTAAGGTTCATTAATTTTTTGCTGTGTTTGTTCATACTACAACCTTCCTTTCATCTTAAGTGTCGTCAATAAAAAAAATTGCCATGCTTTTTACAAATTGTTACATATCCGATTTTATTATTGTCATGTTAAATGTAAATATATTTAAAATAATTTTCCACTTTCCATTTTCAATTTTCCATTTACAAAACTATTTGCGCATTTAGAATTTTTACAACGAAAAAAAGAACTTCCTTATAGGAAGTTCTTTTTTTATTTCGAAAATGTTAAACTAGCCTACAAGTTCAGTATCATCCGACTCAGAAGCTTTAACCATAATTGCATGTTCAACAGGATTTTCCTTTTTGTATGCATTATCTGTAACAGCTTCTTCAAAACCAAACTCGTCTCGGGCTTTCTTCATTTGTGTTTCATCAACCAACTTTTTAGCAAGTTCAGCGATTTCATAAACTAATTTATAACGGTTTTCTGCGTTCTCGTTAAGTTCCCACGCTACTTTAATAATTTGATCCATTTTTACCTCTTTTAATCGTTTAAATTAATTTTATAACACACAAAAGTTTTTGTCTATAGATAATTTATTTACAAAACTTTACGTAATGTTTTAAAAAAGGCAATTTTTAACAAAAGAAATACTTTATATATGCATACGAGATATTAATAAGGAGAGAAAAATGACAAGTACTATTACTTTAAATTTGGCTAAAACTAATAATACAAATGCTAAGACATTTAGTATTCGTACAGAAAACAAATCTCTTTTAAATGCTATTGTAGGCGATATTAAAAATGAAACAATTACAGAAGCTCAAATGCATCGACTTCAAGAAGTCGCTGGTCGAAACGGAGATGCCGGAATCCTTGAAAGTTGTGATTTGGGTGGTGCTGAAAAAATAAATTTAGCTAAAATGAATGGTTTTAGCCAATATTATGATATCTCATTAAGTGATGATAAGAAATATTTTAAAGTTAAAATCAAAGATGCGGGAGCTCTTTGCAAAAATCCTAACTTAGCAACTATTAAAGCTGATTTTGGTTTAAGAGACGGAGTTCTTGTGCAAAAAGGTAAAATCCCTCACGGCAATGACGGAGTTATCCCTAGTAGTACAGGAGGAGGCGGATTTGATGGCGTTGAGCTTGAAGTCGGCAAAGAAATCAATATCCCTGTTTCTGAAATTAATATAACAGGTTCTCCAAGAGGAGCAGTTGCCAGATTTTGTAGTTGGCTTTCAAACTAATCCATTAAAGTTGTCATAAGTATCGGATCACCATCTGTTGCCAGAACGGTATGTTCAAAGTGTGCAGATGGTTTTCTGTCTTTTGTTACAACACCCCATTTGTCATCTTCAACAAAAACTTCGTCACCACCAAGATTTAACATTGGTTCAATTGCGATAACCATGTTTGTTTTGATTAAGGTTTGGTCGCTGACTCTATAGTTGAATAAAAACGGGTCTTCGTGCATTTCATGACCAACGCCATGGCCGCCGTATTGACGAACAATGCCTAATTTGTAGCTGTTTGCAACATCTTCTACTGCACCAGAAATGTCATCAAGAACATTTCCTGCTCTCATTTTAGAAATCCCTGCAAATAGAGCTTCTTCTGTTGCTTTCATAAGCATTTGTTTTTCTTCAGAAATTTTACCTACAGCGTAAGACCAAGCGCTGTCACCAACCATGCCGCCATAAGTTGCACCGACATCGATTGCTATAATGTCACCTTCTTTAAGAATTTCTGATTCAGAAGGAATTCCGTGAACGACTTTTTCGTTAATTGATGTACAAATGCATGCCGGAAAACCGCAATATCCGAGAAATGTCGGGATAGCTTTATTTTCTTTAATAACTTTCATTGCAATGTTGTCCAGTTCTTTTGTGGAGATACCCGGTTCAACAACTTCTTTCATTTTTTTATGAACAAGGGCAACAATGTGTCCTGCATGTCGCATTCTTTTAATTTCATCACGAGATTTTCTGTTAATCATAAATTCCTCAATTCTTTTTCTTAATTTTAAGCTTAAGACGTGATAAATTCAAGAAAAAAAATTTTAAAACTTTTCGCTTGACATTAAACTTTGATTTGGTAATATAGAAATTGTCGATAAGCCCCCATCGTCTAGAGGCCTAGGACAACACCCTTTCACGGTGTAGACAGCGATTCGAATTCGCTTGGGGGTACCATATTAATATAAGAGGCTTTGAGCCTCTTTTTTAATGCTCAAATATGCACCAAAATATCCCGCAAGTTAGAGTTTTGGTAACGGGAAGGATTTCTAAGTTTATTTATACACTCTTGTCAACTTTCTATGCTAGAATAAAAGAATGATTAAGACTTTCAAGTGCAAAGAAACTAAAAAGATATGGAATGAAGAGTTTAGTAAGAAGCTTCCTCACGATATACAGAAACGAGCATTACAGAAATTGAGAATGCTAAACGTAGCTTCTGTACTTGATGATTTAAAGATTCCGCCAAGTAACCACTTAGAAGTGTTGACTGGCGATAGACAAGGTCAATATTCTAGACGCATTAACAATCAATTCCGAATTTGCTTTAAGTGGTTAGATAATTGTTCCTTTGATGTTGAAATAGTTGATTACCATTAGAATTAATAAGATATCTAAAGAAAGTCTTTATTTGGGGTTGAAATTACGTGGTACGTACTATCTAATGTAGATAGATGTTACTTAAATTTGGAGTACAATTATGACAGAATATATTGAACTTACGACAGTTGGTGAAATGCTAAAGGAAGAATTTATTGAGCCATTTCATCTTACGCAGAATGCTCTAGCTAATGCGATATTTGTACCACCAAACAGAATACACCAAATTGTTAAAGGACAAAGACGAATTACTGCTGATACTGATTTGCGTTTGACAACGTACTTTGGACTTTCGCAAGGTTATTTCTTGCGTTATCAAGAAGATTATGAATTAAGAATTGCAAGACGTGAAATCGCAGATGATATAAGCAAGATTCAACCAATCAAGGCTCTTGGCTAGTTAGAATAAATAGCAATTCAATATTCAACTTTTGGTAACGGCTTGGTAACGAAAGCTATTATATTGATTCAAATTGTCAAATTCTTCAAATTAAGTAAAGCCGAAAATACTACATTTATCAAGGCTATTAACCTTATCAAATAGCTCAAATTCAGCGTTAAATACCTTTCACGGTGTAGACAGCGATTCGAATTCGCTTGGGTGTACGATTTAAAAACTAGCTTTTAAGCTAGTTTTTTTGTTTTATGATTTTTTATTTCTGTAATTTAACGAGTAAATTGGTTATAACAGGAAGTGTGGTATTTTTGTGAAATGAGGCTGTACGAGCGAGTTTCATCGGTCGGAAAAAACCACACTATCCGTTTTCAAAGTACTCCAGAAGTCCCATTTTGTACTCATGCTTCGGCAACATTGTTTTAGGTTTAAAATGATTATTCTGCCTGTATTTTAGCCTATATTTATATTCTAACGGATAAATGATTAAAAACCGAAATGAGACATTTGAAATTTCACTCCGAAAGAGTGCCGAAAAATTAGGAAAAAATTTTTTTCAAATTTCCTGTGGCATGAAAATTATTAATCCTTGAAGGTTATCCTTTTTCTAAAAATATCCGACAAAATAAAAGCAACTAGGGCAAATCCTGCACCTGTAAGAGGTGCAAATTCATAACCTAATCCGTATTCTATTGGTAAACTTCCAGCAACAGCACCTATTGCATTACCCAAAGTAAACGCTAAAGGTGCCAAAGATGCCCCTAAAACTTCACCGTCTTTTGAAACTTCAACAATCAAAATCTGTTGAGGAGCAGAAAGTGCAAATAAACAAAATGAGCATACAAAAATTAAAATAACTGCAACAATTTGCACTCTCGCAAAAAAGAATAGAATTAAAAGTGCTATAAATGAAGTCAATTGTGTATATTCAGAAACTTTTGCTGGAGTATATTTGTCTGATAATTTTCCAGCAAATAAATTCCCCAAATACATTCCTAAACCTGAAACAAAAATCAAAATTGACATATATTTAGGAGCAAATCCTGAAACTTTGGTTAAAAGAGGATTTATATAACTTAATTCGCAGAACAACGCACTATTCCCCATTGTAATTGCAATAAGTAAAAACCATGAAGTCACTGATTTTAAAAAGTGAAACTGAGCTCTAAAATCAGTGTAAGGCATAGGTTCAAATTTTGGTAGCCATTTGATTATTGCGGTTAAAATTACAATTCCTAAAATTCCGACAAACAAATAAATTATTCGCCAAGAGGTTAAATGGCTCAAAAAAGTTGCAAGAGGTATACCAATTAAATTTGCAATCGTCATGCCTGCAACCATAAAAGCCACATCTCGCCCATCATGACCTTTTTCAGCCATTTGTTTTATTGCAACAACACTAATTCCGAAAAATGAACCATGTGGAATACCCGCAATAAATCTCGCAATATTCATTGTTTCGTAATTAATTGCAATAGAGGTTAGCAAATTTCCAACAGTATATACCGTAATCAACCCTAACAAAAGATTTTTTAAAGGCTGATTTTTAGATAAAAACGCCATAGAAATTGCACCAAAAATTACACCTACTGCATAAATAGATATGAAACGCCCCGCCATTGGAATTGAAACATTCATTGAATTTGCTATATTTGGTAAAATTCCCATCATTACAAATTCAGACATTCCAAGTCCAAATGTGCCAAGTGCTAGTGGTAATAAGTTTTTATTTATACTAAACATACGGGCTCACTTTTAAAATAAATTAAAGGTTGTAGCTCTATTTAAAAAATCATTTACATTTTCTGCTGTATTTCTTGGTATAAAACAAGTATGACTTGTATCAAGTTTAGATATTTCTTTCATTTCTTCATCATTTAGATTAAAATCAAAAATCTCCAAATTTTCTCTAATTCGTTTAGGATTAGTAGATTTTACAATTGGCACAATTCCTCGTTGAACCAACCAATGTAAAACTATTTGTGCAACTGATTTATTATATTTTCGAGCGATATTTTCCAATATTTCATTTTCGAACATCTTTGATTGACCTGCAGCTAGAGGTGACCACGCTTCCATTAAAATATTTTCACTGTCTAAATATTTTCTCTCATCTTCTCTTTGAAAATAAGGATTACACTCCAATAAATTTACCATTGGTTTTACTTTGTTGAAAAACAAAAAATCTGCAGTTCTATCTTGAGTAAAATTATCAATGCCTATTGCTCGAACTTTACCTTGTTCATATAATTCTTCCATTGCTTTCCAAGCACCATAATAATCATTGTAGGGTTGATGAATTACAAATAAATCTAAATAATCTAATTCTAATTTTTCAAGAGATTTTTCAAATCCTCTTTTTGCACCCTCATAACTTGCATCTGTTATCCATAATTTTGTTGTGATGAATAATTCTTCACGATGAATTCCACAATGTTTAATTGCTCGTCCAACAGCTTCTTCATTTTGATAAGCAGTTGCAGTATCAATCAATCTATATCCTACTTTTATTGCTTCAACAACAGAATTTTCACATTCTTCCAAATTATTAATTCTGTATACTCCAAATCCAATAGGTGGAATTTTGACATCATTATAAAGTTTAAGTCTATCGTTTAAATCTTTTATCATAACAAATTCTCCTTTTGTTTTCTCTATCATTATAAATTATTTTTGTTATAATATCCAATATAAATAATTTATCATTAATTATAGTTTTTATAAATAATGAAGGTGAGGTAGCAATGGAAATTCGATTACTAAAATACTTTTTAGCAGTAGCAACTGAAGAAAATATAACACGAGCATCTGAAAAATTACATATTTCTCAGCCATCTCTTTCAATTCAGTTAAAAGAACTTGAAAAGGAACTAGGTAAAAAACTTTTATATAGAGGCAAAAGAAAAATTACTCTAACAGAAGAGGGTGTTATTTTACGTAGAAGAGCTGATGAAATAATTTCTTTATTAGCAAAAACTGAAAAAGAAATCGGTGCAAACCTTAACAATATAGAAGGTGAAGTTTCAATAGGAGGTTTTCCTGCACCAACGATATTAAAGGTAGCATCAAAACTCCGTGCAAAATATAAAGGAGTAAAATTTAATTTTTATAGTGGAGATGCAGAATATGTTTGCGAAAGGCTCGAACATGGAAATCTAGATTTTGCTGTTCTATTAGCACCCATTGATAATGTTAAATACGATCATGTACCATTACGGGAGGATTCAGAATGGGGAATTTTAGCAAAATCAGATAGTGAACTTACAAAAAAAGAATTTATAACAAAAGAAGATTTGAAAAATTTGCCAATTATTATTCATAAAAGAATTGGTTTGCAAAGGCTTATTGCGAATTGGGCTGATGTAAGAATAGAAGATTTAAACATAGTAGCGACATATAATATTATTCAAGGAAGTTTGAAACCTTTTGTAGAAAGTGGTTTAGGTTTTCCAATAATCACCAAAAATCTAGCTCAAACAAGTATTGATAAAAATTATTGTTTTGTATCGCTAGAACCTACTTTATCTGTAATATATGCACTGGCATGGAAAAGATACCCTATTTTTACAAAAGCACAGAAAGTTTTTCTTGAAGAATTGAAGAAAAACTTAAAATAAAAACAAAAATGTTGAATTAATTTTACCCAAAATAATCAAATCATCTGTTACAAGAAATCATTTCATGTGTTACGTTACAATTTCTATAACCAAAAAAAAAGTTTGCCGTTTTGAAAATGGCAAACATTAAATAAACACGAGGATATTAAGAGAGAGTATAAAAAGAAAATTTCTTTTAGGTTAATTAACTTAACGTTTCAGTTGCTTAACCTTATTTATTTTGTTTCCTTTGTTTTAATCATTACTTACATTTATATAAAGTATTTCCGTTTCTTAAAATTGCCTTTTTTGAAGACATTGTAACGAAGTTTTAAAATCGTATATACAAAGCATGCATGACATAGATATCCTATTGAAAAACAAGAGGTTTTTGTAACGCATTAAACACAAAATTTATTTATGATTTCCCAAATAAACTTTTAATACTTTGCCATAAGGTCATTTTTTGTGTTGGCATTATAATATTTTCCCATGCCGGATGAATCTGTTCTGATGAAATAGAACCTGTTGTTGGGCCTTTTATATCAAAAGCTTTGTTTAGATATTTGATATCAAATTTCTCAGCATCTATATTTTTAGAACCTTCTAAAACATAAGCAAACTCGTTTCTTGCTTTATCGGCTAAATCTGCTACATCTCTTTGAGAATATTTGTTTTTATAAAGTTTTGCTACAAATTTATCAATTTCATCTTTATTGTTTTCAAAAAATTTTTGTTTTGTAATGCTTTCACTATCTTTCAAATGGAATTTCAAAGACGCTTTCAATTCTTTTTCTGTTGGAAGTGAAATTTCAATCATGTTCTTGAATCTGCTTAAAGATGCTTTGTCCAAGTTGCCTGAATCAGGGTGTACATTTGTAGTACCAACGATTTTAAGGTTTTCTAAATTTGCAATATCATCTAAACCGTTTAAAAATGCAGTTCTGTTTTCGGCCAAATGCAAGTTGTTTGAACCGCATTTTTCTCTAGGGACAAGCAGTGCATCTATTTCGTTAAATCCGACTAAGAATTTTTTGTCAGGATTTTTTTCTGCTTGTTTTTTTAATTTTTTAAACACGTTTTGAATTTCGACTGATGTTTGTCCGATATAAGGTGATGAAACATCCGCAAATTGTACTTCTGTATACTCGGCACCGATTTCTTTTGCCAACATTTTTGCAGAAAAAGTTTTACCTGTACCTGAAGGGCCATACATCAAGATGCACTGTTCTGGGCGTTTTACACCAGAAGCTTTGGCAGCTTTTTCAGAAAGTCCTGCGGATTTTTTCATATTAGTGATAAATTCTCTAACTTTTGGATTTACACAATCATCTTCTAATTTTGGAAATTTTGTATCTTTTGCAATATTTTTCCATTCAAGTTTTTGGGCTTTTCCTGTACCACCTTTTACTGCATTATAAACACTCATGCCCAACATGCCTAGAAAGGCAACCGCAATTCCAACTTGAGCCAAGACTCCGGTCTTATTCCAATTTTCTTTACTTTTTTCTTTCTTATTAGCTTTTTGCTGCTCCATAGCCTGCATTAAAAAAATATCATCCATCGGAGCATCTTCAGGCATAGGCGGAGTATAACGATTATTATAATTTACTTGATAATCATTTGCTTTAAACCTGATTGGGGTTTGTGTATTAATTTGAGTCACTTTATAATTCCTTCTACTTTACCGAATTCAAGAATGTTTGCATTTCAGCATCTGTTGCATACAAAGTATTTTGATTTGTTTTAATTGCTTTAATTATGTCATCAAATGTAACATTTTTACCGATTTCAGAGCTTTCTGCTGCAGTACCCAAAATATCAGTTAATTTTCTGAATGAAGTTTGATGTTCTTCTTTAGATAAGAAGTCTGCAATTTTATCCCATTTAGGATTGTTAATATCTTTCATTGCATCATCAACCATTGTTCTTTCAGAATTTTGATAGAATTTTTGAATACCTTCTTTGATTTGATTTTTTGTCGGCAAATCAACAAGAACCTTTTGTGCAAATCTGTCAACCATTGCTGTATCCAAAACTTTTCCTTCCAACATAGCTTTTTTCGGATCAAGTCTTAAGTTTGTTGCACCCATTACAATAATATTTTTTTCGCCTGTTAAGCTATTAAATCCTTTTTTAAATGCGTTCAAAATATCTTGAGAAAGTTTTGCACCGCTGCTTCTGTCTTGCATCATTACAGAATCAATTTCATCCAAGAATACAAATACTTTTTCATCAGGATGTTTTTGTGCATATTTTATTGTAGATTCCATTGTACCTAATATATTTTGTTCTGATTCCCCATGCCATTTCGAATTCATTTTAGAAATATCCATATCTAGAAATTTTGCATTAGGAAATTTCTTTGTAATCGCATAAGCGAATGTGTTTTTACCTGTTCCGGGAGGGCCGTAGAATAAAATGGCAGTACCTTTTTTGCCACCTTTTTTTATAATTTCATCATAGTGTTCAATTCTGTTTGCAACTCTTTCTGCAGCTTTCTTTTGACTATCAGGAAGTGCCATTTCACTTAGACTTAATTCTTTTGATAAATTCTTGAATTGAAGGTCTTTACCTGACTTTTTAAATACACCTTGCATTTTTGCTTGTTTAACCGTAACTGCAGTGATTACGCCAAACAAACCAAGAAGTGCAACTTGTACCGCTGCATTCAAGTTTTGCTGTTTCTTCGCTTTTTTCTTTGCATTTTCTTGTTCGCTTATAAAAGTATCAACGGGATTGTCCATCTGCGCTGATGCTCTAAAGTTTACTTTTGGTTGATTATTTACGACATTGCCATTTTGAATAGTTGAAATGTTCCCAATTGAATCAATTGTAGTCATACGAACTCCTGCACTAATTACTTCTAACATGTATAAAACCAAAAGTTTAAAGAAATTGCTCTATTGTAAAGAATTGTAAAACTTTTTTCAAAAAAGCTAAAGTTTTGCCAAAATGTGCCGATAAACATGTAAAAGGGACAAAATAAAGGAAGCGAAAAATGGGATTAGCCTGCTCAAACATAAGACTTTTAACATTGACAGCCCGCAAAGCCGATTGCGAGTATGGCATCTCTATTGATTCAATGCGTAAAATGGCATTATCAAGAGAGCAAACCCAGTTGTCGCAAGAATATAATAGTAAATTAAAGGCTAAGCAAATTTCTTATTATGCAAACGGCAAGTATAACAAGATTAATTACAGCTATTTAATGGGATATGGTAATAATTTTAATGCTGTTTTAAACGGCTCTCAACCTCTTAAGAGTCAAAATTCAATGATTTTGACAGATTTTAAAGGCCAAGTAGTTATGAGTAAAGCATATGCAAGTGCTATTACAAGTGTACTCGGTTCTTCTGCTATGAATGCTCAAGGTAGAGGCGGAACATTCTCAACAGACCAAATTCCTGCAATTTTAGCAAAATTATTCCCCGGTTATGATGCAGAAACGTTCAAAACGGTTATTAATAATGGTAAACTTGATTCAAGCTATACAGCAGATACCAAAAATACTTTAACCGGTGAATATACCGGAGAATCAAAAGAAGTTGACAATACGGATAAAAAAACATCAATGTACCAAAAGCTAGTAGATTTCTATTATCCGATTTTCCAAGCTGCTGCAGCTAACGGTTGGACAACAGAATACAATAATGATATGGGTACGAATGATGACTACGTAAGTGATGCATTATCAAGCGGTACATTCCAACTTGCAACAGTTGATGACGAAGGCAACTACGACCCTGATACATCATTAACATATTATGTTACAAGCGGTCTTGTTTCGCAAAATAACAACTCTGAAGTAAGAGAAGAAGTTACTGCTTGGTACGAAGCTGAAAAAGCAAGGATTTCCGAAAAAGAAGACTACTTGGATATTGATATGGATAATTTATCAACAGAACTTGAATCAATCAATACAGAAATTCAATCAATTCAATCATTGATTGATGATGCAATCAGTTCTGTATTTGATTGGGGCAGTAAGTAGTGCTGAATAATTCACTATTCCTGGGATTCATTTTCTTTCGGTTCATCTATCCATACAATAACAATTGGCAAAGGCGGTGCTTCAAAAGGGTTTGAAGTAGCTTTGTCGTATTTGTTTATTTTTCTATTCAATAATTTGAAAAAACTTTTTACTTTCATAACTATATAGTTACATTTTGTGGTTATGCTTTAATCCGTAAAAAGTCTGAATTTGCATTTCAATTATTAGTATTTTGGATTAGTCTTATATTAAAAAGCTTTAGCCTTGTTCAATCCAGCTTCTGATTTTTTCTCCGGCTTCGCCTTCGTCTACGCCATCAAATTCGCGTTTAAGTTCTCTTAAAGCTTCACGAATTTCAGCGCCTGAAGTAGGGATTGCAACAGGTTTGTTTTGTTGTTCCAACAAACCTTGTTGAAGTTGTGATTGTTTTTGAATCATATCAGCTGCGTTAACGCTCAAATCCTTGATTTGTTTTTCTTGCGCTTCGTTCATTTCTCTTAAACGCATCAATTCTTCTTCTTGAGCAGCTTTAGCAGCGTTAATCTTTTGAGTCAAAGCCTTATGACCGAAGAACAAACCAAATGCAAGGAGTGCGATTGCTAACCACCAAGGGTTGCCGTGTTCAGCCTTGATTGGAGCTTTAACGTTTTTATCACCTGCCATGAATGGGTCTAAAGAGTCCGCAAAAGCAATTGTTACATTTTCAGGATCTGCTTTTGGGCTTGCTGCGTGTGCAACTAACTCTTTCAATTCTTCCAAAGTTAATTCAACAGGCAACGCGTCTTTTTCCAAAGTTACTGCAATTGAAATTTCTTCCAATGTTCCAGGTGACATATATTCGTTTGTTTGAACTTTAGTTACGCCGTATTGAGTTTCGCGAGCAGTTCTTGAATAGCTTCTGTTTTGTGTTGAATCAGAGCTTCCCGCAGGCAAACCGTTTGGAAGGTATACGCTCACTGCGTTTGTATTCTTATTTACATCTTGAGTTTGATCGCCCAAACCTTCTGAGAAAGTTTGTTCATTTACGGCAGCTTTCTTTTCAGGGTCATAAGCGATTGTGAATTTTTCAACAGGAGCTTGTTTAAGGAAAGTACTAACCGTTGCAACATATTTTCCTTGTCCGATTAATCTGTTCAATTGGGTTTGAACTTTTTCTTGCATGTATTTGTCGTTTTCTTGAAGTTTTGCAAGCATTTCTGACTGAGCATCAATCATACTGTTATAAACGTGACCGTTTGTGTCAGTGATTGAAATGTTTTCTGCTTTCAAGCCTGAAACACTGCCTAACAACAAGTTAGAAACAGCTTTAACAGTTCCCATACCAAGAGTTTGACCAACTGCAACTTGAAGTTGAACTGTTGCTGTGATAGGTTTTTGCATAGAAGAAAACATTGTTTGTTCAGGAATAGAAATGAATACAGACGCATTTTCGATACCGTCAATTCTTCTGATTAAACGAGCAAGCTCACCATCCATTGCACGAACTAATCTTATTCTTTTATCTTCTTTTGTTGAAGTAAAATCACCTTTATCAAAGATTTCCAAACCAACGTTTTGGTCGTATAAACCGCTTTCAACGATTACCATAATCGCTCTATCGCGTTGTTCGGTTGTACATTTTTTCATCCCTGGGGTGCAATCGCCTTTTTTTAGTCTTAAGACTGATTTTGTACCATCAACTGCACGAGCGGCTACGATGTTGTTTCTTGCTAAAAGGGCTTGGATTTCTAAAGCTTTACCCAAATTGTCGGTTGTAAGCAAGTCAACGTCTTCTTTCAAAGGTTCTTTACTTACGTCAATTTGTTCATCTTTAGTTTTATTAGACATTGCTAAAGACCCGCAAATGATAAAAATTACCAATACGAGTACAACGCCACCTGCTACGGAGGCTAAAAGCACTTTATTTTCTAATAATTTTTTGAAATCCATATTCCTACCCTATATTATTATACACATATATATCAAATATGAGAAGCCTAAATCTGAATTTGCATTATTTTATCATACGCTTGGATGATTTTTCCTGTCGCAGTAGTAGCAACGTTAACTGCGATTTCTGCTTTTGACATTGCAACCATAACATCGTGAATATCAACGTTTTCAGAACCCATCATTGCGTCTTTCAACAAGTTATCAGGCGCATTCATAGATGTATTAAGGTTTTCAACAAGCCCTGACATAACGCTTTGAAAATCCGCTCCTGCAGGTTCTTCAACACGATTCATTCTGGCAGATGGCATATCGCCCCAGCTATCAAGCTTTGTGTGCTGAATTCTTGCTTCTAAATCGTATCTTGGATAAAAACCGTTAAACATATTATTCACCTCTTTTTATTGTTATCGGTTGGATTTTGGTATAGTTGAGGGAGATTTGAGAAAATCATCTGTTTAGAGGAGTCCTAACGTCTTAATGACTTAATGACTTGAATACTTAAAGACGACTTCCGATTCATTCATCTGTACTATTTTTTTTAATAATCTCTCAAGAAAAGTCAACATTTGTCGTTCTATAAAATATGAACTTACATGAAGAATGCTTACTAAAATACTTACTAAACCCATTGGATTTGCTAAAATCAACGGAACTTTTAAGACTCAATAACACGCTTATTGAGAAAACAGTTTGTGTTGATAAGCTTCTTGCCAAGAAGACCAAGATTAATTACACTCGGGCTTAGGTATTTTGGCTAAGTCAAGGAGAGGTAATCTTGAAAAATTTGGTAAAAACAAAGTGGTTTATTTTTGGAACTTATTTGCTGCTTGTTTTGGCAGCACTTTTAATAGGTTTCGTTTTATTACAAAATAACAGCACCCTAAGACACGGACTTGTGTCATTTTTTGATGTAGCAGAAAACAGAAGTTTTGACTATAGACAGGTGCTTCATATAAAACGACACCCAAATCCGAATTCTGATATTGTGGTTTTGGCTGTTGATGATGCGAGTCTTGAATATTTGTGGGACAAATACGGAGAATGGCCTATTCCGAGAAATGTTTACGGCGATATGATTAATTACTTGGAAGCTCAAAAACCGCAAGCTATAATTTTTGACTTGTTGTTCATTAAATCAATGCGAGCCTCTAAAGATTCTGATAATGCTTTAATTTCTGCAATGAATAAATACCCTAATATTTATACGGGAATGAATTTCGATACCCAAACTGCTGATGTTAGAAAACCGATTGATTTGCCTGAAAGATTGGAAATCAAACTGGAAAACAATTCAAATGTAAAAATTCCTCAAGAATATACAAATTGCAGACCTGTTTTGGCAGAGCTTCTTAACGGCAAAGTTAATGTAGGTATGACAAACGTTACAAGATTTGATGACGGAATTATAAGAACAGTTTCACCTATAATTCCTTATAAAGGAAAATATTATCCTTGGGTGTCATTTAAGGCAGGTGCTGATTATTTAAACGAAAATCATAATAATGAATTTACAATAGATAAACATTCTAATTTGTTGGTAAGTGATACAAAAATCCCTCTAACAAAAAAAGGTGAAGCAATTTTGAATTGGTATGGCCCGAGTGAAACTCATACAATGGTTCCTATGTATAAATTGGTAAACGAAATGCAAGGCGGGCCAAAAAGCGGTTATGAATTCAAAGATAAAATCATTATTGTTGGTACAACCGCTATGGCTTTGCAGGATAATAAGAGTGTGCCTGTTCAAAACAATGTTTATCCGGGCGTAGAAGTTCATGCAACTTTCTTTAACAATATGTTAGACGATAATTTTATTCATAAAACTTCTGCAATTACAAATGTATTGATTATTGCAGGTGTAATTGCTTTAGTTGGTGCAATTGTAATGCTTTCAACTTCTACATTGTTTGCATTCCTGTCAACTTCACTATTTGCAATCGCTTATTTGTTTATTTCATTTTATGCAATGGAATTATACAATTTGTGGATACCTGTTGTTGTGCCGATTTTAGCAATTATGGCAGCTTTTGCGCTCTCTTTCTTGGCTAAATATTTGATGAAAGCTAAAGATTTTGAATATCAATACAAGTTGGCTACGATTGATGGTTTGACGGAACTTTACAATCACAGATATTTTCAAGATACTTTAAGAAAACAAATGGATATTGCAAGAAGATACAATCAGCCGTTCTCATTGATTATTGCAGATATTGATTTCTTCAAAAAATTTAATGATACTTATGGTCACCAAGCGGGTGATGCTGTTTTAAGACAAGTGGCACAACTGCTTAAAAAGAATTCAAGAATAACTGATTACGTTTGCAGATACGGCGGCGAAGAAATGGGTATTATTTTGCCGAACACTTCTGCTGAAGAAGCTATGAACCATGCAAACAGAATCTGCAAAGCAATCGCTGAAAAACCGTTTCACTTAACCCCTGTGGACACAGCGCCCGTAACAATCAGTCTTGGTGTGGCAACATTCCCAGAAAATGCTCAAACTCCTCAAGATTTGATAGAATGGGCGGACAAGGGTTTATACTATGCGAAAGAACATGGTAGGAATCAGGTTGGAAGATACTGATGCAATGGACAATTGAAAATTGTTTTAAAATATTTTGTTTGAATGGTGCGCTTCTACGAAGCGCACCATTTCTTATACTATTAATTTGAGCAAAATTAATTCAAAAATCAGTTAAAATAATTTTCCACTTTCCATTTTCAATTGTCCATTTGACATTAAGCAAGGCAATGTAATTTTTTCTAATTTCTTTTAACCTTAATCTAAAAGGAGATATTGCCATGAAAAAATTACTTATAATAACAACTAACTACTCCGGTGAAAATTGTGAAAATGAATGCATTAAAAATACAGGTGTTTATTTGGAAGAGTTCGCTGTTCCTTTTTTGATTTTTGAAAAATCAAATATAGAAATGACTGTTGCAAGTATTCAAGGCGGAATATCACCGATTGATGAAAACTCTATGTCTTGCTCAAATCCTGAGGAATGGGATAAATGTATAAAAATCCTGCGCAATACAAAATGTCTGTATGATATTGATTACAAAGAATTTGACGGTGTGTATTTTCCGGGAGGACACGGACCATTGTTTGATATAACAGATAATAAAAAAGTCATAGAAATTGTTGAGGACTTTTATTCAAGTGGCAAAATAGTCAGTGCAATTTGTCACGGTGTTTGCGCTCTTATTAACGCTAAAACTTGCGGCAATGTTCCTATTGTAAGAGATAAATATGTTACATCTTTTACAAATGAAGAAGAACGCATTGCTAAATTGACAGAACTTGTACCATTTTCTGTCGAAGATGAATTAAAAAGAGCAGGTGCAAATTTTGTTGCAAAAGAGCCGTGGACAGAACACGCAGAAATTTCTCAAAATATTATAACAGGTCAAAACCAAAACAGTGCAACGCTGATAGCAGAAAAAATATTAGAGTTTTGGAGTTAAAATTTTAAACTTATATAGACCAAATGGTCTATATAATATATCCCAAAATCTAACCCCTTGATTGATGGCATGGGCATGCCAATTTAGTAGACTGTAATTAAGGGAGAGAGAGTATACTATTATGAAGAGAACGTTGTTGTTTTTAGGAATGTTTTTATCTATGTTGGCAGTTTCTGCTGAGGAAAATGTTTTACAGTCAATAGAAATTGTTCCTGTAAAAGATACATATAATATTGTTTTGGTTTCGGATAAAGCGGTTGACGTGAAGAAAACTGTTAAGGCTCCAAACCAAATTACTTTAAATATGAAAGACATTAGAGCTTCTAAAACTCTAAATACTGTCTACAACAACGTATCAAACGTAGATACTGTTATGGTAGAACCTGCGGGCAATAATGGTATCAGTATATTTTTCCAAGCTGAAAACGCAGCAGGTGCAAGCGTTTCTTTTGATTCTTTAGCTCCTGCAATGCCTAAGAAAGCTGAAACTCAAAGCGTAAAATTAAGCAATCCGATTGAAAGCTATGCTCCTATTTACAAAGAAGATATGAGCCAGGCTAAAACATCAAGCTTATTCCAACGTTTACAAAAATCTTCAGCTGTAGAAGGCATTAAAGATTCTGTAGACGAAGACACCGTTTCTGATACTGCAAACAAAGCTGTTTCTTTTGGTTTAGTTGGTTTGTTAGCGTTTGCCGTAATCAGATTGTTCAAACGTAAAGAACCTGATATGAAAATCGGTCTTTCTCAAAGCTTAACTGATAGAGAAATCGAAATGTACAAAGGCGCTCAACAAATCGGTTCTTCTTACGTAGCTCCTGAAAAACCATTCACAACTGTTAACTACGGTTTGAATGCTTATCAAAGAGAAAACAGAAATCCTTATGAAACAGAAGCTCCAATTCACAATCCAAGATTGAGAAATTTTGTAAATCCAATGGCGCAACAAAATGTTCAAACAATGAGTCAGCCTCAAAGACAAGCAACAGCTGTTCAACAAGCTGTTAGAAAAAATACAACACCTGTTAATACAGCGCCAGTAAATCAATCAAATCCAAATATTGATAATCTTAAGTTTTTAGAATCAATGACCGCAATTTATGAAAAAAGCGGACGTCACGATTTGGCACAAGGCTTAAAGGCTAGTTTAAATAAAAGTAATTTAAAATAACTGATAAAAAAAGATGATTTTTTAAATCATCTTTTTTTTAGTTCTAAATTTTTTAATCTTGTTTGCACATCTTCCATAATTTTGCGATTGATAGAAAGCAAATCGCCGATGATTGCAATTATTCCCATCTGAACAGCGGATATTAAAAGAATTGCAGCTAATATCAAAGATTGGATATGTCCGTTTCCATTTCCAAATACAAAATAGTATAAAAATCTTCCCGCAATAATAAATCCAAGTAATGCAAGCAAGCCTGCAATTGTTATAAAAAATCTGAACGGGCGGTAAACAATAAACATTCTTATCGTAGTTTTCATGGATTTAAAAATATAATCAAATATATTTTTAACTAACTTAGACTCTCTAAGTTGCTCATTTACTCTTATAGGAACGGAAACAACCTTTAGCTCTTTTGCATTTGCCTGCAATAAAGTTTCCATCGTATAAGTATAATTATCAAATACGTTAATCTTAATAGCAGCGTCTTTCGAAAAAGCTCTAAATCCGCTTGGCGCGTCTTCTACTTGAGTAGAAGACAAAAGCCTTAGCACAAATGAACCCAATTTTTGAAAAATCTTTTTTGTAGGAGAGAATTCTTTTATTGAAAAAATATCTCTTGCGCCGATTACAATATCCGCTTTTTTATCCAAAATCGGTTTAACAAGTTTTGCGATATCGTCCGCGCAATACTGATTATCAGCGTCCGTATTAACTATAATATCTGCACCAAAATTTAAAGCTTCCTGCAAACCGCTTCTAAAAGCATTCGCCAATCCTTTGTTTGGTTTGATGTTCAAAACTTTTGCGCCCCATTTTTCGGCGATTTCTGCCGAATTATCAGTCGAACCGTCATTAATTACAAGGACTTGAATTTCATTAATTCCTTCAACTGCTTTTGGCAAGGCTTCAAGCGTGGTCAAAAGAGTTTTTTCTTCATTAAAACAAGGTATTTGAATAATAAGCTTTGTCATGTAAAATATTATATATAAAGAAAGAGGGAGTGGCAAGATTTGTTGTTTTTTGTACTGCTAGTAGGATGTATTTTAAGGCTGAGTTTTATAAACAAGCCCGAAGGCTTATGGAACGATGAATACGTAAGTTGGTATGTCGCAAATACTCCGTTTCAAGAAGGCTTTTGGCAAGAAGTTTTAAAACAATGCCACATGCCTTTATATTATTTATATTTAAAACCATTTGCACACTTTTCTGATTTGGTTTTACGCTTAACATCAGTCGTTCCTACCCTTTTGGCAATTGTTGTTATGTATTTTGTAGGAAAAGAATACTCTAAAAAACTTGGTTTAATCAGTGCAACAATCACATCAGTTCTTTCGTTTTTAATTTATTACGCGCAAGAAGTCAGATTTTATTCGCTTCTTTTCTTGTTTTCGGCATTGGCTTTGCTTGCTACGATAAAATTAATTAAAAATACAAGCAAGAAAAATATTGTTTTTTATTGTGTTTCAATGATATTAATCCTATTAACACATGTTTTGGGCGGGATTTTTGTTTTATTTAATTTTTCTTATGTCGTTTATAAAAAGAAGTGTTTTTCTAAAAAAATATTATTATATATATTAGGCTGCGCGGTTCTTGTACTACCGTTCGGATTAAATATTCTAAAAATGCTTCCGTCTTCTCAATGGTGGGGACATTTTTCGTATACAAATATTTTGTTTTTGTTTAGTGATTACTTATCGCCAATTCTTACAAACAACATAAACGCACCGAAGGTATTCTTTTATAATAAATCTTTAGCTTTATGGATGGTTTTACCGCTAATAATTACTTTTTATCCGATTTGTATTGGTATAAAAAAAGCAAAAGGTTTGAGTCTTGTTTTAGGTTTAACCGTGCTTGCAATGTCTGTTTTAGCAATCAGCGATAAAATTGTTTTTATAACAAAATATTCAATCGAAATATTACCGATTCTTATTTTTGTTTTAGCTTTAGGTTTTGAAAACCTGAAAAATGTCGGCAATATTCTTTTGGCAATTTTTGTTTTAATTCATTTGAGTGCATTTTTTACGCCCAATTATGTTACAAAAACCGTAAGAGTAGAAGGTAACAGAATTCCTGCCGAAATAATTAAAGTAAGAAATCCTCAAAATGTTGTCTTTATGTATTATGAGCCGAACAGATTCTCTCGATATGTAGATTTAAGCGGAAAAAATATTTATTACATAAGTAAAATTAACAGGTTTGAATACCAAAAACGACCTGAAAGGATTTTAGAAAATATTAAAAATGGCGAAACGGTTTCTGTTGTATTTCTGGAAAGCGTAAGTTTTTTTGATGAAGAATTTATAAACCAAAACAAAGATAATGCCAAAATCCCTGAAATGTTTTTAACTTTTTCGCATATAAAAAATTCATTGATTACAGAATTGAATAAAAACTTTACGGATTTTAAGGTTGATAAACTTGGAGCTTGGACTGTAATCAGTGCGAAAAGATTGAAATAGTCTGTTTAGAGGATGAAACTTTACAAACTTGATTATTTAATAAAAATGTAATAAAATACCATTATTATTTTGTAAGAGGGAATTAGTTGAGATGAAAAAAGCTTTAATGATTGCATCAGTATTGCTGGTTGCTGTAATTTCCACAGCGTGTATTAACAATATTGCAGTACAAGAGCTTAATAATAAAGCGGCAGAATATATGCAAAAAGGTGATTATGAATCAGCAATGAACAGACTTCAAGCAAGTTTGGATTTGGATTCTACAATGTATGAAACATACTATAACCTTGGTATAGCTGCAATTAATGCTAAAAAGTATGAAAAAGCAATTGAAGCTTTTGAAGGCGGTATAAAAATTAAACCTGATTTTGCGGATTTTTATTATTCTCTAGGTGTTGCTCAAGCAGATTTGGCAGACGAACTTGTTGAAGTAACAGAAGATAAAAAAGAAATTACGGAAGAAGATAAGCTTAAGGCTGTTGAATTCAAAAAATCTGCAGTGGAAAATCTTACAAAATACTTAGAATTAAAACCAACAGCGGAAGATAAGAAAACTATTGAAGAACTTATAGAAGAATCTAATTCTTTTATAAATGGTGACGATAATTCAGTGAAAGAAGATGCTGAATAATGTTTGCTTCTCCTTCTCAAATTTTATGCACCATCTGTGGTGTTAATATATATTACTACGGCGTAATTATGGCGATTGCAATTTCAATCGGTACGCTTTATTCTGATTGGGTTGGAACGAAGTTTTTTGGTTTGAAAAATGAAACGATAATTGATTTAGCGCCATATTTGATTATTTTTGGAATATTAGGCGCAAGACTTTATTACTGCACGCTTAACTATGATTTTTATTTAAGATTTCCGACTGAAATTATTGCGATACGTCATGGCGGAATTTCTATTCATGGTGCAATTCTGGGCGGTGCGTTCGGATTATGGCTGTTTAGCTTAAGACATAAAATTTCGGCATTCAAGCTTGCAGATGTTTGTGCTTTAGGTTTACCGCTTGCTCAAGCAATCGGCAGATGGGGAAATTTCTTCAATTCTGAAGCTTTCGGGCGTCCGACGGATTTGCCTTGGAAATTGTATATTGCACCGCAATACAGACCAATTCCTTACCAAGATTGCGAATACTTTCATCCTGCGTTTTTGTATGAAAGCATTTTAGATGTTTTGATTTTTGTTGTTTTGATATTCTTGATGAAAATTAACAAGATTAAAACGGAAGGTAATATTGCGCTAATATATTTAATATTATATTCTGTTGCAAGAATCTTGGTAGAAAGCGTTCGAATCGATTCTGTAAAATACCTTTTTTGCTTGCCTGTTGCAATCTGCGTGTCTGTTGGTATAATTGTTGTATCAACATTCATATTAATTAAAAGAAAGGGCTGATTTATGAAACTAAAACAAACTATCACATTATCACTTGCAAGTTTAATTATGTTTGCAACGGCGGCTTTAGCTGCACCTGAACCTCAAAAAATTGCGGTAGTTGATATACAAAAAGTTGTGGCTTCATCAGCTCAGGTAAAAGCTCTTAAATCAAGCCAAGATGCCAGAAACAAAGAATTAACGGAATTTATTAAGAAGGCTCAAGCAGATGTTAATAAACAAACTGATGAAAAGAAAAAGAAAGCTCTGGCTGCTCAATACGAAAAACAATTAGTTACTAAAAGAGAAGCTTATACAAAAGATTATGCAACAAAATTAAAAGCTACAGATGCAAGTATTACCGAACAAATCGGCAAGAAAGCAACAGAAATGGGCTATACAATGGTAGTTCCAAAATCTGCTGTTATTTATGGCGGGGATGATATTACAGCAACAATTTTGAAGGTTATTAAATAAAATGAAAGCAGTTCTTTTTTACGGTCCACAAGATATCAGATACGAAGAAACAAGAATAAAACCTTTAGAAAAAGGTGAAATCCTTGTAAAAATAGAAGCTGCACTTACTTGCGGAACTGACGTTAAGACTTTTCGCCGCGGTCATCCGGTTTTGATTAAAGAAATCCCATCTGGTTTCGGTCACGAATTCTCAGGAACGGTTGCAAAAGTAGCATCCGATGTTACGAACGTTAAAGTCGGCGATAGAGTGGTTTGTGCAAACTCTGCACCTTGCGGAGAATGTTTCTATTGCAAGCGCGGTGAATACAATCTTTGCGAAAACTTGAATTTGCTAAACGGTGCGTATGCGGAATATATCGTTGTTCCCGAAAGAATTGTAAAAAAGAACACACTTATTTTGCCTCCAAGCTTGCCGTTTGAAAAAGCTGCATTTTGTGAACCGCTTGCTAACGTTGTTCATGGAGTTGAAAGAACGGGAATCAAACCCGGTCAAACAGTCGGTGTAATCGGTATCGGGCCAATCGGTTTGATGTTTGCAAGATTATGCAAACTAAAAGGCGCTAAAGTAATTGTAGCAGGCCGTAATCCGATTAAATTGAAGTTGGCAGAAGAATTTGCACACGTAGATGATATAGTTGACTTGAAAAAGTACGCTAATCCTGAAAAAATCTTTAGAGATTTTTCAGAAGAAGGAAAAGGCTTGGATGTTGCAATCGAATGTGTCGGTATGCCTGAAATTTGGGAACTCGTGTTCTCTTGCGTTCGCCCCGGTGGTACTGTTCATTTCTTTGGCGGCTGTAAATCAGGTTCTAAAGTAAGTTTTGATACTACAAAAATGCATTATGGCGACATTCGCTTGATGAGTGTATTCCACCATACTCCAAAATACTTTAGACAAGCACTTGATTTAATTGCATCAGGTGATGTGGAAGTCGAAAAACTTATTACGGCAGAACTTCCGCTCGAGAAAGTAGAATACGCAATGCAACAGCATATTGCAGGCAATGCGATTAAGTTTTTGATTAAACCTTAGTTTAAATAAATATAATAGTATAAAAATACTGCCTTTAAATTCTATTTAAAAGACAGTATTTTTAATGGATTTTTGCAGTTTTGTTAAGTTTTGTAACAACATGCACTCCTCATGCGCAATTCTTGAAGAGAAAAATACTTTATAAATACAAGAGTATAAAAAACGAGGCATAAGGAGCATAATCATGACACAAGGATTTGATTATTCAAAATTAACTGGTAAACTTTACGAAATTGCACAAATGGCTGATAACCAAGGTGATGGTGAAGCTAAAGCAAATGGTAAACTGGAAGCTAAAGAACTTTCTATTTTTGAAACAAATGCAAAACTTCATTTGGGTAATGAAGGATATGATTACACACAAGATGATATCAATGCAGTTCTTGGTTTCGAAAGAAAATCAGTAGATGCAACTCCGGTTGCTACAAATCCTATTGTTGAATCTAAAAAGGATGGCAAAAAAGAAAGAGCTACAGTTAAAGATACTGTTAAAGACTTGGTAAAACAAGGTATCGCTCCTCAAGATTTGGTTAAAGCCTTGAAAGATGAAAAATACGGTAAACTTTCAAATCCTAAATATGCTAATGAAATTGCAGAAGTTGAATATGTTTTAAATGCAGTAGGAACTTATAATTCTAAAGAAGATGTTGAAAAAATTCATAATAAAGTTAAACAACAATTAAAGGTTGATGGCAAATGGGACAGCTTCCATAAAGATTTGTTAGATTCACTTGAAGACCAAGCTAAGGCTGCTCAAATTGATAAAGAATTCAGAGCATTGGTTGATGTTTATAATGATGTTAAAAAAGCTTCTGACGATGCCGGTTTAGCTAAAAACTTTGAAGAATACTATAAAGTAGTTGAAGGCAAAGTTGATAAGAAAAAATCTTATACAAAAGAAGCATTGAAAAAATTAGAAGCATTTGCTAAAGATGATGCTAAATCAAGCGTTGTTGACAGAATGGAAGCAACTACTTCTACCGGTAAAATGGGAATCAGAAGTGAATTACGCAAACAAGCAGGTGATGATGACTTCCAAAAAGATGCAATTCAAGATTTGAAAACAGAACGTAAAATCATTGCAAGAGAACATAAAGTAAATAACAAAATTGCTGATTTAAGCTCAGTAAGCGGTAGCGAACTTAAGAAACAATTAGGTGAAATGGGTAACCAATACAACTTTACTAAGAAATTGTTCTCTCGTAAGAAAATTGCAAGTAATATCTATGATAAATTAGATAAATCATATTTGCCAAAAGTTAAAAAAGCAGATGGAAATTATGATTTGTCAGAATTGGCACAAGTTCTTAAAGACCATATTGGTGCTGATTATAAAGTAAACCAATCAAAAGACAAGAAAATGTCTGAAGTTGAAAATATTAGAGTTGCTTTAAAAGACTTGACCGGTGAAGACTTTACGGATAATGAAATCGGTGTATTAGTTAACTTGTTCGATTTCAAACGTGAACACGTAGACCGTACTCCAAATGTATTAAAGGCAATTGGACACGGTGCCACAGGTGCTTTGGGCGGTGCATTCGGAGCAGCTGCTTCATCTGACCAATTAAATGTAACTCAAAGTGTAAACTTGAAATTTGATAGTGCAGCAATGGCTGATGATATTATTAAAGAATTGGATAGCCAAGGAATTCAATATTCAAAAACAGCATTGACAAATGGCAAAGTAAGCATCAAAATTCTTCAACAAGTTTCAATTGATGACAGATTAAGCGATATTCTTGTTGGTACATTAGGCGGTGCAGCTCTTGGAGCATTAACAAGTGCAATGTCAGATATTATCTTCGGTAATGTTAAAGATGAAAAATCTTGTTACTCAGTATCAGATTACCAACCTAAGAAAGAAGTTTACAAAAGAGATGAAAACGGTAATCTAATTAAGGGTCAAAATGGTAGATTTGTAACAGAATTAGTAGAAAATACTACATACACAAAACCTGAAGAATACAAAAAACACTTTGCAAATACAACAAAAAATCCTGAAAAAATTCAAGCAATGAATACTTTGGTAGATGCTTATGTTAAACAATACGGTGAAAATTGGCACTCAGAATTGCATCAAGCAATCATCAGAATGGCTGGTACAGGTTCTAAATTGAATCCAGAAGAATGCAAAATGATGAAATTCCAAAAACCAGTTGAAGATAAGACTACTCCAAAACCTGAACCAAAACCAGAACCAAAACCGGAACCAAATCCAGATGAAGTTTGCAATGTTGAAACTTGGTCAAATACAGTTGATAAAACTGTTGTTCACACAAGAAAAGGCGGTGATACTTGGGGCGGAATTGTTAAAGCTTACTATCCTTGCTTAGTTAAAGAAAAAGGATTGAGCGGTGCAATCAGAGCTTTGAAAACAGCATTAGCAACTGATGAAAACGGTAACATTGACAGAGCTACTTACCAAGCATTGTTAAAAGGCGGTGACCTTCCTAGAACAATGAAGTTACCTGCAAAAATCGGTGACTGTGATATCAACAAAGATGCAACTGTAAAAAGAGTAAAAGTTCACGGTAATGGTAAAGCAAGAATCCAATCAGTTGGTAGAGATTCAAAAGAAACAACTTGGACAGCTCAAGATTGTAAAAACAAAACAGCTTATGGTAAAACAGAAGCAGAAGCAAGAGAAAATCTTAAAAAAAGTTACTAAATAATATAAATTAAATTTCTATGGTTGTTAAAAAAGGCGGCAAGTTCAATTGAACTCGCCGCCTTTTAATTATTATCTTAAACTTTATTATTTAAGAATGTTGTTGATATCATCCAAGATACCTTCGTGGTTGTTACCGCAGTTGCAATTGCATTCAACTTTACCTGTAACATCAACTGTTACCTTGTGGTTTTTGATAGCATCCTTGATTTCATCCAACTTAGCCAAGATTTGGTCTAATCTGTCTAACAAGTCTTTATCATCTTTACCGTCAGCCTTGTTAGCTAGAGCCTTCAACAAGTTTTCGATGTTAGTGTATCTAACGTCATTCTTACCTGCTTCTTTTTCTAAGTTGTCTAAGATAGCCTTAGTTGTACCGTTAAGAACATCAGCTTTGCCGTTGATATCAGACAAGATGTTGCCGTTTTTCTTAGATTGAGCAAGAAGTTCTGCCATCATTTTTTCTAAGCTTGAAAGATCAACTTTACCGCCATCAACCTTGATGTTACCCATTGCTTCGATGATAGCTTTGCAATTTGTATCAATCTTGTCCATATTTTGGTCTTGTTTTTCAAGAACTTTTTCAAGCAATGACTTAAGTTCACCGGTACCCTTGTTGCCTGTGTTAATAGCATCAAGTATAGCTGTGAAGTTTCTGTTCATTTCAAATCCAATATTACCTAAGTAGTTAAGGATATCGTTACCAAGTTTCTTACCATCTTCGCCGTTTTGTTTAACTTGTTTATTTAATGCAACCATCAATTCAGTCATGTAATCAAGTTTACCGTTACCTGTTTGAACTTCTTCAATCAATTTATCGAAGTTTCTGTTCATTTCGAAACCAACTGCAGCGATGTAGTTAAGAATTTCTTTACCCATTGCATCAGCCTTAGTACCTTGACCTTCTACCAAATTGTACAATTTATTCAAGATTTCATTTGTTGAATCAGTCTTATCGTTATTCTTTTCAAGTAATGCTTGAATTTTTTGTAAGTAGATTGTTACGTTAGCATCGTTGTGGTAGTGGTCTTTAATGCTTACGATTACTTCGTCAAGAGATTTTTGAATGTTTTCTAACAATTCAATAATTTTCTTAGAAGCTTCTTCTACTGACAATTTACCTGATTTAACTTCTGCTAAGATTTCATTTAATGTAGCGTTGTTATCTTTTGTTACTTGAGTGTTTTCTTTGATAGCTGCAAGAATTTGAGCTGCTGTCATTTTTTGGATTTGAGCTTGAGTGTAGCCAAGTTTCATCATAACGCCGATTAATTGGTCTTTGTTCATATTTAATGTCTTAACAACTGTTGCAAAGTTTGCATTGCTATCCATATTTGCTTTTTCAATTGCATCTTTAATGCCATCTAATTTAGTATTAGCAGCGTTACTGCTTTCAATGAATGTGTTAGCTTTATCAATAAGAGTTGATAGACTCGCATTACCTTGTTTAGCTAATTCAATCAATTCTGCTCTATCAGTTTCAGCCTTAGTAAGTGATGAAATAACTTGACCAAGAAGACCTTTGATATCGCCTAATAAGTTTTGGATTGTTTCCATTGCTTGTTGAGCAGAAATAATACCTGCATCAACTTTAGCGATTAAGTCTTGAATAAGCTTATTAGCTTCTTCTTGAGATTTACCGTTATTTACTAACTGTTGAATAATGATTTCTTGGTTGGCTTCATTTTGAATCATATATGCATACATCTTTTGATAGAATTGTTCTTGATTAATATTGCCATTTTGAACTTCTTGCATCAATTGAAGTAAATAAGCATTCATAGTTTGCAACTGTGAATTTGTGATTTCTTGTTGTTCTTTCATCTGTTTCATAAGTTCTTGCATTTGAGCAATTAGTTCTGTAATAGCTTCCATATCAATATCAACAGATTGAGATACGCTTACATCAGGTCCACAAGATTGTAATGTTGAAGCTGCACCTAATGACATCAAAGCCATTAATGCACCCATTGCAACATTTTTGAATCTTGAAGCTTTACCTTGGAATGCAACATTTGTTTTTAAAGGAGCTGCTTCATCTTGTGTGTTGTTTGCAGCAGTTTGTCCTTCTTCTGCAACTTCTTCTCTCATAACACTAAGATTAGTTGCTAATTGAGGGTTGCTAACTACGTTGTTCATGCCTTGGAACATTAGAGCGTTCATGCCGGCTTGTGGGTTTGTTTCTTGTGTTGTTGGTTGTTCAACGATTTGTGGTTGAGCTGGTTTACCTGCTTCTTCACCAAATCTGACTTTTTTGTTTAATAACAAAAGTTCGTTTGCGTTAATGTTCATACGTTTTATGCTCCTTTTCGTAACTGTTTTACATAACTCTTGTATCTGCTCAAAAAACTCTAAAAATTTTATTTGCTATCTGAGCAGAAAAATCTTAACACTTTTTTACAAAAGTTAATAAATCGAAAAGAAAAATCTTTGAGATTGCTTTAGTGACACGTTTTTGCTAGAATTCAATGATTTTCTTAAATCATTGTCAAACGATTTATTTGTATATATAATATATAGGAACATATTGTTAGGTGCGAATAATGAAAGATATTATTGTACAAAAGTTCGGTGGCACATCTGTTGCAGATACCGATAAAATCAAAAACGTAGCGAAAGCTATTATTAAAGAAAAAGAGTTAGGACATGATATTGTAGTTGTTGTTTCAGCTATGGGACACACAACCGATTATCTTGTAAAAATGGCAAAAGAAATTTCTGAAAATCCGTCATCCAGAGAAATGGACATGCTTCTTTCTACAGGTGAAGGTGTTTCAATTGCTCTTTTAGCTATGGCATTACAGGCACAAGGTTGTCCTGCCGTTAGTATGAATGCAATTCAAGTTGGAATTATGACAGAAAAAGTGCATTCTAAAGCAAGAATTATTAATATAAAAACGGATAAAATCAAAGCACACTTAGCTAAAGGTGAAGTTGTTGTTGTTGCAGGATTCCAAGGTGTAACCGATGATTTGGAAATCACAACTTTGGGTCGTGGCGGTTCAGATACTTCAGCTGTTGCTTTGGCAGGAGCATTGGAAGCTAAAAGATGTGATATATATACAGACGTTGAAGGTGTTTACACAACAGACCCTAGAATTGTTCCGACAGCTTCAAGATTGGATGAAATATCTTACGAAGAAATGTTGGAATTAGCAAGGGTAGGTGCAAATGTACTTCACCCGAGAGCTGTTGAAACTGCAAAACAATATAGTGTGCCTTTAAGAGTTAGAAGCACATTCAAATTGGATAATTTAGGAACTTTAATATTAGGAGTTGACGAAATGGAATTACATAAACCTGTAACAGGCGTGGCATCAGATTTATCACAACTTAGAGTTGTTGTTTGTGACGTTAAAGATAATCCCGGAACTGCAGCTGTTTTATTTAACGGCTTAGCAAAAGAAAATATTTCAGTTGATATGATTATCCAATCTTATGCAAGAAAAGCTCTTAATACTAATGATATTGCATTCACTATTGATAAAGGTGATTTAGACAAAACATTGGCTATCGTAGAAAAAGTTAAATCTCAGTTAGATTTCAGCAATGTTTTTGTAGATGACAAGATTGCAAAGGTTTCTATTGTTGGTGCCGGCATGATTGACCGTCCGGGTATAGCTGCTACGATGTTTAAAACATTGGCTGATTTGGGTATAAATATTAAGATGATATCAACAAGTGAAATAAAAATCAGCTGTATTGTTGCAGAAGACGAAGCTAAAAAAGCAGTAGTCGGACTTCACAAAGTATTCCATCTTGATTGTGATGAAATTGCGGAAGTGAAGGGTGACTTGCCGGATTTGGAATAAATTGGATGTCGTTAAGTCGTTAAGTCTTTAGGACGTTAAGTTCATTTGAGTTATTATTTAAAGTAAACAAAGTTCAATATTGAAAATATTTTATAAGAACTTAACGTCTTAACGTCTTAACGACTTACCCAAAATGAACAATTCCACACCCACAATCGTTATACAAACAGAGAGGTTATCGTGAAAAAAATATTATTAACAACACTAGCACTTTTAATGGTAAGTTTGTCAGTATTGGCAGATGATAGGCAAGGTGCTTTGAATTTCTTCAATGGTTATATAAAAGCTGCTAATACTTATAGTCCGACAATTACAGAAATGTATTCTCCGAATGCAAAAATTATCAGACAAGTTGTAAAACCTGATGGAACAACACAAAATGTAGCAACAGATACTGCGACTTATATTAAACAAATGAAATTGGGTCAAGCAGGAGCTAAACTAAGACATTATACAAACAGTTATTCAAATGTAACAGTAACTCCGTTAGGAAACAATAAGTACAAAGTTTCATCTCTAAGACAACCGTCAGGTGAAAGTTATAAGTTAAAAACATATATGGTCGTTCAAAAGCAAGCGAACGGAAAATTTATCATTGTTGAAGAAATGATGCAAACAAAAGTTCAAACATTTTTGAAATATGCAAAGAATTAAAAAAAGTGGGGCAAAAAAATGTCCCACTTTTTTATTGTTTACGCTTCCCTTTATTTTTGGTATTCTTATGTTAAGGATAAAAATAAGGGGAATTTATTATGGTAGATATTAGACAAGAATTTATTGAACAAGCAAAACAATTAACAAGAAACGCAGAAGTGCTTCCGGGGGGTATTGAAGAATTGGCTGTAAAACTTCAACACGCAGCTGATACAAATACTCCGTTAAGAATTAAATTGGGTATGGATCCGACAAGACCTGATTTGCACCTTGGACACACTGTTGTTATGAGAAAATTAAAAGAGTTCCAAAAATTGGGACACAAAATCGTTCTTCTTGTTGGCGGTGCTACTGCTATGATTGGTGACCCGTCAGGTAAATCAGAAACAAGACCTGCTTTAACAAAAGAACAGGTTGAAGAAAATGCGAAAACTTATTTCGCACAAATGTCAAAAGTTATTGATATTTCTCAAGCAGAAGTTGTTAATAATGCGGATTGGCTTCACAAATTGACATTTACCAAGATGTTACAACTTGCAGGCAAAGTTACTGTTGCTCAAATGATGACAAGAGATGATTTTGCAAAAAGATATGCAGAAGGTAAACCAATCGCTATTCACGAATTCTTCTATCCTCTAATGCAAGCTTATGATTCAGTTGCAATTGATGCGGATATCGAATTGGGTGGTACTGACCAAAGATTTAATACGCTTTTAGGTCGTGATATTCAAGCAGCTTACGGTAAAAAATATCCTCAATTAGTAATGATGTTACCTCTTCTTGAAGGTACAGACGGTGTTGTTAAGATGTCAAAAACTTATCCAGAACACTGTATCTCTCTTACTGACAGTGCAAAAGATATGTTTGGTAAATTGATGAGTATTCCTGATGCATTGATTACGCGTTATTATTCATTGCTAACGGATGTTCCGCAAGCAGAATTAGAAAAAATGGATGAAGAAATCGCTTCTAATTCAATTAACCCTCGTGATATCAAAATGGCTTTGGCGCACATGATTACCGAAGAATATCACGGTAAAGAGGGTGCTGATAAGGCTCAAGAAGATTTCATCAATGTTGTATCCAATAAAGGTATTCCTGATGATATCGAAAGCGTTAAAATTGAAGCTGGAAAAAGCATTTTGGATTTGTTGGTAGAATTATCATTTGTTCAATCAAAAGGTGAAGCAAAACGCTTAATCCAAGGTGGCGGTGTGAAGATTGACGGCGAAAAAATCTCTGATATGGGATTTGTTGTTACGCCTCAAATGGATGTTGTTTTGCAAGCAGGTAAGAGAAAGTTTGCTAAATTGGTTTAACTTGCGCGAGATTAGCGTTGTAGCGAATGGAAAATTGAAAATGGAAAGTGGAAAATTATTTTAAATATTACTAAATTCAAAATTTGTTAAGTAAACGCATTTTTTATAGAAAATGACTAATACAATTTTCAATTTTCCACTTTCCATTTTCAATTAAAAAGAGTAGGTTAGGCTTTCAGCCCAATAATAACTAACAAGAAAGAAGGGATTAAAATGATACATGAGAATGTTTTGGAATTAATCGGCAATACACCGCTTGTAAAATACAATGACAACATTTGTCTAAAACTTGAATACTTTAACCCTTCAAATTCTGTTAAAGACAGAGCCTCTTATTCAATGCTAAAAGGTGCGATGGATAGAGGTGAAATCAATAAAGATACTGTTATTATTGAACCTACAAGTGGAAATACAGGCATTGGACTTGCAATGTGTTGCGCGGTTTTAGGTTTAAGACTTATTATCTGCATGCCTGAAAGTATGTCAATTGAGCGCAGAAAGAATATCGCGGCTTACGGAGCAGAACTTGTTTTGACGCCTAAAGAAAAAGGCATGCAAGGAGCTGTTGATAAGGCAAAAGAATTGAAAGAAACTTATCCTAACAGCTTTATTCCTATGCAGTTTGCGAATCCTGATAACCCTAAAGCACACGAAAGAACAGCACAAGAAATTAAAGATGCGGTTGAAGGTCGTGAGGTTGTTGTGGTTGCAGGTATTGGAACGGGCGGAACGGCAACAGGTATAAAAAAATATTTCCCAGAAGCTATCGTTTACGGCGTAGAACCTGCCGAAAGTCCTTTGTTTACGGAAGGTCATGCAGGCCCTCATACAATACAAGGTATTGGTGCAAACTTTATTCCTGAAATTTGCAAAGACAATAATTTGAATGGAGTTTTAACCGTAAAAGGTGAAGATGCAAAATCTCAAGCAATAGAGCTGGCTAAAAAACATGGTGTGTTCTGTGGAATTTCAGCCGGAGCGAATGTTTGTGCGGCAAAAGTTTTAGCCGAAAAATATCCTGATAGGTTGGTTGTGGCTATTATTCCTGATAGCGGGGAAAGATATTTGTCGGTTTGGTAAAAAGTTAATGGTGCAAAAAACATTGATAATGGAAAATTGAAAGTGGAAAATGGAAAATTGTATTAGTTATTTCTTTATAAAAATTACGTTAATTTAACGAATTTTAATAAGAATAATATTTAAAACAATTTTCCATTTTCCACTTTCAATTTTCCATTTCGTCAATATTCTCCTATTGACTATTTATTAAAAATTTAGCTTGAATTATAATCACATTAAAGAAAGGTAATTTAATGTTAAAGCGTGCAATTAATAAAATAAAAGAGGATATTAAAGTTATTTACGAAAAAGACCCTGCGGCTACTAATCTTGCAGAGGTTTTGTTTTGTTATCCGGGGTTGCAAGCTTTGATTTCTCATAGAATTGCGCATAAACTCGCTTATTGGGGTGTGCCGTTTATTCCAAGATTTATTTCTTATCTGACAAGAATAATTACAGGGATTGAAATTCACCCAAAAGCGCAAATCGGTAACAGATTTTTTATTGACCACGGAGAAGGTGTTGTTATTGGTGAAACTACAATAATTGGCGATGATGTTTTGATTTATCAGCAAGTAACGTTAGGCGGAACTGGTAACGAACACGGTAAACGCCACCCGACAATTGGTAATAATGTGATTATTGGTGCAGGTGCAAAAATTTTGGGTAATATAACGATTGGCGATAATACAAGAGTCGGAGCAGGTTCTGTGGTTGTTGAGAATGTTCCTGAACATTGTACTGTTGTTGGAGTTCCAGGGAGAGTTGTTCAACAAAAATTCATGAATCCTGATGGAGTTTTGATGCACAATAGAATTCCGGACCCTATTAAATGCGAAATAAATCGTTTGAAATACGAAGTTCAAGAATTGAAGGAACATATTAATAAATAATTTACTTTGTTCTTTTCTTTTTGCTTACTTAGATTTAGTAGTTTGTTCAAGAGGATGACCAGTAAGTATAATATAATTAAGTAGTTTTGCTGATGTCATCCGACCGTGTCTGAAAAGTCTTTTTGCCTTCTGAAAGGCGTGTCGTTATACAAAAAGGTTGGCTAGGAAAGCTTAAACAGGCTAGTAGTTTTTAAATATGCCAACCGCCAATATGTTCTTTTCTTTTTGCTTACTTTTTCTTTTTAGTAAAGAAAAAGTAAGTTGCGCTTGCAATTTTTTTGTGCTACATTTTTTATGGAAAGAGAGAGGTCATTCAATGAGCGAAGGACATTGGATTGTAAATAAAGTTATTGCAGGACATGCAATGGCATTTAATATGGATACATTGGTTACAATGTGGGCAGCGATGGCATTTTTGATAGTTGTGTCATTTATCGCTACAAGAAAGATTAGTATATTCCCTACGAAACTTCAGATAGTTTTTGAAAGCATTTTGGGATATTTTAATGACTTAGTTCACAATATGATACACAAAGACGCAGATAAACATTTTCCGCTTATCGCATCTTTGTTCTTGTTTATTGTTACAGCAAACTTGATGGGTCAGTTGCCTTTGAAGATGATTGAATTGAAACAGGGCGAAATTGCTTCTCCTACAAATGATATCAATTTAACGGCAGGCTTGGCTATCATTGTTTTGGTTTATTATGTTGTAGCAGGCTTGATGAAGAAGAAATTCAAATTCTTCTTGCATGGTTTTTCACTTGTTGCAATTATTTCAGCTTTGATTGAGATTTTGGAATTGTTCACAAGACCGTTAACGTTGGCATTACGTTTGTTTGGTAACGTTTTGGCAGGTGAAATTCTGATTGCGGCATTGCTTGGAATTTGTGCTTGGGGTTTACCGCTACCTATGATGTTTTTTGAAATCTTGGTAGCTTGTGTTCAGGCCTTGGTATTTACAATGCTTACGACGGTTTATATTGCTTCTGCCGTAAATGAAGAAGAAGGTTAGATTTTAAAATAAAAGTAAACGTACATTAATACGAAGGAGATTAAAATGGAAGACGTTAAAACAATTTCTGATTTGGCACAATTGGGTGCAGGTATTGCAATCGGTTTTGGTGCAGTTGGTGCCGGTTTAGGTATTGGTATTGCGACAAAAGGTTTGTTGGAATCAATCGCAAGACAACCTGAAATTGCAGGTAAAGCAGTTGGTTTCTTCCTAGTTGGTGCAGCTATGGCAGAAGCTTGTGCAATTTATGCATTGGTTATTGCTTTGAAGCTGTCAGGTATGATGGGTTAGATATGTAGGTTGGGCATTATTGCCCAACAATAATTAAAGAGGTTGAACCCTCACCCGTATCCGTAAAGCTCGCTTACGCTTGCTAACGGCTACTCCCTCTCCCAAAGAGAGGGGATACAGAAAGAATAAAAAGGTCAATTATGGAATTTAACGGAACATTTTTAGCATCAATAGTTTCTTTTATTGTCTTTGTTTTCTTGATGAACAAAGTGCTTTATGCACCTATGGGTAAAATCGTAAAAGAAAGACAAAGTTTTATTGATAGTAACTTGCAAAGCGCAGACGCTAATCACAAACGCGCAGATGAGTTGTCATTAGAAAGAGATAATAAACTTAGCGGTGCTAAAAATGATGCCCGTTCAAAATATGTTGAGTCCGTAAACGGCTTTAAGAATGAAAAAACTCAGATTGTTGCAAAAGCACAAGATGAAACAAATAGTGAATTAAGTCAAGCTTACGAAAACTTGAATAATGTTTCTAACGAAACAAAAGAAGGTTTGAAGTGGAGAATGACTGATTTAGCTAATGATATTGTTGAAAAAGTTTTGGGTTACAGAAGCGAAGTTCAAGGCTTTGACAACGATAAAATTAACGAAATATTGTGGAAGGTTTAGTGATGTTAGGTTCAGTTTTAGATTATATTAGCAGAACGAATTTATTTAACTTCGTTATATTTCTTTCAATATTGATTTTCTTGTTTAAGAAAATTGATGTTGTTGGCATGTTGGATAACATGAAAAACGCGGTTATCGAAAACATTGAAGCATCTAAAACTTCTAAATCAGACTCTGAAACTCACTTAAAAGAAATTGAAGAAAAGGTTTCTCATATTGAAGAAGAAATTGATGGAATTATCAAAAAATCCGAACAAAATGCAAAACTTGTCGGCGAAAAAATTATAGAAGATGCTAATCATACGGTTGAAAGCATTAAAGATAATTCTAAAAAACTTGTGGAAAACAAATCTGCTCTTTTGAAGAACGATATTTTGAAAAGAGCATCAGAAGCTTCTATTGAAGTTGCAAGAAATCATATTGTTAACGAGTTGAACAACAATTATGATTTACACCAAAGATTAATTGATGAAAGCTTGGAAGCTTTGAATAGCTACAAAGGCTAGGCTTTTGAAAGGTAAAGGAAAATGAAGGTTTCTCAAAATTCTGAATTAATTGCAAAAAGATGGGCAAAGGCTCTTATGGAGCTTGCCAATGAAAATCAAGGTATCTCAAAGGAAGATATTTTGGATGATTTAAAGGAAGTAGATGAAAATATTCAAGCATCTACCGAACTTTCTAGTGCGATTAATAATCCTTCAATTTCTGTTGAAGAAAAACAAATTATTTTGTGTAAACTGTTCCAAAATAATTTGATGCCGATTGTTTACAACTTTTTGATTGCTTTGAATTTAAAAAAGAGAGTCAATATTATTGGCGAAATTGCTCATGAGTTTCAAAAAGAACTTGAAAAGCAAAACAATGTTGTTAGAGTAAATGTAACTTCTGCAATTGATTTGAACGATGATAGAAAAAATGATATCAGAAATCGAATTGCAGACAAGTTGAAAAAGAATGTTATTGTTGACTGGACGGTTGATAATAGCATTATTGCAGGTCTGGTATTTAATATTAATGAAACTATTATAGACAACAGTATCAGACATAAATTAGATAATTTAAGTAAGAAGATAATGAAAGGATAGGATATGGCAGTTATAAATCCTGATGAAATTAGCTCAATTCTTAAAGAGAATATCAGAAATTATGAAGCTAAGGCTGAAGTATCCAATATCGGAAGCGTACTGGAAGTAGGTGACGGTATTGCGAGAATTTACGGTCTTAGAAACGTAATGTCTAACGAGCTTGTTGAATTTGAAGACGGAAAAGGTACTTTAGGTATCACTTTGAACCTTGAAGAAGACAACGTTGGTGTTGTAATCTTGGGTGATTATATTCACATTAAAGAAGGTATGACAGTTAAAACAACTGGTAGAATTGCTTCTGTTCCGGTCGGGGACGCACTTATCGGCAGAATCATTAACCCAACGGGGCGTCCAATTGACGGTAAGGGTGAAATCATTACAGATAAAACTCGTCCGATTGAAAGAGTTGCTCCAGGTATTGTTGCAAGAAAATCAGTTCACCAACCGCTTCAAACAGGTTTGACTGCGATTGATGCTTTGACTCCGATTGGTAGAGGTCAAAGAGAATTGATTATCGGCGATAGACAAACAGGTAAAACTGCTATCGCAATTGATACAATTTTGAACCAAAAAGGCGGCGATGTAATTTGTATTTACGTTGCAATCGGTCAAAAAGCTTCTACTGTTGCACAGTTGGCAAAGACTTTGGAAAAACACGGCGCAATGGATTATTCAATCATTGTATCAGCAACAGCTAATGAACCTGCTCCGTTGCAATACATTGCACCATTTGCCGGTGTTGCTATTGCAGAAGAATTTATGGAACAAGGTAAACACGTTCTTATTGTTTATGATGATTTGACTAAACACGCTCAGGCTTATCGTGCAATGTCATTACTTCTTAAAAGACCACCTGGACGTGAAGCTTACCCTGGTGATGTATTCTATCTTCACTCAAGATTGTTGGAAAGAGCAGTTAAATTGTCTGACGAATTGGGCGGTGGTAGTATTACAGCACTTCCTATTATTGAAACTCAAGCCGGTGACGTTTCTGCGTACATTCCGACTAACGTAATTTCAATTACAGACGGTCAAATTTTCTTGGAAACAGCTTTGTTTAACTCTGGTGTAAGACCTGCAATTAACGCCGGTATTTCTGTATCACGTGTAGGTGGTGCGGCTCAAACTAAGGGGATTAAACAAGTAGCAGGTAAGTTGCGTTTGGACTTGGCTCAATTCAGAGAATTGGAAGCATTTGCTCAATTCGCTTCTGATTTGGATGCAGCTACTAAGAAACAACTTTTGAGAGGTCAAAAACTTACAGAAGTTCTTAAACAGCCTCAATACAGACCGCTTTCTGTTGCTCAACAAGTTACAATCTTGTTTGCAGCTAATGAGGGCTATTTGGATGAAGTTGATAACAAGAAGATTAACGAATTCAAAGCAGGTTGGTTTGAATACTTCGAAGCTAACATGTCTGAACTTAACAAGGCGTTGAATGAAGGCGCTAAGTTGAGCGATGATGATATGAAGGCTTTGAAGGGAGCGTTGGAAGCTTATTCAAAAACGTTATAGAAAATAGTAGGTTGGGCATTCTTGCCCAACTATAACTAAAAAATAAAAACAAATGAGGTAGACCCCTCACCCGAATTTCTAAGTTTTGCAAGGCTCAACTTGAAATTCTGCCCTCTCCCAAGGAGAGGGGGTAAATTATAAGAAAAAGGAGAATTGTTTTATGAAATGTTACAATCACCATGACAGAGATGCATTTGCAGTTTGCAAGGCTTGTGGAAAGGCTTTATGTTTGGAATGCGCAGAAGAATACAAAAATGAATTTATATGTAAAGACTCTCCAAAATGCCACCACGTAGCTGATGTTGAATATGTAAACTACTTCAAAGACAATTCAGAAGGCGCATGGAGATTTAATAGAATTGCATTTATGCTAATTGGTGCATTTTTATTGCTTTATGTAATTGTTAAATCATTCATGTTCTTTATGATTCCTAACCCATTGTTAGAAACAGTGTTACTAATTTTGTTGGCAATATTGCTTGTGAAAAAGGGGATGGATTTAAAATTGAGATAAAATACATTCTTGTAATGTCATCACACTTCAAGCGTGCTGTCATTGCGAGGAGCAACTACTAAATCGGGCGACGTGGCAATCCACCACACCCGCATTCGTAAGTAGGTCAGGCATTGCCTGACAAAAAAGAGGAAAAACCCTCACCAGAATTTCTAAGTTTCGCAAAGCTCAACTTGAAATTCTACCCTCTCCCAAGGAGAGGGATAAAGCAGAAAAAGGATAAATCATGCCAAACTTAAAAGATATAAAAAGCAGAATATCAAGCGTACAGAATACAAAGAAAATCACTAAAGCTATGAAAATGGTTGCAGCAGCTAAAGTTAAAAAAGCTGAAAACACTGTAAAAACAGCAAGACCGTTTTCTGATGAATTGTTGCATTTATTCAGAAAAATGCTTGCAACAGTTGGTGGCGAGTACTCTGTTTCAGGTTTAAAAGTTGAACGCGGATTGGACAACTACCCTGAACTTTTGACAAAAAGAGAAGTTAAAACGGAAGGTTTGCTTGTTATCACATCAAACAAAGGTTTGGCAGGTGCTTATAACGCTAACGTTATTAAAACAGCTTTAAAACGAGTTGCTGAAAACGAACAAAACGGCATTAAAACAGTAATTTATCCTGTTGGTCAAAAAGCTATTTCAGCTTTTAAACACAGAAACGGTAATTATGAACTTAAAAAAGGTTATATCAGTATTGCAAACGAACCGACTGCAACAGGTGCAAACCTAATTGCAGAAGACATAGCAGAAGATTTTGTTAACGGCAGTATTGATAGAATTGAAATTATAACAACTCATTTCAATAACATGATGTCTTATAATGTTGTAAGTTGGGAAGTTTTACCTGTTAAAGTTGAAAAAGCTGAAACTCATGAACTGGACGCTGTTATGGAATTTGAGCCTTCACCACACTCTGTTTTACAACAGCTTGTTCCAATGTATATCGCAAATTCTATTTTCCAAGCATTGTTGGAAGCAAATGCAAGTGAATTAGCTTCACGTATGACTGCTATGTCAGCTGCTTCTAATAACGCAGAAGAAATGATTACAACGCTTACAATTGATTACAACAAGGCTCGTCAAGCAGCGATTACTCAAGAACTTGTAGAAATTGTTTCAGGCGCTCAAGGCGTTCAATAAAAGTTAAAAATATTAATTATGCTTCTGTTTCAACCACTTTTCGTACAAATCAGGGCGCTTTCTTTTCGTACGTTCAATTTTTTGTTGTTGTCTGAATTCTTCTATCAATTTGTGGTTTCCGTTTAACAAAACTTCCGGAACCTTGTAGCCCATATATTCTCTAGGTTTTGTGTACTGAGGATATTCCAACAATCCGTCAGAAAAACTGTCGTCGTGCGCAGATTCTATTTTTCCTAACGTGCCGTCAATTTTTCTTGAAACACTGTCTATAACACACAAGGCAGGCAACTCTCCGCCTGTCAGCACAAAATCACCGATAGAGATTTCTCTCGGCTTGATAATTTCTCGAATTCTTTCGTCATAACCTTCATAATGACCACAAAGAATAATAACTTGCTCATATTCAGCCAACTCATTTGATATTTTATCCGTAAACGGTTCGCCTTGCGGCGTCATCATCAGAGTTACAGATTTTTCTAATTTTTCTACGCTATTATAAGCATCAACATAAGGCTGTGGCATCAAAACCATGCCGGCACCGCCACCATAAGGCGTATCGTCAACCTTTTTATGTTTATCTAAAGTGAAATCACGAGGATTAATTGCATTAACACTAATTATACCATCATCCGTCGCACGCTTCATTATGCTGAAATCAAGGTGTGATTGAATTAATTCGGGAAACAAAGTCAGAACGTCAAATCTCATTCCAACAATCCTTCAATATTATTTATTTGAATTCTACGAGCCTTGATATCAACCGATAATACAATAGCTTTTACAAAAGGGATTAAAGAAACTTTCTTGTTCAAAGTCTTGATTGAAAGCAAATCACTAGCTCCGTTGTTAGAAACTCCAACAACCGCGCCGACTTTCTTTTCTCCGTCATAAACATCAAGTCCTACAAGTTCATCTATCAAGAATTCGTCTTCATCCAAAAATTCTCTGACTGTGCTTTCGTCAACAAAAAGAAGTTGATTTTTGTACTCTAAAATATCATTTAAAGAATCTATGCCTTTAAATTTAATAATTCCGCACTTTGGAGCAAACCTGATTCTTTCAATTTCAAGTAATTTATATTCGCCGTTTTGCTGAACATAAACCTCTTTTAGATTAGCGAGAAAATCTTCCCTATTCTTGGTGTAGCCTAATTTTGCTTCACCTTGAACTCCATGAAAATTAAGAACTTTACCTACTGAAACAAAATTATTCTTCATTTTCTTTCTTCTTAGGTTTTCTTCCGCGTTTTGGTTTTTCCGCAACTACTTCTTCAGTCTGAGTTTCTTCAACTTTTGGAGCTTCCTGTTTTTCAGAAGCTTCTTCAGCCTTTTCTGTTTTTTCAGCCTTAACTGCAACAGGAACTTTTTCTTCCGGCTTAGAATGTTTTGCAACCATATAATCAGCAGGTTTGTCTGCTCTGTCCTCGTTCCATCTGTCTAAACCAAGCTGCGCACGGATTAATTTAATACCAACGTGAACTCTCCATTCATCCATTTTTAGTTGTGCTGCAATAATCTTGTGGCAACCGATTGGAGGAAGTGGCAATAATGGTTCATAAAGAGCCTTAATAGCCATCATCTGATCAGACGTAATTGCCAATTTACGTTTAGGGAACGGAAGTTTTGGCAACATCATTTTTTGACGAACCAAATTGATTCCGAAAAATACTTTTTGAGGTTCAATACCCAAGTGTGCGCCGATTACTTCGTGACAATCAGGGTTTGGCAAAGGAAGCATTGTTTTATAAAGTGCTTCAATTTGTTCTAATTGCTCCTTACTAATAAGTAATGGTCTGGCAGGTTTTTGAGGTTTGCGCTGCATTGGACGACGTTGTCCCGGTCTTGCACTTGCATAATTGTTTCTAAAACCGCCTTGTTGTGGTCTGCGTTGTTGATAACCGCCTCTATTGTATCCGCCTTCGCGATTATCTCTGTTATAACCGCCTTCACGTCTTTGGTATCCGCCTTCTCTGTTGTCACGGTTATATCCGCCTTGAGAAGAATAGCCTCTATTATCTCTGTAACCGCCGTTATCTCTTTGGTAACCACCTTCGCGTCTTTGGTATCCGCCTTCTCTGTTATCGCGATTATAACCACCTTCACGGTTGTAATTATTGTTTCTATAACCGCCTTGAGGTCTGTCATAGCTTCTTGGGCGAGAATCAGCGGAGTATGAGCTATAGGAGCTATAGCTTTGCATAGGTTTTTCTTCTGTGGACTCATTTCCCTTATCTGCGTAAAGACAATTAGGACATATCACTCTTTTGGGGTTCTTAGTTTCAAATTCTGCACCACATTTAATGCACTTGTTTACATACATAATAAAAGCCTCTTAACCAATTAAAATAATAAAAATATCACTACTTAAAAATAATCCTATCAATAAAATAATATATGAGATTTCATCAAAAATAACGCAGAGTTCAACTCCACACATGCATTATATTACATATGCCAAAATTAGTCAACCTTTGTACAGAATTTATCTGAAAAAGTCTTTATTTTGCAAGAAAATTCTCTAATGTTTCTACTGCCCTTTTGGCTAAAAGCTCGTTTTTAAGTTTTTTATTTTTTCTTTCGCCTTTAGGAAGCTCTATTGAAGGTAAGATTCCCCAATTCGAATTAATCGGTTGTGGCGGTAAGTATCTTAAAGAGTTATCTCTCGAAGATATATGTTCCAAATGCGCTTTATCGGTAATATAGAATGTTATCGCCCCGAGCATCGTTTCACGAGGCAACGTTAATTGGCTTTCACTCAAAAGTTTTCTTGCCATATTAATTCCTGCAAGCATGCCTGTTGCAATTGATTCCGTATACCCTTCCGTTCCCGTAATTTGTCCTGCAAAATACAAACCCTCGCGTTCCTTTGTTTCTAATGTAGGATTAAGCACTTGTGAACTGTTAATAAAAGTATTTCTGTGCATAACGCCATAACGCACAATATTGGCATTTTCTAACCCCGGAATAGAATGCACAAGTTCTTTTTGCGCACCCCATTTCAAGTTTGTCTGAAAACCGACAAGATTGAATAAAGTTTTTGCAGAATTATCTTGTCTTAATTGAACTACCGCATAATTTTCTATGCCCGTTCTTTTATCCACAAGTCCGACAGGCTTCATTGGTCCAAATCTGAGCGTATCAACTCCGCGAGAAGCCAAAACTTCAACAGGAAGGCAAGATTCAAAATACTTAGAATTCTTATCCACTTGATGTTGTTCGATTCGAGGAGCATTCACCAATACATTATAGAAATTTTCATACTCTTCCTTATTCATAGGACAATTTATATAAGAAGCTTCGCCCTTATCGTATCTCGAAGCCCAAAATGCTTTGTCAAAATCAATTGATTCAACTTCTACAATTGGTGCAATGGCATCAAAAAAGTGCAAATGCTCACTTTTAGTAAACTCTTGAATAGCATCGGCAAATTTGTCGCTTGTAAGCGGGCCTGATGCAATAATAACATTACCTTCGGGAATTTCTGTAATTTCTTCTCTAATTAATTCTATATTTGGGTCATTCTTAATTTTTTCGGTAACGGCTTTTGAAAAATCTTCTCTTGCAATAGCTAAAGCATTTCCCGCAGGAACTGCGTTTTCATAGGCAATTTTCAAAAGTTCAGAGTCGAGGATTTCCATTTCTTTTTTCAAAAGTCCGCTGGCGTTAGAAATATCTGCTGAACCAAGACTGTTTGAGCAAACAAATTCTGCGCAATCTTCAGTCACATGCGCACCTGTTGTTTTATTGGGGCGCATTTCATATAATTTAACTTTTATTCCTTTTTTAGAAAGCTGTAATGCAGCTTCTGAGCCTGCTAATCCGGCACCTATTATTTTTACTTCTTGCATAAAATTCCTTAATTCTGAGTGCAGTTGAGTGCGTTTGATTTTGTATAGAGATATTATACAAAAAACATAACACTTTATCCTCTGAAAAATTCAATCCAGCGTATTAAATCAGAAATTTCGTAAGGTTTCGGTAAATATAAGTCAGCTCCTGCGTCTAAAATTGCGGCTTTATTGTGAACAGTTGTCGTAACAATAATTTTTGTGTTAACAAAATTTTGTTTGCCTTTAATTTCTCTGCAAAAATCCAAACCGGACAAGTCGTCATTACTGTCAATAATTAACACCGCAGGCTGTTCGGAGGAATTCATATTCAAATCTTCCGTTACATCATAACCTTGAAGTTCAAGTGTTGTCCTTAAAAGTAATGCTAATGCTTCATCAGGCTCTTTTATAAATACGAAATTATTAACTTTCGGCTCAACTACCGAATTTTCACCCGCAAGTTTAATCCTGTCTATAGCATAATTTGAACCGCTCGGGATTTTCGCAATCTTTTTGATTGAAAAAAGTCTTTGTTCCAACGCTTCTACTGAATCAATCTGTTCATAATTATCAACAATACCGCCGATTAAAAGTGAAACGAAATTAGCTCTCATGCCTGCCATTCTGTCACCTTTAAGCAGCATATAACCGCGTTTTGCATCTTGTGCCGAATAAAATTTCGGAGCAACCGTATCAAACGCAAACGTTAAAAACACAGCCATTTTTTCAGCAGTATAAGGACTTGTAATAATTACAAAATTCTCGTCATCAAATTGACCTAAAAAATCGTTGTTATCAATTGTCGATTTGATAATCGCAACAAGTGTTTGAATAAGTTTGTCACCAGCAACGTCCGTATACACGCTTTTGTAGTTTTTTAAGTTTTCCAAACCCAATAACAAAACAGCAGGCTTGTTGCCGTTATTCAACAACCTTTTTAAATTCTTTTCTACAAATCTTTTGTTTGGCAAAAGTGTCTTAGAATCCAAATTAGATTCTATATCACGTCTCAAATGCGCTCTGATACGCATTTTGAATTCATCTATATTAACAGGCTCGCTCAAAAAATCATCTGCACCGTTTTCTAAAACCTCAATTCTGTCGCTCGTATCCGCGGATTTTGAAAGCGCAATAATAACAGGGCGTGTATTATAGGTTAAAGTCCTGATTTTTCTGCACAAATCGGAAAGCTTTTCTTCAAGGCTATCGGAAATAATGATTATATCAGGTTCTGCAAACTGAATATAATGCAATGCTTCTTTAAGGTTGCGCGAAATTATAGCCGTTGTTTCACTGTCTTCAATACTCTTTTTGTATTTTATTGAAAGTTCTTTTCTCTTATCAATAATCAAGACATTTGAGAGCATTTTAGTGCCTCCTCTTGATTATAAATCGGAAAATCAACTTCAAAGATTGTGCCTTCACCAAACTTGCTTGTAAAACCGATTTTTCCGCCCATTTTTTCAACAAGCTGTTTTGTTATATAGAGTCCTAAACCGTTACCTTGAGTTTTACTTGTCAAATGGTTTTCAAGTCTTGAGAATTTTTGGAAAATTTTATTAAAGTCTTCTTCTTTTATACCAACGCCAAAATCCTGAACCTTGATTTTTATTATATCGTTTTGAATTTCTGTTGATACAATAATTTCTTTTTCTGAATATTTCCCCGCGTTATCAATGAGATTTGTCATTATTTGTTGAAATTTGTCTTCATCAATATATGCAATCGGATTTTCCTTGCTCAATTTTGTTTCAAATTTGTTTTGTTTATGCTGTTCTTCTAACATAGGCAAAACTCTTTTGATGCAAGCGTTTATGTCAACTTGTTTTAAGACCTGATTGCCTGCGTTCATTTTTGAAACAGACAAAATGTTTTCAACAAGGTGGATAAGTCTGTTTGACTGGTCTTCAATAATCCCGATAAATTTCTTTTTATCTTCGTCTTTAATTTTGTCCCACGAATTTAAAAGAGTTTGCGAAAAACCTCTTATACTTGTAAGAGGTGTTCGCATCTCGTGTGAAACTGTTGCTATGAATTCATCTTGAATGCTCATTAAAGACCTTTTTCTACTAAGTTGAAAAGTGGAAAGGTTGAATAGTTGAAAAGTTTGTTTATAAACATAAATAAATCGTGAGCGTAAGCGAACATAACGAACTTTTCCGCTTTTTAACTTATCAACTATTCCGCTTTCTTCTCTATTCTTCTGCCATAAACTCTTTCTTTGCTTCTTCAATTGCATCAGACAAAACGTCTAATTGGTCGGGAGCAAATGTTACACCTTTTTTTGTTGGAAGCCAAGTAGCGCCTTCATCAGTTGTGTAATAAATTCTCAAGTTGAAGTAGCTTTTTCCTCTATATTCAGAAATAGAAATTTGCAATTGTTCTGTTTCTGTTCTATCAATAGTAGCTAAAATTTTTGCTTCTGCCATTTTATTTTCCTTTCTCTTAATATTTTATTTCCCATTTATCTGACATAACTCTGGCTGCGCATGCTATGCCATCTCCAACATTAGCACCATTGCAGGCTCCGGTAGTGACAGTGTCATCAAAGTCATTGTATTGCTCCGTTCCTGCAGGAACCAGTGTGCCGGCATTGGTTAAGCCGAATAAGAAAACATCTTTTCCAAATCTGTTTGGACCGGTTGAACCGTTTGCATCAATCAATACTTTTGATATGATAGTGTCATTTTCAGCATTTGCGATATTATCGTTTGTTACATTTTGGAACATTACAACAGTATTTACTTTATTGAATTTATAAGCGGTAAAGTCAGAAAGTAAATTATTTGCAACATCTTTCCCTCTGTAGTCTTTAATGTTGTTAATATTATAGTTGCTTTCTTCTGTGCCTAAAAAGCTTCGAGTATCATTATAGAATGAATTGTCATCCGTAATATACGCAATTCCATCTAAGCCTAAATCACTTTTTCTAATCATTGCTAAGTCTTCAAAAGCAATGCCTTCAGAGCTATTCTTTTGCGCTTCAGCTTTAATATTGGTAAAACCTTGTTGGATAAGTTCAACACTTCTTGCCAAGGCATTTCCAAGATTTTTGTTGCTGGTAGAATATACCAGCGACGGTACTGTAATAGCGGCTATAATTCCGACAATTCCTAAAGTAAGCAACATTTCCATTAGCGTAAAGCCATTTCGGTTCATCATAAAAACTCTCCAATTAAATTCGTATTCTGATTATAACATATTATTTATAAAAGTTAATAATTTGTCTAATATTAATCTTTGGGTTAATATATAAATATGATTAAGGGGAAGATTGTAGTAGTCGATGATGAAAGAATAGTTACTTCTGCTTTTAAAACGTTATTAAAGGTAGAAGGATTTTCCGATGCACATTTTTTTAATAGTCCAAAAGATGCATTAAATTATCTTAAGGATAATCAGCCGGATTTAGTTATTTCAGACTTTTTGATGCCTGAAATGAACGGTTTGGAATTTTTATCCGAAGTTAAAAAACTTTATCCTGAAGTCAGCAAAATTTTGCTAACGGGTTATGCTGATAAAGAAAACGCAATCAAAGCAATCAACGAAATCGGACTTTACCGCTACATTGAAAAACCTTGGAATAATGATGATTTGATTATTAATATCAAAAACGGTATTGAAAGAAGCTATCTTCTAAGTGAACTAAGACAAAAAATTTCTGAATTGGAGGAAGCAAAAAAAGAATTAGAAAAATATTCTCACAACTTGGAACAAATAGTTGAAGAACGCACAGCGGATTTGAAACAATCAAATGCCAAATTGGAAGGAATTTTTAATTATTGCGCAGACGGAATTGTAATCATTAACGAAGACGGAATTATTGAACAGGTAAATCCTGCGTGTGAAACTCTAATCGGACTTGTTGGCGAGAAGCTTTTAATGACATCAATTGATGATTATTTGTTCAGCAAAAAGACATTTATTTCAAAAGAATTACATAAGCTTGATGAAAGCGAACTTCTTTTGAGAGAATTTTATATCAAAAATCCGTTGAGCAATTCTGAAACACCTGTTGAAATAAGTTTTGCAAGAATTAATCCTGATGATGATTACAAACGTTTTGTCGGTGTAATCAGAGATGTTACGGAACAAAAAAAATCAGATAAATTGAGAGATGATTTTATTGCAACGCTTACTCATGATTTGAGAACGCCGCTTTTAGCAGCTATTCAGACTCTAACGTTCTTCTTGGACGGGGCTTTAGGCGAATTGGATGAAAAACAAAAATTGTTGCTTTCAACTATGCAAAAAAGCAACGAAGATTTGTTGGGATTAGTTAATGCGCTTTTAGAAGTTTATAAATATGACGCTGACAAATTAGAATTAACGAAAACCAATTTCAACATCTACAACCTAGTAGAACAGGTTTACAATGAGTTACAGCCGCTTGCTCAATCAAAAGAAATCGAATTTAAAATTGAATGCACAAATAAAGATTTGACTGTGAACGCAGATAGAAGCGAAATCAGACGCGTGATTTGCAATCTTTGCGGTAATGCGATAAATTACACTCAAAACGGCGGACGTGTTGTTATAACTCTGAAAAACGAAGGCAATGACTTGATTTTCTCAGTCGCTGATAACGGTTCGGGAATTCCTCAAGAAGATATTCCGAATATGTTCCAAAGATTTTCACAAGGTACAAGCAAAAAACGCTCAACAGGTACCGGTTTAGGCTTATACTTGTCAAGACAAATTATAGAATCCCATGGCGGAAAAATTTGGCTTGAGAGTACATTAAATAAAGGCAGTGAGTTTTCATTCCTGCTTACTGATACAGTTGTTCAAAAAGAAGGAAGTTTAGTATGATAAATACTTTGTTAGTAGAGGACCACGAACTTTACAGAATGGGCTTATCAATGCTATTGGATAAAGCCGAAGGTATTACGCTTGTTGCAGAATCCGCTGACGGTTTAGACGGTATAAAAAAAGCTCGTGAGCTTTCACCTGATGTTATTCTTATGGACATCGGCCTTCCTAATATTGACGGGATTGAAGCGACTCAACGTATCAAAGATTTTAATCCTGACGTTAAGATTTTGATTTTCACGTCACGCGACAGTGAAAACGATGTGTTTGAAGCATTTAAAGCAGGCGCAGACGGGTATATCATGAAAGGTGCAACACCTGAACAAACAATTTCTGCGATTAAATCCGTTTATGAAGGCGTTGGTTGGATTGATCCAAGTATTGCGAAAATGGTATTTTCAAACCTTCAAAGACCAAGCGCAAAAGTTGTTACAGAGCCTGAACCTAAGAAATCAAATAATTCTTACGGTTTAACAGAAAGAGAATTGGATGTTTTAGAACTTATGGTTGAAGGACTTTCTAATCCTCAAATTGCGGATAAGTTAGTGATTACAAAAGCAACTGCAAAAGCTCATGTTCACAGCATTTTGCAAAAGCTTTGTGTTTCCTCTAGAACCCAAGCGACAGTTACGGCAATGAAAGAGGGTTTAGTTTAATGTTTGAAGCGTTAGCCGGCATGATAATGGCAACAAAAATCCATTTTAACCAAATGAAATATCCTATTATGAAAAAACAGGATAGAGTTGTTGCTGAAACGATTTATAGAAACAATGTGGATAAAGTCGGTGAAACCGAAAAATACGAAAAAAGCAAAATGCCAAAGTCAGGCTATATGACGGTTGAAGAGTACGAAAACGAATCAAGAGCGCAATCAAGACGTGAGATTAGCGCCAAGATTTTGGATAAAGCCGAAATGCCAAAAGATGAAAACATGGTTTATATTCCACAAAAGAAATTTCATCTTGTAAAATACAACGACCCTGTTGGCAGTCCTGAATTGACTTTACCTAGAAAATTGAATTTTGATAGGCAAATAAACGCACAAGGTATAGTTGCAGGTGATTTTTCAAAACTTGTTTATCCAGCAGTTTATTATTACGCACAATCTGATTGCACAAGCTGTGATTTGTTTTTGATTAATCTTGACTCTTCACTTTCAGATATAGAAAAAGTTAAAAAAGCCAATATCTTAAATAAAGTAGATACGCCATTAATTTCTACTGACAAATCAATTGATACCAAGTTTGTGTTCAGAACACTTACTCCGATTGATTTTTCAAGCGATAACACAAAACTCGTAGTTAAAGAAAAAATCGGTTACAGACACGATGGAATTTGGCAGACAAACTTGTGGGTGTATGATTTTAATAAAAAAGAAGCGCAAAAATTACCGCAAATCAGAGATGCGATTGTTAATTATTGGGCGCAAGCAGGCGGGGTTGACTTTGACGAAAAACGTTGGGATATTTATCCTTTAGGCTTTGATGCTAATGATGAAAATAGAGTTGTAGTTTGTGCTTACGCCTACACAGGCGACGTTCCGAAATTCTTAGGCACTTGGAGTATTGATGTTTACGGCGAAAACTCAAGATTGGAATCTTTAACAGGCTCAAATATTCCGATTTCTATTGTTGGTTATAGAATGGAAGAAGAAGCCGAAGTTATTCCTGTTTCAGAAGTTGAGTTTGACGCGAAACACGCCAAAGAAGTTGCAAAAGCCAAAGAAAAAGACGCAAAAGAAGCTAAAAAGTTCGATGATAAAGTTAAAAAAGTTGAATACGAACGCAAAATCCAACAAATGGATATGGAAACCATGCTAAAAATTATGCAACGCCAAGAAGAAATGAAAAAGAATTATCAAAAGAGTAAAGATGGTATAACCGGAAGTTAAGATTTAGAACATGATATATTTTTAAGGGGCGTGAATGCAAATCATTCACGCCCTTTTTTTATTTTAAGCTTCTACAGCTTCATTGATTTCTACATCCTCTTCAATAGGAGATTTATTATCTTTGTATTTCCAATACAGGAACATATCAATTAATAGGAATATTGTGTTTAGAATATACAACCAAAATACCCAATCCATGTCATCAAGCACTTTGTGTGTAATTCCGCAAAGGTAACCTAATAAAATCAACATAGAAAAATGAATGCTTTTTCCGTGTACACATTTGCATCTATATGTTTTTAAGGCTGCAACCGGCCAGCTTATACCGAAACACACCATCATTCCTGCTTCAAATACGCTCATACATAATTCCTTTCTAATATTTTTATTAATATAATACTTCATTAATTTTTTATGTAAATCTTGCATTCTTGAATTTACTATAATTTTAATATTCATGCAGGTTTTATTTTTTTTGCACATCTACTTTGTAGTATAATATTTTCTGTAGACGGAGTTTATTATGTTTGAAGATTTTAATGAAGTTGTATGCCTCGGTATGGGCGGTTCTTATTCGGAAATAGCAAAAGATGCACTTTTTAAAGCGTATGATTTATTTTTGTACCAACGCTCAATTACTTCTATCAAAGAGTGTATAGAATATGTGGATGAAAATTGTAATGCAATTGCGGTTTTGCCTGTAGAAACGACTTACAAAGGGATTATTAGAGAAACTATAGATAATCTTATTCAAACAAAAAATCAAAATATTCAAATATTGGCAGAAACTATAATTCCGGTTAATGATTGCATTTTGTCTAAAACAACGGAATTTTACAGTTTAACAGGTTTGATTGCAAACCCGAATGCTTTGGGTAAATGCAAAAACTTTGTAAAAGATGAAATGCCGAGACAATTGAATATTGTTGTAGCAGAAAGCATGGATGAATCAGCAAGACTATTGAGCAATTATAACTTGACTTATTCAATAATAGGTACTCATAAAACTGCTGAAATTTATAATCTGAATGTTTTAAAGGAACATATTGAGGATGATAAAAATAATAAGCGAAGATTTATAGTAATTGGTGATGCTGAAACGCAACCAACAGGCAAAGATAAAACAAGCCTTGTTCTTTTCTTGGAAGATCGTCAAGGCGCGTTGTTGGACATTGTACAAGTTTTTGTTAAGTATCATATCAATATTACTCAAATAAATTCAAAGATGATGAATAATAATGCGGAAGAACAGGCAGTGTTTATTGATTTTGACGGACATAAACAGGATGATATTATTAAACAATTGATATCAGAACTTGAACCGTTATGTCAAAGTGTCAGAGTAATCGGTTCTTATGCGAAGTTTTAAAAACTTGTCAGGCAAGAGTGCTTATTTCACTGTGTAATCTGTAATATTGCATTGGTTAAATAAAATTGTTGACAATAAAAAATGTTTAAGTTAAGATAAATCTTGTCGCCGGTATAGCTCAACGGTAGAGCAACGGTTTTGTAAACCGTAGGTTGTAGGTTCGATTCCTATTACCGGCTTTTTTTAAAAAGAGAGATTCTCTTACAGCCCTTGTGGCATTTGCCTTTGTGGCGCAGGGACTCTGCCGAACAAAAGATTGAGTATCTTTTGTGAGAGGTAGCACTCCATAGGGAGTAAATAGTTTCTGGAATATGCCTTTGTGGCGCAGGGGTAGCGCACTCCCTTGGTAAGGGAGAGGCCACGAGTTCAAATCTCGTCAAAGGCATTTTTTATGACAATTTAATATGGGTAGGTGGCCGAGTGGCTAAAGGCGACAGACTGTAAATCTGTTCACGAGAGTGTACGGTGGTTCGAATCCACCCCTGCCCAATTTTTTTAATCCCAGTTAGCCGCTGGGATTTTTTAATGGGGTGGATTCTCATACCAAAATTTACACCCACCGAATTAAAAAAGGTGGGGATATTGATGTTTCCCCCACCTTACTTAAATATCGTTCAAATCTCGAGCAAGACTTTCTGCGGTTTCGTTGATTTCTTTCAGAAGTTTTGAGTCTTGCAATTTTTGCATAAGTTCTTCCTTAGTGCCTGTTGCAACGATGCATTCTGCTTTATATGGCGCAGGAAGTTTGTAAGCAACAACTTCTAAATTACGAATCTTTTCGTTGTTTTCAACCGATTTTGGAGGTTTAGAAATCTTAAGCATAAAATCTGTTGCGGATAATTCTTTTTTAGGATTGGCGAATTGTTCATAAACAGGCGCAAAGTCGCCATATTCAGGCACTTCTCGTTCAGCTCTGTCACGAATTATTTTGACAAATTTTTTGAATGCTTCTTCCATTGTTTTCACCTCTTTATGAGGAGTCTTAACTCCCTGAAAATTCGCTCTATTTTGTTGTATCGGATTAATTTTATTCATCTATAAACTTTCCATTTTTTATAAGTTCGGCTATATAACTTTGTTTTTCAGATAATGACATATCTTTCATTTTTTCAATATCTTCTTGATAAAACTTGACCTTGTAGCCTTGATTACCTGTGAAATCATCCTCAAGTCCACCAACGCTATTAGGTAAATCTCGAAATTTTATTTCATATTTTTTTTCATTAATTAATTTTTCTTTATATTCCAATACCTCATCAATATTCATTTTTTCCATTTTTTTCAAATCTTCAGGATAAAATGGAATTTCACTGCCACCTCCTGTACTGAAGACTTCATCAGGCGCACTGAAACTGTTTGGGTATCTTATACTTTTTTCAGACTTTTCAAAAACATCTTTGATTAGGGAACGTAACTTAATGTTTTTATTATCAAAATGTTTTTTTATTTGATTTGGAACAATTTTATTATTATTTAAACTTATAAGTTCTATCATAATGTTATTCTAATGTTATCCTCAACTTCTGTCAATCAACTCTTTGTATTTTTTTACAACGGCTTCGCCTTTTGCAAACGCATCTTTTTCAACAGGTTGATTTATGTATTCTTTGTATTCTGAAGAATTTTCATCAACAATAGGATTTCCATTTCTATCTGATACAAATCCATTTTGTCCTTTTTTATAAGGTTCCTTATAATTCAACCAGTTCCATAATTGGCTCATTGATGTTTCAAATGAATTATTATTTGAACCGATTTTTGAAGCATAATTGTAAATATATTTACCTTCTTTTGATTTTAAAAGCTGTTGTTTGTATGCGGAACCTAAATCGTCTTCAAACCATCCGTTTCTCATAATTTCAATCCATTGGATATGATGAGTTAATTCGTGGGCAATATCACCAAATATTTCGGCTTTATTTCCTTGACCTTCAACGCATTTTGTGCCATTCCAATTTGTGTTTACATATACCGTATTTGTTTCTAAGTCATAATAACCGCCTTCATTACCTTTTGCGAACGCCAGTTTTACACCGCTGTCTTTTAAACCCATTTCATTTTTAATGAGTTCAAAACTTTGTTTGCAAAATTCTTCCATATCTTGTATTTTATTCAACTCTTTGATTTTTTCTTGATTTTTAACAACAAAATCTGTATAAGGCTGTACTGAACCTGCAAATTTTTCGATTCTGTTGATGTTTATTTTTGAGTTATACTCATCCATCGCATCTTTTACAGACAAAGTTTTTTTCTTAATTTTATCCGCAGCTTCATGCAACGCAATAAGATTTTTTGCGCTCAAACGTTCATCAAATTTAAAGCCTTTGCCATAATCTTCAAGCTTAGGTTCAACACTATCAAAGCCTAATTCAAGCTTTCTTAAGTGTGTATAATAATCGCCCAAATAACGGTTATACTCTTTGTATGTTTCTTTTTTCATGTTCTCTTTAGACAACATTTCAATAAGCGGATTATAAAGCGCTTCCAATTCCTTATGCTCACCGATAATATTCTTGCCTGTTCTCAAATCGTAAGGAATGTGTTCGCCTTCTGCAAATTCATTGACTTTGTCACCTCTGAATTGCCATTCGATTGTTTTGCCGTCTTGTGTTGTAAAGTTAGCTTGTAGTGCGGTATAACCCGAAGGTTGTGATTTTGTAGTTGGTTTGTAGTTTTCATCAACCTTTGAGAAATTAGGGTCACTAGGGTCAATTCTCAAATTGATTTTAAGTTTTACACCATGATTTGCCGCAAATTGTTTCAAGTCTGCAAGTTGATTTTCTGAAAGATAAGGAATTCCGTCAGGTGAAACGTAATTGCTGATTCTTGCAATCGTAAAATTATTTTTATTTTGTTCTTGTTTCAAAATTTCAGCTTTTAAAGATTCTACCGCAGGTTCGGATTGCAATTCAGCAGCCCTAAGCATTGCTTCACGTTCTTTTCCTGCATCAAGTAAAGCTTTAACTTCAGGATGATTTTTAAAATCGCCAGATTCAACAACAGTCCTTGCACCGATTGCATCACGAACATCTTTAACTGCGTCAGCAACGGTAGCACCGGGATGATCAATCAAATAATTTGCAATTTTATCATGCAAACTCTGTTCACCTTTGAGTCTGATTGACATTTTACCGATTTTATCCAAACCCATTGCGCGAACATTTTTATCTATGGTATCAAATGCATTCTGGTAATCAGTTCTGATTTCTTGTACGGGAGTGTCTATATCAAGATTCTTAGCCACATCATAAATTTTACTGAAATTTTCGCCTGCATTCTTCCAATATTTAGAAATCAAATCGCGTTGCAGGTTTTGGAATTCGCTTCCATAACCGGCTTGTGTATATTCCTTATTAAATTTATTAAAAGCTTCATTCACAAGGATTGAAGATAATTTAGTGCCGCCTTCAATTTTTGCTTGCATGTAACTAATCATATCTAATGTACGCGGTAACAAAGCACCGTAAGTACCTGATGTTTCACGCAATATTTGAGTAGCAATATCAGGAGTTATGCCACCGTTTTTTAAGGCTGCATTTTTTGCAACACTTGCTCTAAGTTCCATTACTTCTGGAGTTCTTTTCATTGCAACATTAAATTTGTCTGCAAAATCTTTATCGGCATTTTTCCAGTATTTTGAAATCAAGTCGCGTTGTTGCGTTTGAAACTTACTGCCATAACCAGATTTTGCCCAATAACTGTCAAATTCTTGAATGGCTTTATAAATATCATCAGGTGTAATTTTTTCACCTTTTGCCAATTTGTTTTCAAAATGTTCAATCATTTTCAAAGTGCTTGGCAATAATGAATCATAAGTCCCTGATGTTTCAATTCTCATTTTATCGGCAACATCAGGAGTAATGCCTGCATTTTTAAGCACTTGATTTTTTGCAACAGATTTTAAATATTGTGCGATGTCGGTCGGTAAGATATCTTCGATATCAGATATTTCAGGTTTTATATATGCCTTTTTATCTGAATTTTCTACACGTACTTCGCCTTGTTCCCTCGCCCCTTGTGGGAGAGGGGCATTATCAGCTTTAGCCTGTTCCGCTTTCGCTTCATTCAACAAATCATACTTTCCTGCAACTGCTTCGCTCATGGCAGTAGCTAAATCGTTTGCATTTTCAAATCTGATAGGTGGCATGTCTTTGTCGATTTTTACTTCGTACATAGATTTAGTTGGGGATTTAATTTCCTTGATTTCCCAATTTTTAACGCCAGATTGTTCAATCGCAGCATCCATTTTAGCCTTTACCATTCCGGCATGGACTTTACCGCCAAGCATGTATTCAATGATACCGTTCATGATTTTTAATTTAGGTAAAAATTCTAACTGTTCTTTTCCTGCTGTAGCCACATCTTGACCGTCAGTCGCTACTTCTAAAGCTGTGAAAGCAGTGACATCAGTTAAGAACGCACTGCCTTTTGTTAAAACAGTGTTGCCACCCTTCATTAAATTCTGCATTAATTTGTCACCTGCAATCGTTGTAGTTTGAACTGCACCGTTTGAAGCTTTTACACCGCCTTCAAACATTTTTGCTGTAGCACCGATTTTTGCGAATTGTTTTGATACTGCCTGTGCAAGAGGACCGCCAACGTAAGCACCAAAATAGATGAATTTAGCAGAACTCTTTGTGCTTTCCCAAAGTTCTTCACCGTTAACACCGCGTTCACTGGTTACTTGGTTCAAAAGAGTTAAACCGACATCAGTTGCCAATGTGCCGCTTGTCATCGCAAATTTAATACCTTGAGCAACTACATTTTGACCATACTTTTCAACCAATACTCTCATCAAATTTGCAGCAGCTCCCGTTGCTTCCGCACTACCGGCAATTCCGGCGTTAATTTGCGCCATAATCGGGCTTCTTGTGATTAAAACGGAAATGATTGTAATAGTTGCAAGTTTTACAAAACTACCTGTCGCTTTTGCATCCATAACTTTTTCTGTTAATTCATCAGGCACAAAATCTGTGTTATACATTTCTTTGTATTGAGTTTTGTATTCATCTTGAACTTCGTCAAAAGATTTGCCGCCCAATACAGCTTCATTCATTTTTTGAGTGTCGTTGTAAATGTCTTTTATTGCTTGAACAACTTTAGCATTGTCATCACCCATCGCGCCGTTAAGAATCATATCAACAGCTTTTTGGTCGCCGCCAAAATATTGTAATAATAGTTCGTTGGCTTTAACAATATGTGAACCAGGATTAATACCTTCACTTGTAGCAGGTGAGTGAAGTAATAACCCTTGGTCAACTTGATATTGTTCAACTTCATCCATCGCGGTTTTTAAAAGATTAAGTCTTTCTTTTAAAATCTGTGCGTTTTGGTATTGTTCCGTTTTCGCTTGGAATTTTGTTGATTTTTCTAAATCATATTTTTCTCCAAAATTTTCTTGAAAACTAGTTTCGTAAGATTTGAAATATTCATCTTGGTTTCTTTGTACAAAACTTTGTGTTTGCTGTAAAGTTTCTAATTTTTTATTATTTGACGCAAATTTCTCTTTTAGTTCGTAGAAATTTTGATATTCTTCTTCAGTTCCGTTCCATTTGTTTTTAATCGTATTCCAAAGTTCACCTGCGCCTGCATTTATTAAAGCTCCGGCATCATCCAATATCCCCATTGATTCTAAAGCATCTTTTGCAGCTTGGTGTGTTTCGATGTAGTGATTTAGTACAAAATCTCTTACTGAAACGTCTTGTTTCGCACATTCTGATAGCTCAAAATCGTGACGTTCAACATTTCTTGTGTCAGAAGCTTTGTTTACATTGTATTGCTTTAAGTATGCTTTTTTAAAGTCAGAATAAGAAGATAAAATACGACCGGATTTGCCTTCCAATGTTTGACTAGCACGTTCTTGTTCTTTTTTGTATGCTTTTTTTACCGCATCTTCAATCTGTTGAGCAGTAATTTTTTTGTCTAAATTGCCTCCTACTGTGTAGTAATAACTTGTAGAAACAGTTTTCTTATCAACTTTTTTGAATTTATACTCACCATCAGGATAATATGAAATAGTTTCAACTGTTCCGTCTTTGTAAGTGGTAACAACTTCTTTTCCGCCATCAGCAGTTGGTGTTTCTTCTGAAGAAACGATATCAGCAGATGCAGTAGATACAGATTTAACAAATCCCATAAAATCAGCGTTTTGAATATTCATTTTTTCGGCAAAAACGCTTTGCATTAGTTGGTTTTCAGCAGTATCAAGAACTTTATCATCCCCTGCAAAAGAGCTGAGTCCGTTAAAAATTTCGTTTAATTCATTAGATTCAAGCGTTCCGTCTTTATTTATATCGTAGGTATCAAAAAGGTTGTGGAACTTTTTGTCCACTTGTTCTTTGCGCACACCGTTCTTTGCGTTCTGTAGAACTTCCTTTTTTCCGTTGTTATTAAGTTGGAAATCACCGAATCCCATCTTACTTTATTTCCTTTCCTACCCTATATTTATCGGCATAAATCTCACAAACTTTAATCGTTTTAGAGAAATCGTTACAAAAATTCATATAAACCAATATGATGAAAACTCACTTATACATTTGTAGTAAAATATATTTAAAGGAGTTTTGAAGTATGGTTTTAGAAATGCAACAATCACAAATGGAACTTGATAGAATTTCTGCAATAAAAACAATTGATTCTGAAATTGATACCATTAATCGTTTAAAAGACTCGGTTAAAGCTGAAAATCTTACTAAAGCCTTAGATTTTATGCAAAACTCAAAAGGTAGAATTATTATAACCGGTATGGGTAAATCAGGTCATATCGGACGAAAAATAGCCGCATCATTAGCTTCAACAGGAACGCCATCGTTTTTTGTACATCCCGCAGAAGCAAGTCACGGTGATTTGGGTATGATTACGGAGGATGATGTTGTTGTTGCGATTTCTAACAGCGGCGAATCAAGAGAACTCATTGATATTTTAAATTATTGCAAACGTTTTGGAATAAAACTTATTGCAATTACAAAAAACGCTGAAAGTTCTTTAGGTAAAGCAGGTGATGTAGTTTTGGAACTTCCAAATAACGGTGAAGCTTGTCCGCTCGGACTTGCACCAACAAGTTCGACAACTGCAACTCTTGTCCTTGGTGATGTTTTAACGGTTGGAATGATTGAAAGAAAAGGTTTTTCAAAAGAAGATTTCAATGACAGACATCCGGGAGGCAAACTGGGTTCTATCTTGAAACGCGTTTCTGATTTGATGCATACGGGGCAAGAAATGCCAATTTTGGATGAAAATTCAAACATGCAGGCTGTGCTTTTAGAAATGACTTCAAAACGTTTGGGTTGTGTCGGATTTATCAATCAAGCAGGCGATTTAACGGGAATTCTTACGGATGGCGATTTAAGAAGATGTTTATCTTCAAAAATCTTAGAAGAAGAAGCAATTGATTTAATGACACATAATCCAAAAACAATTTCACCAAATGCAATGACCGCAGAAGCTTTAAAGATTATGCATGATAAGAAAATTACAAACCTTTTTGTATTGGAAGGCAAAAAGCCTGTTGGTGTAATTCATATTCACGATTTGCTTAATAACGGAGTTGCGTAATTTATGGATATAAATACGGAAAAGAAATTCGCTGCGGGGCTTTCAATAACCTCAAATGCGTTGGTTATTGCTACAAAAATTGTAGCGGGTATGGTTTCGGGAAGTATCAGTATAATTTCAGAAGCAATTCACTCGCTGTCTGATTTTTTAGCATCCGTATTAACATTTTTTGCTGTAACTCGTTCAGCCGAACCTGCTGATAAAACTCACCCGTTTGGTCACGGTAAATACGAAGATATGTCAGGTTTTATAGAAGGCGGTTTGATTATTTTTGCAAGCTTCTTTATTATTTTTGAAGCAGTAAGCAAATTAATAAAAGGTTATACTTTGGAATCTGATTCAATGCTTGGAATTTATGTCATGGCATTTGCAGTTATTGCTAATTTTTTAGTAAGCAGATATCTTTTTTATGTCGCAAAAAAATCAGACTCTGTTTCACTGTTAGCGGATGCAGAACACTTAAGCACAGATATATTTTCTTCACTGGGTGTTTTTGTCGGTTTAGTTTTAATAAAAATTACGGGTATTGCAGAATTAGACCCGATTATTGCCTTAATAGTTGCTTTAATTATTTTAAAAGCAGGTTTTTCAATTTCAAAAGAAACCTTAAATAATTTATTGGACGGTTCGTTGCCTAGTGAAGATATCGCTAAGATTGAAGAAATTCTAAAAAAGAATTCGGTTATAAAAGGATATAAAAATATTAAAGGCAGAAAATCAGGTCAATATAAAGATGTTGAATTAACTCTTTTGTTTAATCCTGATATGAAAATCAGCTGTGCGCATAATGTTTGTGATCAAATTGAAAATGAAATTAAATCTAACTTAGGACAAGTCAATACGACTATTCATGCTGAACCTTACATTCTTGTTACAAAACTTAATAAATAGCTGTGAGATTTATGATTTCTAGGCAATTTTTTGTGGGCAAAATACTTTATATAAATAGTTAGGTTTATAAAGGTTTATTATTGTGACGCAGATTAATCCAAATATTAATCAATATAATAATATGCAATACAGGCAGCAGCAAGCTAATCCGCAGCAGCAACAGCCCGTAAAAATTCCGAGTTACTATTATGTGCCGGAAAACAGCCTAATGCACAAGAGCTTTAAAGAAACTATTAAAGATGCGGATGCGATGGGAGTTATAACTCCTTTTATCGAACATCCTCTTATAACTGTTGCAACTTGGCTTGGCATTGGTGTTGGGATAGATGCGTATGCAAAAGCTTGTGGCGGTAAATATGAAAACAGCTTGGTTAAAAAAGCTGTTAATCTTGGTGATAGTATAGAAAATTCTAAACTTATTCAAAATAAACCTGTTCAAACTGTTTTAGGCGGTATTTCTTCTCTTAAGAAAAAAGGAGGAAAGGTTGTTCAAAATAGTGCAATATTAAGAGCAATGCGTGATACTCCTTCTATGCCTGAATGGAGTATGGTTAAATCTCAAATGTTTAACCAAAAGCAAGAAGTTGCTCAAGATTTTATTAAAATTGCTGATACATTAAAATTAACTGAATATGGTGAAAAAAGTGAAATTTGTTTAAAAAATATTGGTTTAACTTCTTCAGAAAAAGACATGTTAAAGAAAACATTTGGTGTGAATAGAATTTCTAAAATCGAAGAAGAAAAAGCAGTTAATCAAGTGTTATTGCATCGTCTTGGCAGAACCCCCGAACAAATCAAGAAGATTCAAGATTTAGGTTCAGGCGCTCAAACAGCAGTAAAAAAAGAAATCCTTAAAGAAATGGGATTAGATGCTAAGAAAATCCATTTAATAAAAGAAGATATGTTCGGTGAACATATTAAGACCGTGGAAGAAGCTGCTAAAAGAGTCAGTGGAAAAGTTAAAATCGGTGCAGGTAATTATTCAAAATGGATTGGACCATTAACAAGACCTTTTGAAAGAACAGTCGGTTGCGATGAAGTTTATAATAAGTTACACAGTTTATCCAAAGATGGCGCAAAGACGGCAACAGGTCGTTTTATGTCAAAAGCATTGCAAATGTTCCATAGAGGTATAACATTCGGCGGCGGTAAGCTTGGAGCGTTGTTATTTATCGCTCCTACTCTTGTAGAAGTCGGATGTAACGTTAAAAAAGCTGATAATGACCAAAAAATCGGAACGGCTGTTGGTGGTGTGATTGAATCAACATCTTGGGTATTAACATTCCCACTTGCATTAAAGATGATGCACTCATTATGCGGTGCGCAATATGCAGGTATGAACAAAAATCAAGTTAAAAGCTTTAGAGAAGCACTAAAGACATTGAACGAAAAAGCAAAATCAGGAGCATTTACAAAAGAACAATATAAAGCTGAAAAATCAGCATTAAAGAAAATGCTAAAAGTTGATGGTCAAAACATTTTGACAAAAGGCGTAAGAAAACTTGCTCAATTTGTAACAATGGATTTGGAAACATTCCAAGGTTATAAGAGTAAAAATGTTGCAGCTAATATTGGACGCAAAATCCCGAATGCTTTCAGAAATGTTGCAGGTATTCCAATGCGTTTTGGTATTTGGGCATTGATTTCAATGGGCGTTTTGGATGTAGGTATCAAAAAAGCTTCAACTGCAATTTTCGGTAAATCTTATGATTCTATTAAGCATGAAGAAGAAGAAACTGCTAAAAAGGAACAAAAACAATTCTTGGCAGAAGATTTGAACAGAAGATTGTATGAAGCACAAAAAATTAAACAATATGGTAAACAATCGCAAGCTCAACAAATTAATCCTCAAGGTCAAATGATGGCAACAAGAGGAAAAGAAGCAAACAGCAATGCAATTCCTCAAGTTTATCCTGAAGATGAAAAAGTTGATAATTATACATACATTCCTTCTTCAAAGAATGTAATTCCACATAAAACAAAGAAAAATGGTGTAGACAATTATACTTATGTTCCGTATTCCGAATGCAAAATTCCTAGCGATAAAACAAATGAAAACCAAAGAAGATATATTCCATCTCAGGCTGCAGCGAATATTCAAAAAACATTTGATAATTCAGGTTTGCAATCAGCATTAGATAGAGCGCAAAAAGCAGAAGACAAAGCTTTGAGAGTTTTAGCAGGAAATTTTGATAATATGTATTAATATAAGATATAAAAAATGTCGGACTTTTGAAAAAAGTCCGACATTTTTTATTTTCTGAATTCTTAAATTCTATGCAACTGTAATAGCTGAAACAGGGCAAGCGTTAGCTGCTTCTTCAACACAGCTTTCGTTACCTGCAATACCAGCTTCTTTTACTTCTGCTCTATCTTCAACGTGGAAAACTGCATCGCAAATTGATTCGCATGCGCCACAACCGATACAAGAATCTTCAATAGTTACGTTCATTTGTTTTCTCCTTTTTATATTTTACTGTTCTTACCAAGTAAGAACATTTTTATTATACTGCTAAAATTAAAAATTAAAATAACCAGTCAGACACTCTTTGTGCAATTGAATCGAAGCCAACCGTTACGCCCAAGTCTTTTGGCTCAATTCCTCTTGAGTAGTATAACACAGGAACTTGTTCTCTTGTGTGGTCTGTTCCCGGAACTGTCGGGTCACAACCGTGGTCTGCCGTAATAATCAACAAATCGTCTTCACCGATAAGCGGAAGAATTTTTTCTAAGTATTCATCAATTTCTTCAATTGCCTTACCATAGCCTTCTGCGTTATTTCTGTGACCGAAAAGCATATCAGTATCTACAAGGTTTGTGAAAATAATTTCTCTATCATTATCAGTAATGTTTGCGCTCGGATATTTGATTTTTTCTAAATCCAAACTTCCGTCAATCGCTTTGATTGTAAGTTCCAAGCCTTCTTTGTTTGAGCCTGTGTGGATTGCGTGCGTAATACCTGCTTTAGAGAAGATGTCTTCAATTTTACCGATACCGATAACTTTTGCACCTGCATCCTTAACTTTATCCAAGATAGTTTTTCCAAACGGAGCCATTGAATAATCGCGTCTGTCTTTAGAAATTCTGGTTGGTTTTCCGTCAATAATTTTGTATGGTCGAGCAATAACTCTTGCAACATTGTATTTGCCTTCATCCAAAATCTTTCTTGCGATTTCACACCACTTGTAAAGAGTTTCAAGAGGTATCATATCTGTATCAAGTGCGATTTGGAATACGCTGTCTGCTGAAGTGTAAACAATTGGAAAACCTGTTTTGTGGTGTTCGTCGTTTAATTTTTCAATGATTGCAGTTCCACTCGCTGGAATATTTGCTAAAACGCCTTTGCAGCCTGTTTCTTCAATAAATTTATCAATAAGTTCTTTTGGGAAACCTTGAGGGAATGTTGCAAAAGGTTTTTCAGAAACAAGTCCTGCGATTTCCCAGTGACCGGTAGTTGTGTCTTTACCTTTGGATTTTTCTTGCAAAGTTCCGTATTGTCCGATTGGTGTTGCGGTTTTATTAATGCCTTCAAAATCTTGAATGTTGCCTAAGCCCAATACTTCTAATGATGGAACATCAAGCCCTTTATTAAAAGCGCATACATTTCTTAAAGTGTTGCATTCTTTAATGTCGCCGAATTCTTCACAATCAGGCATTGCGCCAATACCCATTGAATCGATAACCATAATAATTGCTCGTTTCATAAAAACTCCTTTACAACCATGAATAATTTTATATTAATTATAGCATATAAACATTTTTCGTGAATATTTAACGCCTTGACTCAAAGCGAACGTTCGTGGCACGATTGTCGTTCATTTGATGAAAATTATCATGGACAGTAGTGCCAACACACGAGAACTTTACTATTTGTCAATATATTGACGCTAAACAACTTTATTCATGTTATGATTTACATGTAATAACAAATTAGGAGTTCATTATGGCAAAAGATTGCAGTTTTGATGTTGTTTCAGAATTCGACCGTCAAGAGCTTGTGAATGCTGTTGATCAGGTAAAAAGAGATTTGACATCACGTTTTGACTTGAAAAATTCTAATTCATCAATTGAATTGGAAGGCGAAAAGTCAATAACCATAACAACAAACGATGAAATGAAACTTAGAAATATTTACGATATTCTTCAATCAAAGCTTGTTAAACGCGGCTTGAGTATCAAAATTCTTGATGCTCAATCAATCGAAAATGCGCTTGGAGGAAACGTTAGACAAGTTTTTAACCTTAAAAAGGGTTTGACTCAAGAGCTTGCGAAGAAAATCGTTGCAGATATTAAAGACTCAAAATTGAAAGTTCAAGCTTCAATTCAAGGCGAACAAGTAAGAGTTTCAGGCAAAAGCAGAGATGATTTGCAGACTGTAATTCAGCTTTTGAGAAAGAACGAAGAAAAATACGACGCACCGTTACAGTTTACTAATTACAGATAAAAAGTTTCTTCACTGATTAGGAAAAACTAAGAAGGTTCTTCAATTTTCCATTCAAAGAAACCTCTGTAAGGCTCGTGTAACTTGCCAACAGCTGTGACCTCCCTATCCTTGGAAGTTTCAGAAAGGAATTATATCATGCCAAACATAGAAAACACAATTGACCGTATTCAAGAATTAATTGAAACGAACGCAGAACAGCAGCTTCGCGATGAGCTTGCGACTTATCACTCTGCGGATTTGGCGGATATTTTTCAGAAACTTAAACCCGAAGAACGCTTGGCGTGCATTACTCACGTAGATGAAGAAAAAGCCGCGGACGTAATCGAATATTTGCCGCCGCAACTTCAAGTCGAGATTTTGGGTGACGTTGATAAAGGACTCGCGTCAAGATTGATTTCAAAACTACCGCACGATGAAGCGGCTGACGTTTTGGGTGATATGGAAGAGGATGAATCGCAAGCGTATTTGGACAAATTACCGCAAAAATTCTCTTCTGAAATCCGAGAACTTTTGACATACAACGAAGATACCGCCGGTGGTATTATGACACCGCTTGTGCTTACTGTATATGACAATATGACCGTAAAAGAGGCTCTTGAAACTATTCGAATTAAAGCCGAAAAAGAGAACATGGAACTCTATTACGTTTATGTTGTCGACAAAAACAATCACCTTGTCGGAGTTGCATCTTTAAGAAACCTAATCACCGCGCCGACAGATTTGAATATTTCGGATTTGATGTCAAAAGATTTGGTAAAAGTTCATGTTGACGATTATCAAGACCATATCGCCGATATCTTTATGAAATACCAATTCAATGCCTTGCCTGTTGTCGATTTGTACAACCACTTGAAAGGGATTGTAACTTGGGATGACGTTCAGGATATCGTGGAAGAAGAAACTACAGACGAAATCTTGACATCTTCAGGTATCGTAACCGATTTGGGCGATGAAGACGACGATATCTTGACAGGTAGTCTTGCGCACTCAATAAAGGCGCGTATTCCATGGCTATTTATCACATTGATTGGTGAATTTATCGCCGTAACTATTACAAACAAGTACGACAAAACATTTACTGCGCTTCCGATTATTGCGGCGTTTATGCCGCTTCTTGCAGGCTTGGGTGGAAATATCGGTACGCAAAGTATAACACTTATGGTTCGTGGTATGTCAACTGGGCAAATCTCGTTGAGTTCAGGTTGGCACCATATTATGCGTGAAACTATTACAGGCTTGAGTATCGGTTTGATTTTCGGACTTTTGGTAACTCTTGTAACTTGGGGTTGGCAACATAACCTTGAATTAGGCTTGATTGTCGGTATTGCAATGTCATTAAATATGACAATCGCGACTATGATTGGAACTTGCACACCTTTAGTTTTAAAGAAAATGAAGATAGACCCTGCTGTTGCGTCAGGCCCTGTAATTGCTACAACTATCGACGTTATTGGCTTGGCGGTTTATTTAACGCTAGTAACTTGGTATCTGATTAATTTATAATTTGAAAAATGGAAGAAAAAAGATACAATCAATATAGCAAACACCTCAAAGATAAATTTGGTGCAAAGGTTTATAAAATCACTTTGGACGCAGGTTTTTCCTGCCCAAACCGTGACGGCACAATTTCTAACTGCGGTTGTATTTTTTGCGATGACGGTGGAAGTTTTTCGCAAGCGCATTCAAACCTGTTGAGTATAGAAGAACAGGTTAAAGTCGGCGCGGAAACTTTGGCAAAAAGGTTTAAAGCGAAAAAATTCATGTCTTATTTTCAAGCTTTTTCAAATACTTATAAACCTGTTGATGAGTTAGAAAAAATCTATACCGCGTCACTCAATCACCCTGATATTGTGGGACTTTCGATTGGAACGCGTCCCGATTGCGTTGATGACGAGAAGCTAAAATTGATTTCTTCTTTCACAAAAGATTATTATACTTGGGTTGAATACGGCTTGCAGAGCGTGCATGATAAAACTTTGAAGAAAATTAATCGCGGGCATGATTACAAATGTTTTTTGGACGCTTACGAAAAAACTAAAAAATATGGGATTAACACTTGCCTTCACGTGATTTTGAATCTGTTTGAAACTTATGATGAGATGATGGAAACAGCCAAAACTATTGCCAAACTTGAGCCTGAAGGTGTCAAAATTCACATGCTTTGTGCTTTAGAAGGCACAAAATTGGCTGAAATGTATAAAAGCGGCGAAATTGATTTTATGTCAGAGGATGAATATGTAAACACTGTTTGTGACTTTTTGGAATATTTACCACCTGAAACTACAATCCACCGACTTGCCGGAAACGGTTTAAGGACAGAGCTTGTAGCTCCTCGTTGGATTGGTAAAAAGCTTGATTGCCTTAATAAAATAGATAGAGAATTTATAAGACGCGATACAAGACAAGGAAGTCGATTTATAAAGTAGAATAATGTCATGTCACTAATTGATTTTTACAAGTGTTTGTAATACATTTATTGTGTATATAAAAAGCTTTAAAAAAGGAGGAAGCTATATTATGGAAACATACGGAATTGAAAAATTTGGTATTATCGGACCAAAAGCAGTTCACAGAAACTGGACTCCAGCTCAATTAACTGAAGCTGCTTTAAGATTAGGTGAAGGCTCTTTGAGCAACACAGGTGCTTTAGTTGTTACAACTGGTAAATACACTGGTCGTTCACCTAAGGATAAATTTATCGTTGATACAGAATCTATCCACAACGATATCGCTTGGGGTAAAGTAAACAGACCTATCAGCAGAGAAAAATTCAATGCTATCAAGGGTAAAATCGCATCTTACTTGCAAAACAGAGAAGTATTTATTTTCGATGGTTTTGCTGGTGCTGACAAAACTTATACTCAAAAATTCAGAGTTATCAACGAATTAGCTAGCCAAAACATGTTCATCCACGAACTATTAATCAGACCAACTGCTGAAGAATTGGCTAACTATGGTGAACCTGATTACACAATCCTTTGTGCTCCTGGTTTCAAATGTGATCCAGAAGCTGATGGTGTAAATTCAGAAGCTTGTATCGCTATCGATTATGAAGCTCACGAAATCATCATTTGCGGTTCTCAATACTCAGGCGAAATCAAAAAATCTGTATTCGCTACTATGAACTACATTATGACTAAGAAAAATGTTCTTCCAATGCACTGTTCAGCTAATATGGACCCTGCAACTGGTGAAACAGCTGTATTCTTCGGTCTATCAGGTACTGGTAAAACTACTTTGTCAGCTGATCCAAACCGTAAACTAATCGGTGATGATGAACACGGTTGGTCACCAGACGGCGTATTCAACTTTGAAGGCGGTTGCTATGCAAAATGTATTCACCTTTCAGCTGAAAACGAACCAGATATCTACAACGCTATCAAATTTGGTTCATTGGTTGAAAACGTTGTTATGGATCCAGAAACTAGAGAATTCGATTTCGAAGACGGTTCTTTAACAGAAAACACTCGTGTTGGTTATCCAATCAACTACATCAACAATGCTCAAATCCCTTCTAAGGGTGGCATTCCTAAGGTTGTTATCTTCTTAACAGCTGATGCATTCGGCGTATTGCCTCCAATCTCTAGATTAGACAAGAATGCTGCTATGTACCACTTCGTAACTGGCTTCACTTCTAAGTTAGCTGGTACTGAAAGAGGCGTTACAGAACCACAACCTACATTCTCAACATTGTTCGGCGAACCATTCATGCCAATGGATGCTTCAGTTTACGCTAAAATGTTAGGTGACAAACTTGAACAATACGGTACTAAGGTTTACTTAGTAAACACTGGTTGGGCAGGCGGTTCAGCTGCTTCAGGTGCTAAGAGAATGAAATTATCTTACACAAGAGCTATGGTAACTGCTGCATTGAACGGTTCATTTGATTCAATCGAATTCAAACACCACGATGTATTCAACGTAGATTACCCTACATCTTGTCCAAACGTTCCGGACGAAATGTTAGACGCACGTGGTATGTGGGCTGATAAGAACGCTTACGACGCAGCTGCTAATAAATTAGCTCAAATGTTTGCTGATAACTTCTCAGCTAAGTATCCAAACATGCCGGCTGAAATCGTTAACGCCGGACCTAAAGCAACTGCTAACGTTTAATCGTTAATATAAAATTGAAAACGGTGTGCTAATCTTGGCGCACCGTTTTTTATTGTTTATTTTTATATTATTATATTGATTGAATGTTGTTAATTTAAACAACTGAGAAAGGACTAGATATGTTATTAGGTGTAAATATAGATCACGTTGCAACATTAAGAAACGCAAGAGGCGGGATTGATCCTGATCCGATTACAGCTGCAAGAATTTGTAAGGAATGCGGAGTTGCGTCTATCACAACTCACTTGAGAGAAGACAGACGTCATATTAAGGATGCGGATGTTGAAGCGATTAGAATGCTTCCTAGAGTTCGTTTGAATTTAGAAATGGCAATGACAAAAGAAATGCAAGAAATCGCTTTGAGATTAAGACCTCATGCTGTTTGTATTGTTCCCGAAAAAAGACAAGAACTTACAACAGAAGGTGGGTTGGATGTTGCGGGTCAACTTAATTGGGCGATAGAATTTACAAAACCGCTTTTGGAAAAAAATATTGAAGTAAGTTTCTTTATCGATCCTGACGTACACCAAATTTCAGCAGTTTCAAAGACTGGCGCTCCGTTTATAGAACTTCATACAGGTAGATATTCGGAAGCTTTTGGGACTGAAGAAGAAGCAAAAGCGTTTGAAGATTTAAAAGGTGCTGCAATTTTTGCTCAAAACTTCGGTTTGAAGGTAAATGCCGGACACGGATTGAACTATCAAAACGTAGGCAGAATGCATGAAATTCCTAATTTGCAGGAATTGAATATCGGGCATTCGATTATTGCGCGTTCTATTTTTGTAGGGTTGGAACAAGCAGTTAAAGAAATGAAGGTTTTGGTTGAATAAGTCATACCTCTCCACAGGAGAGGTCGCAGCTGTTGGCGAGCGGTGCGAGCCTTACAGATACGGGAGGGGGCTTGTTTTAATGGAAAATGGAAAGTTGAAAATGGAAAATTGTATAAAATTTTTAGTTATTTTTAACTTTTTGTTTGTACAACAATAAGCCCCCACCCGAATTTCTAAGTTTCGCGAAGCTCAACTTGAAATTCTACCCTCCCCCTTAGGAGAGGGTGTTTAAAAAAAGAGGTGATTATGAAAACAAAAGAAGAAGTTGTTCAAGAAATGCAGCAGGTTGTTGAGCAAATGCGCTTGGACGATATAGAAGAAAATCCTGATTGTGAGAACGAGTTTTTTACGTGTGACGCGTGCGGTGGAACAAAATCTTTGGCAGGATCTGTTCAATACGGACATTACAGACTTTGTAACGATTGTGTTTTGTTTGCGGAAGTCGGATTTGAACTCGGACAGATTAAGGATATTGAAGAACTTATTGCAGCAATGGATGACAAAAGACTTGAAGCTGATTGCGAGTTCTTGAAGCAAGAAGAAAAAAGATTAGAGAATTAATGATACGTAAATGGTGCAATTTTTGCACCATTTACTTAATGCTTAAATTTGAACGACATTCGCGCCGCGAGCGTGCAGCGATTAGCTGCGATAGCGAGCGAAAGAGTGCAGGCTCTGCCTGCTACATCCATTTTATAAAACGCTCGTAAGAGCGTAGGAAGCGGTAGCGTGTTTTCTCTTTCTTTTGGTCCTTTTCTTTCTCTTTTTATTCGCAACAAAAGAGAAAGAAAAGGACATTTAAAAACTTTTTTATTACAAAGTGATTTTTATTTTTTCCTCAGAAAAATCTTTATTAAAAAACCTTTTTTGTAGTAAAATATTGTTGTAAAATCGTGGAGTGATATGGGAGCAACTCCCAAAAACAATCAACCATTGTTTTAGAAAGGGAAAACTATCATGTGGGAATATTCGGAGAAGGTTCTTGACCATTACAGACACCCAAGAAATGTCGGAAAAATCGACGACGCTGATTTAATCGGCGAAGCAGGTTCATTGGCTTGTGGTGATTCTTTAAAATTATATATAAAATTAGACGGAAATGTTATCAAAGACGCGAAGTTTCAAACTTTCGGATGCGGTTCTGCAGTTGCATCTTCAAGCGTTTTAACCGAAATGATTATCGGTAAAACAATTGATGAAGCAGCTAAAATTACTAACAAGGATATTGCAGACGAATTGGACGGGCTTCCTCAAGAAAAAATGCACTGTTCAGTTATGGGACACGAAGCATTGGAAGACGCTTTGAAAAAATATTACGGTAAAGACAATGTTGAGTGGGAAGATCCTGCCGGCAATGCTCATACAGGTGACAAAGTTGTTTGTACTTGTTTCAATGTTACTGAAAGCCAAATTTGGGAAGCAATTAAGGTTAACGGTTTAAAAACAGTTGAAGAAGTTACAAATTATACAAAAGCAGGCGGTGCTTGCGGACGTTGTCGCGGTGTAATCAAGGATATGATTGATACTTATCTTAAAAAGGAAGGTAAAGCTCCGGCTTTAACTGCAACTCAAAAGATTTTGAAGATTAGCAAAGTGATTGAACAACAGATTTCACCTGAACTTCAAAAAGACGGCGGAGATATCGAGCTTATAGATATCGACGGTAATACTGTTAAGGTTAAATTGTCAGGAATGTGCAGCGGTTGCAAAAATGCAAGTATGACAATTAAAGGGTTTGTTGAATCAGTTTTGAGAGATAAGGTTGATTCAGCAATTGTGGTTGAACAGGTGTAAGTTAACAAATGTCGGTTGGGCATACTTGCCCAACAAAAACTTAAAACAAAAACGAACTTAACGCTTTAACGACCAAAGACCTAACGACTTAAAAAAGGAACACATCATGATATATTTAGATAACAACGCAACAACTAAAGTAGATGAAAAAGTTTTGGAAGAAATGCTTCCTTATTTGCAAAATGAGTACGCAAATCCTTCCAGCATGTACGATTTCGCGAAGAAACCTGCCGCAGCAATCAGAGAAGCTCGAGCAAAAGTCAGAGATTTTCTTGGAGCTAATAATGAAAAAGAAATCGTGTTCACTTCTTGCGGTTCGGAATCTGCAAATACTGCAATTAAAGGCGTTGTAAGTTGTAATAAAGAAAAAAGACATTTGATTACAACAAAAGTTGAACACCCTTGTGTTTTAAATACGTATAAAGCTCTAGAAAAACAAGGTTATGAAGTTGATTATATCGGCGTAAATTCTCAAGGCGAACTTGATATTGAAGAATTAAAATCAAAAATCAGAAAAGATACGGCTTTAGTTTCTGTAATGTATGCAAACAATGAAACAGGTGTAATTTATCCTGTTGAAGAAATCGCAGAGATTATTAAATCAAAGTCACCTGAAACAAGATTTTATGTTGATGCTGTTCAAGCCGGAGGAAAAATTCCGATAAACGTTAAAGATACAAAAATTGATTTGTTGGGGGTTTCAGGTCACAAATTCCACGCTCCAAAAGGTGTTGGTGCATTGTACGTAAAACCTGATGTTCGAATTACACCGCTGATTAACGGCGGACACCAAGAACGCGGAATGAGAGCAGGAACAGAAAATGTGCCTTATATTGTAGGTTTGGGCAAGGCAGCCGAACTTGCAATGGACGCAATGGATTACGAATTAAAAGAAGTTAAGAGATTGCGTGATAAGTTGGAAACAGGTATTTTGAAGAATGTATTCAACGCAAGATTAAATACAGGCGTTAATGGCAGAGTACCAAATACTTGTAATATCGGTTTTGAGTATGTAGAAGGCGAATTAATTCTGCTTCACTTAAGCGATATCGGTGTTTGCGCAAGTTCAGGCAGTGCCTGCACATCAGGTTCACTGGAACCAAGTCACGTGTTGCGCGCAATGGGAATTCCGTTCACTGCGCTTCACGGTTCAATCAGATTCAGTTTATCAAGATTTACGACAGAAAAAGAAGTTGATTATGTAATTGAACACATGCCTGCAATTATGGACAAATTGACTTCAATTTCACCGTTCCAAGACGAATTAGTAGCATTAAGAAAAAGAAAGGGTTAATGTTTTATGGTAGATTTCATTGTGAAACCTATATTTTCATTTTTAGGAGTACACGCAAAATTTTTAATCGGTGTTTTTGTAAACATAGTTTTGATTTGGGCTGTATGCAAAGTAACAGATGCTTTTACACATCGAATTGAAGCTAAATTGAGAAGCAAAAATACAGACTCTCCGCTTTTGAACTTAATGCCTGTTTTAAACAAAATAATTAAAGCAATCGTTGTATTTATGCTTTTGGCAGGGTTTCTACAAAGCTTCGGTTATAACGTAACTTCCTTGGTAGCAGGTTTTGGTATTACAGGTTTGGCAGTAGGTTTTGCTGCGAAAGAAGCTATCGGTAATATTTTCGGTTCTTTCGGACTTTTGGCAGACAGAGTTTACAAAATCGGTGACTATATCAAATTTAACGGATATGAAGGAACTGTTGAAAATATTAATTTGCGCTCAACTACCATTAGAACTTTAGATGGCTTTGTTGTTAACGTTCCAAATAACGTGCTTTCAAATGAAGAAATCACAAATGTTTCTCAAGCCGATAAGAGAAGAATTGATATTTCAGTTGATGTTGAGTACGGGACTTCTAATGAAAAGCTTGATACAGCTTGCAGAATCTTGAAAGAAGTTGCCGAAAGAGAAACAAGAATTTTGGACGGAGTTGAAACTTTTATTGATAATATGGCGCCAAGTTCTATTCAAGTAAGACTTGTAGCTTATACAAGCGAAACTTCTTGGGCAGGTCATGCGCATGTAAAAAGCGATGTAATCAGACAAATTATTCATCGCTATCGCGAAGAAGGTATTGAGTTTGCATTCCCTTCAACAAGCGTTTATATGGCAAAATAGAAAGGTTTGCATTATAATAAATCTATGGATAAAAAAGTCATATCTACAAACAGAAAAGCTTTTCATGATTTTTTGATTTTTGATAAGTTTATTGCGGGGATAGTTTTAACGGGTACTGAAATTAAATCTATCCGCAAAGGTATGCTTAATTTAAAAGATTCATTTGCAAAAATTGAAGATAACGAAATGTTTTTATATGGTATGCATATTTCTCCGTATGAGCAGGGTAACAGGTACAATCATAAACCTGATAGAGTAAGAAAACTTTTACTAAATAAACGTGAAATTTTGAAAATTCAAGATAAAGTAAAAAAAGATGGTGTAACAATTGTGCCATTAGAATTGTTTTTAACAAACGGTTTTGCTAAACTTGAAATAGGCTTGGCAAAAGGTAAAAAACTTTATGATAAGCGCGAAGCAATCACAAAGAAAACTCAAGAACGTGATATTGCAAGATTGATGAAAAAGTAGTTTTAAGACCGGAGGTCTAATAAAAATGGGGTATAGCGGATGTTTAACAGAGAAAGTATTTTAAAAAGTTTGAATACAGAAAATTATTATATAGACAAGCATTCGCTTGATTTGTTCTTAGAAGATTGGAAAATCGAGTCTATTTATGAAGATGAAGATGGCTTGGAATTCTATGATGATTTGGCTTTAGAAAAAATCAAAAAAGGAATTTCCCTAAAAGCTCAAGGTTATAGTGATGAGCAAATCATTACGAAACTTAGCCGTATGGAAGCGAAGGTTGAAAAAACTCCGGAACCGGCTCAACCTGTGCAGCCAATTATGGTTAGTGATTTATTGAATCAGCAAAGCGGTGCTGAAGAAGAAAATCCTTCAACAGAAGTTGTAGTTCAAGAAGAAAAAGCGCCTGAGGTTATTCCACAAGGCAAAAGCTTTACGCTTGACGTATCTTCCCAAACCCTTCAAATGCTTGCAGAAGCGGTAGCGAAAAAAATTAGCGATGATATTACAAATTCCGATATGGTGAACAAGCTTGTAGAAGCCGGCGGTTATAAAAGAGATAACGAAATTCTTGCAAAGCAAGTTAAAGAGCTTTTGGAACACAATAAAGAATTATCTCAAAGAATTGAACAGTTGGAAAGTCAACCATCAAGAAGTTTTTGGGATAAAATATGGGGCAAAAGATAGTTTTTTAAGATGAATTATGAACAATTTATCAGAGAGCTTGATGTTAAATTAGCAAACTATTTTGAATTGCATAAAGACTATATCCATTGTAAACTTGGCTGTTGTTCTTGTTGCGAAAAAGGTGATTATCCGCTAACTTCAATAGAGTTGGAATATTTGATGCAAGGTTATATCAAACTTGATAATCTAACGAAACAAATTATCCAACAGAATATTAAAACAATGAAAAAGGGCGGTGCTTGTCCTTTTTTGGTAGATAAAAAATGTTCTGTTTATAAATATCGTCCGATTATTTGCAGAGTACATGGTTTGGCTTACAAGTATAAAGAAAATGAGCTTAAACTGCCGTTTTGTGCAAATTCCGGTCTGAATTATGCAAGTATTTTGAAAAATGGTGAAGTTATTATAGACCTTGTTTTTGAAAATCTTGATACGCAAAATCTTTTGAAAGCTTCTGAATATGGTGAAATGAAAAATCTTTATGATTGGATAAAACGATAAAATTTTGTTCCTAACAAAAATCTAACAATAGTTTAATAGTATAGAACTATGAAAAAGATTATGCTGGCCTTGAGCGTTTTTGCGCTCGGATTTATATTTTTGTACCATTTAGGGCTTCCTGCGCTTTTGGATTCTGATGAAACCAGATACGCGGATATGGCTCGCGGAATGCTTTTGAGTAGAGATTTTATCACTCCGTATCTTGATGGCAGGATATTTTGGGATAAACCGCCTTTGTTCTTTTGGCTTCTTTGTTTGTCATATAAATGTCTTGGAATTTCTGAATTCTCAGTTAGAATTCCATCCGTTTTAAGTGCATTAGCTGCAATTGTAGCTCTGTTCTTCGCGGTTAAAAAGACAGCTACTACAAAAGTTGCAATTGTTTCGGCAATAATGTTGGCAACAAGCGTTGAGTTTGTAATTTTTGCAAAAGTATCAATCTTAGATATGGTGTTGACTTCAAATATTACACTGTCACTTTTGTGCGGGTTGATGACGTATTTTGTAAAAGAAGAAAACAAAAAATATTTTTGGTGGATGTTCTATTTATTTTCAGCATTTGGTGCTTTAGCAAAAGGTATTCCTGCGGTTGTTGTGCCGTTTGGCGTTATGTTCTTTGTCGGTATTTGGAAAAAGAACTTAAAAGAATTCTTTAAACCTCAATATTTCTGTGCAGGTTTGGCATTGTTTCTTTTAGTTGCGCTTCCTTGGCATGTTATGATGTACAAAATCCATGGCGCGGAATTCGTTAAAGAATACATCGTTAAACACCATTTTCAACGTTTTATCGGTTCAACCGAAATCGGACGTAAACATACAATTATTTATTATATTCCGACTTTTATCGTTGGATTTTTGCCTTGGATTTTGCCGTTTTTGTTTGGCTTGAAACGCCTTGTAACAGATAGAAAAAACGAATTTGTTGTAATGAATTTAATCGGATTTGCGTTTACACTTCTGTTTTTCTCAAGCGCAAGTACAAAATTGATTACATACATTTTACCGCTTTATCCGATGGCAGCTGTGCTTTGCGGTTATATGTGGTTTAATCCCGATTATATAAAAGAAATCAAATACTCAATTATTGCTACAAATGCATCTTTTATAATCTTCGCAATCTTGGTTGCATTTGCAGGATTATATCTGCCTCAAGATATTTATGCAGCAATAAAACCTGTGCAATTACCGATAGTGATTGCGTTTATCGTATGCGGATTGTTTAGAAGAAGAATAACCGCTTTTATTGCGTATGTTGTTTTAATCATGTTTCTTTCAGGAATTATGATACCTAAGTTGTTTAATATTTGGTACGGTTTTGGACAAGATGAACTTATGGAATACGCAAAATATGCTAAGCAAAACGAATTAAAACTTGGTGCATATAATTTGTGGGAAAGATTCAGCCTTCAATATTATTATGATGGTGATGTTGAATATTTCCAAAATGGTGAAGCTTACGGCGCACAATATGTTCAGACAACTGAATTTAAGGATAGTTTTAATGGTGATGTTGTAGCAATTGAAAACGAAGAAATGCCAAAGCTAACCATAAAATACAATATTATTAAAAAAGGCAAACGTTACAGTTTGATAGAGGAAAATCATGAATAAATTAGAAATAGTTGTACCTTGCTACAACGAAGAAGAAATTTTAGACTACACAATAAACGAATTACAAATCTTGTTGGAAATTATGGTGGAAGATAAACTTGTAAGTCCATCAAGCGGTGTTTGTTTCGTAAACGACGGCAGTAAAGACGGAACACAAAAAATCATTGATGAAATTTGTGCTAAAGACAAACGCTTTTCTTGCGTAAAACTTGCAGGAAATTGTGGTCACCAAAAAGCTTTACTTGCCGGCATGTATTCAGTGGATGCAGATATGGTAGTGACGATTGATGCGGATTTGCAGGACGATATTAATGCGATTCCCGAAATGGTTAAAAAGTTTAAAGAAGGCAATGAAATTGTTTATGGTGTAAGAGATAAGCGTACAACAGATACTTTGTTCAAAAAATACACTGCTTTAGGTTTTTACAAACTTATGCAAGCTTTGGGCGTAAATATTGTTTATAATCACGCTGATTTCAGATTGATGAGCAAAAAAGCGATTGAAAGATTAAAAGCTTATAAAGAAAAAACGTTGTTTCTTAGAGCGCTAATTCCGCTTTTGGGATTAAAATCCGCAAATGTTTATTATGACAGATGTGAAAGATTGGCAGGCGAATCCAAATATCCGTTTTTTAAAATGTTGTCATTTGCTTGGTGCGGCATCACAAGCTTTTCAATTTTTCCTCTAAGAATGATTACAGCGACAGGTGTAACGATTTTTACTGTGAGCTTGCTTTTGTTAATTTACACGCTAATCAGCTATTTTTCAGGACATGCGATTAAAGGTTGGGCATCATTGATGTTTGTCGGCGCGTTCTTTAACGGTATAATTATTTTATCTCTTGGTATAATTGGAGAATACTTAAGCAAAGTGTTTACTGAAGTTAAAGCAAGACCGCTTTATCAAATAGAAGAAGTTATAAATCTATGAAAAACAAAATTTTAGTTGTTGATGATGAAATTGATATTTGCGAATTGATAGAACTGAATCTGCGCTCAAACGGGTTTGAAGATATCAAGTTTGCAAATGACGGGAAAAGTGCGCTTGAAATCACTAAAACTTGGCTTCCTGATTTGATTTTGCTGGATTTAATGCTTCCTGAAATTGATGGTATGGAAGTTTGCAGAATCTTAAAATCACAAGATTCAACAAAAAATATCCCGATAATTATGTTGACTGCAAAAGGAAGCGAGTTTGATATAGTAAACGGTTTTGAGTGCGGTGCTGATGATTATGTCACAAAGCCTTACAGCAACCGAGTTTTGATTGCAAGAATAAAGGCTCAGTTGAGAAATTCCGACAAGCAGGAAAATTTGTCATACAAGGATTTAACTCTTAATCTTGAAACGCATACAGTGCATTTAGGCACAGAAGAAATTGATTTAACTTTTAGTGAATTTGAAATTTTGCAGGCATTTGTAAAGCGTGTCGGACGTGTTTATTCAAGAACGGAACTGATTTCCATGCTAAGAGGCGACGATGGATTTGATATAACAGAACGCGCTATTGATGTTCAGATTGTGAACTTAAGAAAAAAACTCGGAGAGTTTGGCGAAAATATTGAAACAGTAAGAGGTGTCGGGTATAAATTGAGGGAAGTATAAAAACTTTTCATTATCACATTTCGTAACGATTTATTGAATAACTCAAATGTTATTGATACACTTTTATTTAAAGGAGTATTCAATGTCAACATCTTATGCAAATAAAAGAAAATCATCACAGCAAACAGAAGATTTATCACACTTGATGCCTCAAAACATTGATGCAGAAGAAGCGATTTTGGGTGCAATTTTGGTAAACCCTAATTGCATGAATAAAATTGTAGAGCAACTCAAACCTGAATCTTTCTACAAACCTGCACACAGATATGTTTATGACGCGATGTTGCAGCTTTATAACAGCCAAGATAAAATTGATATCGTGTCTGTTTCAGATATTCTTAACATTAACCAAAAGTTGGAATTGGTTGGCGGTCGTGCATTTGTAAACGATTTGAGCTACAAAACGATTACTACAACTAACGTTGAATACTACGCAAGAATTGTACAAGAAAAAGCTATCAAGCGTTCATTGATTAATGCAGGTTCTGAAATTGTTTCTTCAGGCTATGATTTAAATCCGATTGAAGAATCCTTAGAACTTGCTGAAAAATTGATTTTTGATATTGCGTCAGCAAAAGCTTCCAAGTCACTTTCTCCAATCAAAGATATTGTTTATGATACTTATGCAAAAATTGAAGAAAGATACAACAACAAAGGTCAATTGACCGGTGTTCCGACAGATTTCTATGATTTGGATGCTATGTTAAACGGACTTCAACGTTCAGACTTGATTATCTTAGCAGCACGTCCTGCGATGGGTAAAACCGCGTTTGCTTTAAACATTGCACAGAATGTTGCATTGAGAGCGAAAACTCCTGTTGCTATATTCTCTTTAGAAATGTCAAAGCAACAGCTTGTTCAACGTTTGTTGTGTTCAGAAGCGGAAGTTGATTCGCAAAGACTTAAAACAGGTAACATGCAGGCAAAAGACTGGGAAAAACTTGCGGTTGCGATGAATGACCTTTCGGAAGCTTCTATTTATATTGATGATACGGCAGGTTGTACTATTACTGATATTCGTGCTAAATGCAGACGTTTGGCAATGGCAGAAAAGAATTTGGGCTTAATCGTAATCGACTATTTGCAGTTGATTGAAGGAACGGGTAGAGAAGACCGTATGCAACAAATTTCAAGCATTTCAAGAGGTCTTAAGATTTTGGCTAAGGAACTTAATGTTCCGATTATTTCGCTTTCTCAGTTATCTCGTGCGGTAGAAAGTAGAACAGATAAGCGTCCTATGCTTTCAGACTTGAGAGAATCAGGATCTATCGAACAAGACGCCGACATTGTAATGTTTATTTATCGTGATGAATATTATAAAAATGCGAACGATGAAGAGGAAGAAGCGGAAAAGGCTGCAAACAAAGGTGAAGCTGAAATTATTATCGCAAAACACAGAAACGGTTCTGTTGGTACTGTTAAGCTTCTATTCCAAGGAAGTATTACGAAATTCAAGAACCCGATTAAGACTGATGTGTTTTAGTTAAATAAACAGAAAGATTTTATTTTGTCTTATATATCAATAATATTACTTGCAATAGCACTTTCAATCGACGCTTGCGTTGTATCGTTTTCGTATGGGATTACTTTTACCGAAAAACGTCTAAAAAATGCCTTATCTCTGGCAATTTGCACAGGTTTATTTCAAGGTATCATGCCAACAATCGGCTACTATTTAACGGGTTTTGTAAAATCATTTATTGAACCTTATGCCGCTTTAATTGTATTTTTAATTTTTACTTATTTAGGTGTAAAAGTTATAATAGAGGCTTTTGACACTCAAAAAGAAAAAACTGTTTGTATAGATTTAAAATGTCTGTTGCTTGTCGGAATTGCAACAAGTATAGATGCCTTTTCAGCGGGAATTACGTTGTCTTTATTTGGCAACCATATCTTAAAACCAGCTTTATTAATAGCATTCGTAACTTTTGCAAATTCTATATTAGGATTTGCTCTTGGTGGAAAGCTGAAACATCTTCCAACAAAAGGTTTGGAGATATTCGCAGGAATTTTATTAGTAATTCTTGGTGTAAAAGCCTTATTTTAATATCCCGTTTCTGATTAATACATTTCAATAATTCTGTTTATTCCGTCTTTTGCTGTATTAAACAATTCAATCATTCGTTCAAATTCGTATGGTTCACCTTCTGAAGTTGTTTGAAAATCAACGATTTTGCCACTTTTCGTTAAAATAACATTGGAATCAACCTGTGCATGAGAATCTTCTTCATAGCATAAATCCAACTTAATTTCGCCATCAACAATCCCGATAGAAATAGCTCCGATTGGTTCAATGATTGGATTTTCTTTCAAATCTCCTGACGCTAAAAGCTTATCAACAGCATCTTTTAATGCTAAAAATCCGCCGCAAATGCTTGCTGTTCTTGTTCCACCGTCTGCTTGAATTACATCCGCATCGATTGTAATTGTCATGCCGGGCATTTTTTCCAAATCAACGCAAGCGCGAAGACTTCTGCCTATAAGGCGCTGAATTTCTTGCGTGCGGCCTGAAACTTTTTCTCTTTCGCGCTTGCAGCGAGTGTTTGTAGATGCCGGAAGAAGTGAGTATTCTGCCGTTACCCATCCGCGGTTATCGTTTTCATCCATCCATTTTGGCTTTTTTAAATCCACGGATGCGGTTACGATTACTCTTGTATCGCCAAATTCTGTTAGAACAGAGCCTAATGCATGTTTTGTAAAACCGTGTGTAAATTTGATTTCTCTAAGTTCGTTATTTTTTCTTCCGTCAATTCTCATAAATTTTCTCCTTTAGATAAAGTATTTTCTTTAAAATAACATTGACAGAGCAAAAAAACAATTGTAAAATTTTCATGTGTTTAAAATTAAACATAATGGATTGCTAGGTCACACGCCCCGTCATTACGAGGAGCGAGAGCGACGAAGTAATCCACAAAATAAAAAATGGATTGCCACGAAAATCAGAGATTTTCTCGCAATGACAATAGACTTGTAGGTCATACGCCCAGTCATTGTGGGGAACGGGAGTGACGAAGCAATCCGTAAAAACAAAATATGGAGGAGAGAAAATGACAGAAGGAATTAGTTCATCAAGCAGTGTAAACTATGCAAGTATGTTAAATAGTGCAGCAAATTTAAACTCTAGTTCAGCAACAGAAAGCTCTAGTTCTACATCAGAAAGTTCTACACAAAAAAGTACAAACGAAATTTTGCAAGAACTTAAACAAGATGGAATGTCATCTACAAAGAGTGCAAGTGATATTGCTAAAGAATACGGCATTTCATTAGCAAAAGCTCAAGACATTTTGGACGAGCTTCAAGGCAAAGATGAAGAACTTCCTGAAGGTTCTACAGTTTCTTATCAGGTATAGAAGAAGGACCTTATTATTTGATAAGAGTAGAAAAGGCGATAGCCCCTCGTCGGGGCTATCGTTCTTTTTCGACTATGTAATCCCTTAACGGGAGTGATTTTTTTGTTGTCCCTCTCCCGAGGAGAGGGAATGACCAAAATCGTTTTCTAGTTTTTTGAACCAGTTTCGACTTAGCCATTGAGCAAATTGTATATTAACCAAAAGATGTTATAGTTTCTTATAAGCTGGATTCTTCGTGCTAATCGCACTCAGAATGACGTAAGGGTTTGTATGCCTGATGCAAAGTCATTCTGAACCCGATTAGGGTGAAGAATCCAGCCTTTTATAAACTATTTTCTTTTTAATGTGCAATAATATTTTTTATAATTTTAATTTTACGTGCCAAACTAATTATTAACCTGAGAATGTTTTATAAGATTTTTCGATGTTGTCGCTTACAACTTTCTTAACAGCTTCGATTTCTGTGTTTACCGCATTTCTTTCGTTATCAAGTCTTGTAAGTTTCAATTCCAAGTTCTTATCTTCTTGTTGTACGATAGAAGTTTTTGCGTTGATTTCTTGTTGCTTTTTATCGTAAGTTGCTTTTGCATATTCATAATCGTTGAATGCATCTGTATAAGCATCCTCATCTGTAACAGTTTCAGCTGTTACATCAATCCAACTTACTTGACCATTGTTAACAAGACCAACTTTTGTAATTCTGCCGGTAGAAGCATCAAATTCAAGTTGACAATCTTTTTTTGTTTCAGTTTGAGTATAAGTTCCATCTGCACTGTAGTCATAAGGTCTTACAACTGATTTTTCTGGGTCAAGAGCAGACAATTCCTTATTTTTTATGAAATGAGGGATAACTGAACCGTTTGAGTATTCAATGTATACAGAGAAATCTTTTGCAATATCTTCCAATTGTTCATCTGTATAAGAAGAATATTCGTCCGGAAATGCATTTTTTAATGCTGTTAAATATTCTTTATATGTAGTTTCACCAAACTTAGATGAAGCTTCTTCCATTGAATATACAGGCATTGTACCAACACTGTATTCATAGCTTTTATTTGGGTTAGCAAATTTTTCACCGTCAGTTCCGCTTGTCATTTGGTAAACATTTGCTAAATTCTTAGTAATATCAGCAGATGTTGTACCCAAAATTTCTTTGTAGTTTTCAGAAGTTATTGCAACTGGAGTACCACCTTTAGTTTTGTCATAGTAGTATAAGTTCAATTGACTTAGCGTATTACTATTAATTTTATCATTCAAACTGTAGTTTTTATTTTCAGTAATACCATATACATTATCATAAGCGTCATCTTTTACCAAACCGCCTTCACCGCCGAATTTATCTAAATCTGCGGAATTGCATCTGATATAAACCTTTGCGCTTTCATCAGTTGGTAAGCTTTGTGAACCGCATTCTTTACCTTCACTATTATATATAGTTGCAGATACTGATTTATTGTTTTCATACCAAGTTTTGTAATCAGCAACAGAAACTTCTATCAAAACATCTTTATTTTCAGTCGGTTTTGTTGTGATTTTATCAGCATCGTTCTTAGTAACTGTGGTTTCAGTATTGATTAAGCTTGTTAATTTTGAAGCATCACTCATACTTACAAAGTTTGCAGTATCACTTGTTTTGGTAAGTTGAGCATCATTAACACTTTTTGATACAGAGTGACCAGATCTTTTATAGCTAAATTGAATGCTGTAAGTATTATCACCACTTTCATTTTTACCGGTAGGGATTACGTTGCCTAAAGTAAATTTAGAAGCATCTGCAGTACCTGAGTATTGAACTTTTGTATAATCAGAAGTTGAAGGAGGTGTTGGTACACTCATTTCAAGCAACTGGTTATATAATGCGTTTACTTGGTTTGATAAAGTTGTTCTTTGTTGGTTAATTTGTTGACCTTGATATTCAATGTCGTTCATTCTTGCTGTTAAAGCGATTAACCTTGCTTGTGATGCTGACATACCCATAATTGAGTCTCCTTTTTTCCTTTTGTTTCCTTGACATGTATATCGGCATATTTTTTGAAAACTTTAGGATTTTTTTTGGAATTGTTACAAAAGTTTACACATTTTGTTAAAACTCCCTAGTAGCAAGGGTTATATAAAGGACATTGAACTTAATTATAATCTCTTAAAGGTGGTCTTGACGGGTCAAAATCGCCATACAAATTATTTTTTCTTGTCTTTTTAAGATTAATCGGTTGATACAAGCTTTCATCCTGCAAAGTAGGTTTTTTATAGTTGATATTTTGAATGCCGTTCTCAACAGGTTTTACAGGTTCAGCCTTTACTTCAAGTTGTTTTTGCAAAGCTTTTTCTTTAGCTTTTTGTTCTCTATCTTCCTTAAATTGTTTATATTTAGATTTAGTTTTTTCTTTTGTGTCATTAATTTTATCTTTAGTATCAGCAATTTTTGCATCTACTCTGGATTTTGCAACAGCATAATCTTTTCCGCCTTCTTTATGCCATCTTCTGTATTTTTTAGTAAACACGTTATCAAAATTTCCCATATCATAATAAATTTGATTGGATTCTTTTGCATAAGTATCAGGCGGTAAAACTCTTTCTTGAACATTTTGAGCAATTTCAGGACAAAGCATTCTTGAATAATCTCTAATTTTTTGAAGCTGTTCTGTTTGAGGTGATGGACCTCTTGTTATGATTCTGTTTTCTACAACACTGATAGTTTTATAGAAAGTATTTGACCACAAAGCAACATTTTTCTGTAAATCAATTAAAACTGCATAAGTATTGATTTTATACGCAGGGTCAACGACAGTTGCACCGGGGATATTCACAAAATCCCAAAAAGTTCTTCTTAATATATAGTTTTCTGAATCAATTGATGATGTGATTAACAACACATATCTCGCTTGATTAGAAATCTTTTTCAATTGAGTGTAATCTACATTGTATGAGGTTTTAAAACGATTTGTGAGATTTCTCGCAGGAATCATATAAGAAGGATTACTTTTTAAAAGTTTTCTTTCTTCGCTTACCGTAGGTGATTTAATATAATCTGTTTGGTTTAACAAATTGATAACTTCATTTGCGAAGAATTCAGAAGTTGCATTATAAATATAAGAGTCAACCGCTTCATTATCAGTTACAATATTATCAGGAATAACAAGCACTTTATACTGTTCCGCCATAGCAAACGGAGCAATAAACATAACTATCCCAACCAATAATATTTTTAATAAATCTCTCACAAAAAAATTATAGCATAGTTAAATATAAATGCCAAGAAAGAACAAAAGAGTTATTTTCCATTACTTTAACCTTCTTCTCTGCGTTTTGCTCTATAACTGTACAAAGCATAAATTGCAACGCCAATTAAAAGCCAAATTACAAAATACAAAGCGGAAGTCGCTTTCGCACTGAATTTGCAATACATCAAAGCTAAACATGTTATTACGCCGAAAATCGGGAACCAAGGGCAGAATGGAACTTTGAACGGTCTTTCTCTGTTTGGTTCGGTTTTTCTTAAAATCAAAACCGCAATACAAATTATAATAAATGAAGTGAATGTTCCGAAGTTACAAAGCTCTGCTGAAATATTTAAATCCATAAACAACGCACAAACAATTACGATTAAACCTGAAATCCAAGTTAAAACGTGCGGTGTTTGGAATTTGCCATGAACTTTGTTCAATGATTTTGGCAAAAAGTTGTCACGACTCATTGCAAACAAAATTCTTGTTGTACCTAATTGATAAATCAATAATACTGTAGTTAGCGCACACAAAGCACCAACAGAAATCAAACCTGCATACCAATTATTACCGATAAATCTCATTGCGTGTGCTAACGGTGCTTGAGTGTCGATTGCGTTAAGTGGAACTACGCCTGTCAAAACCAGTGCAACCAGAATATACATAACTGTACACAAAACAAGCGTTCCCATTATGGCAATCGGTAAATCTCTCTGAGGATTATTTGTTTCTTCTGCAGCCGTTGAAATTGCGTCAAAACCTACGTACGCAAAGAAGATTACGAACGCGCCCGTAAAAATCCCTTCCAAACCGTTTGGTGCGAATGGAACCCAGTTTTCAGGTTTAACATAAAATGCGCCGACAACAATAAATGAAAGGATTATGAACATATTAACTCCAACCATAATTGTTGCAACTTTTGTAGATTCTTTAACGCCTTTAATTAATAAAACAGTTAATATTAAAACAATTGCAATTGCAGGAACGTTTACCGCAAAAGGAATTTCAATTCCCAATGGTAAATGCATAAACGGCATTTTATCGTGCACATCCCAACCGTATCTGTTGCAAATTTCGTACATTGTTCTATAATCGTTTCTCAACCAAAGCGGACAATTTACGACAAACGCAGGTAAAATATGTTTGAAACCTTTTAAGAATTGAACAAAATATCCTGTCCAAGCACTTGCTACGGTAATGTTGCCGATTGCATATTCAAGCATTAAAATCCAACCGACCATCCACGCCATAAATTCGCCCATCGTAGCGTAAGTATAAGTGTAAGCACTGCCTGCAACAGGAATCATTGCTGCGATTTCAGAATAAGAAAGCGCTGAAAACACGCTCGCTATTGCAGCTAAAGTCATTGAAACCACAACCGCCGTTCCTGCACCTGCTCCATCAGCCGAACCTACAATCGCGCTTCCGATAATCGTAAAAATACCTGTTCCGACAACCGCGCCAATACCAATTACAATTAAATCAAATACATTAAGGGTCTTTTTCAGACCCGAGTTTGAACCCTCATCAATAAGTTCTTGAGGGCTTTTACATTTCAATAAATTACTTAATAACGACATCTTTTTCTATTTCTTTATTTTCTTCCACATTTGCTGACTGTTCAGCCAATCTATTCTTTTTGTAACCATAAGTTGCGTAAATCAAAGCACCCATAATTACCCAAACTATAAATAATTCTGTTGATAATTTTGCAGATTCACCTTTTGCAACTATCATAGAATAAACCATCAAACCTCCGCAGCAAATAATTCCAGCTAATGGGAACCAAGGGCAGAACGGCACTTTGAAAGGTCTTTCTCTATCAGGGTCAACTTTTCTCAAAATCAAAATTGCAACACAAACTATGATGAAAGATGTGAATGTTCCGAAGTTGCAAAGTGAAGCAGCTACGTTCAAATCTAAAATCAAAGTACCCAAAATACCAACTACGCCGACTGTTATTGTCAAAATGTGCGGTGTACCTAATTTCGGATGGATTTTTTGGAATACTCGAGGCAAGAAGTTATCACGGCTCATTGCGAACAATACTCTTGTTGCAGCCATGTGCATAACCAATAGCACTGATGTTAAACCAGCCAAAGAACCTACTGAAATCAAACCTGCTGCCCAGTTTTGGTGAACGGCTGTCATTGCATAAGCCATTGGAGCTTTAAATAAGCCTTCAGGAATTGCAACACCGCTTGTAGGTTGCATGCCTGTTAAAACAAGTGCAACTAAAACATACACAACAGTTGTTACGACTAATGAACCCAAAATACCGATTGGCAAATCTTTTTGAGGATTTTTGCATTCTTCTGCGGCTGTTGCCAAAGCATCAAAGCCGATGTATGCAAAGAATATAATAAACGCGCCCATAAATACGCCTTCTAGACCGCAAGGTGCAAAAGGTGTCCAGTTTTCAGGGCGAATGAAAAACATACCTGTTAATACAAATAAAGCGATAACGCCAAGTTTTACTGCAACCATAATTCCCGCCATTTTAGCAGAATCTTTAGTACCTTTAACTAAAATAGCTGTTGTAATTGCAATCATTATAATCGCAGGAAGGTTTATGCAGAAAGGAATTCCTGCAATATGAGGAATAACTGCATTAGCATCCAAACCTTGTTGAGTGCAAACATTAACTGCTGAGCGGAAATCATTCACGAGCCAAACAGGTGGATTTACAAACCAAGCTGGCAAAAATGAAAAACCTTTAATGAATTGCAAAAAGTGGTTTGTCCAAGCGCAAGCTACCGCGATGAAACCGATTGCGTATTCAAGCATCAAAATCCAACCGACAATCCAAGCTGCGAATTCACCTAAAGTTGCGAAAGTGTAAGTGTACGCACCACCTGCAACGGGTATCATTGTTGCAAATTCCGTATAACATAGTGCTGAGAAAACACAAGCAATCGCAGCGATTACCATAGAGATTATTAAAGCAGGGCCTGCTCCCGGGCTTGTACCGTCAGGGCTTCCTGCTGCTGCAATACCTACAACCGCGAAAATACCGGAACCGATAATCGCCCCTACACCTAAAATGATTAAATCCCAGACGCCTAAAGTTTTTTCCAAACCGCCATTGGCGGCGTTTGCAATTGCGTCATCAAGATTTTTGCGTGTAATCATTTTTGTCAGTAAATTTTTTAGTGCCATTTATGTCCTTTCATCAATTTTCCCCTCGCCCATTGAGAGAGAGGGAGTAGCTGTTTGCGAGGCTGCGCCGAGCATTACAGATGCGGGTGAGGGGAGTTCCTAAAAACCCCTCATCAGGACTCCGTCCGGCTTCTCCCACAAGGGGCGAAGCCACATAGGCGCACATTTATCGCACTTATTTCTTTAGAAGTGGAAAACCTAATTTCTCGCGTTGTTCAACGTACAACTTCGCAACCGCTGATGCCATTGTTCTTACTCTGTTAATAAAGTTGATACGTTCGTCTTTACTGATTACGCCTCGTGCGTCCAGTAAGTTGAATGTGTGTGAACATTTTAGAACATAGTCATAAGCAGGCAATACAAGTTCTGCGTTTATACAATTATCGACTTCTTTTTGGTAAGCGTCAAATAGTTTAAACAGTCTGTCTGCGTCTGAATATTCAAAGTTGTATTTTGATTGTTCAATTTCGTTTTGTAAGTAAATATCGCCGTATTTCAAATTGTTGTTCCACATAATATCAAAAACAGATTCCTTGTTTTGAATGTACATGGCAATTCTTTCTAAACCATAAGTGATTTCTAAAGCAACAGGTTTAACTTCTAAACCGCCAACTTGTTGGAAATACGTAAACTGAGTGATTTCCATACCGTCTAACCAAACTTCCCAACCTACACCTGCGGCACCCAATGTTGGAGATTCCCAGTTATCTTCTACGAATCTGACATCGTGCTTGGATAAATCAATACCCATAGCTTCTAAGCTCTTTAGATAAAGCTCTTGAGCGTTATCAGGAGATGGTTTAAGTATAACTTGGTATTGGAAATAATGTCCCAATCTGTTTGGGTTTTCACCGTATCTTGCGTCAGTCGGACGTCTGCATGGCTCGACCATAGCTGTTGACCAAGGTTCAGGACCTAATGCTCTTAAGAAAGTTGCTGGGTTCATTGTTGAAGCCCCTTTCTCAATATCATAAGGTTGTTGGATGATGCATCCGTATTCTGACCAGTAACGTGATAAGTTTAGAATCAAATCTTGAAAATTTAGCGCCATTTTTAATTCCTTCTATTGTAAATTTTACACTCAATTATACATGTAAAGTAATGAAATTGAAAGAGATAGTAAAAGTTTTGTTAATTTTTGTAATAATTCACTTTTCGATTAGCTTTTTATAAAGAAGGTGCGCTCTTTAGAGCGCACCTTCAAAGTTATTATTGTTTAACTATAAATTAAACATTACCATAGTAACCATCGATGTAGATTTGTTTGATATCAGACATCAATGGGTAAGCTGGGTTAGCACCTGTGCATTGGTCATCGAATGCCAATTCAACAAGTTCATCCAAGTTATCCATGAATGTTTTTTCATCTACGCCGAAGTCTTTAATTGATTTTGGAAGGTCAATCTTATCCATCAATTCATCAACTGCCTTGATTAACAATTCAACCTTTTCATCGTCATTCTTACCGCCCAAACCCAATTCGTCAGCGATTTGACCATATTTAGCCTTAGCGTTAGGGAATTTGTATTGAGGGAAGATTGCTTGTTTGTGTGGAGCATCAGAAGCATTGTATTTGATGATTTGTCTGAATAACAATGCGTTAGCTACACCGTGTGGAACGTGGTACATAGCACCAAGTTTGTGAGCCATTGAGTGGCACAATCCTAAGAATGAGTTAGCAAATGCCATACCTGCGATTGTTGCAGCGTAGTGCATTTTTTCTCTTGCGATAGGATCGTTAGCACCTTCCTTGTAAGAACGTTCTAAGTATCTGAATACTAACTTAGATGCTTCTAAAGCGTTTGAGTTAGTGAAGTTAGTAGCCATGCAAGATACGTAAGCTTCAAATGCGTGAACTAAAGCATCGATACCTGATGCAGCAGTCAAACCTTTTGGCATACCATCAACGAAGTTAGGGTCAACGATTGCCATATTTGGAGTCAAAGCGTAATCAGCGATAGCGTACTTAATGTGAGATTCGTCATCAGTGATGATTGCGAATGGAGTAACTTCAGAACCTGTACCTGATGTTGTAGGGATAGCAACCATTGTAGCTTTCTTACCTAATTCAGGGATTCTACAAATTCTCTTTCTGATATCCATAAATCTCATAGCGATATCTTCGAAGT